>JANLPQ010000049.1:0-14939 GCA_031367325.1 Polaromonas sp. | reverse complement strand
TCGCGCCAAGACTTGGCCAAAATGGTCGGTGCGTCGCGCGAGATGGTGAGCCGTGTGATGAAAGACCTGGAAGAGCGTGGCTATATTGAAACGCTCGAGAACAACTCGGTGCTGATCAAAGAACGCTTGAGCACATTGGGCTAAAACTAGGCGCTAGCCCTGCCGACCACGCGGGGGACGTAACAGCGTTTTTGCTGCATTTTAGGCCTTGCAACATAGGGTAAGCTTGCAGTTGCAATGACCTACTCACTCGACACTCTCCAAAAATCCTCCTCCGCCCGCCCAGTGCCATCGGCAGGGCGCAAATTTGTGCACGAAATCGCCTTGCTTTTAGGCGCAGTAGCCTTGCTATTTTGGCTACTGGCGATGGTGAGCTATTCGCCAGCCGATGCCGCATGGTCTACCTCGGGTTCAGCAGCCAATTTGTCGCAAACAACCGCTAACTGGGGCGGCAAGCTGGGCGCGCGGTTGGCCGACGCCAGCTACTACCTACTGGGCTTTTCGGTGTGGTGGTGTGGTCTGGCGGCTCTGCTGGCGTGGTTGTCGTCACTGGCGCGCTGGCTGCGTGGCGGGCAGCGGCCAGAGCCGATGCACAGCGGCTGGCACCTGTCACCGCGTGCTTTATTTTGGCTAGGTTTAGTGGTGCTGCTGTTGGCCAGCTGCACGCTGGAATGGACACGGCTGTACCGTTTTGAGCCGCGCTTGCCAGGCCATGCAGGCGGTGTGCTGGGCTATGCCGTGGGCAGCTTTGCTGGCAAGTGGCTGGGCTTTACCGGGTCGGGTTTGGTGGGTATTGGTTTGGTGGTGGTGGGCAGTGCTGGGGCGTTTGGCTTTTCGTGGGCGCGCTGGGCTGACGGCATTGGCAGCTGGGTGTACAGCCTATGGGATCAAAGCCGCGAAAAACGCGAAATGGCCCAAGACAAGGCCATGGGCAGCCAAGCCGCACGCGAGCGTGAAGCCGACGTTACCGTAGAGCGGGCCGAAAGCGAAGAGTTGCACCCCGCGCCCATCATGATGCCGCCTGCTACAGCGCCCCGCAGGCAAGTAGAGCCCACCTTGGTCGACGTGCTGGTAGACGTACCGCAAAGCGCCCGTGTGGCCAAAGAGCGGCAAAAACCACTGTTCAGCGAGATGCCTGACAGCAAGCTGCCGCAGGTAGATTTGCTAGACGGCGCGCAGCTGCGCCAGGAAACCGTGTCGCCCGATACGCTGGAGATGACCAGCCGGATGATTGAGAAAAAGCTCAAAGACTTTGGCGTTGAAGTGCGCGTAGTAGCTGCCTTGCCCGGGCCGGTAATTACGCGTTATGAGATCGAACCTGCTACGGGTGTAAAAGGCTCGCAAGTGGTGGGATTGGCGCGCGATTTGGCGCGTTCACTATCTCTCGTATCCATCCGCGTGGTGGAGACGATTCCGGGCAAAAACTACATGGCGCTGGAGCTGCCCAACGCCAAACGCCAAAGCATCAAGCTAAGCGAAATTTTAGGCTCGCAGGTGTACAACGAAGGCAAGTCGATGCTGACCATGGGCTTGGGCAAAGACATCATGGGCGTTCCCGTGGTGGCTGACCTGGCCAAAATGCCGCATGTGCTGGTAGCGGGTACCACCGGCTCGGGTAAATCTGTCGGTATCAACGCGATGATTTTGAGCCTGCTGTACAAAGCCGAAGCGCGCGATGTGCGCCTGCTGATGATCGACCCGAAGATGCTGGAGATGAGCGTGTACGAGGGCATACCGCATCTGCTGGCCCCCGTGGTAACCGACATGCGCCAAGCCGCGCACGGCCTGAACTGGTGCGTGATGGAAATGGAGCGCCGCTACAAGCTGATGAGCAAAATGGGCGTGCGTAACCTGGCGGGCTACAACGTGAAGATGGACGACGCCAAAGCACGTGGTGAATTCATCTACAACCCTTTCAGCCTCACGCCTGATGCGCCCGAACCACTGGAGCGATTGCCCCATATCGTAGTAGTAATCGACGAGCTGGCCGACTTGATGATGGTGGTGGGCAAAAAGATTGAAGAGCTGATTGCGCGCCTGGCGCAAAAGGCCCGCGCTGCAGGTATTCACTTAATCCTAGCCACCCAGCGCCCCAGCGTCGACGTGATTACCGGCCTGATCAAGGCCAACATTCCCACGCGCATCGCCTTTCAGGTCAGCAGCAAGATCGACAGTCGCACCATCCTAGACCAAATGGGCGCGGAGGCTTTGCTGGGCATGGGCGACATGCTGTACATGCCCAGCGGCACGGGCCTGCCGATTCGCGTGCACGGGGCGTTTGTCAGCGACGAGGAGGTTCACCGCGTTGTAGCGTATCTGAAGAGCCAAGGCGAGCCTAACTATATTGAAGGCGTGCTGGAGGGCGGAACTGTCGACGGCGAGGATGGTCTGAGCCTAGACGGCGAAGGTGGCGGCGGTGAGAAAGACCCGATGTACGACCGCGCGGTAGACATTGTGCTGAAAAACCAAAAAGCCAGCATCTCGCTGGTGCAACGGCATTTAAGCATTGGTTACAACAAAGCGGCCAACTTGCTGGAAGCGATGGAAAAAGCTGGCCTGGTGACCGCCATGAATGGCCGTGGACAGCGCGAGATATTGGTGCCGGGGCGCAATGACTAAACTGGATTAAATCGAAAAGGGTGATTAATGTTAGAAACAACTGGGGTCAGATCGAAATTCAAGACAACGACCCTGTCAGAGCGCGCCGTGCCATTACGAAATTTTGCTCTGACCCCAGTTGTTTCGCCTTTGAAGCAGCTACAAAACCGCGCACTGCGCAAACTAGCTGCTGCATTTTTAATAGCTGGTTGTGCAGTATCTGCGGGTGCTAACGGCCTAGACAGCCTAGAAACCTTCCTAAAAACCAGCAAAACAGGCCGCGCCGACTTTACCCAAACCGTCACCTCCCCTGCACGCGAAGGCCAAGCCCCCAAGGTTAAAAATTCCAGCGGCACGTTTGAATTTGCACGCCCTAACCGCTTCAAATTCGTCTACAAAAAACCCTTTGAGCAAACCCTGGTAGCCGACGGCCAAACCCTGTGGATGTACGACGTTGACCTCAACCAAGTTACCAGCAACAAGCAAGCCAACGTACTGGCCAACACGCCCGCGGCCATCATCGCGTCGTCAGGTGACCTGAAAGCGCTGGAACAAAACTTCAGCCTCAAAGCCGCACCCGACGCCGACGGCAACAGCTGGGTAGTAGCCACGCCCAAAGCCAAAGACGGCACCCTGCAAAGCATTCGCGTAGGTTTTAAAACCGCTGGCGGCGAGCTGACTACCTTAGATATTTTGGACACCTTTGGGCAACGCTCAGTGTTGAAGTTTCAAAAAGTAGAGGCCAATCCGGCGTTAGCCAATGATGCGTTTAACTTCAAACCGCCAGCGGGGGCGGATGTGATTAAGCAATAGATCGTTTCTTAGCTACTATTAATTTCGTAGCTGGTTGAGCAGGTTTTACTTGGGTTACTGGCCTATTTCTTTATTAAATTAGTTGTTTGAAGTGCTTTTTAGGGTTTCTAGTGTTTCGCGTTGATTGTTTCGTTGTTCTAGCACGCGCCCAGCTGTGGCGCAGCCCTACCGCCACCCGAACCCCGGGCCTTCGGCAAGCATCTCCAGTACTCAAAATGGGGGAAATTTAGAAACTCGCGCTTTGCGCTCAAACATCTAAATTTCTGATCCCCATTTTTCCGTGCTTCGAGCCCGGGGCTCGAATCGGTGGCGATAGGGCTACGCCACAGCCGGTCGCTTGTAGTGGGGCTAGGGTTTTGCTCAACCTTAGTCACAGTGAATAAATTTGGTCGCTGGTCGCTTGGTCATTGCTCTTCTGTCAGCGACCACGCCAGTGGAGCGCAGCAACGTTCGGTATGCCTACGACAAACAATAAAGGGCCGCTAGGTACGTTGGGCATGGGCATACCGTGCGGTGCTGCGTGACCGCGAGGTGCAAGGACAGTTAAAGGCCAAAAGAATGACACAGCGCCGCGCGACCGCGAAATCTATGAACGAAAGTCCCAAGAAACACTATAAATTCAATAGCTGCTTGAGCAGGTTCTACGGCCTGCAAGGCCTAAAACACCATATAAATCACAACTACCTACCTTTGGAACTACGAAGTGATTGAACCCGTGGAATAACCTGTCGCCAATGCCGTGCGGTAAAAAACCACATGAATGGGAGTTGTAGCCAAATTCTGGCGCGAAACCAAATCGACTGGCGGCGTGATGCAAACCGCTTACATCTTGCATGCAACCAATCGCTGTCAAATCCTGCCCATTCACCGGCAATACTGGCAAGATTAGCTGACACCGCAGGAGCAACTTCATAATTATGAATAGCACGCACTTCTTCTATGGAGTACGGAGAAGAGGCTAGTACGCAAGCAATATGGTCAAACTGAAAATCTACGAGCTCAGTATCAAGCCAGAAATCCGCAAGCGCCTCCCACACGGGAGCGCGTGTGAGCAAATCTTGGGGAGAGAGTGGTGCGCTCATGTATTTGATGCCCAACATAATGTCAGTGGGCTGTGTTTGACATCAGGAGTCAGGCTGCACCTTCAAGCGGGGCGATGCCTTGGCGCTAGCGAGCACACCACTGCTTCTCGCAAGGAACTCCATCCTTATCGCCGTCCATCTTAACGCCCGGGCAGTTAGCCAGAAAGTAATTCGCTTCGGCACATGATTTCATTTGCGAGCAGTACTGCCGCCCGTCGCAACTAAAGCCGCTGGCCGCGTTAGGCGCTGCAGGAGGTGCTTTAGCAGGGGATGTGCCCACAGCCGCCGCACGCCGCTTCTTCTCATCGGCGTTCAGCTCTTGAACGGTAGGAGGCTTTCGAACTTGGTCAGATGCACAAGCGCCCTCCTGATAGGTGACCGTGCCGTTAACCAAGCATTTGTTCGCTGGCGCAGCCCCGACCCCGGCAGCGTTGAACACCAGAGCCGCAACTACGGCGTGGAAAGATGATAGTTTGAGCATAGTCGTGTAGATGTGAAGGGCTAAAGTGGCAGTTTAAGAGTGGCCGTTGGCTGCTGTGCGGCCTAGCGTAGGAAGTAAGCAGCGCCGCTGGCGTCCGCCTTGGGCGAAATGTTAGGGCTCACCACGTACTCCACCGCTCTCGTCCCGTGAACGTGTAGGTCTCGCCCTTGTCGTGGTCGCGGCTGCCTACTAGGCTTGGCCAGCTGATCGTGAAATCGTATATGTACTTCGGCAACACAAAATACCGCGAAGTGACAAGATCTACGACAACCGTTTTGCGTTCGTAGAGGCGCTCCATCCAGCTGCATCCGAAATACCTGGAGTCCGCCGTGAATGCGAACAGGCAGCCCCACGCATGCCCGGGAAACGCACGACCGTCAATCCGCAGGGAGTGGTAGGAGTCACCGTGCGGTGGCTCCCCTTCGTAAATCACTTCTGCCACATGGACTCCGTTCGGAGAGATCAGGCGGAAGTTGCCCATGCCGGCCCAAACTCGGCCATCACTGACTACAGCGCGCTTCTCTTCAAACTGCCCAGGTGTATCCACGGCGAGCACTAACGTTTTGGTTCAGCGGCTGCCGAAGGCAGTCTGCTGGAACCAAGGGTTAGGCACCACTCTTCTTGGCTGCCGCAAGAGCTGTCCCGAAACACACAAAAGTGGCTCCCCCAACTTTGTTGAGGATGCGCCCGCCGCGTTTGGAGGTGAGCCAGCCTCTTGCCTGATGCGCAAAGAGTGCGTAGATGGTGTGGATGCCGACCACCAGAAATGCATATGTGACTACCAAGAGCGCGAACTGTGCTTTGTAACTTGTGCCAGCTTCTATGAACTGCGGGAAAACCGACAGGAAAAAGAATATCGCCTTTGGGTTTGTAAGTTGGAGGGATAGTCCCTCAGCAAACCTTCTTGAAAATTTTGCGTCGTGGGTTGAACGATTAGAGAAATCTATTGGAGGCGCCTTCCAAAGTTTGACGCCAAGGTAGATGAGATAAGACGCACCGATGAACTTCATGATGGCGAAAGCCACTGCTGACGCGGCAAGTACCGCACCAAGGGCAGTCGCCGAAATCCCTGCTACAAAGAACGCGCCTATGGCTATTCCTAAGATGCCGCCGACGGTGCCCTTAAAGCCGAAACGTAATGCATTTGTGATAGTCATGAGGACACCAGGCCCTGGGCTCAGGACGGTGAGCGCAGCTACAGCGAGGAAGAGTAGATAGATGGTCATGGTGGATGTATTTTGTGGCGCCTAACGAATAGCGTTTATCTGTCGCGAGACCAAGCTGAAATAAACCAAGAGCGCCTCCTGCGACAGATAAACTTTGTTGGACTGAACCACGCAAGGTGGTTGCGGACAACGGGATGAAGTCTTCAGCCCGCTACATTGGTCAAATTATGACCTACATTGGCACGATTTGGGGCAAGCAAAGTGCGCGCGGTGCGATTGCCGCGTCGCCGGATACGCCGATGCGGGGCTAAAGGTTGAGGCTTTTTTGACTTGATACCGGGTTTGTTGTTCTTCTGCCAGTTACCGCGTCAGTGGAGCGCAGCAACGTTCGGTGTGCCTATGACAAACAGTAAAGGGCCGCAGGTCCGTTTGGCATGGGCATGCCGTGCGGTGCTGCGTGACCGCGAGGTGCTGGCCTAGCAAAAGATCAGCGAAAGAAACAACGCTGTATGACCGCGAAATCTGTTAGAAAAGCCTTAACAAGTACTATAAATTCTATAGCTGTTTGAGCAGGTCCTACGGCCTATAACGCTTAAAACACACTATAAACTGAAGCTAAAGCAGTGCTTTGCAACCACCCAAGCACCCTAAGCCTAAAATGGTACTTATGAGCAAAGCCCCCACCTCGCACATACCCCTGGCCGAGCAGTTGCGGCCCAAAACGCTGGGCGAAGTCATTGGCCAGCAGCACCTGCTGGGCGAAGGCATGGCGCTGCGGGTGGCGTTTGAAAGTGGTGTGCCGCACAGCTGCATTTTGTGGGGCCCACCGGGGGTGGGCAAAACCACGATTGCGCGGCTGATGGCCAGCGCGTTTGATGCGCAGTTCATCAGCATCAGCGCTACGCTGGGCGGGGTTAAAGAAATTCGGGAAGCGGTGGACATGGCGCAGATGGCGCAAAGCCGGACTGGCGCTGCAGACTTGTTGCAGACCCACACGGCAGGTGCGGGCAAACGCACCATAGTGTTTGTAGACGAAGTGCACCGCTTTAACAAAAGCCAGCAAGACGCGTTTTTGCCGCATGTAGAAAGCGGGCTGTTCACGTTTATTGGCGCTACTACAGAGAACCCCAGCTTTGAGGTGAACTCGGCGCTGCTGTCGCGCGCGGCCGTGTATGTGCTGCAGCCCCTGACACCCGAAGATTTAGAGCAAATAGTGGCTAAAACCCAAGTAAATACTGCTCAACCAGCTATTGAAAAAATAGCAGTAGACAAGCTGGTAGCCTACGCCGATGGTGACGCACGCCGCCTGCTTAACACGCTAGAGACGCTGTTTGTAGCGGCGCAGAAAGAGCAGGTCAACCCCATCACCGACACCTGGCTAACCAAAGTGCTGGGCGAGCGCATGCGCCGCTACGACAAAGGTGGCGAGCAGTTTTACGACACTATCAGCGCGCTGCACAAAAGCGTGCGCGGCAGCGACCCCGATGCCGCCCTGTATTGGTTGGTGCGCATGCTGGACGGCGGGGCCGAGCCGAAATACATGGCGCGCAGGTTGATTCGCATGGCTACCGAAGACATTGGCCTAGCCGACCCGCGTGCGCTAGAGATTGCCTTGAACGCCGCCCAGGTGTACGAGCGCCTGGGCAGCCCCGAAGGCGAGCTGGCGCTGGCCGAATGTGTGGTGTATTTGGCCATTGCACCAAAGAGCAACGCAGTTTACAAAGCGTTTAACGAGGTAAAAGCCCTCATTAAAAAAGACGGCACCCGCCCTGTGCCCATGCACCTGCGCAACGCCCCCACCAAGATGATGAAAGACATGGACTGGGGCAAAGGCTACCGCTACGCGCACGATGAAGAGGGCGGTTTTGCCGCGGGAGAGACGTATTTGCCAGAGGGCATGCAGGCGCAGTTTTACCGCCCGGTAGAACGTGGGCTGGAAATAAAAATTGCGGGTAAGCTGCGCGAACTGAAAAAACTGAATCATCAGAAAAACTAACGGATTTCGGCCTTATTACAGCTAGCCAGCAGTCCTCACGGCCGTCCAATGTACAGGCCATTTTTTGTCTGCACAAATACTGGTAAAAGTTTGGTTCGTTTAACCATTGATGCGGATCCATTGGCTATTTGAAAAATAGATTTGAGAATCGATATGTCGGTGCGCCGCATATTTATAGTTAATTTAATGATATTATCTATATTTCATAAACTTAATAAAGTAAGTATAAATGGATCCTATCACTAATCCCTACACACCCGGTGCAGGCACGCCTCCTCGGGAATTAGCTGGCAGAGACGAGTTGCGCAACAAGGTACGGGTGTGCTTGGAGCGACTCAAAATCGGGAATTCCGCAAAAAGCCTAATTATGGTCGGCTTGCGCGGGGTTGGAAAAACGGTTTTGCTAGACAAAATGCGCCTGGATGCAGAGAACAGTGGTTTCCACACAGTTCGCATCGAAGTACCTGAAAACAGATCTTTGCCAGCCGTGATTGCTCCTGCGCTGCGTATTGCATTACTTAGACTGAGTAAAGTCGAAGTAGCCAAAGTATTCGCCCAAAGAGCCTTGAGCGCGCTTGCTGGACTGGCAAAGTCGCTCAAAGTGAAATATCAGGATATCGAGGTAGGGATTGATTTTGATGCGGAACCAGGCCTAGCAGACAACGGTGACCTTGAAATTGATCTTGCTGCTTTGTTCGTGGAATCGGGGACAGCAGCCCAAAAAGCTGGCACTGTTTTGGTTCTGTTCATCGATGAACTTCAATACATCAAACAAGACCAATTTGCAGCGCTGATATCAGCACTTCATCGCTGTGCCCAACAAAACCTTCCGATGGCCGTTGTTGGAGCGGGCTTGCCACAGTTGCTCAGCATCGCGGGCGAGGCGAAATCCTACTCAGAGCGCCTGTTTGACTATCCAATTGTTGACAAACTATCGCTTAGCCCTGCCACTGATGTTATCCGCAAGCCAGCAATGGCACTAGGCGTTGCGTTTGAAGACGAAGCGGTAGAAGAAATCATCAGAAAAACTGATGGCTATCCCTATTTTCTACAGGAATGGGGCAAGCATGCTTGGGATTGTGCTGTTACATCACCCATTACAGCAACCGATATTCAGGAGGCCTCGCAACTCACCATTGCGACATTAGATGAGAGTTTTTTCAAAGTTCGTTTGGAACGCACAACCCCATCGGAACGCAGGTATTTACGAGCCATGGCGGAATTAGGTGCCGGGCCACACCGATCAGGCGATATTGCTCAAAAGCTGAAAAAGGCAGCGACTTCGCTCGGGCCAGTTCGGGCCAGTTTGATCGGAAAAGGAATTGTTTGGAGTCCCAGCCACGGCGACACCGCATTCACAGTACCTCTTTTCCACCTGTATCTTCTTCGGACATTAAAAGATTGAATTTAAGCAGACTACGTCTGTCAAAATTGCCGATAAGCTACGCGAGCTTAAAAAACTGAATCATCAGAAAAACTAATACAAGGCTAAAGCCGCTGATAGGGTGCAACCAACTGGGGTAAACCCCTCCCATCCCTTGGGCGCAAACGGGTGGAGCCTTGCGAGCCTTCGCTACAATCCTTGCACCAACCCGCACGCTGCGACCACAAGTCACAAACTGGCGGGTTTTTTGCTAGCCAAATGCATTGCCCTATAAAGCATCACAAGTCATACTGGCTTACCGTTTTGGAGAATTATTCATGGATATTTTGCTGCAACAGATCATCAACGGTCTGGTTCTTGGCAGTATGTACGCCCTAGTAGCCCTCGGCTATACCATGGTGTACGGCATTATTAACCTTATCAATTTTGCCCACGGCGAGGTGTTGATGGTGGGCGCGCTAACCAGCTGGAGCGTGATTGGCATGATGAAAGAGTCTATGCCCACGGCACCGGGCTGGGCGGTGCTGCTGCTGGCCTTGATCATTGCCTGCATAGTGTGCGCGGCGCTGAACTTTACGATTGAAAAAGTGGCCTACCGCCCGCTGCGCAACAGCCCCCGGCTGGCCCCGCTGATCAGTGCCATAGGTATGAGCATATTGCTGCAAACGCTGGCCATGATTATCTGGAAGCCTAACTACAAGCCCTACCCTAGCATGCTGCCCACCGTGCCTTACGAAATTGGCGGAGCGGTGATTACATTAACGCAAATCATCATTTTGGCTACCACCTGTGTAGCGCTATCGGTGCTGATGTACGTGGTACACCGCACCAGCCTGGGCCGCGCCATGCGCGCCACGGCCGAGAACCCGCGCGTGGCCGCCCTGATGGGCGTGCGCCCCGATGTAGTGATCTCGGCAACCTTTATTATTGGCGCTATTTTGGCGGCTATTGCCGGGGTGATGTGGGCCGCCAACTACGGCACGGTTAACCACACCATGGGATTTTTGCCAGGGCTGAAAGCCTTTACAGCCGCTGTGTTTGGCGGCATTGGCAACTTGGCCGGGGCCGTGGTAGGCGGCGTGCTGCTGGGGCTGATCGAATCACTAGGTGCAGGCTACTTGGGCACGCTGACAGGGGGCGTTTTGGGTAGCCATTACGTGGATATTTTGGCCTTTATCGTGCTGATTATTATGCTGACCCTGCGCCCCTCGGGCCTGCTGGGCGAGCGTGTGGCCGACCGCGCCTAAGCCCCAAGGAGATACGAACATGACAAACTGGTTTCATTCTCTCAAGGGCGCGCAACGCACTGGCTTTATTATGCTGTGCACACTGGCTGCACTGATATTACCGCTCATAGTGCAGCAGGCAGGCAGTGGCTGGGTACGTATATTAGACGTGGCTTTGCTGTACATCTTGCTGTCGCTGGGCCTGAACATTGTGGTGGGCAACGCAGGCCTTTTAGACTTGGGCTTTGTGGCGTTTTATGCGCTGGGTGCGTATACCTACGCGCTGCTGGCCTCGCCGCATTTAACCGATACTTTCCCTGCCATTGCCGCCATGTTCCCAGGCGGTTTGCACATGCCACTGTGGGTGGCGGTGCCGCTGGCGGCGCTGCTAGCGGGCATGCTGGGCGTGCTGCTAGGCGCGCCTACGCTCAAGCTACGGGGTGACTATTTGGCGATTGTGACGCTGGGTTTTGGCGAGATCATTCGCGTGTTTTTAAACAACCTGGACCACCCTGTCAACATCACCAACGGCCCTAAGGGCGTTAATGAGATTGATTCGATCAAAATTTTTGGTATTGATTTGGGCCATAAATACGAAGTGCTGGGCTTTACGGTGGCCAACGTGTCGCTGTACTATTACCTGTTTTTGGCGCTGGTCGTGGTGGCTATTTTCTTGTGCTACCGGCTAGAAAAATCACGCATTGGCCGCGCCTGGATGGCCATTCGCGAAGACGAAATTGCAGCCAAGGCCATGGGCATTAACACCCGCAACATGAAGCTGCTGGCCTTTGGTATGGGCGCTACGTTTGGCGGTGTGTCGGGTGCCATGTTTGCGCCGTTTCAGGGCTTTGTATCGCCAGAGTCTTTCTCGCTGATGGAGTCAGTGATGATTGTGGCCATGATCGTGCTGGGCGGCTTGGGCCACATACCGGGTGTGATTTTGGGCGCGCTTTTGCTGTCGTCTTTGCCCGAGGTGCTGCGCTATGTCGCTGGCCCGCTGCAGGCTATGACGGGGGGCCGCCTGGATGCTTCTATTTTGCGGCAGCTGCTGATAGCCGTAGCCATGATTACCGTGGTACTGGTCAGGCCCAAAGGCCTGTGGCCTTCGCCAGAGCATGGCAAGTCGCTGCAAAACGCACCCAAATAAGGAGAACTCACTATGTCAGAACCAGATACAGTTCTCAAAGTAGCCGGTGTGTCCAAACGCTTTGGCGGCCTGCAAGCCCTAAGCGATGTAGGCATCACCATCCAACGCGGCCAGGTGTACGGCTTGATCGGCCCCAACGGCGCAGGTAAAACTACGTTCTTCAACGTGCTGACGGGCCTGTACACGCCCGACAGCGGTACGTTTGAATTGGCAGGCAAGCCCTACACACCCAGCGCGGTGCATGAGGTGGCCAAGGCCGGTATTGCGCGCACGTTTCAAAACATTCGTTTGTTTAACGAAATGACGGCGCTAGAAAACGTCATGGTGGGCCGCCATGTGCGCACGCATGCAGGAATTTTTGGCGCGATATTTCGCACCGGTGCGGCCAAAATTGAAGAAGCCGCCATTGCCAAACGCTCACAAGAGCTGCTGGACTATGTAGGCATTGGCAAGTTTGCCGACTACAAGGCCCGCACCTTAAGCTACGGCGACCAACGCCGCCTGGAAATTGCCCGTGCGCTGGCTACAGACCCACAATTGATTGCGCTGGACGAGCCAGCCGCTGGCATGAACGCCACCGAAAAAGTCATGCTGCGCGAGCTGATTGACCGCATTCGCAAAGACAACCGCACCATCTTGCTGATTGAACACGATGTCAAACTGGTGATGGGCCTGTGCGACCGCGTGACGGTGCTGGACTACGGCAAACAAATTGCCGAAGGCACGCCTGCCGAAGTACAAAAGAACGAAAAAGTGATCGAAGCCTATCTGGGCGCGGGCCACGCGTAAAGAGGAAAAACAACATGACTGAAGCAAGTAATAAAGTCCTCCTTAAAGTCTCGGGCCTGAAGGTATCGTACGGCGGTATTCAAGCCGTCAAAGGCGCAGATTTTGAAGTGCGCGAAGGCGAACTGGTGACCTTGATCGGCTCGAACGGTGCTGGCAAAACCACCACCATGAAGGCTATTACCGGGTCGCTGGCCGCAGCAGCGGGCTCGATCGAATACATGGGCCAAAACATTGCTGGCAAAGGCGCATGGGACTTGGTCAAACAAGGCCTGGCCATGGTGCCTGAAGGGCGCGGCGTATTTGCACGCATGACCATTACTGAGAACTTGCTGATGGGTGCGTACATACGCACCGACAAGGCCGAAATTGCCAACGACATTGACAAAGTGTTTGGCATTTTCCCGCGCCTGAAAGAGCGCAAAGACCAACTGGCTGGCACCATGAGCGGCGGCGAGCAGCAAATGCTGGCCATGGGCCGCGCGCTGATGAGCCGCCCCAAAGTGCTGCTGCTGGACGAACCATCCATGGGCCTGTCGCCCATCATGGTGGACAAAATTTTTGACGTAGTGCGCGACGTGTACGCGCAAGGCGTGACGGTGCTGCTGGTAGAGCAAAACGCCAGCCGCGCGCTAGGCATTGCCGACCGTGGCTACGTGATGGAATCCGGCCTGATCACCATGAGTGGCGACGCCAAGGTGATGCTGCGCGACCCTAAAGTGCGGGCGGCCTACCTCGGAGAGTAGGTGGGCGAACAGTTCAAAGCTTGATGATGGCGGGGGCAACCTTCACGTGGCCCGGTGCGCATGGTGGACGCCAAACGCAATACGCTGGTGTACCTGACCTACTCCGACCGGCTGATTGAAGGCTCGCCACAAAACAGCGTGACGGCGGTGCCGGTGCCGGCGGGCACGGTGACTCCGGTCAAGAATTAGAAGGGCAAGGAGGGCGCGTCGCCCGCCAGCAGGGTGCCAAAGGCGCCCTGGGCCCGCTACCGATCCAGTTTATGCATAAAAATGGTCTATAGCCCTTGTCCCGTATACATAGGTAGCTATATAAATAGGAGTATTTACCAATCACCGGGGAGGGTTCCTGCCCAATGTACGTGCCCGTTATCATCAATGCGATGCAAGAAGCCCATCGCTTAGAAGATCCAGACGCGAATGCAACCGCCTTCATCCAGCGCTGGGCTGGCACCACCGCCAGTGAGCTGTCCACCGCGCAAAGCTTCGTCACCCAGTTGTGTGAACTGCTGGGTGTGGATGCGCCCCACCCCACGCCCGATCAGGTCTACATGTTTGAGCGGCCCATCACCTTCAGCCACGGCGATGGCAGCACCAGCGCGGGCCGCATTGACTGCTATCGCAGTGGCCACTTCGTGCTGGAGGCCAAGAAACTCAAAACCGGCAGCCAGTCCAAAGGCTTTGACGACGCCCTCCTGCGCGCCCGCGCCCAAGCCGAAAACTATGCACGCGCCCTGCCCTCCATCGAAGGCCGCCCGCCGTTCCTGCTGGTGGTGGACGTGGGCAACGTCATCGAGATTTACTCTGAGTTCACCCGCAGCGGCGCCACCTACACACCCTTCCCTGACCCGCGCAGCCACCGCCTGAAACTCGCCGACCTGGCCCGTGCGGACGTGCGAGCCACCCTTCGCGCCATCTGGCTGGAGCCCGAGAGCCTGAACCCGGCCCGCGCCAGCGCCCGCGTGACGCGCGAGGTGGCGGCACGTCTGGCAGACCTTGCCAAATCGCTGGAGCAATCCGGCCACAAGCCAGACCACGTGGCGGCGTTCCTGACCCGCGCGCTGTTCAGCATGTTTGCCGAAGACGTGGAGTTGCTGCCCAAAGGCAGCTTTCTGGGCCTGCTGCAAGCCCACCGCGCGCAGCCTGCCAACTTGCAGCAGATGCTGCGCGTGCTGTGGGCCGATATGGACCAGGGCGGTTTTTCTGCGGCGCTGGCCACCCAGGTTTTGAAGTTCAATGGCAAATTGTTCAAGGAGCCCACGGCAGATGGCTACAGTCTGCTATTGAATATTGAGCAAATAGACCGCCTCATCATTGCCGCAAAAAGCAAATGGAACGAGGTTGAGCCCGCCATCTTTGGCACCCTGCTGGAGCGCGCGCTCAACACCACCGAGCGCCACGCCCTGGGTGCGCACTACACGCCACGCGCCTACGTGGAGCGGCTGGTGCTGCCGACCGTGGTGGAGCCCCTGCGAGCGGACTGGGCCAACGCGCAGGCAGCGGCGCTGGTGCTGGCG
>JANLPQ010000044.1:0-10197 GCA_031367325.1 Polaromonas sp. | reverse complement strand
TTCAGCCGCAGACAGCTTGCGCCAAGTCGTACCCTTTTTGTTCACCAGCGCCTCCCAGCCCAGCGCCGCTATCCACGTGTCTAGTTGGTCAGCCGGTACACCTTGCTTTTTAAAATCGTGAAACTGGTAAGCCAACCCGTTGGCGTCAAACCAAGCGCGCGACTTTTTCACCGTGTCGCAGTTAGGAATGCCAAAAAGTGTCTGCATAGTGCTATTTTTATATGTCAAATCAGTGTTTCAGGCCGTAGAACCTGCTCAAGCAGCTATGAAATTAATAGTAGGCTAGGTTGTTTTGGGTAGCTTGGCTACTTCGTGGTTAGCGCGCCCAGAGTCTGCCAGCGTGATCAAAAAGCTGGTGTCCAGCAAAATAGAGATCAAACCAAGCCACCCCGCAGATCATCTACCCACTGGCTGGCGTTGGGCACGTCTTTCCACGCAATTGCTCCACGCCCCGTCAAGCGCGCCATGGCTTGCTCGTCCAGTTTAGAGTCATGCTCTACAAACTCCAGCAACTGCGCATTGCGGTACTCACGGGTTAGCACGTTGTAGTCCGCCTTAATACGCACCATGGCAGGCTTGTACAAGCGGTTAAGTTTGTCCCCACGAATAGTTTCTTTGCTTGCTTCTACCTTGATCGTTTTGCCATCCGGTAGCAGCATGTGCGCGTTGACTACTTGTTTGCCGCCTAAGTCGTAAATCTCACCACGCAAATAGCGCTCAACACGCACCCATTGGTCAGCATCGTCGCTGCGAAAGTCGGTGTCTGCGCTGATCACGATGGGTTGCGGCAACCAGAGCGATGCAATTTTGAAGGAGATCGCCCGGTTGCTTTTGGCTAGCTTTTGCCAGCGGGTTACAACCTCACGCCGTTTGGCGTGCAGGCCGTCAATCAGCTGCGATTGCAGTAACCGGGCCAGATCTTGGGCAAAGTCCACCGCAGACAGCGGCTGGGTTTGTACCGCAAGTGAGCCTTTTACTACCGCCACTTCTAGCTTGCTGGTGTCCAACTGTTTGCCATCACCGCGCAAAAACTCTTCTACATCACGAGAAAAGTCGCTCAGCATGGCCAGCGGCACACGCTCGGGGCTTACTTCAAAGCCCCGAGAACCGTCGTGCAAACTGATAGTGACTGACTGTGCTTCCATCATTGAATTTTACGCTTTAGCGTGCAAAGCATCAAAACTACTTAATACGCAACAGAGTTTCCAAGCACATGTTTAAAGAACATAGTGACTGGGAGTTTGTAATATTTGGCGGATGTGCATAAGCGTATTAATTCAATACTATCAATGGCTTACGGCTTATTAGTAGGTTGTTTGGCGGATTATTTGGCGGATGTGGATTGAATTTGAATCATATTAGAGCGAAGTGTGGATAACTAAAGAACAAGCTGGGGACAAGTTAAAAAACTCTGCCCGCAAACGACAAAGGCAAGCCAGCAGACTTGCCTTTGTAACCCAGCGTCGCCGCGCTTGTGTTGTTGCTGCCCTAGGATTGGAGGCCCCGGCGGGGGCTGCTGAACAGATCAACCGAATGCGTAGTTTAAACGTGCAAGGTGGGCGGCTGACGCAATGGTTTATCTTTAAGTTTTTGCGGCCTGCAGGCTGGCTCTTTCCAGGTTCAAAGCCAGTAGACGCTGCAAAATAGTCTCATCAGGCATGGCGGGGGTGTAGTCAGCCCAGCCGTAGGCGGTGGCTACGGCTGCGTCTAGCTGCTGGTGGGCGTGCTGCAGCCACTGCACTTGGCCGTTTTGGCGCTGGTTGTACAGGTTGGTGAGGGTGCGTTTTTGCAGTGCGGCGGCGTCTGCCTCGGGCAGGTTGTTGCGCGGCAAGATGCGGTCGGGGTAGGGGCTGCTGGCCATGCCCAGGGGCACTACCTCGGGCACGCGCTGCGTCCATTCGGGCGGGTTTAGCCAGGCCAGGCGCAGGTCGTCTAGGCGCTTGGCGGCTTGGGCTATGGCCGTGGCATTAGCGGTAGCAGTGGCCAGGTCGACAGTCGTATTAGCGTTGTGATGTACTATGGATTTAATAGCTGCTTGAGCAGGATTTACTTGGGTTACTGGCCTATTTGGCACTAAAAAAGGCTCTGCCAGGCTAGGAATCACCGCACCACCTGCCGCCACCTGCGTGCGCTGGTGCGCCGTGTCGGCAGGTGTGAGGCCTGCGGGGAAGGGGAAGGTTTCGAAGCAGGACTTGGCGTTGTAAGTGGGGTCGTTTCCTACGCCATGCATGGATGCCTGAGCAAGTGACCAGACTTCGTGAATGCGGGAGGACAGAATGCCCATGGTGGTGTCGTCAGCGCGTGCGATGGCAAACAGCCGTGAGTCAGCAGACACACCGGCCTGTAGCCAAACAAAGTTACGATGTTTTGCCACACGAGGTGTAGCTATAAATCTATCGATTTTCGCAATCCCAGCGCGCATATCCGCACCATTGCGTCCAAACCGCCACCAGTTTTCACGGCGGCTACGATCTTTATTCGTTATGCGTTCAGGTCTAACAAACTTTTCGATGTGAGAAAAAGGCAGCTCAAAAAGCTCAGCTTCGTGCAAAGTTGTAGATACACCGTAATCAACGATCCATTGATCTTTTGGCCTATCAGTTATGTCAGACCCGTTAAACCAAGGCGCAATTACAAATGCGTTGGATTTGCCGTTTGGATTGGGATTGCCTAACCAAGCACGCGCAATATCACCAGAAACTTCAAACTTACCAGTCTTTTCTGCGCCTTTAAAAGCGGTATTTCCATTTTGACTAAGTCTTTCTGCTGTGGTTATATCTGACGCACTTGCTGTTAAATCGCTTGTTATTCGAGCAACCTTCTGGTTATTCAGAAAGCAGCATTCTCCCCAGCCAAACGCGACTAGGGATACCCGTACTGACGCCCCCTCATTCACCCACGCCTCATCTGACCATGCCTCAAAAATTCGGCTGTCACGGTTGATGGCTGCTAGCACTTTGCGGTTGCTACCTGCGCGAATAGACTGTGTAGAAACCAATCCTGCAGCACCCAAGCCGTTGGTTTGAATCGCTTTTCTGGCTTTTTCAAACCAATAACAAACTAAGTCAGCTCCGCCAGGCACACGATCTTTATAGACAGCATCTAGGGCTTCGAAATACATGTCGCCTAACTCACGGCGCTTTTTACTGCCACCTAAAAAAGGAGGATTGCCAATCACTACACTGGCTTTCGGCCAGCGCGCCTCAGAAACCCATTGGTTACGTACTAAGAATTGTTCTTTGATCTCGTCATAGATCCTTAATCCTTTGGGATCATTGTCTAAACCATCCGCAGTCCGTTTAGTTGCCTTGCCACCCTCGTATTTTGCGAAGGCGCTAGTTGGGGCAAACTGGTTGTCTGCATTTTCAGTGGAAATATTAAAACTTAAAATTGCATCGCGCTGCTCAATGCAGTCCAGCGGCTCCAAGATCGGGTTGTCTTTGAACGGGTAGCCGTGCTCCATGCGCCATTGCAGCTCGCCTATCCACACGGTCACGCGGGCTAGCTCGGCGGCGTATTCGTTCAACTCAATGCCCAGCATGTTGGCAGGGCTGGTGCACAAATCGATCGGGCGCTCCAGGCGCAGCAGCTCGGCTTGGGTGATGACCTGGTGTTCAATATCTTTCAGCGCTTTGAGGCCTAAAAATAAAAAGTTCCCGCTGCCGCAGGCGGGGTCGAGAATTTTAAAATCAGCCAGCGACTGCAAGAACGTCACATACTGGGCGTGCGCCTGGCGGTAGTAAGTGTCGTTTTTCTTAGTGCTTTTGGCCATTAAACCACGTAAAACCTGCTCAAGCAGCTCCCATTTTTGTAGCAGGGGGCGGCGAATCACAGGCTCAATGATGCGCTGTATGGTGGCGGGGTCGGTGTAGTGGGCGCCCAGCTGGCTACGTTTGGTGGGGTCTAGCCCGCGCTCAAACAGGGTGCCAAAGATCGACACGTCAATGGCGCTCCAGTTCAGGCTGGCGGCGTTGCGTAGCTCGGTAATGTCGGGGATTTCCAGCTTGGGCACGTGCACGGTTTTAAACAAACCGCCGTTAAACCATGGGATGTAGTCTGCGCCGAACAGCCCGCCCACCTGCATGATGCTGAACAGGCTTTGCATGCCGTTGGTCAGTTGCTGGCTGGTGAGCTGGCGGTTACCTACCAGCCGCTCAAACATGCGCCCGGGCAGCAGACCCACGTCTTCGGCGAAGAAGCAAAACAGGGTTTGGGTTAAAAAGTGGGCTATTTGCTCGGCATATTGTTCGCGCTCGGGCACTGTCTGCGGGCCGCGTTTGCGCAGGTTGTCGGCCAGGGTGGCAAAGCTTTTGGCGGCTTTTTCGGTAATGTCGCGGTTGGTTACCGCCGGTTTAAAGCTCTCGGGGTCTAGCCACACCCGGCGCAGCACCTGCTGCTGCGCCGGGTTGGTGATGTCGGCCAGCGTCACCACAAGGGTGAAGCTGGGGTGGCCGTTGAACTGGGTGTGGACGCGAATTTCTAGCCGGTCACACACCACCAGCAGGGGCGGGTTGTCTAGCGCCAGGCTGTAGTTCAGCAGTTGCTTAAGTGCGTCGTCCAAGTTTTTGCCGGGGGCTTTGTTTTCCCAGGCGAAGCGGTTTTTATAAAACACGTCGGCAAAGCCGCGGGTTTGGCCTAGCGCCTGGGTTTGCTTTTCAAACACGTAGCCGTCTTGCGTACCGGGTGCTGGCACACCCAGCAGGGTGCACAGCTCTAGAAAGTAGGTTTGCGCGCCTTGCCGTTCGTTCAGGTCGTAGGCCGCGCCGCCGGGGCCCCATTTAAATTTGAAGTCGCTGGCGGCGGTGTCGGGGCTGGCAGTGTTTGGCGCGGTCATGGCTGGTAAGTATGCACGACAATGCACCCTATGAATTCACCGCACACCTTAGACGACTGGCTGGCCTACATAGAAGGCCTGCACCCCAAAAATATTGAGATGGGGCTAGACCGTGTGCGGGCGGTGTGGCAGCGCACGGGGCTGGCTTTGCAGTGCCCGGTGGTTACCGTGGCGGGGACCAATGGCAAAGGCTCTACGTGTGCCATGCTGGAGAGCATCTACACGCAGGCGGGTTACCGCACAGCGGTGTACAGCAGCCCGCACTTGGTGCATTTTTTAGAGCGCTGCCGGGTGGCGGGCGAGATGGTGGGCGCTGCGGAGTTTATAGCTGCTTGTGCAGTAGTTGAGCGGGCTCGCACGGGTAATGTGGTTGAAAAAGAGGGTATGCAAGCTTCGACAGGCTCAGCCCGAACTGAAGACTTAAGTGTCGCGCTGACGTATTTTGAATTCACCACCCTCGCATTCCTAGCTCTGATGGCGCAGCAAAATATGGACGTGGCGATACTAGAGGTAGGCTTGGGTGGCAGGCTAGATGCGGTCAACATTATTGACACCGACTGCGCCGTCATCACCAGCATTGACCTGGACCACATGGAATATTTGGGCGATAACCGCGAGAGTATTGGCTACGAGAAGGCGGGCATTATGCGCGCTGGCAAGCCAGCCATAGTTAGCGACCCGATGCCGCCGGCCAGCATTGCGCGGCATGCGCAGGCGGTGGGGGCCGACCTGTACCTGATGGGCAGCGACTTTAACTACGAAGGCGACAAGCAGCAGTGGGGCTGGGCCGGGCGCGACGCGCAGGGCAGCCCGCGCCGCTACGCCGGGCTGGCCTACCCGGCACTGCGCGGTGCTAACCAGCTGATGAACGCCAGCGGTGTGCTGGCGGCAGTGACAGCGCTAAGAGAACAACTGCCGGTGACGGCGCAGGCCGTGCGCAATGGCTTTGCGTTTGTCGAGCTGCCGGGGCGCTTTCAAATCATTCCTGGCCAGCCCGCGCTGGTGCTGGATGTAGCGCACAACCCGCATTCGGTGGCGGCGCTGGCAGCTAACCTGGACGCGATGGGTTTTTACCCCACCACGCACGCCGTGTTTGGTGCCATGGCCGACAAAGACCTGGCCGCTATGTGGCCTAAAGTAGCACCGATGATTGATAAGTGGTACTTTACCGATTTGCCCACGGCCCGCGCCGCCACAGGGCAAGCGCTGCAAACCCTGTGGGCCGCGCAAAACCAGCGCACCGACACTACCAGCCAAACTTACACCTCGCCACAAGCTGCGCTAGACGCGGCGGTGGCCGGGGCCGAGCCAACCGATAGAATCGTAGTGTTTGGGTCGTTCTACACCGTAGGCGGTGTGCTGCACAGCGGCACCCCCCGGTTGAACGCCAAACACTTGGGCGCATCCGCGGATGCGCCACAGCACGGACAGCCCAATTCGCAAGCAAATAACGAATTGGCCAGCAAATAACGAACTCGCCAGCAAATAGGCGAATTCGCCAACGTATTCACCACTCAAGGGGCTTCATGGCTTGGTTTAAATTTGGCAAACAAGATGACAAGGTGCGCACATCCGGCCCCACCGAGAGCGTAGACGCCATGCGCAAGCGCGCACTGATGCGGCTGATCGGCTCGGCCGTGCTGGTGCTGGGCGCAGTGGTGGGGTTCCCGTTGTTGTTTGACAGCCAGCCGCGCTCGGTGCCGGTGGACATTCCGATTGACATTCCCGACAAAGCCAAAGTTAAGCCCTTGCCACCACCCGTGCCGTTGTCGGGCGGCGCGCCGCTGGCCACCACGCCTGCGCCAGCGGCCCGCATTGAAGATACAGCCAGCTTGTCAGGCAAAGAAGAGATCGTCAAACCTGCTAAAAGCGCCGACGAAACGCCTGCTAAAAATACAGATAAATCGCTTGTGCAGCCCGATAATACTGCTCAACCAGCTATTAGAAATATAGCGCCTGGCAGTGCAGCCACACAGACGGCACCCGCAGTAACAGACGATGCAGCGCGCGCCAAAGCCGCCGCGGACAAAGCCACTGCGGATAAAGCTAAAGCCGATAAGGCCAAAACTGATAAAGACAAAGCCGACAAAGCTAAGGCGGATAAATCCAAGGCCGACAAAGACAAAGCCGCGCTAGACGCCAGCCGTGCCAAAGCCTTGCTAGACGGTCAAGCGGCAGAGGCCAAAGCGGCGGACGCCAAGCCGGAGGCAGCAGCCGCAGGCGAACGCTTTATTGTGCAGTTTGGGGCCTTCACCGATGTCGCCAAGTCGCGCGAGGTGCGCCAAAAGGTCGAAAAAGCAGGCCTTAAAACCTACAGCCAAGTGGCCAAAACCGCCAACGGCGATTTGATTCGCGTACGCGTAGGCCCATTTGCCAGCCGGGCCGAAGCCGACAAAGCCGCCGCCAAAATCAAGGCGCTAGATTTGCCAGCGTCCATTTTGACGCTGTAGATTGACTGCTATCCGTCGCCTGATCCGTAGCTTATACACACCGCCTTGCTTGCCTATTGGCCAGACTGCATGAATATCACCACCTTCGACTGGATTTTGCTCGCTATCGTGCTGCTGTCGATGGCGCTGGGCGCATGGCGCGGGCTGGTGCACGAGGTGCTGGCGGTAGTCGGCTGGATAGCGGCATTTGTACTGGCTTTTAAATATGGCACGTGGGCGGGCTCTATGCTGCCACTGTCTGGCGCGGGCCAGGGCGTGAGCAATGTAGCGGGTTTTGTCTGTGTATTTATCGCCACGACTATCGTGTGCAGTTTGCTGACTTGGGTGATCAAAAAAATGATTGAAAGCGTAGGCTTGCGGCCCGTAGACCGCACACTGGGCGCGGCTTTTGGCATAGTGCGCGCGCTGGTTATTTTGCTAGCAGTTACCACCGTGGTGCTGATGACCCCGCTTAAAAACGGCGACTGGTGGCAGCAGTCGGCAGGAGCTGGTGCGCTGTCAAATTTGCTAAAGGGCATCAAGCCGGTGTTGCCAACACAGCTAGGCCAGTATATTCAAGCCGCTGCCTATGCGCCCAGCGTGAAACGTCCTGCGACACGTACTTCAACGCGTACCTTCGCAGTGCAAGAAGTTTTTTACCAGTTTCATTTACCAATTTCTGCGGCCAGCCGCCTCAGATCAGGATATTTACCATGTGTGGAATCGTAGGCGTAGCCTCCCAGTCGCCCGTTAATCAGTTAATTTACGACGCGTTATTGCTACTGCAACACCGCGGCCAAGACGCCGCAGGCATCGTCACCCAGTTGGGACCGAAGTTCTATATGCACAAGGCCAAAGGCATGGTGCGCGATATTTTTCGTACCCGCAACATGCGCGCGCTGCCCGGCAACATTGGCCTGGGCCAAGTGCGCTACCCCACTGCAGGCAATGCGTTTAGCGAAGAAGAAGCGCAGCCGTTTTACGTGAACGCACCGTTTGGCATCGTGCTGGCGCACAACGGCAACCTTACCAATGTGCAGCTGTTAAAAGAGCAGTTGTTCAACGCCGACCACCGCCATATCAACACCGACAGCGACACCGAAGTATTGATCAACGTGCTGGCCCACGAGCTGGAAAAAACCACCCGTGGCTTGCCACTGTTGACCGAAGGGCAACTTTCGTCAAACTTTAGGCCTGCTGATGTATTTGCCGCCGTGCGCGGCGTGCACGCCCGCGTGAAGGGGTCGTACGCTGTGGTGGCGTTAATTGCAGGCCACGGCTTGCTAGCATTCAGAGACCCATTTGGTATTCGCCCATTGTGCATGGGCAAATCAGACGACGGCACCATCATGGTGGCCAGCGAATCTGTCACGCTAGAAGGCACGGGCCACCACCTAGTGCGTAACATCGCGCCGGGTGAAGCCGTATTTATCGACCTGCAAAACCAAGTACATGCCGAGCAGTGCGCGGTTAAAACACAATTGAACCCGTGCATTTTTGAATTCGTTTATCTGGCCCGGCCTGATTCTGAGATGGACGGCATATCGGTGTACCAAGCGCGTTTAAACCTAGGAGAAACCTTAGCCAAGCGCGTAATATCCACCGTGCCGCCCGACCAGATTGACGTGGTGATCCCCATCCCAGAATCATCCCGCCCCAGCGCGCAGCAGCTAGCCCACCTGCTAGGCTTGCCCTACCGCGAAGGCTTTGTGAAGAACCGCTACGTAGGCCGCACCTTTATCATGCCCGGCCAAGCCGTGCGTAAAAAGTCAGTACGCCAAAAGCTCAACACGATTAACAGCGAGTTCAAAGGCCGCAACGTACTGCTGGTAGACGACAGCATCGTGCGCGGCACCACCAGCAAAGAGATCGTACAAATGGCCCGCGACGCAGGTGCCCGCAAGGTGTACCTGGCCAGCGCCGCGCCACCTGTGCGCTACCCCAACGTGTACGGCATCGACATGCCCACCAGCGAAGAGCTGGTAGCGCACAACCGCACGGTAGAAGAAATTCGCGTGCTGATTGGGTGCGACGCGCTGATCTACCAAGAGGTAGACGGCATGAAGGCAGCCATTGGCAAATTAAACCCCGCCATCAAAGACTTTGACGCCAGCTGCTTTGACGGCGTATACGTAACAGGCGACATCAGCCATGACGACGTGAAACGCATCAACGAGAACCGTGTGGGCACGCATGACAACGAAGAGGATACTTCACGGTTGGCGTTGCCTAATCAAAGTTAAGCAAACTGATGTTCTTGCGCTTTGAGAACTGATACTCTAGCAGTATGGGTTTTGAAGATTGATACTCTGGCAGCGTGAGCTGTGGCGATGGCTTAGCTTGCTGATATTGAAGATAGTTGCTTTTGTACTGGAGCTGGCAGGCGGCGTACTCAGCTACGCGGCTGTCCTCCATGGCGGCCTAGGGCCGCCTATTCCCCCTTTATGCCGCTACGCTGAGTACACCACCTGCCAGCTCTCGTGACCATGTTGAGCGATCAACCGCTAGCATATACACCCCCCTTAGCCGCCGCCTTGGGGCTTGGGGTGAACCGCGCTGCGGCATAATGGGGGAGCCCGCAGGGGGGAGGACAGCCGCGAAGCTGTTCACGCCAAGTGCCAAGGCGGGCACAGGCATGCCGCTGAAAGCACGCTAGGGGTATTTTGAGGTCTATTTTCATTCAGAGTGTTTTAGGCCACTAACACAAGTAAATCCTGCTCAACCAGCTATGCAATTGATAGTGCTGACCATTACAACAATCCAAGAAAATCGCGGGCTGTTCAAGCCAAGCAAAGAACCATGTGACGAGTCGGGTTCGTCTCGATGAAAAATACGCAGCAAGGCGCGCATTAAAAATGCTAGCCAATCAAAGAACTCATTTCGCGCGTGTTTGCAAAGTATTTTTCGCGAAAGAGATGCCCGGCTCGAGTCCAG
>JANLPQ010000113.1:0-3789 GCA_031367325.1 Polaromonas sp. | reverse complement strand
CACCATGACCGATGTGGCCAAGCAAGCAGGCGTGTCGCAGTCAACAGTGTCGATGGTGCTCAACAACGTGACCAGCGCCCGCTTGTCACCCGAGACGCGTGGCAAAGTATTAGATGCGGCCCTAAACCTAGGTTATCAGCTCTCACAAACTGCCCGGCCCGATCCCGCAGCGCTGCTTAAGTCGCTACAGACACCGCTGAATAAAAACTCAGATGCGCGCCAAAGAAGGCTTATTGTGTACATGGTGGACGAGATATCTACCAGCCCTCACCCTGTGGTGAGTGTGGACGGCGCGCGGGATGCCGCTTGGGAAAACGACTGTGTGCTCAGCGTCGCAGTGACCCACGGTAACCCTGAGCAAGAAAAAGCCATTATCGAAACCGCCTTGTGCAACCCCTTGCTACTGGGGTTCATCTATTCGGCGATCTTCACGCGCCAGGTTCAGCTGCCAGCGGCACTGGCCAGCATTCCAACAGCCCTGCTCAATTGCCACGACGCAACGCACAAGTACCCCACTGTAGTACCGGGCGAACTTTCTGGGGGCCACGCAGCTACCGAACATTTAATTAGCGCTGGCCACAAACGCATTGCATTTATCAACGGCGAATCGTGGATGGAGGCGGCCAAAGACCGGCTCAAAGGCTACCGCCGTGCCTTGGCCACAGCCGACATTGCCTATGACGCAGCACTGGTGCGCGATGGCGACTGGATGTCGGGCAGCGGATTTGATGCCACGTTATCGCTGATGGCACAGGCGCGGCCACCTACGGCTATTTTTTGTGCCAATGACTTGATGGCCGTGGGGGCACTAGAGGCGCTAAAGAGTTTGAACCTGCGCGTGCCAGAAGATGTGTCTTTGATGGGTTATGACGATCAAGAAATCTCGCGCCACACCCACCCGCCACTGTCTACAGTGCTGTTGCCTAATTACGAAATGGGCCGGTGTGCCGTAGAGTCATTGTTAAACGAGATTCATAACAGCGAACCTGCCTACGCCGGTGCCAACCATAAACCGCGTCGTTTATTGCTTAAAGTCGATTGCCCTGTAGTAGAGCGCCAAAGCGTTGCTCTGTTTACAGCCTAGGCTGCGAGATTAGTTTCAACCACATAAATTTTTAGTATGGTCATACACTCTACCCCCGCTACCGTATTGCTCACTGGTGCTACAGGCTACATAGGTTCGCACACTTGGCTAGCTTTGCACCAAGCTGGGCTGAAGGTGATAGGAGTGGATAACTTTTACAACAGCAGCCCCATAGTGTTAGAGCGTTTGCGTAACTTGATGGGGACCGAACCGCTATTTCATAAAGCTGATGTGACCGATGCCGCTGCGCTGGCAGCCATATTTGCACAGCACCGCATAGATGCCGTGGTGCATTTTGCAGCGTACAAAGCAGTGGGCGAGTCTGCACAAAAGCCGCTGATGTACTACGACCACAACATGCGTGCATTAACTACGGTAGCGCAGGTGATGGCTGCTCACCAGTGCTATCGCATTGTCTTTAGCTCATCTGCCACGGTGTATGGCCTGCCCGATGCGTCGCCTATTAAGGAAGACGCACCATGGCGACCTGCCAGCCCATATGCGTGGACCAAAATCTTGGGTGAGCAAATTTTGATGGATTTAGCCGTCAGCGATGCCCAATGGCGTGTAGCACGCCTGCGCTACTTTAACCCTGTAGGCGCACACGACAGTGGCCAGATGGGCGAAGACCCGCGCGGCACACCTAATAATTTGATGCCCTACATAGCCCAAGTAGCTATTGCCAAACACCCGCACCTGCGCGTGTTTGGCAACGACTACCCTACCCCCGATGGCACCTGCGTACGCGACTACATCCATGTAATGGACTTAGCCGATGGCCATGTGGCCGCCGTGCAGCATTTGCTAAGCGACCACGCTTCTTTTGTGGCCAACCTAGGCTGCGGTGTAGGCTACAGCGTAATGGATGTACTGCGCGCCTACGAGCACGCTAGCGGGCGCAAAATAGCTTTTCAAATAGGCCCACGCCGTGAAGGCGATGTAGCCTCCTACTATGCCAACCCTAGCGTTGCGCTGCAGCTGCTGGGCTGGAAAACACAACGCAACCTTGACGTGATGTGCGCTGACTCATGGCGCTGGCAGCAAGCCAATCCTCATGGCTACGACGCCTAGCGATTCGCCAGCGCTGCACTCACATCTGATCGCGGCTCCACCGCGTGCTGCTGACTTTGCACTGGGTGAATAACTTTGGTAGTGGGGTCGGCCTCGCCTTCTACCCACCAGTTAGCCCATAGGCGGTTGTCTGCATCGGGCTCTAGCGTGAGAAAATTGCGCGCGCCTATCAGCCTGCGCGTAGTAGCCGGAAACTCGTACATCGTGGCCGTGATACCGCGGTCTAGTGTTTCTACTTTTTGACAAGCTTGCTCTAAAAAATAGCGTGCCATGGCCGGTGGCGCTGGGTGCACTACGCCGCTAGACGTTAATTGATTGACTACCCGTGCATTCGGCGGTACGTCGTTGCGGTCAGACTCTACCGCGCCTACAGCGGCTACGTGCACATCGCCCGACAGCAGCGTAACGCGGCACAGCTTTTGTGCTGATAAACGCAGCAGGCGGTGCACTAGGCGCAGGCGCTCTTGCAAGTGGGGTGGGCTGGTCCAGTGGTCGCGCAAATCGTCTTCCAGCTCTTGCTGGCCAGGTAGCACGCCCAGCATTTTTTCTAGCAGCCCAAAAGTAGGGTGCACTACCGGAATGCTAGACATGATAAGTAAATGCGTCATGCCTTCTTGCGCGTCTAACCATTTGTACACCGCGCGCCACGATGCTTCGCTCATCACTTGGTCAGGCTGGTAGTTGCCGCTTTGGTCGCTGGGCAGGTCTACGTTGCTGTGCGTGCCTGCGACTAGCCCAACCACAGGCATGCGCGGATCGTGCGGCGCACGCTCGCTGCGCATGTCTAGTGCCAGCAGGCCCATACCGCCCATGCGAAAGCCTTTGCTAAAACCGTTTTGTGCAAGCAGCGTAGCAGGTGGCATAGCATCTGTAGTTTGCTGCTGAAACAACATAAAGTATTTTTTCGCTACGCTAAAAATACCTTGGTACACAGGGCAGTGGTGCAACTCATAAGGGTACGAACCCCAGCCGTCCATAATGTCGTGGTCGTCCCACATCATCACGCTGGGCACGCTGGCCAACGCCGTGCGCACCTCGGCCTGCGCCCAGCGCGAGAGGTACAAATTCTCAAAAAACTTCTCCACCTCCATGCGCAAAGCTGGGCTAAATACATACTTCATACGCTGGTCATACGTCAGGCCACTCCACTGCACCAACTCGGGCACTTCGCACCACATCGAATCTGAATACACTTGGTCGCCCCCCATCAGGAGCAAGTCCCACGGCCCAAACCTGCGCCCGCGAATCGTGTCCACTCCGTCATGCAGCCTTGCCATTCGCGCCCACAGCGCGTTTTTGTCTTTTACCTGCTTCATTAGCTTTGGGTCTGAAAACCCGTTGCATGATGCGTAAGCCATAGCAGGTTGCGCGCCTTTAGCGGGCACTTGCAAGGCTGACGACACACCGTTTAATGTGTACGCCACCGTCTGGCACGCCGCTGTTTGCGCGATAGCAAAATCAAACCGCCAAACCACGCTGCCCGTGTGTGGCAACTGCACCAGCTGCACCGCTTGCACCGTTTGCATTTGGCCCTGCTCCGCCACAGCCATCACTGGTGCCGCGTCTGCCGCATCAGTCACCACCAAGGCGCTAACACCCCATGTGTCGTTTTGACAGCCCAAAAATTTGAGTAC
>JANLPQ010000112.1:0-23174 GCA_031367325.1 Polaromonas sp. | reverse complement strand
CACCATGACCGATGTGGCCAAGCAAGCAGGCGTGTCGCAGTCAACAGTGTCGATGGTGCTCAACAACGTGACCAGCGCCCGCTTGTCACCCGAGACGCGTGGCAAAGTATTAGATGCGGCCCTAAACCTAGGTTATCAGCTGTCACAAACTCCCAGGCCCGACCCTGCAGTGTTGCTTAAGTCACTGCAGATGCCGCTAAATAAAAACTCAGATGTGCGACAAAGAAGGTTGATTGTTTACATGGTGGATGAAATATCTACCAGCCCTCATCCTGTAGTGAGCGTAGACGGTGCACGAGACGCCGCTTGGGAAAACAACTGTGTGCTCAGTGTCGCGGTAACCCACGGCAACCCCGAGCAAGAAAGAGCCATTATTGAAACCGCTATGTGCAACCCTTTGCTGCTTGGGTTTATTTATTCGGCAATTTTCACGCGCCAGGTCCAGCTGCCAGCGGCGCTGGACAACATTCCGACAGTCCTGCTCAATTGCCACGACGTAACGCACAAGTACCCCACCGTAGTACCTGGCGAGCTTTCTGGGGGCCACGCAGCTACCGAACATTTAATTGGCGCTGGCCACCAGCGAATTGCATTTATTAACGGCGAATCTTGGATGGAAGCTGCCAAAGACCGGCTTAAAGGCTATCGCCGTGCTTTGGCCACAGCCGACATTGCCTACGACGCAGCATTGGTGCGTGATGGCGACTGGATGTCGGGCAGCGGTTTTGATGCCACACTGTCGTTAATGGCCCAAGCGCGGCCGCCTACCGCTATTTTTTGCGCTAACGATCTTATGGCAGTGGGTGCACTGGAGGCACTGAAGAGTTTGAACCTGCGCGTGCCAGACGATGTGTCTTTAATGGGTTATGACGATCAAGAAATATCGCGCCATACCCACCCACCTCTGTCCACAGTGCTGTTGCCTAATTATGAAATGGGTCGGTGTGCCGTAGAGTCATTGCTCAATGAGATTCACAACAACCAGCCCGTCTACGCAGGTAGCAGCCATAAACCACGTCGGCTATTGCTTAAGGTTGATTGCCCGGTTGTAGAGCGCCAAAGCGTTGCTTTGTATACAGCCCAAGCTGCTAAATTAGTTTTAACTGCATAAATTTTTAGTATGGCTACACACTCTACCCCAGCTACTGTGTTGCTAACTGGCGCTGCAGGCTATATCGGATCACACACTTGGCTGGCTTTGCACCAAGCGGGGTTCAAGGTGATAGGAGTAGATAACTTTTATAACAGCAGCCCCAAAGTGCTCGAGCGTTTGCGCAGCTTGATGGGGACCGAGCCGCTATTTCATAAAGCTGATGTGACCGATACCGCTGCACTGACAGCTATATTTGCACAGCACCGCGTAGATGCTGTGGTGCACTTTGCGGCATACAAAGCAGTGGGAGAGTCTGCACACAAGCCGCTGATGTACTACGACCACAACCTGCGTGCATTGACAACGGTAGCGCAGGTGATGGCTGCACACCAATGCCATCGTATTGTGTTTAGTTCATCTGCCACGGTGTATGGCTTGCCCGATGCGTCGCCTATCAAAGAGGACGCGCCATGGCGACCCGCCAGCCCGTATGCGTGGACCAAAACTTTAGGTGAGCAAATTCTGGTGGACTTAGCGGCCAGCGATGCTGTGTGGCGCGTGGGACGCCTGCGCTACTTCAATCCTGTGGGTGCACACGAAAGCGGCCAAATGGGCGAAGACCCACGCGGCACACCTAATAATTTGATGCCCTACATAGCCCAGGTAGCTATTGGCAAACACCCCCATCTGCGCGTGTTTGGCAACGACTATCCTACTCCCGACGGCACCTGTGTACGAGACTACATCCACATAATGGATTTGGCCGATGGCCATGTGGCAGCCGTACAGCATTTGCTAGGCGACCATGCCTCTTTTGTGGCTAACCTGGGCTGTGGTGTAGGGTACAGCGTGATGGATGTGCTGCGCGCTTACGAGCATGCTAGCGGGCGCAAAATAGCTTTTCAAATAAACCCACGCCGCGAAGGTGACGTAGCCTCCTACTATGCCAACCCCAGTGTTGCGCTACAGCTGCTGGGATGGAGAACACAGCGGAACCTCGATGTTATGTGCGCTGATTCATGGCGCTGGCAGCAAGCCAACCCCCATGGCTACGATGCCTAGCGACTCAACAAAGCTGCACTCACATCTGATCGCGGTTCTACCGCGTGTTGCTGATTTTGCACCGGGTGAATAACTTTTGTCGTGGGGTCGGCCTCGCCTTCTACCCACCAGTTAGCCCATAGGCGGTTGTCTGCATCGGGCTCTAGCGTAAGAAAGTTGCGCGCACCTATCAGCCTGCGCGTAGTAGCCGGAAACTCGTACATCGTGGCAGTGATGCCGCGGTCAAGCGTTTCTACCTTTTGGCAAGCTTGCTCTAAAAAATAGCGTGCCATGGCGGGCGGCGCAGGGTGCACCACCCCGCTAGACGTGAGCTGGTTGACTACCCGCGCATTTGGCGGCACGTCATTGCGGTCAGACTCTACCGCGCCCACAGCCGCTACGTGCACATCGCCCGACAGCAGCGTCACGCGGCATAACTTTTGTGCTGATAAACGCAGCAGGCGGTGCACCAGGCGCAGGCGCTCTTGCAGGTGCGGTGGGCTGGTCCAATGGTCGCGCAAGTCGTCTTCCAGCTCCTGCTGGCCGGGCAGCACGCCCAGCATTTTTTCTAGCAGGCCAAAGGTAGGGTGCACTACCGGAATGCTCGACATAATGAGTAAATGCGTCATGCCTTCTTGTGCATCTAGCCATTGGTACACTGCGCGCCACGATGCTTCGCTCATTACTTGGTCGGGCTGGTAATTACCGCTTTGGTCGTTGGGCAGGTCTACGCTACTGTGCGTGCCTGTAGCAGGCCCCACCACTGGCGTGCGCGGGTCGTGCAGCGCACGTTCGCTGCGCATATCTAGCGCCAGCAGGCCCATGCTCCCCATCCGAAAGCCTTTGCTAAAACCATTTTGTGCAGGCAGCGTAGCAGGCGGCATGGCATCTGCGGTTTGCTGCTGAAACAGCATAAAGTATTTTCTAGCCACACTAAAAATACCTTGGTACACCGGGCAGTGGTGCAGTTCATAGGAGTACGAACCCCAACCGTCCATAATGTCGTGGTCGTCCCACATCATCACGGTGGGCATACTGGCAAGCGCTGTGCGCACCTCGGCCTGCGCCCAGCGCGCTAGGTACAGGTTTTCAAAAAAATCCTCTACAGCCGTGCGTAGTGCCGGGCTAAAGGCATATTGCAAACGCTGGTCGTATGTCAGGCCACTGAACTGCACCAGCTCGGGCACCTCGCACCACATCGAATCTGAATACACCTGGTCGCCCCCCATCAGTAGCAAGTCCCACGGCCCAAACTTGCGTCCGCGAATGGTGTCTACCCCGTCATGCAGCCGCGCCATGCGCGCCCACAGCGCGTTTTTGTCTTTTACCTGCTTCATCAGCTTCGGGTCTGAAAAGCCGTTGCACGATGCATAAGCCAACGCGGGCTGCACGCCCTTGGCAGGTACTTGCAGTGCTGATGGCACACCGTTGAGTGTGTAAGCCACAGTATGGCGCGCCGCTGTTTGCGCGATAGCAAAATCAAACCGCCACACCGCACTGCCGGTGTGTGCCAAGTGCGCAAGCTGTACTGCTTGCGTTGGCCCCAGCTCCGCAACAGCCAGCACCGGTACTGCGTCCGCCGCGTCTGTCACCACCAAGGCGCTAACACCCCATGTGTCGTTTTGACAGCCCAAAAATTTGAGTACCGGCCCCAGTTTGACCATATTGACTCCTATCGCAATTGTTGCAAGTTGTATATGCGAAAGGATAGTGGTAATTGGCAGGGCACGCATCCACAAAAAGGATGAAGCGTGTTACAGCGCGTAACGGGATTCGCTACGTCAATCCATTTCTTTAGGCAACTTGTACTTGTCGCCACTGAACTTTAAAGAAAATAACTTCAACGGTAATTTGATCGATGTTTCGTTGCAATCGCTACTACCCTTGGAAGACTTGGCGACCCGTGCAGTCTGTTTGCTTCTGGTTTGCTTAACCAGCAGGTCTGCAAACCCATTGGTGGATTGATCAGAGATTTGGATAACCCGTTTGGTATTTTGGAATTCACCAGTGCAGTTGGTGTCCCACTCGCCTTGGCTCACCTCGGTGTCAATATTGTCCAGCAGCCGCTTGAGGGTATTATTTGACAACGCAAATAAGCTCAATTTACGCGCCTCGTAAGGGTTAGGACGAGATGATCCGCTCAATGTTTGCCACACCCCAAACCCAAGCTTATCTGGGCCAAGCTTGTAGGCCGCAGTATCTAGCCCGATACCACTCAATTTGATGGCGTCCGAGCCCACAAAATCTTCTGCCACCAGAACCACAGGATTGCGAAAATCGTCATCTGCTACCATTACTAGTATGTCTAGATCAAAGCCGGTATGGTCAACTTTAGGTGAAGGCATCACCACCAATGCCACTAGCTTGCCAGGTGCTAAGCCCCAAGGCTTGCATGCCACATAAGCCGTATTTGGCTCAACAGAACTATTACTTAAATCTTGCGCTGCCTCTACCTGACGTATTGGCGCTTTAAGCTGGTACTTAGCCTGCGCAGCAATGCGCTGTATTTGCTGCGTGCTGAGACTGCATTGCACAAGCGCAACAGGTGAAGCAGTTTTAGTTTGCGCCCAAGCGGGCGGCGCACACGCCACAAAGAGGACTACATAAAATTGAACTAATCGACGCGATAGTAGGCTGGTTTGCATAATAAATATTAGCAGATGTGCTGGTTGCAAGGCTTTTGCAACGAACCAAATTGCCGCCAGAGCCAGCCGAAAACCGCAAATGTATTACAATTGCAGTACAAAGGAGTTTGCCATGAAAACTGCTACCTTACCCGTTGTGCGAGTCAGCCCCGAGCTACGCCAACGTGCTGAAACCCAGCTTCGACCTGGAGAAACGCTTTCAACTTATATTGAACACATCGTTGACATGCACACCCGCTGGCGCGAAGAAGATGATGCCTTTTATGCACGTGGACTGGCGGCAGCCAAACGCATCGATGAAGGTGGAAAAACCTACACGCTAGACGAAGTTATGGTTTCTCTTCGCGAGAGCAGTGCAAAGAAGCAGCGTGAACTCACAAGCCAGTCAAAATCAACGCGGAAAACCGCTTGATGCAGCCCTACAGAATTGAGTTTGAAAAACAAGCGCTCGACGACCTAAAGCGTCTGCACGAATTCCTCTTAGAAGCTGCGCCCGAGTATGCCGATCAGGCGTTAAATCGAATCTATAAAAGCTTTAAGACACTGGAAATCATTCCACATAACTGCCGAAAAGCAAATATTCAAACTGATCGCAACCTGAGAGAATTGGTCATAGACCAAGGCCGATCAGGTTATTTAGCACTGTTTGAAATTCGGGCTGATGCTTGCGTGTTAATCTTGGCTGTGAGGCATCAGCGCGAGAGCGATTATCACTAATGAGAACGCAATTTTGTGATTCAAGTTTTGAAGGCATTTGCTTGCCGATGTTTTTCAAGTGAAATTGCAAATACCGCAGAACAAGCACCGGCTGTCAAATAGCCAAATGCCAGCACTACAGGATGCTTGAATATTGGGAAAACAGGTTGGAGAAAATACAAAAATAAAGTTACTGCAAAAAGAACAATACCTGCAGTTATCACTTTACGTTCTGATAAGCCATCTACAAATTTGTGATTTAAAGATATGAGAAATTTAACTGCGGAACCTAAGACAAATATCTGCACTCCAGACATAACAGTCTTCAAAGCTGTCTTATCCTCAAAGGACAGGTAATCGCCCACACCAAAAACTAGCAGAACAAAAATAATACAAATTACAATACCTATAGAGGCATCTTGCTTATCAGGGAGGGTCGCACTGAAGAACAGACCGAAATAAGCCATCGTCAAGAAAATAATCAAATAGATATCACTTTAAGCCTTCGGCAAAGTAACTCCCACCTGCCCCTGATACTTCCCGCCCCGATCCTTGTACGAGGTCTCGCACACATCGTCCGCTGAGCTTTCAAAGAACAGCACTTGCGCGCAGCCTTCACCTGCGTAGATTTTGGCGGGCAGCGGAGTGGTGTTTGAAAATTCCAAAGTCACATAACCTTCCCACTCCGGCTCAAACGGCGTGACGTTGACGATGATGCCGCAACGTGCGTAGGTGCTTTTGCCTAGGCAGATGGTAAGTACGTTGCGTGGGATGCGAAAGTACTCCATCGTGCGGGCTAGAGCAAAGCTATTGGGCGGGATGATGCAGCTGTCGCCGCTAAAGTCGACAAAGCTTTTTTCGTCGAAGTTTTTGGGGTCTACCACGGTACTGTGGATGTTGGTAAACACCTTGAACTCCGGCGCGCATCGGATGTCGTAGCCGTAGCTGCTGGTGCCGTAGCTGATGATTTTTTGGGTTTTACCGTCTACCTCGCGTTGGCGAATTTGGCCGGGCTCGAAGGGGTCGATCATGCCGTGGCTGTCGACCATGCGGCGTATCCATTTGTCAGATTTGATTGTCATAACCCGTATTGTATGCAGGCTTGAGGTTGGTTTTTGGCTAAATCTTGAGCGAACCCTTCGACAGGCTCAGGGCGAACGGACTCGGTTGCGCGCTTTAATGCTTAGGCTGCCAGCGCTTCTAACAGCTCGGTTTCAAATTCAATTTGCTTTTTGTTGTGCTGCAGCTCGGGGCCGTCTATGAGGAAGGTGTCTTCTACCCGCTCGCCTAGCGTGCTGATTTTGGCTAGCTGCAGGTTAACCTTATGGTGGGCTAGCACGCGGGCAATGGAGTACAGCAGGCCTACGCGGTCGCTGGCGCTCACGCTAAGAATCCAGCGCTGCGCCTTCTCGTCAGGGCGCAGGTCAACGCGGGGTTGAAACGGAAAGCTCTTAACACGGCGCGACTGGCGGGCGCGGCCGGGTGCGGGTAGCTCGCTGAGCACGCCGTTCACAGGCGTGAGGGTACGTGCCAGCTCAGACTCGACCATGCTCATCATCTCCCGGTAGTGGTCTTCTAGCGGGGTGACCACTTGAAAGGTGTCTAGCGCGTAGCCGTTATTGGCGGTGTGTACCTTGGCGTCCAAAATGCTGAAGCCGTTTTGGTCAAAAAAGCCGCAAATACGGGCGAATAAATCGGGCTGGTCAGGCGTGTAGACCAGCACTTGCATGCCCTCGCCTACGGGCGATAAGCGGGCGCGCACGATGGTGGCTGGTGTCTGTGATGCGGCAGACCATGCGATAAGTGCAGTAGCGGGTATTGTAGGCTCTGCAGCACTATTTTTTGAGACTTTATGGTCTGTAACCCAAGTAAATCCTGCTTGAGCAGCTATGTTTTTTGTAGTATTTTTGTTTAACTCAAGCTGTGACGCAGAGCGTGACAACTGGCGCGCATGCCAAGCCAAGTCGCTGGCGTCGTGCCGCATAAAGTAGCCTACGTCTAGCGTGGCCCACAACGCTTTGTGCGCCTCATACGGCAGTGCGTACAGCGCCAAAGTTTGCAAAGCCTCACGTTTGCGGGCTTCCACCATGGCATCCGCATCAGGCGCGCGGCCACCCAGTGCGCGCAATGTCAGCCGGTACAGGTCTTCTAGCAGCTTGCCCTTCCATGCGTTCCACACTTTGGGTGAGGTGCCGCGAATGTCGGCTACGGTAAACAAATACAAGGCGGTTAAATTACGCTCGTTGCCTACGCGCTGGGCAAATGCAGCGATCACGTCGGGGTCGCTTAGGTCTTGCTTTTGTGCAAAGCTGCTCATGCTTAAATGCTGCGCGACGATAAATTCAATTAAATCTGCATCTTCTTTGCCTATGCCGTGCTGGCGGCAAAACACGCGCACGTCTTTGGCACCCAGCTCTGAATGGTCACCGCCCCGGCCCTTGGCAATGTCGTGAAACAGCGCTGCGGCGTACAAAATCCACGGCTTGTCCCAACCGCTGGCCAGCTGGCTGCAAAACGGGTATTCATGCGCATGCTCGGCCATAAAAAACCTGCGCACATTACGCAGCACCATCAGAATATGCTGGTCTACCGTGTACACATGAAACAAGTCGTGCTGCATTTGCCCGACAATTTTGCGAAACACCCACAGGTAGCGGCCCAGCACCGAGGTTTGGTTCATCAACCTAAAGGCATGGGTAATGCCGTGCGGCTCAATCAAAATGCGGGCAAAGGTGGTGCGGTTGACCGGGTCTTTGCGAAACGCAGCGTTCATCACGCCGCGCGCGTTATACAGCGCGCGCAAGGTGCGGGCTGACAAGCCTTTGACGCCGTGCGTGGTTTGGTAGACATGAAAAGTTTCCAGGATGGCGTGCGGGTCTTTGATGTACAAATCGTCGCTGGCTACTTCGATCATGCCGGCTTTGTTGAAAAATCTGGCGTTGATGGGCTGCGGTTCATACACTTGCGGGTTGGTCGCTTCTTCAATCCGCTGGGCAATGTTCAACAGCAAAATCTGGTTCAGCTGTACCACCGCTTTGGCGGCCCAGTAGTAGCCGCGCATCAGCTTTTCGCTGGCTTTGCGCTGACCGTAGCTTTCGCCTTGCGCACTAGCGCTGTAGCCAAAGCTAGTGGCTACAACGTGCTGCAAGTCGAACACTAAGCGGTCTTCGCGCCGCTTGGCCGCTATGTGCAGGCGCGCGCGCACTAGGCTGAGCAATGCCTCGTTCACTTTAATTTGCTTCACCTCTAGCGCGGTGGCCAGGCCAGTGCGGGCCAGTTCGTCCCAGCTTTTGCCCAGGCCTGCGGCCTTGGCTACCCACAAAATAATTTGCAGGTCGCGCAGGCCGCCGGGTGACTCTTTGCAGTTAGGCTCTAACGCATACGGCGTGTCTTCAAACTTGCTGTGGCGCTGGCGCATTTCTAGCGACTTCGCGGTAAAGAAAGCTTGCGGGTCCATGGCGCCGTTAAACGCTTTGGCAAACCGCTTGTAAAGCTTGGCGTCCCCCGTGATGATGCGCGACTCTAGCAAGCTGGTTTGAATCGTCACGTCGGCCTGCAACTCGGCCACGCAATCGGCTACCGTGCGCACGCTGGAACCTATTTCTAGCCCTGCGTCCCAGCAAGCGGTGATAAAAGTTTCTATGCGGGCTTTGAGCTGGGCGTCGGTATCTGGCAAGGCCCCGTCGGGCAGCAGCAGCAGGACATCCACATCCGAGTATGGGAATAGTTCGCCACGGCCAAAACCACCTACGGCCACCAGTGCACACTTGGCCTCACATGCAGCGTCAAAACCCGCTTCAACCCATAGCCTGCACAGCACCTCGTCGGTGGCCAGGCTGAGCTGGTGCAACTGACGCTTCACACTGCGGGTAGAGGCACCTGTAGCGTCTACAGCCGCTAAAATATCGCCTTTTTTTATGCGATATTGGTCTTTAGCGCTCGTAGTCATTGCTCAAGCAGCTATTAAATTTATAGTAGCTAATTTTTAAGCCGCAGCAGTTGTGGCAGTAGCAGCAGTGACAAACGCAGGCGGCGGCGGTGTGCCAGCCGATTGCGTCATGATCTCCCAACCCGTTTCGGTCACCAAAATACTGTGCTCCCACTGCGCCGACAGCGAATGGTCTTTGGTGACAATCGTCCAGCCGTCGCCCAGCTCGCGAATGTCTTTGCGGCCCAGGTTAATCATCGGCTCTATCGTAAAAATCATGCCCGGCACCATGACCTCGCCAGTGCCTGCCTTGCCGTAGTGCAGCACCTGGGGTTCTTCGTGAAACTTCTCGCCCACGCCATGGCCGCAAAACTCACGCACCACGCTGTAGCCATTACCTTCGGCAAATTTTTGAATCGCCGCACCCACATCGCCCAGCCGCGCACCTGCCTTAACTTTGCTAATGCCGTGCCACATAGCGTCGTACGTGAGCGCGCACAGGCGCTTGGCAAATGGTGACACCTCACCCACCAAATACATGCGGCTGGTGTCGCCGTGCCAGCCGTTTTTAATGACGGTGACGTCAATATTGATGATGTCACCTTTTTTAAGCGCTTTGTCGTTGGGCATGCCGTGGCACACCACATGGTTAACCGACGTGCAAATAGCCCCGGGAAACGGCGGGTAGCCCTGCGGCGCGTAGCCCACGGTGGCGGAGGTGCACTGCTGCACGTTAACCACAAAATCCAGCGCCAGTTTGTCTAGCTCTTTGGTGGTGACACCGGGTTTAATAAACGGCGTAAGGTAGTCCAGCGTTTCAGCGGCCAGGCGGCCCGCCAGCCGCATACCCGCGATACCGGCTTGGTCTTTGATAGTGATACTCATGGGGTGATTATCCCAGACCTTGGATATCTTGATTTTTTGTAAGGTAGCAGGGGATGGCGTACTCCTTGTGTTGTGCGGCCAGGCCGTCGGCGTACTCGCAGTGTTGTACTGGATCGGGCCGACGGCGTACTCAGCTGCGCGGCTGTCCTCCGTGGCGGCCTAGGGCCGCCTACTCCCCCTTTATGCCGCTACGCTGAGTACACCACCGACCCGCTCTTGTAACCATGGTGGGCAGTCCGCGCAGTAGCTCCAGACCATCTCATTCGCAGCGCTGGCGCTTGGTGTGGACAGCGCAGCGGCATAAAGGAGGAGCCCAAAGGGCGGGGGACAGCCGCGGAGCTGTTCACGCCAAGTGCCGGGGCGGGCTCAGCAAATACACAGCAACTACACAAGCAAAGCATAAATTTAGCAGCGCGTCAATTCACCACCCCCACCTTAGTCAACCCCGCCTTCTGCGCCATCGCCAAAAACGCCGCCACATACGCATACGGCGTGTCTGCAGACGGGCGCAGGTGCAACTCGGGTTGCACTGGCAGGGCAGCGGCGGCAGAGACTTTGGCGTTCAGGGTAGCAATGTCGGCTACAGATTCGTTGCCCCAGCGCAGATAGCCCGCAGCGTCCATCTGCAGCACTACCACCTCGGGCACTACGGTGGACGTTTGCGCAGATGGCATATCTAGGTTAACAGTGTTCAACTGCATAGGAATGGTGATGATCAGCATGACGATCAGCACCAGCATCACGTCAATCAGCGGTGTGGTGTTCATCTCGATCATCGGGCTGGGTTCTACCTCGGTACTGCCTAGCTGGGGGGATAGGTGTTGGCTGTAGAGTTTCATGGCGCGTTCCTCACGCTGGCTTCTTGCACGGGTTCGGTGATCAGGCCCACTTTGGCAAAGCCGTAGCCCTGCGCGGTGTCGATGATTTGGCCCACGTAGGCATACGGCACGTTGGCGTCGGCGCGAATGTGCAGCTCGGGTTGCGGGTTGCGGGCGGCTACCTGGCTGACGAGGTTGGACAAGGCTTGCAGGTCGGGCGCAAACACCTCGTTAAAGTACAAATTGCCTACGCGGTCTACGCTGATGACTACGTAGTCGCCGCTGGTGTCGCGGCGCTGCGCGGTTTCGATGGGCAGGTTGAGCGCAACTGTGGCGCTAACCACCGGGATGGTAAGCAAAAAAATGATCAACAGCACCAGCATCACGTCGACCAGTGGCGTGGTGTTGATTTCGGCCATCCAGCCGTCGTCTTCGTCGTGTTGCGAGGTGTACATTGCCATAATGCTATCTTTATAAGAGCTGGTTGAGCTTAACCTAGCTTGATATCTGGGGTTTTAGCGTCTACAGATTTGGCATCAGCCGTCAAAGTGCTGGACAGCAGCACGATATGCAGCTTGGCACCAAAACTGCGCACTGCCTCTAGCGCAAGCTTATTTTTGCGCAGCAGCCAGTTGTAACCAAACACAGCAGGCACGGCCACCGCTAGGCCAATAGCCGTCATGATAAGTGCCTCGCCCACGGGGCCTGCTACGCGGTCGATAGACGCTTGGCCGGACGCGCCGATTTTGACCAGCGCGGTGTATATGGCCCACACCGTGCCGAACAAACCAACGAAGGGCGCGGTAGACCCGATGGTGGCCAGCACGGCCATGCCGCTCTGCATGCTGGTTTGCACTTTGGACAGGGACTGCTCTATAGCGCGGATGAGCCACGTGTCGTAGTCCACACGGGGCTTTAGCGTGCCAAACTGGCGCACGGCGTCGTGCCCAGCGTCGGCTACAAAACGCAGCGGATTATCAGCCGGTAGTTTGGCCATATTGGCGGCAAACTGCTGCACGGGGTTAAAGCTGCTGTGCGCATTGGCGGTTTGTGATTTGAGCTTGCGCAGGTCGATATATTTAGTGACCAGCACATACCAGCTGGCTATCGACATGATGGCCAGCAGCAGTAAGCAGCCTTTGGCCACCCAGTCGCCTTGCGACCAGATGGCGCCTAGGCCGTAGGGGTTGGCTACGGCAGTATTGACGGCATTGGCTGCCGTAGCTGTCACTGCCGTCACGGTAGAGGTGGCAGTAGACACGGTTTGGGCTACAGCGGCGCTGATGAGGGGGAAGTTCATGGTGAGTTTTACCTTTTACATTTTTCTTCAAAAAGCTTTTGTGCCAGCGTGATGATGCCAAACAGGCCTTGGTTGGTGCCCTTAGGAGGGCCTTTTAAACAATCGACATCGCCAGCCTCGTTAACAGCGTCGGCAAATGGGTCACGCGGCTTGGGGTTGAGCTGGGCGTTGGCCCGCTCGGCCAGACTGCCGCCGGGGGTGGCCAGTGGCGGGCGGTAGGGGTAGTTGGGCTGCGTGCGGGGCAAGTTGAGGTTAAGCGGCGGGCGCTGCAGGCCGCCGCTAGCCGCCGGGCCACCCATTGCGCCTGCTACACCGGGACCATTGCCGGGCACGCCGCCGGGGCTGCCGCTGGCAGAGCCTGCTGCAGCCCCGCTGCCTGCACCCGTGCTAGAGCCAGACGGTGTACCCACCGCAGCACCTGCTGGGCCGGGCGTGCCCCAGCCTGCGCTGGCGGCAGGTGGTGCGGCAGTGCGGGGGGCTGGCGCGGTGCTGGCTGCAGCGGGTGCTGGAGTGGGCGAAGTGGTAGGTGCTGCTGGGGCAGCTGTAACGACTGGAGCAGCGGGCGTGGTGGGCACGGCCACGGCAGGCGCTGGGGGTGCGGGCGCGGGTGTTGGCGCAGGGCTAGGTGCAGGTGTTGGACTTGGAGCCGGGGCTGGTGTGGGGACTGGCGCAGAGTCTGGCACTGGTGCAGGTGCGGGTACCGGAGAAGGCGTAGGCGCGGGCGTTGGCACCGGTGCTGGGGACGGGGGAACCTGTGGAGCAAGAGGTGGTGGCACAGGCGGAGGTGGCGCTGGTGGCGGCGGAACTGGCGCAGGTGGCGTGGGCACAGCTGCGGGAACTGGCGCAGGTGCTGGTATTGGAGCCGGAACTGGCGCTGGCGCAGGTGGTGAAGGTAGCGCTTCGGCCACCCGCTCGGGCGCGGTGTCTTGCGCGCGCTCTGCCGGTTTGGGCGCTTCAACCACAGGTTCTTCGCGGGTACGGATAGCGGTTTGCACAGGCTCGGCAGGCGCACGGCGCGTAGGTGCTTTGGGTGGTGATTTGGCACGCGCAGGCTTGATAGGCGCGACTTGCTGGGTTACCTCTAGCGGCGTACTTTGCTGCGCCACCAAGGGCGGCAGGCTTAGCTGCGCAGCCGTTTGCCGCGCGCGGCGGGCGCTGATGCCGCGCTGCTGTATGGCTTGGGCATTGGCAGCACTAGCGTCTGTAGCAGTCGCTGCATCGCTGCGAAAAATCTGCACCACCATACTGCGCATGGCCTGCTGCAATGGCCAATACAAATTAGCAACCCACAGCAAAGCCATATGAACCAAAAGCACCAGCGCCCACACCAGCGGACGGCTACGCGGGGGCGGAAGGTCGGTGGTTCGAAACAGCGGTCGGGTCACAATTTGATGGTCTCACACCCCGTACAATCTAGGGTTTCCACGCACATTGTCCCACCGACCATGCGCCGCTTGTAACCATCTGGCTACAAGTTGCCGCCAAGATTCAAAGCGACCCGCCCTGTGACCGCCATGCAAGCTCCTGTAATTACTACTTTTTTAGGGGGCCGTGCCCTCTCTGCCAGCAAAACTGCGCAACTGCTGGCCAACGCGCAGCAACTTGCGCCGCAGATCACCGCCGTAGCCACCCACTGGGTGCACTGGGTACAAACCGACACCGCGCCCACCGCAGACACCAGTGCCAAGCTGCAAGCGCTGCTCACCTATGGTGACCCGGCTACCAGCGCTAGCGGGGAATTAGTCGTTGTCATGCCGCGTCTGGGCACCGTGTCGCCTTGGGCGTCTAAAGCCACCGACATTGCACACAATTGTTTAGCTGACTGCGGCCTGCACATCCACCGGGTAGAACGCGCCCTGCACTACACCTTTACCCTGAAAAACCCCTTGCTGGGCAAAGCTGTTTTAAAGCCCGACCAACGCACCGCACTGGCCGCCATGCTGCACGACCGCATGACCGAGAGCGTAGCCTTTGACGCTGATGCCCCACGCGCATTGTTTACGCCACTGCAGGCTACGCCGATGCAGTATGTTGATGTGCTGGGCAAGGGCCGCGCGGCACTAGACCACGCCAACACCGAGTTTGGTTTGGCACTGGCCGAAGACGAAATTGTCTACCTGCAAGACGCCTTCACCAAGCTGCAGCGCAACCCTACGGACGTCGAGCTAATGATGTTTGCGCAAGCCAACAGTGAGCACTGCCGCCACAAGATTTTTAACGCGCAGTTCACCATCGACGGAGTGGCGCAGGGCATTAGCTTGTTCGGCATGATCCGCAACACACACGCGCTGGCACCCCAGCACACCATCGTGGCGTATTCAGACAACTCCTCCATCATGGAAGGGCATGTTTCTGAAGCCTTTTATGCCAGTAACCCAAGTAAATCCTGCTCAAGCAGCTATGAAAAACATAGTAGCCTGCGGCACGTGCTGATGAAGGTAGAAACCCACAACCACCCCACCGCCATCAGCCCCTTCCCCGGCGCCAGCACCGGCGCAGGCGGCGAGATACGCGACGAAGGCGCCACAGGCCGCGGGTCCAAACCCAAAGCCGGCCTCACAGGTTTCACCGTATCTAATTTAAATGGGGTCAGATCACATTTAAATGCTGAAACATCGGGAATTAAAGGTGATCTGACCCCATTTAATTTCCCCTCACATATGGCCACGGCGTGGCAGATCATGACTGAGGGGCCGCTAGGTGGTGCGGCGTTTAATAACGAGTTCGGTCGCCCTAACCTGAACGGTTACTTTCGTGCGTTTGAGCAAACTATTGCGGGGCAGCGTTGGGGTTATCACAAACCCATCATGATTGCGGGCGGTTTGGGTACGATTGATGCTACGCAAACACACAAAATCGTTTTCCCCGCAGGCAGCTTGCTCATTCAGCTAGGCGGCCCGGGCATGCGTATTGGCATGGGCGGCAGCGCAGCCAGCTCGATGGCGTCGGGCACGAATGCTGCGTCGCTTGATTTCGATTCCGTACAACGCGGCAACCCCGAGATAGAGCGACGTGCGCAAGAGGTGATTAACCAGTGCTGGCAGCTGAAAGAAGCTAACCCAATTCTCGCCATTCACGATGTGGGCGCAGGCGGCTTGTCTAACGCCTTTCCCGAGCTAGTAAACGACGCAGGCCGTGGCGCAAAGTTTGATTTGTCTGCCGTGCAGCTAGAAGAAAGCGGCCTGGCACCCAAAGAAATTTGGTGCAACGAAAGCCAAGAGCGCTACGTGATGGCGATTGCACCTGAATCGCTAGAACTGTTTAAAAGCTTTTGCGAACGCGAGCGCTGCCCGTTTGCCGTAATTGGTGTGACCACCGACGACAAACACCTTGTAGTAGGCAACCTCGCGGAGCCGTCGCGAGCGGACGGCGGGCTAGGCGCACGGAGCACAGGAACCGGAATGGACATGCAAGTCCATGAGGATTCCGCGCACCGCGCAACGACGCCCCCTGTTCGCGCAGTAGGCTCTCAACATGCTGTAAATATGCCGATGAACGTGCTACTAGGCAAACCACCCAAAATGCACCGCGACGTGCAAACCATTCAACGCCAATTCAAGCCCATCGACCTTACCGGCGTCGACCTGCAAGACAGCGTCATCAAAGTGTTATCCCACCCCACCGTGGCCAGCAAACGCTTTCTCATCACCATCGGCGACCGCACCGTGGGCGGCCTAACGCACCGCGACCAGATGGTCGGCCCGTGGCAAGTGCCCGTGGCCGACTGCGCTGTGACGCTGGCCGACCTCAGCGGCTTTGCAGGCGAAGCCATGAGCATGGGCGAGCGTACGCCGCTGGCCATCTTCAACCCCGCAGCCTCGGGCCGCATGGCCGTGGCCGAGGCCATTACCAACCTGCTGGCCGCGCCCATTGAACTGCCCCGCGTCAAGCTGTCGGCCAACTGGATGGCCGCATGCGGCGAGCCGGGCGAAGACGCTGCGCTGTACGCCACCGTGAAAGCCATTGGCATGGAGCTGTGCCCTGCCCTAGGCATCAGCATCCCCGTAGGCAAAGACTCGCTGAGCATGCGCACGCAATGGACAGAGAACGACAGCCCCTGCGGTAGCGGCGCAGGCGTTAAACACAAAGTCACCTCCCCCGTGTCCCTCATCATCAGCGCGTTTGCCACGCTGGCCGATGTGCGCGGCACACTCACACCACAGCTCAACCGTGTTGAGGCAGACACCACCCTCGTCTTCATCGACATTGCCCAAGGCCATAAGCGCATGGCGGGCAGCATCTTGGCGCAAGTGCTAGACCAAGAAGGCCAAGAAACACCTGACTTGGACGATGCTAAAAACCTCATCAACCTAGTCAACGCCATCAACGCCCTGCGCACGCAAGGCCGCATTTTGGCCTACCACGATAAAGGCGACGGCGGCCTGATAGCCACCGTGTGCGAGATGGCCTTTGCAGGCAACGTAGGCGTGGCGCTGAACGTCGATATGCTGCTGCTAGAAGGCGATGGCATCACCGACAGCCGCATGGAAGTGGGCGACAGCAAAAACTGGAGCACCCAGGTCAGCGCACGGCGCGAAGAGATGACTTTAAAGGCGCTGTTCAACGAAGAGCTGGGCGTGGTCATCCAGGTTAAAACATCTGATCGCAACGCGGTAATGCAAACCCTGCGCGAGCACGGCTTGAGTAAGCACAGCCACTTCATTGGCAAAACTCGCCCTGCAGTGCAAGACAGTAATTTGAACGTGGGCGTAGGCGAAATCACCATATGGCGCGATACCAAAAAGGTGTTTGCCGCCAAGCTGCAAGACCTGCACCAAGTGTGGGACGCCGTCAGCTGGCAAATAGCCCAAGGCCGCGACAACCCTGCATGCGCCGACGCAGAGCACGCCAGTGTGGGCAATGCTACCAACCCCGGTTTGCACGTGCATTTAACTGACATTTTAAGAGAAAAATTGGCCGTTCAGGCCGTAGAACCTGCTCAAGCAGCTATTAAATCAATAGTAGACCAAGCCCCCGCCCTACTTACCGCCCGCCCTAAAGTAGCCGTCCTACGCGAACAAGGTGTTAACTCCCACATCGAAATGGCCTACGCTTTTACCGAAGCAGGTTTTGAAGCTTACGATGTGCACATGACTGATTTGCAAACGGGCCGCGCCAAACTGCAAGACTTTGCAGGGCTAGTGGCCTGCGGCGGTTTTAGCTACGGCGACACGCTAGGCGCAGGCATCGGGTGGGCGCGCAGCATCACGTTTAACAACGCGTTGTCCGACCAGTTCAAAGCATTTTTCGCCCGCCCAGACACCTTCGGCCTAGGCGTATGCAACGGTTGCCAAATGTTTGCCGAGCTGGCCGATATCATCCCCGGCGCAGCCGCATGGCCCCGCTTTACCACCAACCAGAGCGAGCGCTTTGAAGCGCGTTTGTCGATGGTGGAAGTGCTGGACTCCCCTAGTCTGTTTTTGAGTGACATGGCAGGCAGCCGCCTACCGATTGCCGTAGCCCATGGCGAAGGCTTTGCCAACTTTAGCCAGCGCGGCGACAAAGCAAAGGTCATTGAAGCCATGCGCTTTGTGGACAACCACGGCCAAGCCACTGAGACCTACCCCGCCAACCCCAATGGCAGCCCCGGCGGCCTTACAGCCGTCACGACCGCCGATGGCCGCTTCACCGCCATGATGCCCCACCCCGAGCGCGTCTTTCGCAACGTGCAAATGAGCTGGACAAACCAAAGCATCGACCAACACAGCCCGTGGATGCAGCTGTGGCGCAATGCGCGCAAGTCCGTCAACTAATACCTATCTCCACCATGGCCACCAGTCTGCTTGCCCTTCTTGACGATATTGCCACCATCCTAGATGACGTGTCGGTGATGACCAAAGTGGCCGCCAAAAAAACAGCGGGCGTGCTGGGTGACGACCTGGCGTTGAACGCACAGCAAGTCTCAGGGGTTAAAGCCGACCGCGAGCTGCCCGTGGTGTGGGCTGTGGCCAAAGGTTCGATGGTCAACAAAGTTATTTTGGTGCCCACGGCGCTGACCATCAGCTACTTTATTCCTTGGTTGATCACACCACTTTTGATGGTGGGCGGTGCGTATTTGTGTTTTGAAGGATTTGAGAAAATTGCGCACAAATTTTTGCACAGCCCCGAAGAAGACGCTGCCCATGCAGAAGAAATCAAGCGCGCAGTAGAAAACCCCGACACCGATTTAGTCGCACTAGAAAAAGACAAAATCAAAGGCGCCATCCGCACCGACTTTGTACTTTCCGCCGAGATCATCGTCATATCATTAGGCACTGTGGCCACCGCTGCATTCACCCGACAAGTCGCTGTGGTCGCCGCCATCGCCGTCATCATGACAGTCGGCGTCTACGGCTTGGTCGCAGGCATCGTCAAGCTAGACGACGCCGGAATGTATCTGCAAAAAGGCAAAACCCACACCGCCCGCGCCCTAGGCAACAGCTTGCTGTGGTTCGCCCCCAAGCTGATGAAAACTCTAGCCATCGTGGGCACTGCCGCCATGTTTATGGTGGGCGGCGGCATCTTGGTACACGGCTTTCCGTGGTTATCCCACGCGATTGAAGGCTGGGTTGCCAATTGGGGCTGGATGAAAGTTGTAGGCTCCACGCTGATAGATGCCCTAGCTGGTGTAGTGGCTGGTGCGGTATGTGTAGTGGCATGGACAACAGTTCAAAAAGTACTGCACAAAAAATAGGCTGACTCATGATGTCCAAGGCCCCCTTGCAGCGTAGCCGCGTCTTTGCAACGCCATGGGCGGGTGTCTATGCCACGCAGATTGACAGTGCGCACCACTACGCCAAGCACTGGCATGCCACCTACGGTCTTGGCGTGCTAGAGCACGGCGCGCAGCACTCAACCAGTGGGCGCGGTGAATATGACGCTTATGCAGGTGACATGATTACCACCAACCCTGGCGAGGTGCATGACGGTAAACCGCTGGGAGGACTGTCGCGGCGATGGCGTATGGTGTATTGGGACACTGCAGTGATGGCAACCATGGCCAACAGCGCGGGTATTCATTACCGCGATATAGAGCTGACCCGCCCTGTGCTGCAAGATCTGCGTCTGCGCACTGCGCTTGCGTCCCTGCATCAACGCATTGAGGTTTGGAATGCCCAACCTCACGATGTATTGCAGCTTGCTTGCGAAGAATCCTTAGTCAATACCTGTAGTTTGCTATTGCAACATCACTCCACTGAGATGCCGTGCGCGCAAGTCAACGCGGATGTAGCGCAGGTGCGCGAACGCCTGGCCGACGATATGCTCACGCCGCCCACATTGACCGAGCTGGCATCTATGACCGGCATTAGCAAATACCAGTTGCTGCGCCGCTTTCAAAAAACCTATGGTGTACCGCCCCATGCTTGGCTGCTGCAACACCGCGCAGACCGGGCGCGTGGGCTCATCCAGCGCGGCAGCAGCTTGGTCAACGCCGCTGCAGCGACGGGGTTTAGTGATCAAAGCCATATGCACCGTGTCTTTGTGCGCCATTTTGGGTTTACACCGGGTGCATGGCAGGCGGCCAAACGCCCACTGCAATAACGTACAAGACGCTGCGCGTAAAGCGCACGACACTGCGGGCTGTTTTATCAACATCACGCCCTATGTCGCAAACACCACCTGCCGCTATCGCTCATTCCAAACTAGGTCCCCTCTTGTGCAGCCTTGCGATGGCCATCGTTGGCAGCACCATCGTTGCCAGCAAAATCATTGGCGTTCATGTTGAGCCGTTTTTGGCCACAGCGCTGCGCCATGCCGCTGCACTGCCCATCTTTTTGCTGATCATGTGGGTCACTCGCACACGCTGGCCGCGCGTGCGAGGGCGTGATGCAGTCACGCTGTGGGTGCAAGCCGCTGCTGGCAGTGTGGGTTACACCGTGCTGCTGATCCACGGGGTTAATCTGTCCAGCGCGGCAGACGCAGGCATTGTGGCAGGCACGCTACCCGCTATGGCAGCGTTGTTTGCAGCAATCTTTTTAGGCGAACGCCCAGGCCCACGCATGGTGGCCTCTATCATCTTGGCCACAGCAGGTGTGATGGTGGTAGCAGCCGCACCTGGCACGGGTGTTGACACCAGCACACGTTTGCAAGGTATCGCTTTAGTGCTGGGTGCGGTGGCCTGCGAGGCCGTGTTTATCTTGGGCAATAAACGCTTAACTACCCCTTTACCTGCATTAGCAATGTCCACGCTAATGTCTGCAGGTGGCTTGGTCTTATCTTTGCTACCCGCGTTGTGGCTAATGCCTACCACCGTATCTACATTCACCGCGCCCGCTATGGCGGGCATCTTGTACTACGCTTGGGTGCCCACGGTGGGCGGTTTTTTACTTTGGTACGCAGGCAGCGCACGCACCAGCGGGGCACGCGCGTCACTGGCTACGGTGTGGCTGCCAATCACCGCGCTGTTGCTGTCGGCTGTTTTTTTAGGCGAGAGCATTCGCTTTTGGCAGTGGGTGGGGCTGGGCTGTGTGGTGCTAGCTATGGTGCTGGCGTCTACTGGGCAGTCGAAGGTAGAACGCAAGGTAATAGAGCGTGGGTAGCCTACGCCACAAAACGATAAAAAAACTGCCCATCACGCACTGCGTGATTGTGCGTCACATGCTCAATAGTGCCCTGGCTTTGCAAACGATTAAGGATGATGTCTGCGTCGTGCCGTTTAATCTTGTGGAACTTGCACATCCAATCTACCGCCTCCGACCCTACAAAGCAATGCGGGTAAAGTTTGCTGAGGTAGGTACGGTCTTTCACAGCAACACCGCCTTTAGAGGTCAGATGTTTCAACACTAAGCTGGGCTTGCATCGCTCAGTAGCAGTGGACACTGCGGTGCGGTAAAAATTGGGCGCATCTGCAAAAGCTTGCTCATGTGCTACGTAGTGCAGCATGCCCAGCGTCTGCAAGGCGCAACCTAAAGCGATAGATTGCTCGCGCGATGCGGTGTATTGGCCTGTAAGCCAATCTACGGCTTCGGTAGCTAAAAAACAGCTGGGATAGGACTTTAAATGGTACGTACGATCAAGTGCCTTGACATGGCTTGTGATAACTGCACACAACGTCTCGGCTGTCAGCCCGGTTAGTTTGCGGATGATGCCGCGCGGTGAGGTGACATCAGGCTTGACCTGCATAGCACTGTAGTGGCGGCTAAGTACGTCGGCCGAGATAGATGCGGTCCAAGTGAGTTGGGCTACCAAATCCAGCATATTGTGCGATTCGCTGGTGAGTGCGGCAGCGTCTAGTTGGGCAAACAAATCGGCAAAGCCCAGCGCTTGTGCCCAAGCTCTGTCGGTAGCCCATAAGCCGCAGTCGCTGCGCGTCAGTATCACGCGCTGACGTGTTTTTGCGTCTAGCATGAGTGCTGCCAGAGCGGGCATATGGGATGCTGCGGGTTTAATCATCGTCAGATCGATGACGGCTACTGCGTTATCTTGGCTTGCCAACACCGTGCTTATTCGCTGCAGGTCAGCGCGGCTGGGCAGTATGTCTTGCGGCAATACGTTCATTGCTATCATGGCCGCACGCACTGCGTTGCGTGCATCGCCCGATGGCAGGCAGATAAAGGCAGTGGGGGTGATGGTTTGCGTCATAACTTGAGCTCCGTTGATGGCAGAGGTTTTCTGCACATAGGTAAGTCGCGCTTGATCTGAAATTCATTACTGTGGCTGACAAATGCATGCCAAAGAAGATAGCCCGTGCGTCCACCAGCGGGAAGTCGCGCCTCCTCAAATACCACTTGTTTTTGTCCATCAGTTGAGCCCTGCACATCATCGCGCGTCGCAGGCAGTTAATCCATCGTTTAAACTGGCTTGACTTATGCAAAATACAACCCCTATTCGCTACGACCGCCTCGACGCATTGCGCGGCGTGGCGATGTTGTGGATGACGGTGTTTCACTTTTGCTTTGACTTAAACCAGTACCGCTGGATTGCGCAAAACTTTTACCGCGACCCGTTGTGGACCTGGCAGCGGATGTGCATAGTCACGCTGTTTGTGCTGTGCGCGGGCGCGGGGCAGGCTATTGCGGTGCAGCAGGGCCAAAGCTGGCAGCGGTTTTGGCGGCGCTGGGCGCAGGTAGCACTGTGTGCACTGCTAGTTACTGCAGGCTCGTACGTGATGTTTCCCGGCAGCTTTATTTACTTTGGCATACTGCACTGCATCGCAGTGATGATAATTGTTGCGCGGCTAACATCAGGCTGGGGGCGCGGGCTATGGCTTGCTGGTGCTGCGATCTTTGCACTGCATTTTGTAGCAGAGCCTGCGATTAATTATTGGCCACAACTTGATTTTTTAAATACCAAAGCCTTTAACTGGCTAGGTTTAATATCCAACAAACCCCGCACCGAAGACTACGCACCACTGGTGCCATGGCTGGGCGTGATGTGGTGGGGCATAGCGTGTACGCAGTGGCTGCTGCGCACGCGACCTGCTGCGTTGACAGCGCCTATCTCACGCAGTCTGCAGTGGCTGGCCTGGCTGGGTGGCATTAGCTTGGTGTACTACATGGTGCACCAGCCGGTGATGATTGGGCTGCTAGAGGTGGTGCAGCGCCTGCGTTGAGGTTTCGGTTTTTTGATTTTTGCATTGTGAGCTGTGGTGATGGCTTACCTGGCTGATATTTAAGATTGCTGTTCTTGTACGGGAGCTGGCAGGCGGCGTACTCAGCTACGCGGCTGTCCTCCGTGGCGGCCTAGGGCCGCCTACTCCCCCTTTATGCCGCTGCGCTGAGTACACCACCTGCCAGCTCTTGCAAACATGGTGGGCGATCAACCGCCTGCTTACCCACCTTATCCGCTG
>JANLPQ010000107.1:0-7271 GCA_031367325.1 Polaromonas sp. | reverse complement strand
GCCAGTGGCAAAACCCACTTGCTCAAAGCCGTGCGCGAGGCGCTGCGCAGCCAGGGCGCACAAGTGGGCTGGATAGACGCTACGGTACACGAGCCACCCGAATTTAACCCCGCCTGGAGCGCCGTGCTGCTAGACGATGTGCACCTGTACACCGCCGTGCAACAGCACGCCGCGTTCAACTGGTTTATCAACGCCCAAACCGAGCAGCGCTGGGTACTAGGCGCAGGCGCACTGCCCCCGGCCGATTTGCAACTGCGCGACGACCTGCGCACCCGCTTGGGCTGGGGCCACGTCTTCGCGTTGCAAGTATTAACCGAGCCCGAACGCCGCGCCGTGCTGCGCCGCGAGGCCGACGCACGCGGCGTATTTTTAAGCGACGAAGTGATGGACTTTATGCTCACCCGCTTTAGCCGCGATTTGGGGTCGCTAATGCAGTTGTTGCAGCAGTTGGATGGGTATGCGTTGTCAACGAAGCGGGCGATTACGATTCCGTTGATTAAGAGTATGTTGGAGCAGGCTTAATGTTTGCTATACAACAAAATATTTTTTGTTGTATAGCAAAATAATAACGATTTTTTAAACCATGAACCTCGCCCTTTTCGACCTAGACCATACCCTGCTGCCCATTGACAGCGACCATAGCTGGGGGGAATACACCATCTCCATTGGCTGGCGCGACCGCGACGAGTTCAAGCGTGCTAATGATGCGTTTTATGACCAGTACAAGGCGGGCACGCTGGACCCGCATGATTATTTGCGGTTTGCCACGCAGGCTATTCGCGCCCAAGGCGCTACAAAGTCGATAGCTGCTCGAGCAGGTTTTATGGGCTCTACCATCGAAAATTCTATTAAAAAACAAGCGCTTGACCTGCTGGCGCAGCACCGTGCAGCGGGCGACACGATGCTGCTGGTGACTGCCACTAACGAGTTTGTTACCGCGCCGATTGCTAAGCGCCTGGGCTTTGCAGATGACCATTTGATCGCGGTGCAGCTAGAAACTGACGCGACGGGCTGGTACACCGGCGAGCGTGTGGGCGAGCTGAGCTTTCGCGAAGGCAAAATAACCCGAGTAGAGCAGTGGCTGGCCGCACGCGGCAAGACGTGGGATGATGTAACCCACAGCACGTTTTACAGCGACAGCATGAACGACCTGCCGCTGCTCGATATTGTCGACACCCCCGTGGCTACCAACCCCGACGACACGCTGCGCGCATTGGCCACCGAACGTGGCTGGCGCATATTAGATCTCTGGACAACATGATTAAAAAATTTATCGAAAAATTGATTTCACCCAAAGCCGCTGCCAAAGTGGCCAAGCGGGTGGAGATACCGCAGTCGGTGCATAAGATTAACCGCGACTTGGTGGATCCGCGCGCGTGGGAGGTGGTGACTGCGCTAAAAGATGCGGGCTTTGAAGCCTTCATCGTGGGCGGCGCGGTGCGCGACCTGCTGCTGGGCCTGCGGCCTAAAGATTTTGACGTAGCGACCAACGCCACGCCCGAGGAAGTGAAAGCGCAGTTTCGCCGCGCCTTCATCATCGGGCGGCGCTTTCGCATTGTGCATGTGGTGTTTGGCCGTGGGCGCGAGCATGAGGTGATCGAAGTGTCGACCTTTCGCGCCAATGTGCAAAGCGTGGATGCTGAGCAGGTGGGTGGTAATGAGCGTACGTCTAAGACTGAGCTGGCAGGCATGAAGCACGCAGTAGACGCCAGTGGCCGCGTGCTGCGCGACAACGTGTGGGGCCCGCAAATTGACGACGCCGCGCGCCGCGACTTTACCGTCAACGCCATGTACTACGACCCCGAAACGCAGGTGGTGGTGGACTACCACAACGGCATAGAAGACAGCAAAAAGCTCACGCTGCGCATGATTGGTGACGCCGCCACGCGCTACCGCGAAGACCCGGTGCGCATTATTCGCGCGGTGCGTTTTAGCGCCAAGCTGTCCCAGCTGGGTTTTAAGATGGACGCGAAAACCGCCAAACCGTTGGCTGAATGCAAAGTGCTACTGAATGATGTGCCGCAAAGCCGCCTGTTTGATGAAATGCTGAAATTGCTGCAAACTGGCCATGCGCTGGCCAGCATCGAGCAGCTGAAAAAACTGGGCTTGGCCAAAGGCATTTACCCCCTGCTAGACCTGGTGGTAGAGCGCGCCGAGCAGCCGTTTATTACCGCAGCGCTTAACGATACCGACCGCCGCGTAGGCGAAGGCAAACCCGTAGCGCCCAGCTTTTTGCTGGCCTGCGTGCTGTGGAACGATGTGCGGGACGGCTGGGACAAGCTGCTTAAAAAAGGCGCGCACCCTTTCCCGGCGCTCACCGAGGCGATTGACGATGTGTTTAACCTGCGCATTGGCGACGTGAGCGGCCGTGGCAAGCTGGCGTCTGACATGCGCGAGATTTGGATGATGCAGCCCCGCTTCGACAAGCGCGTGGGGTCTACACCGTTTAGCCTGGTAGACCATTTGCGCTTTAGAGCCGGGTTTGACTTTCTACGTCTGCGCGCTGACGTGGGCGAGGTGGATATTATTTTGGCCGACTGGTGGCAAGAGTTTAGCGTGGCCGACTTTGCCACCCGGGAAGACCTGGTAGCGCAGCTGCGCGAGCAGCAACGCACAGAGCAGCGTGCGCAGACTAAACCTGCTGCCGCCAAGCCACCCCGCCCGGCACGCGCAGCCACTGCGCCCACGACGCAGGACACTGAACAAGACGACGCGGCAGACGAATCAGCCAGCGATGCAGACGACAGCACCGCCCCCAAAAAGCGCCGCCGCCGCCGTGGCCCCAGGCGCGATGGCGGCACCAGCGGCACAGGCATAGAGTCTTGACCCACAGCGTCACCGCCTACATTGCCCTAGGTGCCAATCTAGGCGACGCAAAGCGCACCATACAACAAGCTATTGCCGATATGGCTAAGTTGCCCGATACGGTCTTAGTCATAACCTCCAGCCTTTACCAAACTGCCCCCATTGACAGCTCAGGCCCCGATTACATCAATGCAGTTGTACAGGTTTTAACCAGTTTAGGCCCGTATCACCTGCTCAAGCAGCTACAAAATTTAGAGCAAGCAGCAGGCCGCGAGCGCCCCTACACCAACGCCCCACGCACGCTAGACCTGGACCTGTTGCTGTACGGCAGCGCGCAGATCACTAGCCCTACACTCACCGTGCCCCACCCACGCATGGCCCAGCGTGCGTTTGTATTGCAGCCCTTGGCGCAAATAGCGCCTGAGCTGGTCAGCGCTGAAGATTTGCGGAGAGTCAGCGCTCAGAGTATTTCGCGGCTTTTTTGACAGTGTTTTAGGGTTCTAACCCAAGTAAACCCTGCTCAAGCAGCTATGAAATATGTAGTAATTTAAATAGGGTTTAAGCATCTACTCTTGTTAACATACAAACTCTATGTGAATTCCTTTTGATCGTCAAATATGCCATCTAGTCCACTAACGGCCTCTACCGTGCCTGCTTTGCAACCGCATATTGCCAGCCGCATCCTAGCGCTACGCAGCCAGAGGGTAATGCTTGATGCTGAACTGGCCGTGCTGTACGGGGTAGAAACCAAGGTGTTGGTGCAAGCGATCAAACGAAACCTGGAGCGTTTTCCGGCAGATTTCATGTTCCAGCTCTCCGCAGAGGAGTTTGCCAACTTGAGGTCACAGTTTGTGACCTCAAGTTCTGGCTATGGTGGTCGCCGTTATGCGCCCTATGCTTTCACCGAGCAAGGCGTGGCGATGTTGTCGTCGGTTTTGAACAGCCCGCGTGCCATTGCCATCAATATCGAGATCATGCGGGCGTTTGTGCAAGTGCGCTCTATGGCGGCGACGCACCAGGATTTGGCCAAGCAACTCACAGAGCTGCAAGACAAGACCGAATCGCTAGCCATGTCGCATGAGACCTTTAGCCGCAATACCAAGGTGCAGCTGCGCGAGGTGTTTGAGACGCTGCGCGAGTTGATGACACCACCGCCATCACCGAAGCGGCCGATTGGGTTTGTGCACCCGCAGGATGCAGCCAAACCCAAAGGTAAAGCAATTAAAGCAAGTGCTGCAAAGAAGGCTGCGATAGCTGCGCCTGCGAAGGCGGCTCGTAAGAAGTAGCGTAACTCTTGCGCGCTCAGGTGGTCACGACTTGCGACCACCTCACAGAACTCCAGCTTTTAGCGGCTAAGGAGTTAGGCGAATGCTTTTTAATTTAGAAATAGAAGATAAACGAGCCTTTTGCGCACGTAGATACTGCTCAAGCAGCTATTTATTTTGTAGCGAATTCTCTAATCATTTACAAGTACAAACTAAATTATGCGATGTTGGTCGCCATTCTGGACCAGCATTCGGACCGCGCCTCTCAATTACGCCGCTACGTGGCTTGCAGCTCTTAACGCAATCCTCTAAGAAATATGCATTATTTTGACCTCGCTGCATGTAAGCTACACCTCCGCCGATGCCCACCAGCAGTACAAAAGCGATTAAAAATATTTCTCCTCGCTTCATCTGATTGAACTCCTTTCACAGATAGGTACTGGCGGTGAAGGCACATAGGGTTCGCCTCTATTAATTCGATCAGGACTAATTAGCCACTCCAACGAATTTGGCACACTGGGATGATTGAATCTGCCGCCAGCACCCGTTAACGACCCTACACCGTCTGCATTGTTATTCCAGTTTTCGTTTGTCCGAGTAAACCCGCTAATCCAAGCATCTTGCTCAGCTCTTCTTTGCAAATAACTTTCGACGCGACTTGTTTCGGTTCTGTCTGCTTCGCGTCTTTGACGTGAGTTACCACCGTTAGTTCTTGGCCCAGGTCTTACCCTTAAGCCATCTGGATCGCTGTACATCAACGGATTCCCCTCCACATATCCAAACCGATTCCATCCCCCCGCGAGATCAATCGGATCGCTCTGCGTGTACCTTCCCGTCCTCGCATCATAAGACCTGAAGTAGTTGTAATGAAGATTCGATTCCTTATCAAAGTACTGCCCCGGATAGCGCAAATTGAAGGTGACGTCCGCCACCGTCATCGTCCCCGCATTCGGTGTCGTTGCCGGGTCGACGAATCGATTCTTCGCCAAGGTAGGCTGTTCATCCCCAAACGTACTGAAGGCCCACTGCCAAGCCACTTGCTTACCCGAATTGGTCAGTCGGCGTGGCGTGTTCAAGTGGTCGGTATGCACCGCGTAATGTTTATTACCCGTGTAGGTAGCAATCGGCATGGGCCCCGCAGGCGTGGGCAGGTAGACGTAATGCGTGCTGCCCGTGCTATTGGCCCCACCACTGCCTTGCTCGAACAAGAGGCTGCCGTCCTCATCGTAGTAATAGGCAAAGCCCAGCTTCTCGGAGGCACTGGGAGCAGCAGTGGTCGTATTACCACCCCACAAGCTAGCAAAGAAGTTCGCCAGCGTTTGCATCACGCCCGGGTCGGCCGGGTTGCTGCCGCTGGAGACGGGGGCGTACAAAGGCTCGGTCTTAAACACCCGCTGGCCTAGGGCGTTGTGCACATACCGGGTAGTGGGCGCATCAATACCCACCCCGGTGGTGACGTTGCCCAAGCGGTTGGCCGCATCAAACTCGTAGCTGCGCAGGCCGTCTTTGAGCATCGCGCCGTTGGCGTCGAAGCTGTAGTTCACATTGCTGGTGGCACCGCCCGTGGTGGCCGTACCTGCCAGCTGGGTTTGCGTAAAGCTGAGGATGCGGTTGCTGGTGGCGTCTACGGTGTAGGTGCGGCGGGTGGTTTGTGCCGCACCGCCGCTGCCAATGGTGTGAATGCTGGTTAAGCGGTTGCCGTTGGCGTCGTAGGTGCGCGCTTTCGCCCTGGTACGCGCATGGACACAGCGGCGTGTCCGGCTACGTGAGGATGTGCAAGTTTTATGCATTAAATAGGGCTGTAGGGCAATATATACCTGCTCAAACAGCTATTTATTTTGTAGCGATTACTTATCTTTCACAAACAAATTTTTCGTAATTCCAACGCCCCCCAGAATCAAGGCAACTATCAATTGCAAGCTGCTCTTTTGCCCACCATGCGAACGCTAGAACTGCTGCTATTGAGACTGTTATCCAAATAATTTTTTTCATAATCTTGCGCTCAGTCGTCAATAGCGTGGATTTAAACCGTTGGGCCGAAATCCACCGCAAGTTACATCGCAGCTGTTAAATGGACTGGATTGGTCTCGACCATATCTATTTGCTACTTGGTCAGCTTCCGAAGCGCTAGCAGTGTCGCCTTTGATAGTTTGGTCAAACCATTCGCGGGTATCTGAAATTGTGCATGCCGTGGCATTACCTGTACCACCTCGGCGGCTAGCCTCGCAGTTGGCTTTGCAGTGGAAATATTTGTCTGCGCCAATGGTATTTGCATTACGCATATCGTTGTAATTACGCAGAAAGTCACCCGTAGCACCTACAGCCTGGCCTGTTGAACCAATCGGATTTGGCAAATACCCACCAGGTCCAGGAATGCCGCGAAGTATCGTTGACCACGTTCCCGGAACTTGCAAGCCATCGGGGTCAATAAAGGCCAACGGATTTTGATTTGCATAACCAAACCGATTCCAGCCACCTTGTAATCCAATCGGATCGCTTTGAGAGTAGCGCCCAGTCCGTGCATCGTAAGACCGGAAGTAGTTGTAACTCAGCCCACTCTCTTTATCAAAGTACTGCCCCGGATTGCGCAAATTAAAAGTAACGTCGGCCACCGTCGTCGTCCCCGCATTCGGTGTGGTGGCTGGGTCTACAAACCGATTCTTAGCCAAGGTCGGCTGTTCGTCTCCAAACGCACTGAAGGCCCACTGCCAAGCTACTTGCTTGGCTGAGCTGGTCAGGCGTCTTGGGGTGTTCAGGTGGTCGGTGTGCACTGCGTAATGTTTATTACCCGTGTAGGTCGCAATCGGCATCGGCCCGCTTGGCGTGGGCAGGTACACGTAGTGGCTGCTGCCGGTACTGTTAGCCCCGCCACTGCCTTGCTCATACAGCAAGCTGCCGTCCTCATCGTAATAGTAGGTGTAGCCCAGCTTCTCGGATGCAGAGGGGACAGCCGTGGTGGTGCCACCACCCCACAAGCTAGCAAAGAAGTTCGCCAGCGTCTGGATGACGCCCGGGTCGGCCGGGTTGCTGCCGCTGCTGACCGGGGCGTACAAAGGCTCGGTCTTGAACACCCGCTGGCCCAGCGCGTTGTGCACATAGCGGGTGGTGGGCGCATCAATCCCCACCCCGGTGGTGACATTGCCCAAGCGGTTGGCCGCGTCAAACTCGTAGCTGCGCAGGCCGTCTTTGAGCATCGCGCCG
>JANLPQ010000105.1:0-11007 GCA_031367325.1 Polaromonas sp. | reverse complement strand
GTCGACCTTGGTGGGATAACCTTCGCGAGGCTCGACGACCACGGCGCCGTACATGCCCGAGGCGATGTGCTCGAGGATCATCGGCGTGCCGCAGTGGTACATGAAGACGCCGGGATAGTTGAGCGTGAACTCGAACTCGATGGTCTGTCCCGGCGCGATCGAGTGGTACTTGTCCTGGGGCGAGACCATCGCCGCATGGAAGTCCATCGAATGCATCATCGGCGCCGCGGTGATGCGTACGCCGGGCACGGGCTCGTCGCTGCGGTTGGTCATCGAGAAGCGGATGCGGTCACCGACGCGCGCGCGCACGGTGGGGCCGGGGACCTGGTCGCCAAACGTCCACGCGCTGAATTTCACCCCGGGCGCGATCTCGATGATCTTGTGCGTAGTGTCGAGCTGCACATCCTTGACGGGCGACGTGTCGAGCGTCTTCAGCTCAGTCCCCATGCTCAAGCTGCTGCCAATGGCGAACGCACCTTTGTGCCGCTCGTTGGAGAGCGTGGCCGGCACGGGCTTCAGGTCCATCTTCGAGATATCGTAACGGTCCGGTGCGGGGGTCGGGGCATTGGGGCCGCAAGCGGCGAGCAGCAGGGCTGTCGAAGCGAGCACCCAGAGGCTATGCGCCGAAGCGGAAGCGGTGTTCATGCGGATTCTCCTTTTCTGCGTCGCGTATGCATTCCACGCCCAACGTTTGAATTAACCGGCTGGCGCGGCTTTATCGCGCCAGTCCGCGTTGAATGATAGGCTGTATGAATGAATATGTATAACAAAATCCGTCAAGTCGCTGGTCTAGTTTTTCTTGCTGCGCACTTGCTAGATCGAATTTGTAGACAGGTTAATTTGTTACCCGAACTATAGCCCAAGGTAAACCACAAGCACAGCGAAGTTATGGAATTTTTGTCGTGTGAGTTTAGCGAAATCTATTCGCTACATAATTAATAGCTGCTTGAGCATTAAATACTTGGTCTACCGGCCTATTTCGCATCTAAAACGTACCTAAAAGACGAATATCTGGCTTTGCAGCCCAAAACATGTCAATTACACAACATAAGCGGTCAAACTACCAAATCATCAACGTGTCCTAAAATGATCGAAACTTGTCATGCAGTGTATGCATTTGGCAAGAAAATTAGCAGAATATAGAGGCTCTTATCTACAGGAGCTTTGATGATGAAAAATTGTCTGATTGTGATTGATGCGCAAGAGTCGTTTCGCCACCTGCCGTACTATACGGCGCACGGTATGCCTGCTTATTTGGCGGCGCAAAACGCGTTGATTGCGGGCTGCGTGGCGCGGGGTGTGCCGGTGGTGCGCATCTTTCATGTGGATGGGCCTGCAGCGGCGGGCAATGCGTTTGCATTGGAGTCTGGCTATGTGCGGCCTATTGAAGGACTGGCAGATTTTGCAGCTGCGGCTACGTTTTATAAAAGCCGCCACAGCGCGCTGGTGGGCACCGGGCTAGAAGTGTGGCTGCGCCAAAACCAGGTGGGCAAAATCATCGTCAGCGGTATTCGCACCGAGCAATGCTGCGAGACCACCACGCGCCATGCGTCAGACATGGGCTACGCGGTGGACTATGTGCTGGACGCTACGCTGACCTGGGATATGCAGCAGCCCGATGGCAAAACGCTGAACGCAGCAGACATCAAAATGCGCACGGCCACGGTACTGCAAGACCGCTTTGCGCAAATGTTACCCGCGCATGAGGCGCTAAAGGCATTGGAGCCCTTAGCGCAGGCTGTCGCACATTAGCAAGAGCAGGTCGGCGGTGCACGCAGCGCAGCGGCATCAAGGAGGAGGAGTCGGCCCTAGGCCGACACGGGGGACAGCCGCGTAGCTGCGTGCGCCGCCGACCTGTTCCCGTACAAAACGAGAAAGCCACCATTGAAACACCCTACCCCATCCACCATCGCGACAAACAACACCATCGAGGTGCTGTTTGTCTTGCTGCCCGACACCTTGATTTTGGACTGGGCCGGGCCTGCCGAGGCGTTTCGCATTGCCAACCAGTCGCTGGCGCGGCAGGGCAAGCCGCCTGCATTTACGCTGCGGTTTGTGGGGCCGCAAGCGGATGCGCGCAGCTCGGTGGGGGCGCAGATTGCGCAGATTGAGCCGCTGCCGCCGCAGTTGCTAGCGCCTAGCTGGCTGGTGCTGCTGGGCTACCCTGATGAAGCAACACGCCAACATGGCGCGCAGGTGCGGCAGGTAACGCACTGGCTACGCAGTGTGGATAAGCAGTTGCGCACACCCAGTTCGCCACACCGCCTAGTCACCATCTGCGCAGGCGCGCTACTGGCGGCGCAGGCGGGGCTGCTGGCGCATGCGCGGGTGGCTACGCACCACTTAGAACTGGACGAACTCAAACGCCTTGAACCGTTGTGCGACGTGCAGGCCAACCGCGTGTTTGTCATCGACGATAAACGCGGCGTGTACAGCAGCGCAGGCATTACCACGGGCATTGATCTGGCCGTGCATTTGATAGCGCAAACCTGCGGTGAGGCCATAGCGGCTCGAGTAGCGCAGGTGATGGTGCTGCCGCTGCGCCGTGGTATCAACGACCCTGAGCTGTCGCCGTTTTTGCAAGGCCGTGCGCACATGCACCCTGCCGTGCACCGCGTGCAAGACGCTGTGCAGGCGCAGCCACGCGCCGACTGGAGCGTGACGCGCATGGCCGAGGTGGCCTGCACTTCGCCACGGCATTTGGCAAGGCTGTTTGACGACCACGTGGGCCAAGCGCCCTTGGCCTACTTGCGCAGTATTCGGCTGGCGCTGGCGCAGCAAGCTTTGGCAATGGGGCAATCGGTGGGGCAGGCGGCAGACATGGCAGGCTTTAGTTCTGACACGCAGTTGCGCAGAGCTTGGCACGCAGTAGGCAAGGCCAGTACGCCATCGCGCGCCTGATTGCAGATCAATGCGTACTATAAATTTAATAGCTGCCTGAGCAGGATTTACTTGTGTTACTAGCCTAAAAGACTTATAAAAATGACTTTAGAAATCTCTAAGAGACTACCCCGGCATGCTACGCAGCTCTGCCACACGTTCGGTGATGGCGTCTAGGTCTAACGCCTCTTCGGCTTTGGCCAAATACACCTCTAAATCGGGCACAGCGGCTGCGTGGTTGCCCAGCTCGGCATGCGCTAGGCCGCGGTCGCGGTAGTCGCCCCAGGCATCGGGCTGCAGCACGATGATGCGGTCTAGCACGCTGATCAGGCGTGGCCAGTCTTCTTGGGTTTTGTGAATTTCTTTCAGATTTCGCAGCATGCGCGCAATGATCTCGCGCGGTTGCGCGGGCTGCAGGTACAGGCCCAGCGGCACGTCAAAGTCGTCTACCAGGCCACTGCGGCGTTTGTACGGGTCTAGCCGCTCGCTCAGGTCTTCACGGCTTAGGCTTTGGCCGTCTAGCGGGTCCATCACCACTTGGCCTTTGGGCAAATTAATTTTGACCATAAAGTGGCCGGGAAAGGCCACGCCCCGCGCGTTCAGCCCAATGGCCTGCGCTACCTCTACCCACAGCACGGCCAGCGTGATGGGAATGCCTTTGCGGGTGCGCAGCACGGCGCTAAGGTAGCTGTTGTCGGGGTCGTAATAATTGTTCACGTTGCCTGCAAAATTCAGGTCGCGGTAAAAAAACTGGTTGATAGCGCGCAGGCGCTGGATGGCCGGTGCGTCAGACGGAATGCGGCGCTTCAAGCGTGCTACCAGCTGGTCTACATCGCCCAGCACTTGCTGCACGTCCAGCGACGGGTATTCGTCTTGCGCAATCGATGCGGCAGCTTCTAGCAGTGGAAACTGGTCGTCGCTGGCCACCAAGGTGGTGAAGTATTCCAGCGGTGTGGGGATGTCGTAAGGTAATTGCACAACTGTACTGTGGCATAAAAACGCAGGCGATTCAACCTACATGGTTACAAACCCAGTGCGCGCTACAGACTATTTAATGCTGCAAGTGCAGACTATTTGCGCAGCAAGGCACGCACCTTTAAACCCGCCGCCCAGCACGCTACAAAATAAATAGCTGCTCCAGCAAATATTACAAGGGCTAGAAGACCAATTCGCTTAAAAATAGTACTCTGCAGGGCCAGCCAAGGCAGCTGCGGGCTGGTACTAGCCCACATTAAAAAAACCGCCAGTAGCGCGCTAGCCGCCAGCACCTGCAAGCCAAACCGGCCCCAGCCGGGCTGCGGCCTGAAGGTTTTGTTGCGCAGCAAGCCCCATAGCAAACAGCCCGCGTTAAGCATGGCACCTAAGCCAATTGACAGTGCCAACGCGGCGTGTTGAAAATATGGCACCAGTAAGTAGTTCAGCGCCTGCGTTACCACCAGTACCAAGATAGCAATTTTGACGGGCGTTTTAATATCTTGCCGCGCGTAGTAAGCCGGAGCCAGCACCTTGATAGCGACCAAGCCGATCAACCCAAAACCATAGCCCATCAGTGCGCGCGCCACTTGGGGCACGTCGGCGTCTTTAAACGCGCCGTAGTGGTACAGCACGGCTACCAAAGGCTGGGCAAAAGTTAGCAGCGCCACAGCGCTGGGCACAGCCAACAGCACCACTAAGCGCAAACCCCAATCGATCATATCGGAGTATTTCTTGTCGTTGCCAGCAGCCTTGGCAGCAGCCAACTGCGGCATCAGCACTACGCCCAGTGCTACGCCCAGCATAGCAGTGGGGAATTCCATTAACCGGTCGGCATAAGTCAACCAGCTGACCGAGCCCGTGGGCAAGTGCGAGGCAATTTGCGTGTTGATCAGCAGCGATATTTGCGCCACGCTCACGCCCAGCAGCGCGGGCAGCATCAGGCGCAAGATGTTTTGCGTACCAGGGTCGCGCCAAGCCGCTTTCACGTCAGCCCACTTAAGCGATATGCGTGGCAGCAAGCCTAATGCACGCAGCGCAGGTAATTGCACGGCCAGTTGCAGCAGGCCACCGGCCATCACACCCACAGCCATGGCGTAAATCGGCTCAATGCCTTGGGTTTTAAACCACGGTGCCAACAGCCAAGCAGCGGCAATCATGCACACGTTAAGCAGCACGGGCGTGGCAGCAGGTACAGCAAATTTCTTCCAGGTATTCAACACGCCTGAGGCCAGCGCCACCAGCGACATGCAGGCAATGTAGGGAAACATCAGCCGCGTCATAAAGCTGGCCGCGTCAAAAGCCTGGGGGTTTTGCTGCAAGCCACTGGCCATGGCGTAAACCAGCAGCGGTGCAGCGGCAATACCAATGATGCTAGTGGCCACCAGCACCCACGCCAACACCGTAGCTACTTTATTGACCAACAACCCCGTGGCGGCAGCGCCGTTTTGCTCTTTGCTGGCCGCCAGCACGGGTACAAATGCTTGGCTAAAAGCACCCTCGGCAAACAAGCGGCGCAGCAAATTGGGAATGCGAAACGCCACGTTAAACGCGTCTGTCATCGCACTGGCTCCAAACATCGCCGCCATTAGCAGCTCACGCACTAAGCCCGTCACGCGCGAGGCCAGTGTGAACAGCGAGACGATGGAGGCAGATTTGATCAGGCTCATGAAGGCGAATAAATAGAACTAAAAACTGGGAGTTCAAGTGTACCGGGCTTAGTTACCCAAGCTTGCTGAGACAATACAGCAATGTTCAATGTTGTTCTAGTTCACCCCGAAATCCCACCCAACACTGGCAATGTCATCCGCCTGTGCGCCAACACAGGCTGCGCCTTGCACCTGATCGAGCCGCTGGGCTTTAGCATGGAAGACCGCTACATGCGCCGCGCCGGGCTGGACTATCACGACTATGCAGACGTAAAACGCCATGCGTCGTGGGAAGTATTTTTGTCTACCGAATCCCCCGCAGCACAGCGCATGTTTGCCATGACCACCAAGGGCAGCCACAGCGTGTTTGCACAGGCTTTTGCAGCAGGCGATTGGTTGGTATTTGGGTCAGAAACCGCAGGCCTGCCCGTCGCAGTGCGCGATACGTTTGCTAGCGAACAAAGGTTGCGTCTGCCAATGATCGAAGGCCAGCGCAGTTTGAATTTGTCAAACTCAGTCGCTGTGGCAGTGTATGAGGCTTGGCGACAGTGTGGATTAATACAAGGATCTTGAGCGCCATTGCATCAATACCAGTTACACGCTTACCTGTACAATATCAAGATCATGTACTCAAGGTGATTCTATGCGCGTAATCAGCTACACCGAAGCCCGTAACTCGTTTAAAGCCCTCTTAGACGGCGTAAGTGACGACCAAGACATTGCCATTATTAACCGCCGTGATGGTGCGGACGCTGTAGTGATGTCGTTTGACTACTACCAAAGCGTGATGGAAACATTGCATCTTGTATCGTCACCCGCAAACGCCGCCAAGCTGGCCAGCGCTATTGCGCAAGACAAGGCGGGCAAAGCCAAGCCCCGCAAGCTGCTAGCCGCTTAAGCATATTGTCACAAAATCATGCGCAACATTAGCTTCGTGCCCGAAGGCTGGGAGCAGTACACCTATTGGCACAGCCAAGACCGCAAGACCTTAAAACGTATCAACATATTGATTGAAGCAGCCGCGCGCGATCCGTTTCAAGGCATCGGTAAACCCGAGCCGCTAGTGGGAAATCTGTCGGGTTATTGGTCACGCCGCATTGACGAAACTAATAGACTGATCTACCGGGCTACTGACGATGAATTAGTAGTGATAGGCTGCAGATACCACTATGACGACTAAACATCAGTGCTCACCGGTGCTGCTACACCGCAATGGACGTTAGCGCACAGTAAATCAGGTGTTTTCAGAGAGAAAATAAAAAAGCCCGGAAGGACATGTTCCTTCGCGGGCTTGTTCGTGGTGCCGGAAGCCGGAATCGAACCGGCACGATCTCTCAATCGGCAGATTTTGAGTCTGCTGCGTCTACCAATTTCGCCACTCCGGCTGTGTGAGTTTGCGACATCGACGCGATGTGCTAAGCCCTGAATTATGGCACATTACAGGGCATGAATTCAAAAAATACCGCCACTTTTACCTACCCCACGATCGAAGACGCCATTGGCAAAACACCTTTGGCGCGCCTGCAGCGTATTGGCGCAGACGTTTGCGCGCAGCGGCATAACGTGGTTTTGGGCAAGCTAGAGGGCAACAACCCGGCAGGCAGCGTAAAAGACCGCCCCGCCATGGCGATGATTGCGCGGGCGCAAGAGCGCGGTGAGATTAAACCGGGCGACACGCTGATAGAAGCAACCTCGGGTAACACGGGCATTGCGCTGGCCATGGCCGCTGCGATCAAGGGTTACCGCATGGTGCTGATCATGCCGGAAGACCTGAGTATTGAGCGGGCGCAAACGATGCGGGCGTTTGGTGCTGAGCTGATTTTGACGCCCAAAGGTGGCGGCATGGAGTATGCGCGCGATTTGGCCGACAAAATGCAAACCGAAGGCAAGGGCCGCGTGCTAGACCAGTTTGCAAACCAAGACAACCCGCGCGTGCACTACGAGACCACGGGGCCTGAGATTTGGGAGCAAACGGGCGGCCGGGTGACGCATTTTGTCAGTGCCATGGGCACTACGGGCACGATTACTGGGGTGTCGAAGTACCTGAAAGAAAAAAACCCGGCCGTGCGCATCATCGGCGCGCAGCCGTCGGAGGGGTCGCGCATTCCGGGTATTCGCAAATGGCCCGAGGCGTATTTGCCGAAAATTTATGACCCCAAAAATGTAGACGAGTTGATCTACGTGAGCCAGCTAGACGCCGAAAATATGTGCCGTGACATGGCCAGAATGGAAGGTATTTTTGCCGGGGTGTCTGCCGCCGGGGCCTGCTGGGTGGCGCAGCAAATAGCCGCGCGCGAGGAGAATGCGGTTATTGTGTTTATCGTATGCGACCGGGGTGACCGGTATTTGTCGACGGGGATTTTTCCGGCTTGATGGTACGCGCCTTGTAGCACCCAAAAGCCTTGCAACTCAAGGCTTTTTATATAACAAATAGGCCGTTCAGGCCGTAGAACCTGCTCAAGCAGCTATTAAATTTATAGTATGACCTTACCCCCTAAATTCTGTACCCAGTGCGCAACACCGCTACAAATGATCAGCGCTAACGAGGATGCGGGCCAAGTCGAGCGCCTGCGCTGCCCTGCCTGCGGCTGGACACACTGGAACAACCCCACACCCGTGCTGGCCGCGATTGTGGACTACAACGGCCAGTTGCTGCTGGCGCGCAACGCGGCGTGGCCGGGAAAAATGTTTGCACTTATCACCGGATTTATGGAGGCCAGCGATACCCCCAAAGAGGGCATTGCGCGCGAGGTGAAAGAAGAAACCAACCTCGACTGCAGCGAGGTCAACTTGGTGGGCGTGTACGAATTTAAGCGCATGAACCAGGTCATCATTGCCTACCATGTGGTGGCGCATGGCGAGGTCAAACTATCGCCCGAGCTGGCCGAATACCGGCTGTATGACTATGACAGAGCCAAATGCTGGCCCGCAGGCACAGGCTATGCGCTGGCCGACTGGCTGCTGGGCAAGGGCATTGAGCCGCAGTTTGCAGATCTGCCCAAGAGGGCTGATTAAGTACCAAAGCGACCTCAAAAACGGACCCAAACTGCAACTTCGTCCAAACCACAGCGTATTGCAGCCGCTACACAAAAAACCTTAGAATACAACTATGGACATCAGCAAAGAACTCGACACCCGCGGCTTAAGCTGCCCCTTGCCTATCCTCAAAGCTAAAAAAGCTTTGGGTGAACTTAACAGTGGCCAGTTGCTAAAAGTACTGTCGACTGATGCAGGGTCGGTGCGCGACTTTCAGGCGTTTGCCAAGCAAACCGGCAACGAACTGCTAGAACAGCAAACATTGAACGGCGACTTTATCCACATCTTGCGCCGCCGCTGATTAACCAGCGTGTGTTGCAGGTGGCAGGCCGCAACACACGCTGCTAAACTCTGTCAAACTATTCATTTGCTACAAATAAAATAGCTGCTTGAGCAGGATCTACGCCCCAGAACCGCTAAAAGCCTTTACGTTTTGAGTTGCTGCAGATACTTGCGGAAATCGTCACCCACCTCCGGGTGCAGCAGCGCCAGCTCCACCGTAGCCTGCAAAAAGCCTTCTTTGCTACCGCAGTCAAACCGCTTGCCTTGGTACTGGTAGGCGTAAACTGGTTGTTGGCCGATTAGTGCGGCAATGCCATCGGTCAGCTGAATTTCACCGCCTACGCCGCGCGGCTGCGCGCGGATTGAATCAAACACTTGCGGTGTGAGCACATAGCGGCCCGCCACGCCCCAAGGCGAGGGGGCGTCTTGCGGGGCGGGCTTTTCGACAAAGCGGTCTAGCTGCATCAGGTGGTCGCCCACCATCTGGCCACCCACCATGCCGTAGCGGCGCGTTTGCTCGGGCGGCACTTGCTGCACGGCAACCAAACAGCCGCGCTGAGCAGGTGGCAATGCCTGGTACTGCGCCACCATTTGTTGCAACACGCCGGGGCCTGCGCCCTCGCCCACCATCAGGTCGTCGGCCAGCAGCACGGCAAACGCACTGCCCGCTACCAAATGCTCGGCGCACAAAATGGCATGGCCTAGCCCCAGTGAGCGCGGCTGGCGCACATACGAGCACACCATATCGTCGGGCTGCAGCGTGCGCACCAGGTCCAGCAACTCTTGCTTGTTGGCAGCTTCTAGTTCGCTTTCCAGTTCATAAGCGGTATCAAAATGGTCTTCAATAGCACGCTTATTACGCCCGGTGACAAAAATCATGTGGCGAATGCCCGCTGCGTAGGCCTCCTCCACCGCGTATTGGATCAAGGGCTTGTCCACAATGGGCAGCATTTCTTTGGGCTGGGCCTTGGTGGCGGGCAAAAAACGGGTGCCTAAACCAGCAACAGGAAAAACTGCTTTTTGAATTAACGAAGTGAGATTAGTCATAGAAAGTGGGTATCTTTGGGGTGCAGCATAGACAAATAGACCTATTACCGCTAGAGTGTTACAAATTAAATGCGAGCAATCTACCAGCTTGCATCATCAATTCAAAGCACTCTGATCAATGTAGGTAATAAGGACTTCTGGTGGACATCTTACTGCTTGAATCACTGATTCCTGAGGCCATGGCGTGGCTCGAAGCGCGCCACAGCATGCAGTACCGTCCGCAATTGGTCAATGACGAGCGGGCGCTACGCCATTCCACTAGCCAGGTGCGCGCCATTGTGGTGCCCAACCAAGTGGTGATTAATTCTGAGTTTTTAGATTTTTCACCCAAACTTGAGGCGGTGGCGCGCCTGCAGATTGGCACCGACAACATTGATCTAGAGTCATGCCGAGAACGCGCAATCAAGGTGTTGCAAGCACGCAGCGCCAATGTGCGTGCCAATGCCGAGTTTTTAGTAGGTTCGCTGGTATTGCTGTACCGCCAAGGGCTGCTCAGCGCGATGCTGTCGAAAGCTAAGGCCGTGCATGCAGCCACTGTAGCGGCAGCAAGCTTCGGCGATGCACTGCACGTACCCACACCCCCGTCTACACCCCTGCCCCGCACAGCGCCCGCGGTGCCTATGGGCCGCGAGATCAATGGGTCGGTTATTGGGTTACTGGGCATTGGGCCTGCGGCCAGTGCATTGGCCAGCTTGCTCAACGGCATGGGAGCCCGCGTGATTGGCTACGACCCTGCGCTGCACCACAGCTCGCCCCTGTGGCAACAAATGCGCGTGCAACCCGTGAGCCTGCTGGACATGATGAGCACGGCTGATGCGGTGTCAGTGCAAATGCTGTACGCCTCGCGCTATAAGGGGTTCATCAACCAGCGGGTATTGGCAGCGTGCAAACAGCACCAGCTGTGGGTCAGCATTGCGCGCAGTGCGCTGTTTGATTCAGCCGCCATGCTGGAGGCCCTGCAAGACGGGCGCATTGGCGCTTGGCTGACCGACAGCGCCGACGAAAGCCACGACGCCGCTATGCCGCTGCTGCGCACACTGCCTAATTTTTATGCCACGCAGCGCATAGGCTCGCTCACGCGCGAGTCGCGCCAGCGCGCCAGCTGGTACATGGCGCACCGGCTGCACGATGTCTTGTCGCC
>JANLPQ010000104.1:0-9980 GCA_031367325.1 Polaromonas sp. | reverse complement strand
GGAGGCAAAAATCAGGTCCGCCCTATCGGTGGTGACGCCACTTTTGACGGCCGCGTCGGAATACAGCCCGGCCAGCGCCAGGGCCATCAGCGAATCCGAACGCGCAATGTGCGTTGAAGAGCGCTGCACCATGGTGACGTCAGCACCGTGTTCCCACAGGTCAGCACAGATGTCATGCGCCGAGTTGTTGGAGCCCAGCACCACGCATTTCTTGCCGCGCCAGGTGTCGCCACCTGGGTGCTTGCTGGAGTGGCATTGCTGGCCCAAAAAGCTCTCGGCACCCGGTATTTTGGGCGTCACCGGATAGCCCGAAACGCCCAAGGCAAACACCAGTTCTCTGGGCCGTAGGGTGACGGGTTTGCCGTCACGCTCAACCTGCACTTCCCAGGTTTGCGTGGCTTCATTGAAGCTGGCCTTTTTTGCCACGGTAGAGCCCCAGTAGTTGATCTCCATCACCTTGGTGTAGCTCTCCAGCCAGTCGCCAATTTTGTCTTTGGGCGCAAACACGGGCCAATGGTCGGGGAAGGGCAAATACGGCAGGTGGTCGTACCACACGGGGTCATGCAGGCACAGACTTTTGTAGCGCTTGCGCCAGCTGTCGCCTGCACGTTCGTTCTTCTCCACGATGATGGTGGGCACGCCCAGCCTGCGCAGGCGCGCACCCAGTGCGATACCGCCCTGCCCGCCGCCGACGATCAGCACATAGGGCTGCTGAGTATCGGTAAGGCCCAGCGTGGCGGCTTCATGCTGGCGCTTTTCCAGCCAGCTCTTGCGGCCTTTTTGCGCGCCGTGCTCCGCACCCTTCTCACGCTGTGTGCCGGTGGGTTCTTCAAACCCTTTTAGCTCGGTCATCGTGGTCAGCAGTGTCCAGGCTTTGCCATTTTGCAGGCGCAGGTGGCCGCGCCCACGTGCCACCGCGGTCTCAAAAGTAAACCATGCGTCCACCACACCGCCCGCCTCAGTCGCATCGCCTTCAATTTCAAATTTACTGGGCTTCACGTCAGCTAGCCGCGCATTGAGCATGGTGCGTATCGCCTGCGGGCTTTCCTGCGTGCAAATGTTCCAGGTAAAGGCCACTAGGTCACGCCAGTAGCTGTCGGGCGCAAACAGCGCCACGGCGGCATCGACATCTTGGCGTTCCAGCACAGTGGCGAAGTCGGCCAGCCAAGCGCTGGCTAGCTGTGTGGGGTGGGTGGAAAGATCGGTCATCAGAGCGCTCCTTGCAGGTGCGCAGCGCGCCGAATGGGCTCGCTTGCGGATTTAGATCATTCGTCTATCCCTGTAATCGGGTGATAGGGGAAACCCGAAATTTTGCGATTGGCACGCAGTTTATTACATGATGTGCAAGTACTTGGAGAGTCTATATTTGAACATTAAATACACTTAATTCAGAAACGTGCAGTCAATTACTCCAGCTTCCAAGCTACGCAAAATTGCTGCATCTCAGCGCGGCGGAGTATTTCGTACAACCATCGCGTACTTGGTGGCGTCATGAATCGCTGCGGCACTGGAAAGACAAAAGGTATCGGTCTTAGCGTTACTTGCGCACCGGCGGCACATCCGTACAACTCCCATGCGCAGTCTCCGTCGCCATGCCCATGCTTTTGCCTAGCGTGGGGTGCGAACGGATGTCATTAAACCTTATGATGCTACTACATACGATTCAATTCTTTAAACATGCCCAATCTAGTTGAACAAATCCGCGAAGCGCTTTCCATGTTCGCACTTGCTGGCACGAAGCCGGCCTTGATTGGCGGCTTGGCAGTGGTGGCGCACAGCGTAGTACGCGCCACCAAGGATGTGGATTTTCTATTAGAAGCCGAAGCCGCAGATAAGGTGCATGACGCACTGCTCAAATTGGGCTACGAGTGCCTGTACCGCAGCGAAGATGCCGCCAACTATGTGCGCGGTACGGAAGGGTTGGATTTACTTTACGCGCATCGTCCCCTTGCGCGCCGCCTGCTCGCTCAAGCATCAGAGCGCGAGACGCCGATGGGACGTTTGCGTGTCGTCAGCGTCGAAGGGCTCATTGGCTTCAAGTTGCAAGGCTACGTGAACGATGCTACGCGAACGCGCGACTTGGATGACATTCGTGCGCTTGTGCAAATACACCGCGTATCTCTGGACATAGTTCAATTGCGTGAATACTTTGCGCTGTTCAATCAACAGGAATTGCTCAATGAACTCCTCGCATAACTCGTCACTTAACTCGTCACGCAATACGGTGACTAAAAACACAACTGCCCCAAGCGCTTGCGCAGACGCAACGAATTCTGGCGCAGTGCTGGTGCGCGAAGCAGGTGTACCATTTCGCCCTCAGCTGGGCAACATAGACCCCTTCGCAGAGTGGCTGAGCCTGATGGAAGTCGTACAAATACTGTGCCCCGCTTGGCCTGTGCGTGACAGACCTATTAAGGGCGCGCAATGGAAGCTGTGATGGCAGGTGCTACGTTGATTTGTCCGTCCATAACACTGAGAACATCCAGCGACAAGCCGGATTTGCGTATGCTTTAGGCCTGCAGGCAAACGAAATATAGCGTAAGCAGCTATTTAATTAGTAGCGAGTGATCGTCACCAGCGCTTCGTTTCATTCCACCGAAACCTATTTAAGCCAAGTTGAGCAAAGCCTGCGGTGTTTGCACCGCCACGCGTAGCAGCGTCTGAGCAACACCCGTAGGTTTCTTGCGGCCCTGCTCCCACTCTTGCAAGGTGCGTACCGACACGCCCAGCAGCTTGGCAAACTGCGACTACGGCAAATCCATCTTGGCGCGCGACTGCAAGGCCTCGGTCACAGGCACCTGCGTGCTGCGCGCAAACTTGCTTGCCTTCATCTCGCACACATACTGCAATAGGTCAGCATGAAACTGCGCCATTTCTAAATCAACTTTAGGTTTACGCATCATCAGCTTATGATCCGCTATGTTTTCAGCGCACGTAAAGCAATGATCAGGTCAGGTATATCGGTCTGCACAATGTTCCACAACACGTCGTCGTCAATGCCCGCGTAGCCATGAATCAACTGGTTGCGCGTTGCGATCACCATGCGCCAGGGAATGCCTGCGTTCACCAGCCTGACGGCATCGGGTACATGGGTAGCGGCTTCGCCAATGAGCTCTATATTGCGCACTGTAGCGTCATAACGCATGGGGTCGGCTATAAAGTCCTCCCGGCTGATACCGTGGGTAAAGCTTTGCACCCGCTCGCAAAACGCAATCATGTCTTCGATATAAAACCGCCACTAGCGGCTTGCATCGGTATTAGACATGCACAGCGTCCCGCTCTACATACGGCCGCAGCTCTTTACGTAATGCTTTGTCAGTGACCAGATCGACAGGGCATTTAAAAAGGTCTTCAAGATAAAACTGCGCACCATAATACTGCTTGGAGCTAACCGGGCCAGAGAACGAAACCAACACATCCACGTCGCTCCCCTCACCAGCAGTGCCACGCGCGGTCGAGCCAAACAACGCCAAGCTGCGCACACCAAATTGGTGCTGCAAATGCGGTTTGTGCGTTGTGAGAAGGTCTATAGCGGTCTGGCAATTCATGAATGAAGTTTAACGGATGTGCCTGGGTTTAGCCAAGCCCAGTTTGCCGCCCGCTCTGGCTTCTCGGTAGCCACCCTGCCCTGCGGAACCGGGAATACGGTGAAGCTGCAGATTTTTTGCAGCTTAGCGCCGAAGAAAACGCGTGGATTGATATCCGTCTGTCGCTCGCTCAGGCTGCAAAACAATCACGGGTACAGCAAGCGCTGTCCCAAACCGAACTGGCCAAGCGCATGAAATCCAGCCAATCGCGCATTACCAAAATCGAGGTAGCCGACCCCAGTGTGTCGATTGATTTAATGGTGCGCGCGCTGCTGGCCAGTGGTGCTGGGCGAGCGGATGTGGCTAGGGCGTTGCGTTAACGTGAAACAACATTCATGCATCGGGGTGCTTCGTTTCACCTGCATGAACGTTAACGAGGCTTAACTGACGAGCTTGAGTCGCTCAAGCCCAGCGTGCCGCCGGCTTTGGCTTATAGGTAAATACCTCGCGCAACCGGGAGTGCGGTGGCCGCTCGCACGATGGTGCCGCGATGATGATGATGTTGAGTGTGATGAATCGCAAGTCGCTTCCTGCGATGCAGGCGCATCGTGAATGTGTCTGCCGGGGCATGACGGGCTTGCAACTAGACGCATCGACCTCTATGAGTTCTAGGCTCCTAGGTCAATGGAGTGTGGTGCTAGAAGCTATATGATTTGTAGCTGACATAACTATTTTTGCAAGTTGGGAGACCTGACTCTCGACCCCAATCAAGATTTTACTACTATTTCAATAACGTCTTGCGCAGTATTTATACCGACTATAGGCTGATCTTTTCCGTAAGCTGCTCAAAAAAATTAAATACATCAAACGCCGAATCAAGTACTGATAGGCACTATGTTCACCAAGATTTCAATGATTTCCCGCAGCGCTTCTTGTATAGATCGGCCACGGCTGGGCGGTCATCATCTTGGCTTATGAGTCATCTCGGGAGCCACGCGACACCCGTCGCTTGAAATAACGCGGGAACGCACTCGCGTTCCCCAACCCTACGCAGCCAAAATCGCCAGGCTGCTAACCGCCCAGCCGTGGCTTGCTTGCTACACACTGATTCAATGGATGCTGAAAGACACTAACGGCCTAGTGTTTTTGTATATTGAATTCACTTGTTCGCATATTCCATCGCAGTCAATGGAAACCTGAACCTCAGGAATTTCGTCATTGTCGATGTCTACAAAACTCAATATCTTTCCGTGAAAATTGCCCGCTGAGAAGTATCTTTCGGCATCCCTATTGATCACTAAGAAGTAGTCATTGCTCAAATACTCACCATCCTTTACATGCTTCCACTTAAAAATATAGATTGATAACAGTTTATCTTTAAAATCTAGCACTTTGTACTCACCAGAATCAATTGCCTTTTTGATTGTCTGATTAAGTGCTTCACTCTTGTACACGGAAAGCAAGCGCTCCGCCTCTCCTGAATCTAACGTACGGACTGCGGAGCTATAACTCTTTAGAGGATTCAATGAAAAAATTACCGTCTCTTTTTTGGAGGAGCGCTTGTCTTTTTGATTCAATTTCAATTCGTAAACAGGCCCGTCTCCAGAATCTCTCACGAGTGCTAATTGGGTACAGGCGAATTCACTGGGCGAAGAGTTAGCCCAAATCTTTTTCTTTTTCGAGCAAGCATCGCGAAAGCCATCAATGTAGTTTTTTGAGTGCCCAGCACCGAAGTAAGCTTGTCCACCATTTTCTGACAAATAGCCGAATAAAACACCCGGAATTTTGCTATCTGATACAGGCAATGAGTCGGCTCCAGCGTTGACGCAGAATAGCAATAACAGTAGTGAAGAATACAGTGTGAGGTTTTTCATGTTATTAATTTTTCGATCGCCGTACTTTCCTGCACCGCGCATTTTGGCTAGATGCTCGATGATGGCAGCACCTTGTATCTCGCTACTATCAAAAGCGGCCAGCCAGCCTTTGGCATTAGTAGTCTACGAATGGGAATTGCCACCACATGAGACCAAGTATGGCACGGATTGGGGGCACTCAAAAGTCACCGCTTCTGCTGTTTGAACGGCCGCAGCCAACGCTTTGGAGAAAATGGCGAAATCGCTGTTCGCCAATGGGTTTTGAACCTGCGATGCAGGCAGGCCTATCCCGTAGCTGGTCTGAAACGCTGCTTCGATCCCTCGCCAGTTGATGCGTTGATCGACCGCGTAGTCTGGTGCAGAATGCTCCGCCATGTCCCATTCTGGCCCGCTTACGATGCCCGCGTCTACCTGCTCAACACCGTCCTCTCACATCGGTGGCCAGCTTACTGGTGCGATGTTTGGCGGCTCAGATTACCCCCCAAGATAATCAAGTATTTGCTGGATATCGGCACTGCGCTTGATTACTAGCCTTGGCTAGCAACTTAGCACACATATCATGATTGGTCACTACAATGATTTCAAACGGTTGCAGCCCACCAGCCGCGCCGTCTCCAAAATACGCTCCACCTTCTCTTGCGGCACATCTTTAGCCGGATTCATCTTTTAACACTTTCAGTGGAAGGATTGAAGAAAATTACTGCTGCAATGATGAATGTTAACGAGAAACAAACATATGTGTTGGGCTAGGAATTAATTTTGCTAGTTTTTTACTTAGCCCATAGCTTGGTTAACAATGTTTCATAACGCGTGTCTTGGGGCTCTATACGAAAGAGCACCGCATCTTTGCGCTGCGCTGATAAAGCTTTTTCTCTACCCATTTTTAAAGAAGCCTTGGTGATTGCTTTAGCTTTGGAAGGATTGCCAGATAAAAACAAGGCGTAGCCTAGGTTGCCCTTCACGTACCAATAGTCAGACATATTTACATTCATTCCTACTTGCAAATAATCGGCTTGCTGCAATTTATCTACCGCGCTTTCGAGCAGTTGTTGTCTATACGGCTTGTTCGCCCAAAACTCTTTCGCGCGTAAGATGCTCGCATACCCCGTATTATTCATTGCGGTGCGGACATGCCCAATCACTTTGACGGACTTGTCCTGTCCAAATTGCCGTTGAAGCTCTTCTGCGACGATTATTTGTTCTTCGTAAGCTTTCAGACCATGAAACCTATGCAGCATGACGGCCGCTATTTTTTCGCGAATGTTCGATTCTTCTGTTGGCACTACATTAAAAGATTTTTCACCACCTAAACGGCGATAGATACTCATGTACGTCAGTACTTTGTCAGTGGTTTTGTTAAGCCGCTCTAAAGCCAAAGCCCTGTAAACCAAGGCATATAGCACTTGCTTGCGAATATCAGCGTGGTCATCTAGACCATAGAGCTTATCAACCTCACTGTAAATGAGGGCTGATACTGCAAGTTCGCCAAGATCATCCAAAATTTCAGCTTTGTTAAATAAGCCCATCGCCATGGTGGCACGCACTTGAGGCGCGGGGTTTTGCCCAAAACGTGCCTCTAATTGATCGTATACAAGCAAAGCTTCGGCAAATTTTCCTTGTCGTTTTAAAGCATAAATTTTGTTGTTGAATGCCGCCGCCACATATTCGATAAACATGGGCAATTGCTGTGGCGATTGCACCGCACCAAAACGTAAAATAAGAGCGTCTAATTCGGCTACCTCATCGCCTAATCGGTTCAAATTGCCGATGATTGTCGCTTTGTTGATTAGTGCTTTGACCACCAAAGTCTGAATGGCAATGTCATCATCGTTGCCGAATTTTTCGTCGAATGCCACATGCGACTTAATGGCTTGCTCCCTTTTTCCCGTGGCAGCAAGCCAGTTGTTTTCTTTATAGAGCGCCGCAGCTTCTTGTTGGCGGATCTTTGTCACTGATGTATCGGCCGAAACGTCTGTTTGGGCGTGGGCTAAGCTAATGTGCGCAAAACATAATATTGATAGTGATATCAGAGATAAAAAACGAAAAGTTGAACGCAGCATTTTAAATTTCGGGTTCCCCGCCAATCGCTTAGCTAACGCGGAGTTAACCTTTCTTCAGTTTACACAGGAAGCATTCATGTTTAGCAACCGTCTCGCTGCAATTTTATCGCCACGTCAGCAGTCTTTGGTGCAAGCACTTTGGTGCCATACGTTCAGGCGCAAACTGCTAAATGGTTAAGCAAGCAAAACGAATGGTAACTTCAATTACATCAATTCAAGTATGGCACGGATTCGGGGCAATCACAAGTTGCTACTCTCTGCTGTTTGCATGATCGCAGCCAACGCTTTGGAGAAAATGGCGAAACCAGTGTTCGCCAATGGGTTTTGAGCTTGCGATGCACGTAGGCCTACCCCGCAGCGCCTCTGAATCGCTGTTCGGTGCCCTCACCCATTGATGCGCTGATCGACCTCGTATTCTGGAACAGGTTGTGCCGCCGTGCCTCAATCTGGCTCACTTTCGACGCCCTCGTCTACCTGCGCAACACCGTCCTCCCACATCGGCGGCCCGCGTGCTGGTGCGATCTTTGGCGGTTCAGATTACTCCCCAAGGTGATCAAGATTTGCCGGTTATCGGCACTGCGCGTGATGAACGCGATGATGCGCATCTGGCCACAACACAGCGGGCACAGCAGCGGAAACACCTCATAGATGCGGGCGATCAGTGCCGCCCACAGATAGTGCGCGGGGGAGCGCTTGGGCACTGGCGAGATTGGGACTGCGTTAGCACACCGGCAGGCGGTGCAAGACGTGATCGGTCAGGTGCGCCGCCGTCTCCACCATGCCGCCGCGTGTTGCGCGAGTGGCAAACGCCTCTGCCTTTGCAGGAGAAGGTCACAGAGTAGCCGTGCGCGCAGTTAGCGCTGCGGGCGCGGGCAAACCCGTGGGCAAAGATGCCGCAGTCCAGGTGCTTGGAAAACGCTTTGCGTACATAAGGCTTGGGGGTGCGGTGGTCACCCTGCCCGTCGAACTGGCCTGCACTGGCGAGCTCAAGCCAGGTTTCGTAGTGCTCGCCCATGGTTTGGTACAGCAGTGTGCGTTCGGGGTGGCGCGGGTTGTACATCTTGGGCTGAGATATGACAGGCATAAATACTTTTTTAATACACAGTATTTTGCAGTATCCGGATTGGCGTGAATGGCAAAAGAGCCCGTACTGTTGCCAGTCTGGGCTCTTGGTTAAGGTTTTGCGCTGGCTTACTTGCGCACCGGCGGCACATCCGTACAAGACCCATGCGCAATCTCCGCAGCCATGCCAATGCTCTCGCCTAGCGTGGGGTGCGGGTGAATGGTTTTGCCTATGTCTACTGCGTCTGCGCCCATCTCGATGGCCAGGGCGATTTCGCCGATCATGTCGCCGGCGTGGGTGCCTACCATGCCGCCGCCGAGGATTTTGCCGTGGCCGTGGGCTTCGGGGGAATCATCAAACAACAGTTTGGTGACACCTTCGTCGCGGCCGTTGGCGATGGCGCGGCCTGAGGCTGTCCAGGGGAACAGGCCCTTCTTTACCTTGATGCCTTGCGCCTTGCGCCTTGGCTTGGTCTTCGGTCAGGCCTACCCAAGCTACTTCGGGATCGGTGTAGGCTACGCTGGGGATCACTCTGGCGTTAAACGCGGCTGCGGCCAGATCTTTGTTGCCTTGCTGCTCGCCTGCTATCACTTCGGCCGCTACATGCGCTTCGTGCACGGCTTTGTGGGCCAGCATGGGCTGGCCTACGATGTCGCCGATGGCGAAGATGTGGGGCACGTTGGTGCGCATCTGGATATCGACGTTGATGAAGCCGCGGTCTGTGACGGCTACGCCGGCTTTGTCAGCCGCGATTTTTTTGCCGTTGGGGGTGCGGCCTACGGCTTGCAAGACCAGGTCGTAGGTTTGGGGGGCGGGGGCCGCAACGCTTGCGTTGCTTCCTGCGTCGCCCTCTTGTGTGGGTGCGAAGGTGACTTCAATGCCTACCGATAGGTAACTGGTTCAGACTTGGCTTTTTCTTGCTTCACATTGATATATATCAACACCTTGAAGGACGCCGAACCTTAGCATAAGGATCTGTACGAAAACTTGGTGGTGCGCCTATTGCTCTTCTCGTTTTGGCACGCGTCCCGCTACTGACGGCTTCGATTATTATTTTTGTGGCAGGTGTGGCATGGCGTTTGTGGTCGTTATGGCGCATGGTTGCCGAGCGTGTATCAGCTGCAAAGTCACGGCAGGCGTTTAGCACTGGGGAGGCGGTGGGGGCAGCTTTTGATTCGCGGGTGCTTTTCGTATTCCAAACGATTGAAATGTGAGGTGTGAAATGAATAGTAACCCGAACTTCAGGTTTGCTGCATCGTGCATGGCATCGCTCGTTATCTTTTTTATTCAAAGCTCAGTCGCTACTGCGCAAGTTGGCTGGCGTCAGATGACTGTGGTGGCCAGCCCGCGCGACCCAACTCCTACGGTTGTGGCGCTGTACTACCCCACCTCCAGTGCAGCACGTAAAGTGCCAATGGGGCCATTTAGCGTTAATGCCGCCATTCAAGCACCGCCT
>JANLPQ010000075.1:0-20662 GCA_031367325.1 Polaromonas sp. | reverse complement strand
TATCGGCTTAAAAATGTATGACCTGCTGGCGGGAAAAGCAGGCCTGGGCTCTACCGAATTTTTAAACCGCAACCAAACACTGCAGCTGTTGCCCACAGTGCAGCAAAGTGGCTTGACGGGTGGCGTGAAATACTGGGATGGTCAGTTTGACGATGCGCGCTTGGCATTGGCGCTGGCCAAAACTGCCGCGCTCAAGGGCGCTTTACTGGTCAACTATTGCGCTGCCAAACAATTGATCCACGAAGACGGCAAAGTCACCGGTTTATCGGTGCAAGACTGTGAGACAGGCACGAACTACAACGTTACAGCGCGCTGCGTTATCAATGCTGCAGGTGTATGGGTAGACGAGTTTCGCCAACAAGACGGGCAAAGTCTGCATCGCCCGGTCAAGGCCATGGTGGCACCTAGTCAAGGCGTGCACTTGGTCGTAGACCGCGAATTTTTCCCAACAGACCATGCTTTGCTTGTACCAAAAACATCCGACGGACGTGTGTTGTTTGCCGTACCGTGGCTGGGCAAAGTGATTTTAGGCACTACCGACACACCGCGTGAAGACTTAGCGCGCGAGCCTGCCCCGTTTGCCGAAGAAGTGCAGTTCATATTAGGCGAAGCAGCCAAATACCTTACCCGCGCGCCACAGCGCAGCGATGTTAAATCTATCTGGGTGGGCCTGCGCCCCTTGGTAAAGCCGCAAGACGACGATGGTGGCAATACCAAAGCACTGAGCCGCGAGCACACCATCATTGTCAGTAAATCAGGCTTGGTAACAGTGACAGGTGGCAAGTGGACAACCTACCGCGCCATGGCCGAGGACGTGCTAACCCACGCGATGGATGCCAGCTTGCTAGAGCAGCGTGCTGGCGGCGCTACCGTACATCTGCCGTTGGTAGGCGCGCAACCCACGTCTACCCGCGTAAGCGCGCCACCTGGCTTGCACTTGTACGGCAGTGAAGCTGCCGCTGTGCAAGCACTGCCGGGCGCGCAGCATGAGCTGGGCGGCGCGGGGGCTAGCGGCTTGACAGAGGCGATGGTGCGCTATGCAGCGCGCTACGAGTTTGCGCGTACGGTAGAAGATGTGCTGGCCCGTCGGTCAAGACTGCTTTTTTTAGATGCGCAGTTGGCACATGGCTTGGCATCGCAAGTGGCGGCTATCTTGCAAGAAGAAACTGGTGTTGACCCACAGCTGCCAGCATTTGAGCAATTGGCTGCACAGTACTTGCACTTGCCCTAAACAACCTGCGCTGCGTCGGCAGCACTACAACAAGCGGCGATGGAGCTAAGCTTTAAAATAGCTACCAGCTATTGAATGTGCCGCAAATAATGACCGAACCCGTAAGACTAAACAAACGCATGGCCGAGCTGGGGCTGTGTTCGCGCCGCGAGGCCGATGAATGGATTGACCGCGGCTGGGTGCTGGTGAACGGCGCACCCGCCGTAATGGGCGTGAAGGTGCTGCCCAGCGACAAAGTAGAGGTGGATAAACGTGCCACTGGCGCGCAGGCGCAGCAGGTAACCGTGCTGCTGCACAAGCCGATTGGCTATGTCAGCGGCCAAGCCGAGGACGGGTACGAGCCCGCCATCGTGCTAGTCAACCCGCGCTTTCACTGGATTGGCGACCAGACAAAAATCAATTTTCAAGGCAGCCACTTAAAAAGCCTCGCACCCTCGGGCCGCTTAGACATTGACTCCACCGGTTTGTTGGTGCTCACTCAAGACGGCCGCGTAGCGCGCCAGCTGATTGGTGAAGATTCGCAAATTGAAAAAGAATACCTGGTGCGCGTTAGCTACCAAATGGCTCCCCAGCGCGTGTATGAGATGCCCGGCGCTGACACCCGCAGGCTGGCCGAGCCTATCACGCAAGACGTGCGCGCCATCTTTCCACCCGCCATGTTGGCGCGTTTGCGCCACGGCCTGTCGCTAGACGGCCAAGCGCTCAAGTCCGCCTTAGTCGACTGGCAAAACCCCGAGCAACTGCGCTTTGTGCTTAAAGAAGGCAAAAAACGCCAAATCCGCCGCATGTGCGAGGCCGTAGGCCTGCATGTGACGGGTTTGAAGCGTGTACGTATTGGCGGCGTGGCGCTGGGGCAATTGCCTGTAGGGCAATGGCGGTATTTAGCCCCGAACGAACGGTTTTGACCGGCTCGCATGGCTTGCTAGTGTGCCCAGTGGGTAAAATATCCCTTGAACCAATTCCTAACGCCCCTATGTATGGGGCGTTGTTATTTGATATTTTCATTGTTTTGCCATGACTAAAAAAACCTTAAGTTTCCAAGCCGAAGTTGCACAACTGCTGCACCTTGTTACCCATTCGCTGTACTCTAACAAAGAGATTTTTGTGCGTGAACTGGTGTCTAACGCATCGGATGCGTGCGACAAGCTGCGTTTTGAGGCCATTAACGATACCGGCCTGCTAGAAGACGCGCCCAACTTAGAAGTACGCATTAGCTACGATGCTGCGGCCAAAACGCTGACCATTACCGACAACGGCATTGGTATGACCCAGCAAGACGCGATTGACCATTTGGGCACGATTGCCAAGAGCGGTACCAAAGACTTTATGGGCAAGCTGGCCGACGCGCAAAAGGCCGACGCTAAAGACCAAGGCTCGCTGATTGGCCAGTTTGGTGTGGGCTTTTACTCTGGCTTTATGGTGGCCGACAAGATTACTGTAGAGTCACGCCGCGCTGGCATGCAAGCTACTGAAGGCGTGCGCTGGACCAGTGGCGGTACGGGCGAGTTTGAGGTAGAAAACATTACCCGCAAAGAACGCGGCAGCAGCATTACCCTGCACTTGCGTGACGACGCGCTAGAGTACGCTAACAGCTACAAGCTTAAAGGCATCATCAGCAAATATTCTGACCACATCAGCCTGCCCATCATGATGGAAGCCGAGGCCTGGAAAGAAGGCGAGCCGATTGACGCAGCCGACCCCACCAAGGGCAGCAAGGGCGGCACAATGGAAAAAACCGGCGAGTGGGAAAAGGTTAACGCCGCGGCCGCATTGTGGGCGCGCAACAAAAAAGACGTTAGCAAAGAACAGTACGACGACTTCTACAAACAAATCAGCTACGACCAAGAAGCCCCGCTGGCCTACACACACAACCGTGTGGAGGGCAGCACCGAGTACACGCAGCTGCTGTTTATCCCCGGCACCGCGCCGTTTGATTTGTGGAACCGCGACAAAAAAGCTGGTATCAAGCTGTATGTCAAACGCGTCTTCATCATGGACGACGCTGAGGCACTGCTGCCTACCTACTTGCGCTTTGTCAAAGGCGTGGTGGACTCTGCAGATTTGCCGCTGAACGTGAGCCGTGAGCTGCTGCAAGAAAGCCGCGATGTCAAAGCTATCCGCGAAGGCTGCACCAAGCGCGTGCTGGGCATGCTGGAAGACTTGGCCAAATACGATGCCGCACCTGCAGCTGCTACCGAAGGGGCTACCAATGGTTCTACCGATGGAGTCACTGACGTTCTGAGCGAAGACGACAAAGCCAAACAAGGCCAGTACACCAAGTTCTACGCCGAATTTGGCGCAGTGCTGAAAGAAGGCCTGGGCGAAGACTTTGCCAACAAAGACCGCTTGGCCAAGCTGCTGCGCTACGCGTCGACCACCAGCGATACCGCCACAGTTAGCCTGGCCGATTACAAAGCCCGCATGAAAGAAGGCCAAACCGCCATTTACTACATTACCGCCGACACGCTCGCCGCCGCTAAAAACAGCCCGCACATCGAAGTCTTTAAAAAGAAAGGCATCGAAGTGCTGTGCATGACCGACAAGGTAGACGAGTGGAGCCTGAACTACCTGAACGAATTTGACGGCACGCCGATGCAGTCAGTGGCTAAAGGCGCAGTGGACTTGGGGCAACTAGAAGACGAGGCCGAGAAAAAAGCCGCAGAAGCCGCTGCCGAGGGCAGCAAAGAGCTGGTCGCCAAACTGAAAGAAGCCCTTAAAGACAAAGCCCAAGACGTGCGCGTAACCACGCGCTTAGTCGACAGCCCCGCCTGCCTGGTAGTGCAAGACCACGGTATGAGCACCCAGCTGGCCCGCATGCTGAAACAAGCTGGCCAAGCCGCGCCTGATGTGAAGCCGATTTTAGAAATTAATGCCGAACACGCGTTGATTAAAAAACTCAACGCCGACGCCGTGCACTTCAATGATCTAGCCCACATCGTCTTTGACCAAGCCCTGCTGGCCGAAGGTGGCTTGCCGGACGACCCAGCAGCGTATGTGAAGCGGGTGAATGCGCTGTTGGTGTAACTATCAACGAAACACCAGCACCGGAATTTTAGAGTGGGTGAGCACTTTTTGTGTTTCACTGCCCCAAATTAAAGCACTGACGCCGCGTCTGCCGTGCGATGCTTGAAAAATGACATCGCAGTGGCAGGCTTCGGCGGTTTTAACAATTTCTTCGTACGGGTGCTCGCTGCTGCAATGCACCAGATCGCAGTCCACACCAGCTTTGTTGGCCTCTTCTTTGAGTACGGCCAAGTTGCGGTCCGCCATCACCTTGGCCTCTGCGCCATACAGCGCTAACGAGTCGTTGATTTGCATGGCATCGCGGCCAGAATAGTGAAAAGGTGTGGTCACAGTGATGCCGGTGATCTTGGCGTGGCTTTCTTTGGCAAATAGCACGCCGTTTTGAATGGCAATTTTCGACAGTTCAGACCCATCAGTGGGTATCAGGATGTGCTTAAACATGGACATGGCAATCTCCATCGCGGTTGACTGCAGAAGTCGCTTTAATATCTTTTAAATCGTATACCCAGCGCAACTTTTGATGGCGGCAGCAATAACACCAGACTTCCGAAATGGCGCGTGCTTCAACGAGAGATAAGTGACAGTTGCGTTGCTGTACGAAAATTCATTCTAGGCCGATATCCTAGCCAATGCAAATGGGCCCCATGGCCAAACTAGATGAGCCTATATCACTGCGCAAGGCTGCTTGGTGATGTCTTTACGTTGCCTAGCTAAGCGGTACCCAACCTACACGGCCAGATACCGCTTACTTCAACTTAAGGCTTGGGCAAGATCACTTTATCAATGGCGTGGATCACGCCATTTTTGGTGAGAACATCGGTGATCACAATGGCGCTGATGCGGCCGCGCTGGTCTGTGATTTTCAAGTTGGCGTCTACGGTCAGCGTATCGCCTTGCAAAGTCTTCACTGGCGTGCCTACTGGCACATCAGCCTTTAATACCAAGCCTGTGATGACGTGGTAGGTCAGCACTTTGGTCAGCAGTGCTTTGTCGGCCAGCAGCGCTTCTTTGGTGATGTGCAACTCAGCCAGCAGGCTGGCAAAAGCTGTATTGGTGGGTGCTAGCACGGTCAGCGGGCCGGGGGCTTTGAGGGCACCTGTCAGGTCGGCGGCTACCACGGCTTCTACCAAAATGCTGAATTCGGGTTTGCTCGCTATGGCGGTGTCCACAATGTCTTTGTCGGCGGGCAAGATCACTTTGTTGATCAAATGCACCACGCCGTTTTTGGCTTTGATGTCGGTAGCGGTGATTTCTGACTTGCGGTTACGGCCATCGGTGATGATGATTTTGCTGTCCACGATGTCAATCTTGAAGAAGTCTTTGCCTTCTAGCAAGGGGTCAATCGGTTTGCCCAGCGGGATAGCCGCTTTGGGCACCACAGCGCCTAGCACGTGGTACTGCAACACAGCGCGCACCAGTGCTTTGTTGGCCGGAACCAGCAAGTCTTTGGCGGTTTTTCCTGCACCTAGTAGCTCTACCGCCAGTGCGTCAAACGCATCGTTAGTCGGTGCGAACACGGTGTAAGTACCTTTTTTGCTCAGCAGTTTGACCAAGTCGCCATCGTTGCTGGCAAAGCCCAGTGCCGCCACCAGGCTAGACAGCGATGGTGTGGCAGAGGCGATAGCCACAATCGACTTGCCCATCATTGGCTTGGGCGGCATGATGATGCAGTCGATGATGTGCAAGATGCCGTTACGCGTGAAGATGTCTTTGAGCGTGGCTTTGCAGACGCGGCCTTGACCATCAGTAATGGTCAGTATGCCGTTGGCAATGGTGATGCTGATAGTGGCGCTAACGTCTAAGTAAGTAGACACTGAGCTGTTCATACTCATGCTAGATTTGATGGCTTTGCCCACCAGCATGTGGTTTTTGATAATGTCGCGTACATCATCTTTGTATTCGGGTTTAAGCAAGTCTGTACCCTTTTTACCGGGGCCTATCATTTCCTCGGCCAGCTTGTCGAAAGCTGCATTGCTGGGTGCAAACAAGGTCATCTCGCCGTCGGCTGCCAATGCAGTGGCCAACTTGTCGTCGCTGCCCTCGTCCACAAAGCTTACCGCTGCGTTCAGTGTGGATAAATCTGCCTGCTCGGCTGCGGCGCTAGCTACGGTGGCGCTGCTGCCTGTGGTGCCCGTGGCAGGGGCGGCGCTGTCGCCACCACCTCCGCCGCACGCTGCTAACAGTGTGGCTGCGCACAGCGCGGCCAGCCATTTCAAAATATTTCTACGCATAGTAATCTCCTAGTATGTTTGCTAGGAGCCATAGCGGCGGAGTAGTGCTGCCTAGCAAACGGTTAGTGAATTAACTCCGCGTGGCGCACTATAAACACTAAAGTATAAATAAATACTAATTGGTAATTTAAAAGTCTAACAAGTTACTTATTGATTCAACCTTTAAGGATTCAAGACGCTTTTCAGCCTGTGTGAGGGGTTTTGAGGCCTGCCGCAGGCTCTAGGCTCTGTGCAGTGCTCGTAAGTCTATTTTGCGTTATTTTTGAGAGAGTTTTAAGCTGTTTAGGCCGTAGAGCCTGTTCAAGCAGCTATGGTATTAATAGTGATCTGCATGGCCTAAACACCGCTACGCAAACGCGGTAACACCCGCAAAGCATTGGCTGCTGTCGCTTCGGCCAATGCGCCTAAACTGACGCCCCGCAGCGCCGCCACCACGCCGGCAATACGCGGCAGCTGCGCGCTGCTGTTAACGCCCTGCGCCACGCCCGCAGCCCGCTGGGCGGCGCTAACGTACAGCCACTGCGGCGCAATGTCGGGTGCATCGGTTTCTAGCACCAGCGCAGTGGCCGGTAGCGTGCTGCACAGATGGCGTAGCTGCGTGGCGCGCTCATACGTCACTGCACCGCCAAAACCTAGCGCAAAGCCGCGCTCTTGCATGCGCAGCGCTTGCTGGTCAGACCCGTTGAAGGCATGCGCTATACCGCCCGACACGGCAATGTCGTTTAAGCCCTTGAGCAACTGGTCGGCAGACCGGCGCACATGCAAAATAACTGGCAGTCCGTGCTTGCGCGCAAGTTTTAGCTGCGCGCGGTAAAACCGCTCTTGCTTGTCGCGCTGCGGCTGCTCGCATAGCTGCGGCACAAAATAGTCCAACCCTATCTCGCCCACTGCTACCAAGCGCGTGTCGCCAAGCTGCAGCGCGGCAGTTAATGCAGCGTCCAAACGGTCTAGGTCTTCGTCTTTGGCTTGCGGCGTAAACAAAGGGTGAATGCCTAGCGCATAGCTGTCGTGCAAGCTGTGCGCTAGCTGGTGCACACTGGCAAAATTAGCCACCTCTACCGCAGGGTAGATGCAGTGCGACACACCTACTGCGGCGGCCTGCGCACGGTGTTGCGCCGCTTGGCCGTGCAGCTCAGGTGCGTCTAAATGGCAATGGGTGTCGATCCACATGGTGTGATGCTACAGCGGTATGTTGCGGGTGGGTGATATACGTGCGTACACAGTGAAAACAGCACAAAATTTCAAGCGTTTTAGGTCATTTGGCCCGTAGAACCTGCTCAACCAGCTATAAAATTAAGAGTGCCATAATTCAGCCTTAAGAGATAATATACAAGACAGCGCCACCGCACACAGGACACCGCACCATGGAAACCAAATGGCTTGAAGACTTTATCAGCTTGTCGGAGACGCGCAGCTTTAGCCGGTCGGCCCAACTGCGCCACGTCACGCAGCCTGCGTTTTCACGGCGCATTCAGTCGCTCGAATCTTGGGCGGGCACCGACTTGGTAGACCGCAGCAGCTACCCCACGCGGCTCACCCCTGCGGGCGAAACCCTGTACAGCCAGGCACTAGAAATGCTGCAAAGCCTGCAGTCCACCCGCGCCATGCTGCGCGGCCACGCGGCGGCCGGGCAAGACGTGATTGAATTTGCCGTGCCGCATACGCTGGCGTTTACTTTCTTCCCCGGCTGGGTCACCTTGCTACGCGACAGGTTTGGCCCGATCAAAAGCCGCCTGATAGCGCTGAACGTGCACGACGCGGTAATGCGTCTGGTCGAAGCCAGCTGCGATATTTTGATAACCTACCATCACCCGTCACAGCCTTTTCAGCTCGACCCCGAGCGCTACGAATTTGTGAGCTTGGGCACAGAAATTATCGCCCCGTACGCGCAGGCAGATGCGCAAGGCCTGCCCATATTCGCCTTACCCGGCCGCCCAGCGTCGCCCCTGCCGTACCTAGGCTACGCACCGGGTGCCTACCTGGGCCGCGTGGTGGACGTGATTTTGAAAGAAGCGAAAACGCCTAACCACCTAGACCGCGTGTACGAGACCGACATGGCCGAGGGCCTGAAGGTGATGGCGCTAGAAGGCCACGGCATAGCGTTTTTGCCGCAAAGTGCGGTGAAAAAAGAGCTGCGTGCCAAGAAGCTGGCGCTGGCCGGCACAGGGCTAGAGCTGGCGATGGACATTCGCGCTTACCGCGAGAAGCCGGTGGCCAAAGAGGGCAAAGACACCGCCAAGTCGGGTGACCGTGCGGCTAAGCGGACGGCGTTAACTCTGTGGGACTATTTGATAGATAACGCGCAGGCTGTGAAGAAGCGCGGGGCTTGAGTTTGCAGGTCGGTAGCTTGGTGTTGTATGCAAGATAGGTTGTTGCGTTAATGTGCGCGTTGGGGTGTTGGTGCTTTGGCTTGGCTGGTTACTGGGTTAAGCGTGCGCACCGGGGAGCTGGTCTCTGGGTTAACGGTATCTCCGACTAAGCTGGACTCGAGCCGGGCATCTCGCTGCAAAAATACTCCAAAAACACGCGCGAATTGAGGCCTTTGATTCGCCAGCTTGAACAACGCGCGCCTTTCTGCGTATTTTTCATCGAGACGGACCCGACTCGTCACATTGTTCTTTGCTTGGTTTTTGGCAGCCCGTGCGCCGGTTACAGGGTTGTTGCGATAGCGTTTTTTCAGCAGCCCGCGCTTCGGTCAAGCGCAATTGGGGTCAGAGCAAAATTTCGTTTGTGATTAGTGTCGCGCCGGGTGCAGAAGCTTCCTGAATTTTGATCTGACCCTAAATGCTCACATCGGCGACTACCGGTAGTGCGCTACCGTGGTCGCAAGTGAGATAGCGTATGCCGACCGCCCGATTTCTGGTATGCCCAGTATGAAGGCGGTTGGCATACGCTATCTCACTACCCAGAGATTACGCAAGAAAAAACACCTCAGCCCGACAATTCATCCAAACAAAGCATTCAGAAAAACATCTCAACTACCCGCACATAATCAGGGAAATCCCCAGTAACAATACCATGCAATATTTTCATAATCACTAAGCAATAAGTATTTTGCATAGTTAAGCCTTCAAACAGCATTGGCTTATTCAGACCGATAAACCTACAGTTTAGCCATCCACACACCACAGGGCTAAACACCATGACTACTGCTAGCAAGCCAGCATCCCACCGCACCGAACATGACTTTTTGGGCGAGATGCAAATCCCCTTTGACGCCTACTGGGGCGTACACACCGCGCGCGCGGTAGACAACTTTCCCATCTCCGGTACGGCCATATCTGCCATGCCCGACTTAATTCGTGCATTCGGAATGGTTAAAAAAGCCGCCGCTCGCGCTAATGCCGACTTGGGCGCACTCGACCGCAAACGCGCCGCCGCTATTATCTTGGCCTGCAACGACTTGATCGAAGGCAAGCACCACAGCGAATTTGTAGTCGATGTGATCCAAGGCGGCGCAGGTACGTCTACCAACATGAATGCTAATGAAGTACTGGCCAATGTGGCGCTAGAAAAATTAGGCCACGAGAAGGGTCGCTACGACGTGCTGCACCCTAACGACCACGTCAACGCATCGCAAAGCACCAACGACGTGTACCCCACCGCCGTGCGTATTGCGCTGTGGACGGGCATTGAACGTTTGCTCAGCTCGATGGCGATATTGCGCCAAGGTTTTGAGGCTAAGGCCGATGAGTTCAAAGACATTCTCAAAATTGGCCGCACCCAGCTGCAAGACGCGGTGCCCATGACACTAGGCCAAGAATTTTTAACCTATGCCATCATGATCGGCGAAGACGAGGCGCGGCTGCGTGAGGCGCGTGCGTTGATTGAAGAAATCAACTTGGGCGCTACAGCGATTGGTACGGGCATCAACGCACCCGCAGGGTATGCCGACATGGCGTGCAAATTTCTCGCTGAAGAAAGTAAAATTCCCGTCGTCAAAGCCCACAACTTGATCGAAGCCACGCAGGACACAGGTGCGTTTGTGCAGCTGTCCGGCGTGCTCAAGCGCATTGCCTGCAAGCTCAGCAAAATTTGCAACGACCTGCGCCTGCTGTCCAGCGGCCCGCAAGCAGGTTTTGGCGACATCAAGCTGCCTGCGCGCCAAGCCGGTTCATCCATCATGCCGGGCAAGGTGAACCCGGTGATTCCCGAGGTCATGAACCAAGTGGCGTTTGAGGTGATTGGCAACGACATCACTGTCACCATGGCCAGCGAGGCGGGTCAGTTACAGCTCAATGCGTTCGAACCCATCATGGGCTGGAGCCTGTTTAAAAGCATCAGCCACTTAAGCCAAGCGTGCCTCACCTTGCAAGCCAACTGCGTTGCTGGCATAGAGGCTAACCGCGAACTATTGGCTAAGCGCGTAAGCGAATCGGTTACTTTGGTTACCGCGCTCAACCCGTTGATTGGCTATGAAAAATCAGCCTTGATTGCCAAGACTGCCATCGCCACGGGCCTGCCTATCGCGCAGGTGGCAGAAAGCTTAGGCATCATGACCCAAGCGCAATTGCAGGCGCTGCTAGTGCCTGATAAATTGACGCAACCCATGCCCTTGGCTGCCTAATTAAAACAAAAGCTAGCGCTAAATTCGACTGAAGACCTGGCGTAGCACGCAAACAGGCACAGTCCGTGCAGGGAAAAATACCAATCCTTCGAGACATACTATGAATGCACCAAAATGGCTTATTGCAGCGCGTACGGGCGCGTTACTTCTCTCGCTATCGGTCTGCGCCTGCAGCGCCCTAGCGCAGGAAAGCGTACTCGACCGCGTTAAAAACGGCGGAGATATTGTCATTGCACACCGAGAATCGTCGGTACCATTTTCATACTTGGGTGCTGGTAAAAAGCCTATCGGTTACGCGGTAGATTTGTGTTTAAAACTAGCCGAGGCCGTGCGCAAAAATATGGGCGCCAAAGAAGGCGGCGTAACTTACCTGATGGTGACCCCTGCCAACCGCATTAGCACCATCGAACAAGGCAAGGCCGACATGGAATGCGGCTCTACCACCAACAATGCTGAGCGCCGCCAAAAAGTAAACTTCACCGTGCCGCACTTTATTACCGGTGCGCGCATGCTGGTGCGCGCGGACAGTGCTGCCGAACGTATTGAAGACTTAGTGGGTAAAAAATTGGTGTCTACCAAAGGCACTACACCGCTTAAGGCTGTGGAATCTGCCAACCGCGAGCGCCTACTAGGCCTGACAATTATCGAGGCCCCTGACCACGGCAAAGCTATTGAGATGGTAGAAAAAGGGGAGGCTGATGCCTTTGTGATGGACGATGTGCTGCTGTTTGGGTTGGCCGCAGGCCGCCCCAATCCCAAAGCGCTGAAAGTCGTGGGCAAATTTCTTACCACCGAGCCGCTGGCCATCATGCTGCCCAAAAACGACCCTGCGTTTAAAAAACTCGTCGACACTGAAATGAGGCGGCTGATCAACAGCCGTGAAATTTACGCGATCTATGACAAATGGTTTACGCAGCCCATACCGCCCAAGAACACTGCTCTAGGCCTGCCAGTGAGCTATTTATTGCGTGATTTTTGGCAATACCCTACCGACGTGGTGCCGTTTTAGGGCTTATGTGGCAGGTAGTTTTTAGTTTATGCATCAAATGCATAAACTTACCTGCAATTCGCGGGTATTCCCGCAAGCCTCAACTTTTAAAATCTCGTTGTTGGGTAATAAATTAAATTTTTGTTTCGTTGGCTTTATTTTTCTGGAGAAATTATGAAAAAGCAATTGATCACCTTGGCCGCATTGGCCGCTATAGCTGCCGCCTCAGGCACCGCATTTGCGCAAGCAACGTCCACACTGGACAAAGTCAAAGCCTCTGGCGTAGTGAACATGGGCGTGCGTGACTCCTCGGGCGCGCTGTCCTACACCTTGGGTGATGGTAAATATGCGGGCTACCATGTTGAAGTATGCCAACGCATCGTTGCCGATATGGAAAAAGCGGCTGGCAAAAAGTTAGAAATTAAATATGTGTCAGTAACCTCTGCAAACCGTGGCCCTCTGCTGCAAAACGGCACCATCGACATCGAGTGCGGCTCGACCACCAACAACGCAACGCGCCAAAAAGACGTAGCTTTTGTAGTGACCACCTATGTAGAAGAAGTGCGTATCGCTGTCAAAGCCAACTCTGGCATCACCGCCATCGCACAACTTAACGGTAAAAACGTGGCCACCACCACGGGCACCACCTCGGTGCAGCTGCTGCGCAAAAACGAAAAAGCTACCGGCGTAGACTTCAAAGAAGTGTTTGGTAAAGACCATGCCGACAGCTTCTTGCTGCTGGAATCGGGCCGCGCCGATGCGTTTGTGATGGACGGCCAAATTTTGGCTGGCAACATTGCTACATCTAAGTCACCTGCCGACTACAAAATTGTGGGTGAAGTACTCAGCGTAGAACCAATTGCCATCATGGTGCGCAAAGACGACCCTACGATGAAAAAATTGGCTGACGACACCGTTAAAGCCATGATCAAATCGGGCGACTTGGCCAAAAGCTATGACAAATGGTTTGTGCAACCCATCCCACCAAAGAATACCAAAGTGGGCTTAGTAGCCAGCGACGCTACCAAGGCCGCTTGGGCCACACCTAACGACAAGCCTGTAGAAGAATACGCTAAGAAGTAAGCCTGCAGCTTTATACAAACCCCGCCCCGCGCTTGCCGTGGCGGGGTTTTTGCTTTAAGGTATTTGCAAGCTTTGCGCACAGCGTGCAAAGCGCATACATCACTCCCATATAACAAACAGAGGTGGAGACACACACATGGCCATAGATTTCAAGTTTTTGCTGGATGACGACGGCGGGGGGCGCACTTACCTGCAGTGGCTGCTAGACGCTTGGGGCTGGACACTGGCGGTAGCTGGCTCGGCATGGGTAGTGGCCATGGTAGTGGGCGCGCTGATCGGCACGCTGCGCACACTGCCCGACAGCCCTTGGCTCACCCGATTTGCCAATGCGTGGGTAGAGCTGTTTCGTAACGTCCCCTTATTAGTGCAAATTTTCTTGTGGTACTTTGTAGTGCCCAAAATGTTTCCGATCATGAAGGAGCTGCCAGGCTTTGTGTTGGTAGTGTTTGCCTTGGGCTTCTTTACCTCTGCACGTATTGCTGAGCAGGTGCGTGCAGGCATACAGGCGCTGCCGCGTGGACAGCGCTATGCCGCTATGGCAGTAGGCTTTACCACTTGGCAAACTTACCGCTATGTGCTGCTACCGATGGCGTTGCGTATTGTGTTGCCACCGCTGACCAGCGAGTCGATGAATTTGCTGAAGAATTCGTCTGTAGCGTTTGCTGTGTCGATTTCAGAGCTGACCATGTACGCCTTGCAAGTAGGCGAAGAAACCTCTAAACCTATACCTACCTATATCGTGGTCACACTGGTGTATGCAGCGTCTGCATTTGCGGTAAACCGTGTGCTGGCCTATATAGAAAAACGCACCCAAGTACCCGGCTTTATTGTGGCCGGTGGCACAGGCGGGGGGCACTAGTATGTTTAACCTGGATTTTTCATTCCTCACGTGGGATATTTTCAGCAAATTTATCGCCAAGGGCTTTATCTTTAGCCTTGAACTCACTGCTATTGCTACCGTAGGCGGCATCGTGCTGGGCACTGTGCTGGCGCTGATGCGGCTGTCGGGCCGCAAGTGGCTGGAAATGCCTGCCGTGATCTATGTCAATGGTTTGCGCAGCATCCCGCTGCTGATGGTGATTTTGTGGTTCTTCTTGCTGGTGCCTTTGCTGATAGGCAGGTCTATTGGGGCAGAGCTGTCCGCCATCATTACCTTTATCGCGTTTGAGGCTGCCTACTTTAGCGAGATCATGCGGGCGGGTATCCAGTCCATCCCGCGCGGTCAGGTGCATGCAGGCCAAGCGCTGGGCATGACCTATGGGCAAAACATGAAGCTGGTGGTGCTACCCCAAGCCTTTCGCAACATGCTGCCCGTGCTGCTGACGCAAACCATCATCTTGTTCCAAGACACCTCGCTGGTGTATGCCATTGGTGCGTATGATTTGCTCAAAGGCTTTACCACTGCGGGCGGTATTTATGGCCGCAAAGAAGAGATGTACATCATTGCGGCAGTGATGTATTTTGTGCTGTGTATTGCGCTGTCGTATGCTGTGAAAAAGCTGCAAGCCAAGATAGCCATTATTCGTTAAAGTGTTGCTGAAAATGCCTCGCTAAATTTAAAAAACAATTGGAGAACAGCCATGATTGAAATGAAAAACGTGTCCAAGTGGTACGGCAAAGTGCAAGTGCTTAACAATTGCAGCACCAGCATTAAAAAAGGCGAAGTCGTTGTGGTGTGCGGCCCATCGGGCTCTGGTAAATCGACTTTGATCAAAACCATCAATGCACTAGAACCTGTGCAAAAAGGCGAGATTTGGGTAGACGGCATCGCTATTCACGACCCTAAAACTGACCTGCCCAAGCTGCGCTCTAAAGTCGGTATGGTGTTTCAGCACTTTGAGTTGTTTCCGCACCTGTCGGTAACCGAAAACCTCACCATCGCACAAATTAAAGTGCTAGGCCGCACCCCAGACGAGGCCCAAGCGCGCGGCATGAAAATGCTAGAACGCGTGGGCCTGATGGCACACAAAGACAAATTTCCCGGTCAACTGTCTGGCGGCCAGCAGCAGCGCGTGGCCATTGCCCGCGCTCTGTCGATGGACCCGATCGTCATGCTGTTTGACGAGCCAACGTCCGCGCTAGACCCCGAGATGGTGGGCGAGGTGCTAGACGTGATGGTGAAACTGGCCAACGAAGGCATGACCATGATGGTAGTCACCCACGAAATGGCGTTTGCCCGTAAAGTGGCCAGCCGTGTGATATTTATCGACGTAGGTGGCAATATTTTGGAAGACTGCAATAAAGATGAGTTCTTTAACCATCCAGAGAATCGGCAGCAACGCACGAAAGACTTTTTATCGAAGATTTTGGCGCATTGACCACTGTAGTGCAGTTGAGCACAGGGCGACTTAGGTCGCTTTTTTTTATGTCCACTCGGGTGCTGGAGGGTGCTTGGTAGGATCAGGTCGGCGGCGCGCTCAGCTACGCGGTTGTCCCCCGCCCTTTGGGCTCCTCCTTGATGCCGCTACGCTGAGCGCACCACCGACCTGATCTTGGCAATGTGGCGGGTATTCAACCGCCGTGCACCCACCATGCTCGCTGCCCCGTTGCTTGGTGTGAGTAGCGCAGCGACATCAAGGAGGAGCCCGCAGGGCGGGGGACAGTCGCGGAGCTACTCACGCCAAGCAACGGGGCATACACAAGCCAAAGTCGCGCTCACCGGGTTATTCTCTAATTTAAAAACTACGAGTTCAAAATTGAGGCTTCAGTTTTGGGACAATACAACTTATGAATCAGCCAACGACCATGAAACCCCAAGAACTCACCATCACCCGCCCCGACGACTGGCACCTGCATGTGCGCGACGGCGCGGCATTGCAGGCGGTGGTGCCGCACACGGCTGCGCAGTTTGGCCGGGCCATCATCATGCCTAACTTAAAGCCGCCTTGCAGCACAGCCGCACACGCGCTGGCGTACAAAGCACGCATACAGGCCGCAGTGCCTGCAGGCGTGCAATTTGAGCCATTGATGACGCTGTACTTGACCGACAACTTGGCCGCTGACGAAATAGCGCGTGCCAAAGAAGCTGGCGTGGTCGCCGCCAAGCTGTACCCGGCCGGCGCCACCACCAACAGCGACGCGGGTGTAACCGACCTGCGCAAAACCTACAAGACGCTGGAGGCGATGCAAAAAGCGGGCATGCTGCTGCTGGTGCATGGCGAGGTGACGGGTAGCGAGATTGACCTGTTTGACCGCGAGGCCGTGTTTATCGACACCCAGCTGATCCCGCTGCGCAAAGATTTTCCTGAGCTGAAAATTGTGTTTGAGCACATCACCACGCTAGACGCGGCGCATTACGTGCGCGATGCCAACAAATTTACCGCCGCCACTATCACCGCGCACCATTTGCTGTACAACCGCAACGCGCTGTTCATGGGCGGCATGCGGCCGCACTATTACTGCCTGCCGATATTGAAGCGCGAGACGCACCGTGTGGCCTTGGTCAAAGCAGCTACCAGCGGCAACGCCAAATTCTTCTTGGGCACCGACAGCGCGCCACACCCCGCGCACCTGAAGGAACATGCCAGCGGCTGCGCAGGCTGCTACACCGCGCTGAGCGCCATTGAGCTGTACGCCGAAGCGTTTGATGCCGTGGGCAAGATAGACAAACTAGAAGGGTTTGCCAGTTTCTATGGGGCAGATTTTTACAGCTTGCCACGCAACACCAGTACCATCACGCTGCGCAAAGAAAGCTGGACGCTGCCCGAGACGCTACCTTTTGGCGAGGCTACTTTAAAACCTCTGCGTGGTGGCGAAGCGCTAGCGTGGCGCATGGTGAGCTGATGGCGATTTACAGGAAAATTAACCAATAATACCTTTTCAACAGCTTATTTTATATGCCAAATAGCTGTTCTAGGTCGCAGATCCTGCTCAAGCAGCTGTTAAATTGATAGTATTTGCTAATCCACTGATCGAGCAACTGACTCGCCTAGACTGGTCGGCCCCGTGGTGGCAGCCGTGGCGCGCAGTAGGCCAGCGGGTAGCGCAGCGCGTGATACAGGGTGCCTGTGTGCACGAGGCCTTAAACGCTGACATTCATCTGCAAACCACCTCGCAAACTCCAAAAGCTACGCACGTGGATGGCCACAGCCTACGATTTGCACCCCAAACTAGCTTGCCGCCTAACACCGCCTACGAAGCTTTTATCTTCAGCAGCGGCACGGTGCCTACACGCGACAATTTGCACGATTTTTTCAATGGGCTGGCGTGGCTGGTGTTCCCGCATACCAAGCGGCGGCTTAACCAACTGCAAGCCGCCGAAATCAGCAGTAGCGGCGTGCAAACCACACGCGGCCCGCTGCGCGATGCGCTGACTTTGTTTGACGAAAACGCCGCGTTGTGGCCCATTGGCACTATGGCATCCACCGATCTGCTAGCCGCCCTGCGCGCTAAGCAATGGCAGCGCGCCTGCATCGACCTGCGCGCGCACTGGCCACGTAACGCACCCATACTGTTCGGTCACGCTTTGCTAGAAAAGCTGGCTACACCGTATAAATCGATCACGGCGCACGTATTTATTGCTCAAGCAGCTATTAGTTTAGAAGCATCTAATGATTTGGATTTGATAGTAAGTAGCCAACTCAGTGTCGCCAGCTTAGTGCCTAAGCCTTTTATTCCCTTGCCCGTACTGGGCGTACCAGGGTGGTGGGTGGGCAACGAAGATGCTGCCTTCTACGACGACGCGCAAGTTTTTCGTGCGCCTCGCTAACGCGTGCCAGTGGTGGTAAATATTTTTGTTTACACACAATATATACAGCCAAGACCTTAAAAAAACTAAGGAACCGCCGCTAAACACTTGATTTTTACGGTTTAGCCCCTAATATTTCACCCATTGGCGCACCTTCGTGGGCTGTTATCGAAAAAATCTCTATGAAACGCATTTTCTTGTTTCTAGCTACTAACTTGGCAGTGATGGTCGTGCTGGGCATCGTGATCAGCCTTTTTGGCTTAGGCAACTACAGGGGGGCTAACGGTATCCAGCTAGGTTCGCTGATGGCGCTGTCGCTGGTGGTTGGTTTTACCGGCTCCTTCATATCGTTGCTGATATCCAAACAAATGGCCAAGTGGAGCACTGGCGCGCGCATCATCACGCAGCCGCAAAACCAAGATGAAGCTTGGATTGTGGAGACCGTGCGCAAGTTTGCCGACAAAGCCGGCATTGGCATGCCCGATGTGGCTATCTACGACGGCGAGCCCAACGCATTCGCCACTGGCGCGTTCAAAAACTCTGCTTTGGTTGCAGTGTCTACCGGCTTGCTGCAAAGCATGACCAAAGAAGAAGTTGAAGCCGTCATAGGCCACGAGATTGCCCACGTGGCCAACGGCGACATGGTCACCATGACGCTGGTACAGGGCGTGATGAACACGTTTGTGTTTTTCATCTCGCGTGTGATTGGCAGCTTGATTGATGGCATGATAAATAAAGGGGAAAATCGCGGCCCTGGCATTGGCTCTTTTGTTATCACGATGCTGCTGCAGGTGGTACTGGGCTTTTTGGCCAATATCATCGTGTGCTGGTTCAGCCGTCACCGTGAGTTTCGGGCAGACGCAGGCTCGGCCAGCCTCATGGGCCAACCGCGATCTATGCAAGCTGCCCTCATGCGCTTAGGTGGCATGACCCCCGGCGAGTTGCCTAAAAATATGGCTGCTATGGGGATAGCAGGCGGCCTGGGCAAACTGTTTAGCACCCATCCGCCGATGGAAGAGCGCATTGCGGCGTTACAAAATTTGCAAAAGTAAACGGCAGATTATTTAGTATTTTCTCGATTTATAAAGCCCGCATAACGCGGGCTTTTTTTGTAGGCCTAGCTTCACGCGCTACAGCAAATCATCTACTTGGTGTGGCTTTGCCAACACGCCTAACACCAACGCACCGGGGCCCACGTTGACTGACCCTGTCATCGACATGAGGGTCAAATGCACTTGTATGCTCTTGTTTTTAGCCAAACCTACCAGCTGCTGAAAACTGTCCATACGCTCAATATCTTTCAGTGGCCCGCTGTACGAAAAGCATATATGTTGCGACAAAAGCAAATCGTTTTTAATCATGCGCAATGCCATTTCTATCACAGCTTCGCGCGCTTTGATTTTGCCTAGCTTACGGCCCACAGGTTCGGTTTGCCCCATATGGCCGCGCAGTATGGGCGTGATAGACAAAGTCTTGGCAGCAAAGCCTGCCAATGCACTGACTGATTGTTCGCCTTTGAGTGCAGCACGCTGCAAAATATAAGCTACCTCGCCCGGTGCCATATAGGCGTAGGTTTGCGGCGCAGTTGTACGCTGGCGACTAATGGCGTCTGCAATACCGGCACCTTTATTCAGCAGGTCCAACAAGTCCATCACCTGCACACCGTAGCCTGCAAAAAATGCTTGGCTGTCTAGGCAGTCAGCTTGCAAAATTTCTATCTTGCCCGCGCGCGCACGCAGGGCAAACGCGTCGCGCCGGGCTTGCGATACAGCAGTTTTGGCACGCTGGTAAATAGCACTGCGTGACGAAGCTACAAACACGCCCAGCAGTTGGTCAAACTGCATCGCCAACTGAGAGTTAAGCGCAGCTACCATGTCTTCGGTGCTCATGGGCTCAGACCTGCCATGCACTGCCTTGGGCGATGTAAGCGAGGTTTTGTAAAAACGCTGGGTGGCTACCGCATCGCGCTGGTCATAAAACTGCTCGTCGCCTACAAACACGTGCACGGGCAATACGCGCAACTGGGGGTGAGTGAGGGCTTGGGCCGGTATATCGCAAGATGCGTCGGCGACTAAACAAAACGTGGGGTGGGACATAGGCGGCGTGGTGTAAATTTTATTCTTGCGTTTTGCTGTGGCAACGCTATTTTTTAATCCCGAAGGTTCTATCATCCGCTAAATTTGTGCAGGCCACAACGTACTGGGCTTGCAAGTTTGCATAAACATTGCATTTGTCACGTACGCCCGGTTTAGGCTGTGACTAAATACACGCCTAGCTGCGATAATAAGACGGTGAAGCCCACCAGACCGCCGCTGGTACCGCATGGGAAACCTGGTACTGGAGGAAGGTCCGGACTGCACAGGGCAGCGTAGGAGTTAACGACTCTCCAGTGAAAGCCGCAAGGTATAAGCTGAGGATTAGAGCAACAGAGACGAGCCACTTTGGTGTGGGTGAAACGGGCAATCTCTACGCGCAGCAATACCAAATAGGCACACACGCAAACTCTCGGGTTTGCACCGCTGACCCGGCGGATGTGTGCGGGTAGGTAGCACCGAGCCGTTAGCGCAAGCTGCGGCCCAGATGAATGGCGGTCAGGTTGGGGTTGTTGCAAGACAGCCCTGATCCACAAAATCCGGCCTATCGGTGGGCTTCACACTTTTTCTTTCAGCCTTTTATATCGCAGTAGGCTCATGGCATGCTCTCAGTTTTGTATTGGGGCAGGCTGATGGTGTGCCCTTAGTTTTGTACCTGAGCGGGCCGATGGCGTACTCAGCTACGCGGCTGTCCTCCGTGGCGGCCTAGGGCCGCCTACTCCCCCTTTATGCCGCTTCGCTGAGTACACCATCGGCCC
>JANLPQ010000067.1:0-40350 GCA_031367325.1 Polaromonas sp. | reverse complement strand
ACGGCAATGCGCGCTTCGGGCAAAATTTCTTCTAGCTTGGCGCGGCGGTTTTCAATCGTTTCTACTTCGTTGTGCAGAAAATAAACCTGCCCACCGCGTTTAAGTTCGCGCAGCACAGCCTCGCGAATCACACCCGTGCCTTCGGTGCGCACAAAGGTTTTAATCGCCAAGCGGCGCTGCGGTGCGGTGGCTATCACGCTCAGGTCGCGCAGGCCTTCCAGTGCCATGCCCATCGTGCGTGGGATGGGCGTGGCGGTTAGCGTTAGCACGTCTACCTCGGCGCGCATGGCCTTCATGGCCTCTTTGTGGCGCACGCCAAAGCGGTGCTCCTCGTCCACAATCAACAAACCCAGGTCTTTGTATTTGACCGATGCGCTCAGCAGCTTGTGCGTACCCACCACAATGTCTACGCTGCCATCGGCCAGGCCTTTGATAGCTGCGGTAATTTCTTTGCCACTGCGAAAGCGGCTCATCTCCATAATTTTGACGGGCCATTTGCTAAAACGATCGGTCAGTGTGGCGAAGTGCTGCTCGGCCAGCAGGGTAGTAGGCGCGAGGATGGCCACTTGCTTGCCGCCTGTTACGGCGATAAACGCGGCGCGCAAAGCTACTTCGGTTTTACCAAAGCCTACGTCGCCGCACACCAGGCGGTCCATCGGCTGCGGACTGATCATGTCTTGAATCACAGCGTGGATGGCAGCGCGTTGGTCGGCGGTTTCTTCAAAACCAAAATCGTTGGCAAAGCTTTCGTAGTCGTTGGGTGAATATTTAAACGCGTGGCCTTGGCGCGCGGCGCGGCGTGCGTAGATGTTCAGCAACTCAGCTGCGCTGTCGCGCACTTGTTCGGCGGCGCGGCGCTTGGCTTTTTCCCACTGGCCGCTGCCCAGGCGGTGTAGGGGGGCTTCGTCGGCGCTTACCCCGGTGTAGCGGCTGATCAAATGCAGCTGGCTGACGGGTACGTACAGCTTGGCGTCGCCTGCATACTCGAGCAATAAAAACTCTTGCAACGCTGCGGTGCCATCGGGCATTTTTTGCCCTACGTCCATGTTCATCAGGCCCCTGTAGCGGCCAATGCCATGCTGGCTGTGCACCACGGGGTCGCCCACTTTGAGTTCGCTGAGGTCTTTGATGAGCGATTCCACATCGCTGACTTGCTCTTGCTTGCGCCGCCTGCGTGCACCGCCGCCTACGGTAGCAAACAGCTCTGTCTCGGTAATAAAGTCGATGCCACCTTCTGTCCACACAAACCCAGCACTCAGCGCTGCGGTGGCGATGCCTAGTTTTTCGTCGCTGGCTTGAAATTCTGCCAATGAATCAAAAGCTGGTGGAATCACATGGCTGGCGCGCAGAAAGTCTAGCAAACTCTCGCGCCGTCCATCACTCTCAGCAATGATAAGCACGCGGTTTTTAGTGCCCACAAGGTGTGATTTAAGCAGCGACAGCGGCTCTTCCATGCCGCGCTGCGAGGCCAGGGCAGGCAATGGCTCTGCTATAAAGTCTGTAGCTGTTTGAGCAGTATTCTTAATGGCTAACTGGCTAAAAGCATTAGAAATACTGTAGAACTGCTCGCTCGACAGAAACAAAGCCTCGGGCGGTAGTGCAGGCCGGTCAGGGTCGCCTTTGACCAAGCGGTAGCGCTCTTTGGTGTCTTGCCAAAAGTGCTGAAATGCGGGTTCTAAATCGCCATGCAGTACCACTGTGGCATGTGTGCCAAGGTAGTCAAACACGGTTGCTGTTTCGTCAAAAAAAAGTGGCAAATAATATTCAATGCCGGCAGTGGCTACGCCATTGCCCATGTCTTTATAAATGCGGCTTTTAGTCGGGTCGCCCTCCAGTAGCTCGCGCCAGCGGTTGCGAAACTTGATGCGCGCAGCATCGTCCATCGGAAACTCGCGGCCCGGCAGCAGGCGTACCTCGGGCACGGGGTACAGGCTGCGCTGGCTGTCGGGGTCAAAGGTGCGAATACTGTCGACTTCGTCGTCAAACAAATCGACACGGTAGGGCACCATGCTGCCCATGGGAAACAGGTCAATTAAACCGCCACGCACAGCATATTCACCGGGGCTGACGACTTGGGTGACATGGTTGTAGCCTGCCAGTGTCAGTTGCGCCTTAAGCTTAGATTCGTCTAACTTTTGCTTAACCCTAAAGTGGAATGTGTAGCCTGCTAAAAAACTGGGTGGCGCTAGGCGGTATAGCGCAGTGGTGGCGGGTATCAACACCACATCGGCAGGTGCTTGGCTTACTTGGTCCTTAGCGTTTTCTGCCGAGAGGTTTTTAGCGTTGCTGCGGCTGTGAATGCGCCACAGCGTGGCCAGCCGTTCACTGATTAAATCTTGGTGCGGCGAAAACGTGTCGTAGGGCAGTGTTTCCCAGTCGGGGAACATCACGGTTTGCAAATCGGGTGCGAAGAAGGCGATTTCGTCCAGTATGCGCTGTGCGTCCGTTGCGTCGGCGGTAACGATAGCGGTGATACGGCCTGCAACCTTCTCGCGCGTAGCAAATTCGGCCAATAACATCGAGTCAGCAGACCTGATGGGGCGGGGCAGGGTGTGGCGCTTGCCGGGCGAGAGTTTGGGGTAATCCACTGTAGTGATGCCGATGGTCTGAAAGATTGTGTCGTTTTAGAGCAGAAAATACAAAACACCCCAAAGCCTGTGCAGTGGGGTGTAAGCTAGCCTGAACTATTCAAATAAGTAGATTTTAGAATACCCGCAGAATACCCCCTTAAGATCAACAGGCCCACTAATGCCTTTAACTCTCCAAAACGCCCCTGACACCCCTCACATTGCCGACACTTCTAAAATGGGCTCCCAATTTTTTGCCTTAATACCCTGCGGTGGCTCGGGCAGTCGCGCCATGACAGGGTCAAGCTCGGGGCTGCCCAAACAATACCAACTGATTGCAGGGCTGCCTATGGTGGCTCATACGCTGGCCGCATTTGCCGCTGTGCCGCGCATTGCCGAGACATTGACCGTGGTGGCGCCCCACGACGATCTGTTTGCCCACCATGTAGGCTCAACCTACTGGGTAGCAGCCTGCGCCAGCGACACGCGGGCTCAAACGGTGCTGCACGGCCTGCGCGCCATGCTGGCGCAAGGCGCGAAAACAGATGATTGGGTGCTGGTACACGACGCGGCGCGCTGCCTGGTTACCCCCGAGCAAATTAATACGCTTATTGACGCTTGCCAGCACGACGCAGTAGGTGGCCTGCTGGCACTGCCGTTGCCCGACACGCTGAAAAAAGCAGACGCTGGCCGCGTTGCCAGCACTGTCAGCCGCGCTGACAAGTGGCTTGCCCACACACCACAAATGTTTCGTATTGGCCTGCTGGTAGATGCGCTAACACAGGCGCTAGACCACAACGTAGCCAGCGTCACTGACGAGTCCAGCGCCATGGAGGCGCTAGGCCATGCCCCCAAACTAGTGCATAGCGGCGCGCAAAACTTTAAAGTAACTTACCCCGAAGACTTTGCGTTAGCAGAGGCTATTTTGCTGGGCAGAAAAGCGCAGCAAGAACTTAAAAATGCAAGCTAGAAAGATGGCAATATGACAGCAACCACACCACCCGGCTTCAGAATAGGCGAAGGCTGGGACACGCATGCGCTAGTCCCCGGCCGCAAGCTTATGCTGGGCGGTGTACACGTGCCGTTCGACAAAGGCTTGCTAGGTCATTCAGACGCCGACGTACTGTTGCACGCCATCACCGACGCATTGTTTGGCGCAGCAGCATTAGGCGACATAGGCCGGCACTTTCCCGATACCGACGCGCAATTCAAAGGTGCCGACTCCATCGTGCTATTGCAAGAAGCCGCCAAGCGCGTGCGCGCAGCAGGTTATGAGATAGGCAATATCGACAGCACCATCATCGCCCAAGCACCCAAACTAGCACTGCACATCCCAGCTATGTGCGAATGCATCGCTGCAGCTTTAGGTTTAGCGGTATCGCAAGTTAATGTAAAGGCTAAAACAGCAGAGAAGATGGGGCCTGTGGGGGAGGGGCAGAGTATAGAGGCGCGTGCGGTGGTGCTGTTGACTCACTGATTTACAGTAATTTAGGTATCAATTCAACTAAAAAAATCTGCAGGTGCGTAGTTAGTGGCGTTGTTGCGCAACGTATTTTTGATCAACTCGGTTAATTCAGAACTGTTTACAGCAAGCCCATATCCTCTAGGCGCATCAACACCTCGGTACGGCGGTCTTTGGCTACTGTGCGCCAGTCTTGGTCATTTACTGCGCCCAGCAGGGCGTACAGCAGGTTGATACTGGTACGGGGGTGTGTAGATTTAATTTTGGCGTAGAGTTTGTATAAATCGGCTTTGCGCAACTGGGCTGCAGTGGTCACACCAGCATTGACTAACAACTGCACAGAGACGGGGCCTAAACCGCGAAGCTCTGCCAAAGCGGCACTGCCATCCTTGGCGCGTGTGTGCTCAGGTGGACGGGTGGTGCGCTGTACTTTGACGGGCTGTGGCTTAGTGGTTTGGGCAATTACAGATGCGTTAGTTGTTTGCGGTACGTACATCAGCGTAGATAAATCGCCGACGCACCCTTTGATAATGCTAACCCCTTCTTTTGCTAACAAGGCCTCGGTATTCGCAGGCTGGCTGGGCAGCTTTCCGCCAGTGCCTACCAGGCGATGCACTGGTGTTTGGGTGCGCGCGTTGCTGTCTAAACGCGAAACAATGTAGGCCACATGGCGCGCTGGTACGTCAATTAGCGCCCCGAGGTTTGCATAGGTGCAAACGCGGCCTGCAGGTATAGCTGCACACAAGCGCAGCACGTCAGCTTCTATGCGTTGAAAGGCGCTAGATCCAGCCACACAGTATTTTAAATAGATTGGTATTTAAGGTCGATGGATCTTAACCTGAGCTGTGGAGATGGACGTCTTGCATTTGCTTGCTGCGGTGCGCAGCGGTTGTATAAATTCATAAGATCTATGAAGGTGTTTGAGCGTTTTAGGCCGTAGATACTGCTCAAGCAGCTATTGAATTTGTAGTGTCTCTGAGGTTTTTCTCATAGACTTAGCGGCTGCACGGTGTTGTTTCGTTTGTCGTTTCTTTACTGTCTTGGCACCTCGCGGTCACGCAGCACCGCACGGTAGGCCCATGCCCAACGTACCTAGCGGCCATTTACTGTTTGTCATAGGCCTACCGAACGTTGCTGCGTTCTACTAGCATTGTCACTGGCAGATGGGTGGCGGTCTAAGATGAACAGCGGTCTAGTTGACTGTGACTACCGCCAAGCTAAATCCCCAGCCCTACTAAAAGCGTGCTGTTGTGGCGTGTGTCCTATGACAAACAGTAAAGGGCCGCAGGTCCGTTTGGCATGGGGCACACGCCGCAGCAGTGCGCGTACTAAAACAACGAACTCGGTAAAACCCGACACAACATTAAAAAACCGCATCCCAAGCACTTCAAATACCATTTTTAACAACAAAAAAGGCCAGAAAACCAAGTAAATCCTGCTCGAGCAGCTATTAAATTAATAGTATATACAAAGAAAGTCATTTAACTTTTCCATGCCACCCAACGTGCAAGGCGCTCAAAAATCATGTCTACCACAATAGCCAGCATGCCCACTAACAAAGCGCCCTGCAGCACGTAGGCGGTGTTAAAACCGCTTAAACCCACAATGATGGGCGAACCTAGAGTTTTGGCCCCTACGGTAGAGGCTATGGCGGCGGTGCCAATGTTAATGATGACCGATGTGCGTACACCAGAAATCCAGACAGGCAAAGCTAACGGCATTTCTACTTGCCAAAAACGCTGCCAAGCCGACATACCCATGCCGTTGGCCGACTGACGTACCGCAACAGGTATGGCCTTCAGGCCCGCTACCGTGGCCTGCAATACAGGCAGCAAGCCGTACAAGGCCAGTGCAAACAACGCAGGCAACTCGCCAAAGCCCACTATGGGTACTGCCACGGCAAGCACCGCCACCGGAGGAAAAGTTTGGCCCATGGATACCAAGGCTTGCACTACGGGGCTAAATGCCTGGCCCGCTGTGCGGGTTACAAATACGCCCGCCGCCGTACCCACCACCACTGCCGCTAGGCTAGACAATCCCACCAGCTTGCAGTGCTGCCATAGCAGCTGGGCAAAGGGCTCTTGCTGATAGACAGGGCGTTCTAGCGCGGGGAACAGGCTGGCAAACAGCGGTTGCGAATGCGGCAAATACGTCACCAAGGACGCTAGCACCAAAACAGCCCACAGCAAACGGTCGCGCCACGGGCGGTAACCAACAGCGGTGGGCAAAGCAGGTGACAGCATCATGCGCGCGCGGCGGCAGCTTGTGCAGCAGCGCTGTCAAGATTTGCATGCTTGTTAAAAATATCTGACACGTGCAGCACGCCACTGTGCGCGCCCGTGGCATCTTGCACATTGATTTGGCTGATCTGCTGCACTGCCATCATCGACACCGCCTCGCGCAGGCTGGTACTGGCAGGCAGGCTTGGCCCCTGTACTGGGGCCTCCGCGCGCGCCAAGTGCTGCGCCTGTTGTAGCGATAGCAGCTTAATACCAATGTCGCTGCGCCCGACAAAATCTACCACAAAGTCGCTCGCGGGTTGGGCCAAAATATCCAGCGGCGAGCCTGCTTGCACCACACGGCCTTGGTCCAACACCACTATCTTGGTGGCTAGCAGCAAAGCCTCTTCAATGTCATGCGTGACCAGCACAATGGTTTTGCCTGACGCTTGGTGCACCCGCTTGATCTCTTGCTGCAAAGCCGCACGTGTGGACGGGTCTAGCGCACCAAAAGGTTCGTCCATCAACAATACATCAGGGTCGGCAGCCAAGGCGCGTGCCACACCAATGCGCTGCTGCTGCCCACCCGACAACTGGTGCGGATAGCGCGTGCGGTACAGCGCAGGGTCTAGCTGAAAAAGCTCGAGCAGCTCAGTGACGCGTTGGTTGATCGCTGGTTTTTCCCACCCCAGCATACGTGGCACAGTGGCAATATTGCGCTCTACGTTCCAGTGTGGAAATAATCCTACCGACTGAATGGCATAGCCCATGCGCAGGCGCAAGTCGCGCACTTTGAACTTATAAATTTCTTCGTTATTAAATAAAATTTTGCCGGTTTCGTGAGGCTCTAGCCGGTTGATCATCTTCAAAATAGTAGACTTACCTGAGCCTGATGCGCCGATCATCACCACAAATTCACCACGCGCGATGTGCAGATTAAACCCGTCGATGACGCGCACGCCGTCATACGATTTGCCAATATTAATAAATTCGATCATGCAGATGCCGTGCTGTGTGCTTTATTGAGTTTTGAGTTGCTTACTGTGTTGCGCTCTGTGCTGCTTGCTGCGTTGTAGAGGGGTTGGGCTAGCTGAACTAAAACTTTAAAAACAGCGTCAGTAGCCACTGACAACGCAACAATGGGTAGCACCCCTAACAACACCAAGTCTTGCGCACTGCTAAACAGCCCCTCAAACATAATGGCCCCCAGCCCGCCTGCACCAATCAATGCGGTGACCGATGCCAAGCCCACTGCTGCTACCGTAGCTGTGCGTACACCGCTTAGCAGCACCGGCAAAGCCAACGGCAGCTCGACCTGTGTAAATACTTTGGGTTCTGACATGCCCATGCCACGCGCTGCATTCACCACGCCAGAGGGCACCAGTTCTAGCCCCGCCAAGGTACCGCGCACAACAGGCAGCAGTGCATACAGCACGAGCGCTATGACGCCGGGTGCCATACCCACCCCACTAATGCCTGCCTTGGCCAGCGCAGGAAACGCTGTAGCCAGCCAAGCCAGCGGTGCCATCAGCAGGCCAAACAATGCAATGGACGGAACGGTCTGAATTACGTTGAGCACAGGCAATATTGATTGCTGCGCGCTGCGCATTTTGTGCATCCACCAGCCTAGCGGAACACCAATCAACACAGTGGGCACCATGGCCAGCACCACGATCAGCATATGTTGCACCACAGCCGTGCCAAACATCTCTGACCGGTTGGCATACTCTTTCATGATCGACAAATCATTGCACCAGCCGGACAACAGCATCCAGCCTACGAGCAACACGATGGCAGCCAGCAGCCCAACGCGCGTTCTCAGCCCTACTTGCAAACGCTGCAAGGCGTCTTGCGCCATCAACCACAGCACGATCATCAACACCCACCATGCGCCGCCTAGCGACGTGCGCGCATACGGTGATTGCGTGGCTGCAACTTGGCTAGCGTACGCACCCGCAGCAGCCAGTAGCAGCGCCATCAGGGCAGATGCCGTGCCTATTTGCAACCACAGCACGGTTTTGCTAGGTTTAAAGCAGCACAACAGTCCCAGCGCCACCAGCAGGGTTATGAATAATGCCCCCAGAATGTTGGTGGGGCCTTGCAATAGCGCCCACAAAAACACGGGATCGCCCGACACCATACGGTTAGCAGCCACACGTAAAAACGGTAGCCTCGCCATTGCTGCTAGCGCAGCCAGCGACAGTGCCGCGCTAACAGGGTTCAATGACAGTCTAAGCCGCATGGCAAATTTTGCAGGCTTGCAGTCAGCGTCAGTTACTTGAGCAGCCCTTTAGACTTCAAGAACTCACCTGCAACCTTTTTAGCATCTTGGCCTTCAATCTGAATTTTGGCGTTCAGCGCCTGCAGTGTAGGGCCGTCCAGCGCCTTGAAAATGGGTTCCAGCACGGTTTTAATCTTAGGGTTCTTGGTCAGCACTTCTTCGCGCACGATGGGCGCGGGGGCATAAATAGGTTGCACCGATTTAGTGTCTTCCATAATAACCAGGCCAAGCGCTGCCACAGGGCCATCGGTGCCGTAGGCCATAGCAGCGTTCACACCCGAGGTCTTCTCACCCGCTGCACGAATAGTAGTGGCTGTGTCGCCACCTGCCAGCGTGAGAATTTGCTCGGGTTTCAATTTAAAGCCGTAAGCCGTTTGAAATGCGGGCAATGCGTCTGAACGCTCGACAAACTCGGCTGATGCAGCCAGCTTGAACTGCCCGCCACCACTGATCCATTTGCCCAGATCGTCCAGTGTTTTAAGCTTGTTGGCCGTGGCAATATCTTTGCGCACGGCGATGGTCCAAGTGTTGTTGGCAGGAGAGGGCTCTAACCACACGATTTTGTTTTTAGCCAAGTCGAGTGTTTTAACGCGCTCGTAGCCTGCTTTGGCGTTTTTCCACGCTGCGTTAGATTCTTCAGCAAAAATGAAAGCACCATTACCAGTGTATTCAGGGTAAATATCGATCTCGCCCGCAGTGATAGCGCCGCGCATGATCTTGGTGTTGCCCAAGGCTGTTTTATTCTCTACCTTGATACCGCTGGCCTCTAGTGCCAGCACCATCATGTTGCCTAGTAGCTTGCCTTCAGTGTCAATTTTTGAACTCACTCTGACAGGCGCAGCCTGTGCTAGTGCAGCGCCGGCAAGCAAGGTGCCAGCCAGAGCAATGAGAGTTCTGCGTTGAATAGTGTTCATAAAATTGTCCTTTTCATCAGTTTGTATAGCGCCATGAGCATTAATGTTGTATTTACAACGAGTAGTTTGCACTAAATTTTACAAACCTGCTGACATAAGCGTACTGTGAAACTGCGCTGTTTGAGCAAACTACTGTGACCAAGCGGTAACCACTAGCAACTGCACGCGGCCTTGTCCCACAATGGTGCGCGAGTCATCCTTACTGTGAAGAAACGATGTTGCCGACACGCTTTGGTGCATAAAAAATCTACGATCACATATTAACTTTTAAGGATGAGATTTATGAAATTTTTAACCAAGTGTTTATTAGTTTGCGTGCCTATGGTGGGATTGGTCGCCTGTGGCGGTGGTGACACCGAAGATCGCCTTGACGTAGCTGACCCTACCGTGCGCTTTGTCCATGCATCGCCACTTGCGCCCAATGTAACTTTGTACCTCGACGGCACTGCACAGGCCAATGCGACTAATGCACCCTACAAATTTGCGTCAGACTATTTCTACACTGATACCAAGTCTTCAGACTGGTCAGTTAAAACCGCCAGTGGTGGCGCAGTGGTAGGTAATGTGGTGATAGATGCCAAACGCGGCAACAAATACACGATTGTTGCGTTGCCATCATCTAATACCGAGAACAGCATCTACGAGATCCGCGATCCGTACAACAAATCCCTCACCAGCGACAAAGCCAAGTTGCGTGTTATGAACGCATCGTTCAATGCCAGCAATATTGATTTGTACCTTAATGCAGCAGGTACCGACATATCTGCTGCTAGCGTAACCCCCGTGATTGCTGCTACAGCTTACAAAACTTCTGGCCCAGCCACTGGCAACGACTCGCTAGATATTGCAGGCGGCAACTACCAGATTGTTATTACCGCAGGCGGTAGCAAAACAGTGCTTTTTAAAGGCACTATCAATATTGAAAACAATAAAGACGTATTGCTGTTAACCGTTCCTGGGTCCATACTGCCCGGTGCTATTAAAACGCTGATGAAAATCGAAGGCGTAGCAGGCACCACCGAGATGGCTCCCAGCTAAGTCTGGTGGGCAAGTCACCATAGCTTAGCCTACAAAAAAAGGCCGCACTGGTTGCCCAGTGCGGCCTTTTGCATTTAAGCAGTAGTGCGTTTACTGTAGCACTACCTCAACCCGGCGACCTTCTGCGGCGCTGGTAGCACCAGCCTGGATGTCATCAGGCTTTTTCAGCTCAACCTTGTCAGCAGGAGCGCCTGATGCAGTCAGCAAGTCGCGCACCGCAAAGGCGCGTTGTTTAGCCAGCTCTTTGTTTTGGTCCATGTTGCCGCTAGGGTCAACATAGCCGCTGACAGCCGCTTTTTTACCGGCTGCAACACCCGCCAAGATGTCTTTAAGTGCATCTTTGCCGCCTTGCGCCAGATCAGACTTACCGGAAGCGAAATAGAACTTAACCACGCCATTGTCTACTTTGATAGACGCTGCATCAGCTGCAGCTGCGCCTGTATCGGCAGGCTTGGCGTCTGTGGCCACAGATGCAGAGCCTGCTGTCATGCCAGCTACGGCGGTGGTAGGCGTTGCCATAGACGCAGTGTTAGCCTTGCCGCCGTGAATCGACATCATCAACGGCACGATCAATAGTGCCACGATATTGATAATCTTAATGAGCGGGTTAATCGCAGGGCCTGCGGTATCTTTGTATGGGTCGCCTACAGTATCACCTGTGACAGCGGCTTTGTGCGTCTCAGAGCCTTTGCCACCATGGTTGCCGTCTTCGATGTATTTCTTAGCGTTGTCCCACGCACCGCCGCCGGTACACATAGAAATAGCCACAAACAAACCTGTGACGATGGTACCCATCAACAAGCCGCCCAAGGCTGCGGGGCCTAGTACTAAGCCCACGATAACTGGGGCTACTACAGGCAGCAACGATGGGATCATCATTTCTTTAATGGCCGCTGTCGTCAGCATGTCCACCGCAGTGTCGTACTCAGGCTTGCCTGTGCCGTCCATGATGCCTTTGATGTCGCGGAACTGGCGACGCACCTCGACCACCACAGCACCTGCAGCGCGGCCCACAGCCTCCATCGCCATGGCACCGAACAAATAGGGAATCAAACCACCGATAAACAAACCAATGATAACCATCGGGTTAGACAAATCAAAAGTAATGGCGTTGCCGTAGGCTTCCAGCTTGTGGGTGTAGTCGGCAAACAGTACCAATGCGGCCAAACCGGCAGAGCCAATCGCGTAGCCTTTGGTCACAGCTTTGGTGGTGTTGCCCACGGCGTCTAGTGGGTCGGTTACGTCGCGCACGCTTTTGGGCATTTCGGCCATTTCGGCAATGCCGCCTGCGTTGTCGGTAATAGGGCCATAGGCGTCTAGTGCCACCACAATACCTGCCATGCTGAGCATAGAGGTCGCTGCAATGGCAATGCCATACAAACCGGCCAGTTTGAAGGCCGTGTAGATGGCGATGCAGACAAAAATGACAGGCCAAGCGGTGGAACGCATCGACACGCCCAGGCCTGCAATGATGTTGGTGCCATGGCCCGTGGTAGATGCTTGCGCAATGTGCTTAACCGGTGCGTACTGCGTGCCCGTGTAGTATTCGGTAATCCATACCAGAGCGCCGGTCAAAATCAAACCTACGGCACACGCACCAAACAGCTTCATGGCAGCACCTGTACCGCCTAAAGCGTTATCAGCGATCATGCTGTTAGTTACAAAGTAAAAAGCGATCAGCGACAAGATGCCCGCTACTGCCAAACCCTTGTACAGCGCAGGCATGACGTTCTTCATACCAGGCGAGGCCTTCACGAAGAAACAGCCCACAATAGATGCCACAATTGACACGGCACCTAGCATCAGCGGGTACAGCACCGTGCTGGCACCGCCGCTAGACACCAACAATGCGCCTAGCACCATGGTGGCAATTAAAGTGACCGCATAGGTTTCAAACAAATCAGCAGCCATGCCAGCGCAGTCGCCCACGTTGTCGCCTACGTTATCGGCAATGACAGCGGGGTTGCGTGGGTCGTCCTCGGGGATACCCGCTTCTACCTTGCCTACCAGATCAGCACCTACGTCAGCACCTTTGGTAAAAATACCGCCGCCCAAGCGGGCAAAGATAGAGATGAGCGATGAGCCAAAAGCAAAGCCAATCAACGGGTTCAGCTTGGCAGCGGTTGGTGCACCATCGGGCACCAAAAACCAGTAAAAAGCAGTCACGCCAATCAGGCCTAAGCCAACCACCAGCATGCCGGTGATGGCACCACCACGAAATGCTACTTGCAATGCAGGTGCTATGCCTTTGGTAGCTGCCTGAGCAGTGCGTACGTTGGCTCGCACCGAAACGTTCATGCCAATAAAGCCGCAGGCACCCGACAGTACAGCCCCAATAACAAAGCCTACTGCCGACATACGGTCTAAAAATATGGCAATCAAAATGGCTAGCACCACGCCCACTACGGTGATGGTTTTGTATTGCCTAGCCAGGTAGGCCCCTGCACCGGTTTGGATAGCGGCTGCAATTTCTTGCATGCGCGCGTTGCCTGCGTCTTGAGAAAGAATCCAGCTACGCGCCCAAAAGCCGTAACCCACGGCAATAAAGCCGCATACCAGCGCAATAATCAGCGCAGAGTTGCCAGTCATAAACAGAATCTCCTTTTAGTTTTGACGAAGAGGGTGTCCAACGCTTTGTTTGCCGTGGCACCCGCTGCGTTGCTTCCTCATCCCACAACTTGCCCTGAACAGGCGGAGACAATTGGCCAACCAGCACAATGTAGCCGCAAAACGTGACATATTTGCGGATTAGCAAGTATGTTGAAAGTAAAATCAGGGTTAATCCTAGCTATGGCTCTACAGCCTGTAACCGTCCTGCACTTTTTTTAACCTTCGCAAAACCTTTAATATGTCACTAGACCGCGTACATCCTGGCAAAAATGCCCCTCAAGAATTTAACGTCATCATCGAAATTCCGATGAACGCCGACCCGATCAAATACGAAGTGGATAAAGAAAGTGGCGCTATCTTTGTAGACCGCTTTATGTCTACCGCCATGCATTACCCCACTAACTATGGCTATGTGCCCAAGACCCTAAGCGGTGATGGCGATCCAGTTGATGTGCTGGTCATTACACCTGTGCCGCTTATCCCGGGCGTAGTGGTTACTTGCCGTGCTATCGGCATTTTGATGATGGAAGACGAAGCAGGGGTTGATGGCAAAGTACTGGCTGTGCCAATAGACAAAAAATGCTCGCTGTACACCCACTGGCAAAAACCCGAGGACATGAACCCACTGCGCCTGAAAACCATCTCGCACTTCTTTGAACACTACAAAGATTTAGAAGAAGGCAAATGGGTCAAGGTGATCGGCTGGCAAGGCCCAGAAGCTGCATGTAAAGAAATTACAGACGGCATTGCAGCTTACATCAAACCGTAATGGCTGGATTGCTTAGATTGCACTGCCAATAGTGCAGTTTAGCCCGTAGAACCTGCTCAAGCAGCTATTAAATCTGTAGTGAACTGCCTTTGGCCAGCAGTTACTTGGCCGTAAAAGGTACGCCTGTGAGCTTGGCGCCTGCTTTGATGCCCTTTTTAGCAAACCAGCCTTTGTTCATCTCAAGCACATAACGCACAGGCTTGGCAGAACAATGCGGATCGGTGGTTTGGGGCTTCATGTCTTCAAGGTTTACCACGGTGCCATCATCGGCTACAAAAGCCGCCGTCAAAGGTAGCAGCGTGTTCTTCATCCAAAAACATTGCTTGGAAGGTTCTTCAAACACAAACAGCATGCCTTCATGCACAGGCATGTCTTTGCGCCACATCAGGCCAATTTGCCGTTGCTCTGGTGTGATAGCGACTTGCGCGTCAATGCGGTGCACGCCAGCCTGCAGCACGGTGCGTTGCAGTTGCAATTGCGGCTCATCTTGTGCAGTGGCTTGGGCGTAGGCGAAGCCGCTGATGGTTACTAAAACCAATAGGCTCAGTGTGCGTGTAATTGCGTTCATAAGGCCAGAGTCTACAGTGTGAGTCAAAAGTTTGTGCCATAAAAATGCCCGCGCAAGGCGGGCATTGTGGGCTGATACCAGCTCTTGCAAGCTGGTGCATTCGCTTGCTAATTACTTAGCAGCTGGTGCGTCAGCAGCTTTAGCCATTTTGGCTTTCTTGGATTTTTTGTGCTTCTTAGCCATTGGCTTAGCTTTAGCAGCAGGCTTAGCTTCAGCCATTGGCTTAGCTTCAGCAGCTGGCTTAGCAGCAGGTGCAGGTGCAGCGGCGGCAGGCGCAGCAGCAGGTGCAGCAACAGCTGGCTTAGCAGCAGCAGGCGCAGCAGGAGCAGAAGCTTGTGCAAAAGCACCAGCAGCAAAAAGACCAGCAACCAAAGCGGCGAGTAGTTTGTTCATTTTAAATTTCCTTGAGTTAACGTTACTTCAAAACCATCCAAAAAACTTGAAAGGTACGTCAACAACGACACGCTATTTCAATTGGTTGACAAGGTCTGTGTAAATAATTTCCAGCTAAAATTAAAGGTTTACACTTAAAGCACGATCTGCAAACGGCCAATCACCTTTTTAGGCCGCAAGTTTCAGGCGCGTTACAAATTTTTTCACCCTCCCGGAGACCCATTCACTATGTACCAGCACATTAAAGTGCCTGCATCAGGCAGCAAAATTACCGTCAATGCAGACATGTCACTTACCGTGCCCAACGAGCCTATTATTCCGTTCATTGAAGGCGACGGTACCGGCCAAGACATTACACCAGTGATGCTTAAGGTAGTAGATGCCGCGGTAGCCAAGGCCTATGGTGACAAGCGCAAGATCCACTGGATGGAAGTGTATGCTGGCGAAAAATCAACCAAAATATATGGCCCCGATGTTTGGTTACCAGAGGAAACCTTAAAAGTGCTGCGCGAGTATGTGGTGTCTATCAAAGGGCCTTTGACCACGCCCGTAGGTGGCGGCATTCGTAGCTTGAACGTGGCTTTGCGCCAAGAGCTGGATTTGTATGTTTGCTTGCGCCCGGTGCAGTACTTCAAAGGTGTGCCATCTCCTGTGAAAGAGCCAGAAAAAACCAATATGGTGATCTTCCGCGAGAACAGTGAAGACATTTATGCGGGCATTGAGTTTGAGTCGGGCAGCGACAAAGCCAAAAAGATGATTAAATTTTTGCAAGAAGAGATGGGGGTAACGAAAATTCGCTTCCCCAATACGTCAGGCATTGGCGTCAAACCCGTCTCTAGCGAAGGTACTGAGCGCCTGATGCGCAAGGCGGTGCAGTACGCTATTGACAACGACAAGCCCTCTGTGACGATCGTGCACAAGGGCAATATCATGAAATACACTGAGGGTGGTTTTCGTGATTGGGCCTATGCATTGGCACAAAAGGAATTTGGCGCAGAGCTGATTGATGGCGGTCCATGGTGCAAATTTAAAAACCCCAAGACCGGCAAAGAGATTATCGTCAAAGACGTGATTGCAGATGCTTTTTTGCAGCAAATTTTGCTACGCCCGGCAGAATACTCTGTCATCGCTACGCTTAACCTGAACGGCGACTACGTGTCTGATGCTTTGGCAGCGCAAGTAGGCGGGATCGGTATTGCCCCGGGTGCTAACTTATCTGACTCGGTGGCTTGTTTTGAAGCGACCCACGGCACCGCGCCTAAATACGCTGGAAAAGACTACGTTAACCCAGGCTCTGAGATTTTGTCTGCCGAGATGATGTTGCGCCACATGGGCTGGACTGAAGCGGCGGATGTGATTATCAGTAGCATGGAAAAGTCGATCGCCAGCAAGAAAGTAACCTACGACTTTGCCCGCTTGATGGACGGCGCTACTCAGGTTAGTTGCTCAGGCTTTGGCCAAGTGATGATTGACCACATGTAAAGCGCAACAGGCGTATGTCAACAGGGGCCTGCGGGCCCCCTTTTTTATGGGCTTTTTAGACTATTTGCGCGTGAATCTATGCGCCACCTTGAATCTATCTGCCTTGTCACCAATTAGTTAACATTGATAAAAGTGGCAATTGCAGCCAAGCCATGCCTGAAAGTGTGCAGCATCGTAGAATCTCGCTTAATATATTACGAATGCTGCAAATAGTAGACGCATTCTTAATGCTTTAAGTTAACTGGACTCACAATTGGCAACTAAAGTACCCCCACCCGCTGCGCCGCGTACCAGACCCGCCATAGACGACGGCGATGGCACGGTAGTGTTGGAGCGGCTTCCACAAAAAGTTAAACCTCCGCAAATGTACCAAGTGGTGCTGCTGAACGACGATTACACCCCGATGGAGTTTGTCGTTCTGGTTATTCAAGAGTTTTTTAACAAAGACCGTGAGACAGCCACGCAAATTATGCTCAAAATCCACCTAGATGGTAAGGGCGTATGCGGTGTTTTTAGTAAAGATGTAGCGGCCACCAAAGTGGACCAAGTCACAGAAGCCGCAAAAAAGTCAGGTCACCCATTGCAATGCGTGAGCGAACCCCTAAATTAAGCGTATCGTTACGGTAGAGACATTGTTCTCACACCGGGCAACCTAGAAAGAATCACACCATGATTGCACAAGAACTTGAAGTCAGCCTCCACATGGCTTTTGTCGAAGCGCGCCAGCAACGCCATGAGTTCATTACGGTTGAGCATTTGCTGCTAGCTTTGCTAGACAACCCCAGCGCGGCTGAAGTGCTGCGCGCCTGCTCAGCCAATATTGATGACCTGCGAAAATCGCTGGCCAACTTTATCAAAGACAACACCCCCCAAGTGGCTGGCACCGATGAGGTGGACACCCAGCCTACACTAGGTTTTCAGCGCGTGATCCAGCGCGCCATCATGCATGTGCAAAGCACGGGGAATGGCAAAAAAGAGGTGACTGGCGCCAATGTGCTGGTAGCCATTTTTGGTGAAAAAGACTCACATGCTGTGTATTATTTGCACCAGCAAGGTGTGACGCGCTTAGACGTGGTGAACTTTATTGCCCACGGTATCAAAAAATCCGACCCACCCGAGCCCGCCAAGGCAGGTGAGGGCGGCGAGCAGCAAGAAGAAGGTGGCAATGAGAAAAGCGAAAAAGCCTCGCCACTAGAGCAGTACACCGTTAACTTAAACCAGATGGCCAAAGACGGCAAGATAGACCCGCTGATTGGCCGCGACTACGAAGTTGAGCGCGTGATCCAAATCTTATGCCGCCGCCGTAAAAATAACCCATTGCTGGTGGGTGAAGCCGGCGTGGGTAAGACCGCTATCGCTGAGGGCTTGGCATGGCGCATCACGCAAAAAGACGTGCCCGAGATTTTGGCCGAAGCAGTGGTTTATTCGCTGGACATGGGCGCATTGCTGGCTGGTACCAAATACCGTGGCGATTTTGAGCAGCGTTTAAAAGGCGTTCTAAAGTCGCTCAAAGACAAGCCGCACGGCATTTTGTTCATCGACGAAATTCACACACTGATCGGCGCAGGTGCTGCATCAGGCGGTACGCTGGATGCGTCTAATTTGCTCAAGCCTGCGTTGTCTAACGGACAACTCAAATGCATTGGTGCAACTACGTTTACCGAATATCGCAGCATCTTTGAAAAAGACGCCGCTCTGGCACGTCGCTTCCAAAAGGTGGATGTGGTCGAGCCTACGGTGGAACAAACCGTGGACATTTTGAAGGGCCTTAAAAGCCGCTTTGAAGAGCACCACAGCGTGAAGTACGCGCTGAGCGCGCTACAAGCCGCAGCCGAACTGAGCGCCAAATACATCAACGATCGCCAATTGCCAGACAAAGCGATTGACGTGATTGACGAGGCGGGTGCTGCGCAGCGCATTTTGCCTGCTAACAAACGCAAGAAAACCATTAGCAAAGCCGAAGTGGAAGAAATCGTGGCAAAGATTGCACGCATTCCGCCTGCCAGTGTGAGCAACGACGACCGTAGCAAGCTACGCAATATCGAGCGTGATTTGAAGAACGTAGTGTTTGGGCAAGACCCTGCGCTAGAGGCCTTGTCTGCCGCCGTCAAAATGGCGCGCAGCGGCTTGGGCCGTGGCGACAAGCCGATTGGCAGCTTCTTGTTTAGCGGCCCTACAGGTGTGGGCAAAACAGAAGCTGCCAAACAGCTGGCCAACATCATGGGCATCGACCTGATTCGCTTTGACATGAGCGAATACATGGAGCGCCATGCTGTGAGCCGCCTGATTGGCGCGCCTCCGGGTTACGTAGGTTTCGACCAAGGCGGTTTGCTTACCGAAGCAATCAGTAAAAAGCCGCACGCGGTGCTGCTGTTCGATGAGATTGAAAAAGCCCACCCCGATATCTTTAACGTGTTACTGCAGGTGATGGACCACGGCACATTGACGGACAATAACGGGCGCAAGGCGGACTTTAGAAACGTCATCATCATCATGACCACCAACGCGGGTGCCGAGACGATGAACAAGTCCACCATTGGCTTTACTAACTCGCGTCAAGCGGGCGACGAGATGGCTGATATCAAGCGCCTGTTTACGCCTGAGTTCCGCAACCGCTTGGACGCCATGGTCAGCTTCAAGGCGCTGAACGAAGACGTGATTTTGCGTGTGGTGGACAAATTCTTGCTGCAGCTAGAAACCCAGCTAGACCAGAAGAAGGTGGACGCTACCTTTACCGACAAGCTACGCAAGCACTTGGCTAAAACCGGATTTGACCCGTTGATGGGCGCGCGTCCGATGCAGCGTTTGATTCAAGACACCATTCGCAAAGCGCTGGCTGACGAGCTACTGTTTGGCAAGCTGGTAGACGGCGGATTGCTAACGGTAGACGTGGGTGCAGACGACAAAATTACTCTGGATATTCAGCCCTTGCCAGAGAAAAAAGGCAAGATCAAGTCTGAGCCTGAAGAAACTGCAGCGGGCTGATTGACCCATCACTTCATTTAAAAACCTGTCTTGGTGTTCCAAGGCAGGTTTTTTTATGTGGTGCTGAAAGTGACTTTACATCAGCATATTTTTATATGATTTAGGCTTGTAACCCAAGTAGAACATGCTCAAGCAGCTATTTAATTAATAGTACTATAGTTTTTGTGTAGTGTGCAGCTTGGGTAGCGACTACACACTAAGCCCAACATAGTTCTCAGCCAACATGGTTTGCGCCGCTTCAGAACTCATCAAGTAAGCCAGCTCTGCCTCTTGCATTTTTTGCCCAAATCCTGCGCTGTCAGGAAAGCGGTGCATCAGCGAGGTAAGCCACCAGCTAAAGCGCTCTACGCGCCAAACTTTAGACAGCGCGCGCTGAGAATATCCGTCTATTCCAGCCTCAGATGTATCAAGGTAATAGTCGCGCAAGGCGTCAAACAACATCTTCACGTCACTAGCGGCTAGGTTAAGTCCTTTGGCACCAGTGGGTGGCACGATGTGCGCTGCGTCACCTGCCAAGAATAAGCGGCCAAAACGCATCGGCTCGGCTACAAAGCTGCGCAGCGGTGCAATGCTTTTTTCAATCGACGGCCCGGTGACGATGCGGCTGGCGGTGTCTTCGTCTAGCCGCAGCTTTAGTTCAGTCCAAAAGCGCTCGTCGCTCCAGTCACCCACTTTGTCGGTGATGGGGCATTGCACGTAGTAACGGCTACGCGTCAGGCTGCGCATGCTGCACAGTGAGAAGCCGCGCTTGCTGTTGCCATAGATGATGGCGTGCGGCGACACGGGCGGCACGTCGGCCAGTACACCTAGCCAGCCAAAGGGGTAGTCTTTGTGAAACTCGGTAATGCTGCGTGCTGGCACGCTGGCACGGCTGGCACCATGAAATCCATCGCAACCCGCAATAAAGTCGCACTCAATGCTGTGCGCTTTGCCGCCGTGCATGTAGCGCACACAAGGCCGGGTTGAATCAAAGTCGTGCAGCGACAGGTCTTTGGCTTCGTAAACACTAGTCAACCCCGTAGCAGCCCGGTGGGCCATCAAGTCTTGGGTAACCTCGGTTTGACCATATGCGGTGACTACTTTGCCGCTGGTGCGCTGGGTCAGCTCTATGCTGTGGCGCTGGCCGTTAAAGACCAGCTCTAAATGGTGGTGCACATGCCCATGGGCCTGCACACCCCTACCAACACCGGCTTGGACCAAGGCGTCTACAGTAGCTTGCTCCAAGATGCCTGCACGGATGCGGCCTAGCACGTAGTCGCCGCTTTGGCGCTCGACAATGATGTTGTCAATGCCCGCTTGGTGTAGTAACGCGCCTAGCAGTAAGCCCGCAGGGCCAGCGCCGATGATGCAAACTTGGGTGCGCATAAACAAATGTCTCCAATAAACGTAAAACAGCATAAAACGATGCTTTTGTACGTAGTCTTACTTTGGTAAATATTGCGCGATGAATAGTTTATTTGCACGATAATCGCGCAATGCAATTGTTAAATAACATAGCTAAAGCTGATGTCATCGAAGGCGCAGTCAAAGCGCTGTCGGTGCTAGAGGCCTTTAGTGCCGAGCGTCAACGCTTGAATGCAACCCAGGTTGCGCTGCGTGCGGGCATTACACGCGCGGCTGCACGCAGACACTTGCTCACGCTGCAGGCGCTGGGATATTTAGAAGGCGACCAGGGCTTCTATTGGTTGGGTGTACGTGTACTGCGGCTGGCAGGCAACTACCTAGCCTCGGCCAGGCTACCGCGCGTAGTGCAGCCCACGCTCAACCGCTTAAGTGCTAGCTTAGACTGCGCTGTCTCTGTGGCGGTGCTGGACGATGCAGACGTGGTAATTGTGGCGCGCAGTGGCGAGCAGCGCACTGCCAGCCGCGCGCTACCGTTTGGCACGCATTTAGGCGCTCGCTTGCCTGCGTTTGCTACCAGCACGGGCAGGGTGCTGTTAGCACAATATAGCAAGGCACAGCTTGCCGATTGGCTCAAGGGCCGGGTACTGCCACGTTTAACGCCCTACACGCTGTGCGACAAAGCGCAGTGGAAGGCCTTGATGGCAACAGTAGGTGCGCAAGGCTATTGCGCTGCCAACCAAGAGCATGAGCTGGGCGTTCAGGCCTTGGCTGTGCCTGTGCGCGACAATGCGGGGGTGGTGGTAGCGGCGCTCAATGTGGTGATGGCCACCGACGCTGCGTTACCTGTCAAGATCAACACTACAACACCGTTGCTTGTACAACGACACATGCACAGTATGCTGGCCGCTGCCAATGAGGTACGTGCGTTGTTGTAATTGCAAGTGGCGCGATGATTTATGCGCGGTGCGAAATTTCGACCACTAAGCTGCGTGCTGCAAGTTCATCAATTAAAGCTTGGGCTTTGGCCCGGTTAGTGGCGTCTAGGTTAGCGTCCCATTCGTCTAGTAAATATACCTTGGCGCTAGTTTTGCGTACGATCTCGGTCAGCGACTGCAGTTGCCGCTCGCCTGACGAAAAACCGTTGCTGGCGACCGCTTGGTTAGCGTCATCTGCTGCCTCGTTGTCCTCGTCAATCTCTTCTATGGCTGCAGTTTCAGCCGCTGCAAATTCAAAAGCTAGCTTGGTGCTGGTGGGCCAGTAGTAAGCGCTAGAGCCGATATGGTGCTTCAGCGCTGCCAGCAGGGTTGATTTGCCTGCACCATTGCCGCCGCGCACTTGCACGGTGCCTCGCTGCAGCTGGGGCAGCATGGCACAGGCTGCGTCAAAACTGGCCAGCGGCAACAGCGTAGCACTGCCCTCTCGCATGTTGCTTGCTGTGCTGGGCGGTACGTAGGTCAGGCGCAGGTCAGCCATACGGATACGGTCGTTAAAGTCGTCGTCTGCTTGCGCCTGCATCGCGGTACTGGCGCCCACCATGCGCGTCCACAGGGCTTGCATGTCGCTCCAGCCCGCGGCCAGGTCGTGCACGTTGTAGGACAGTTCAATTTGTCGGGGCAGTGTGGCTGCCAGCGCAATGAGCAAGGCAGTATTTTCTGCGTTGTGCCCTGCCACGAAGGCAAGATAGGCCATGATAACCAGCAGCGACGCAATGCCGCTGCCTGCTGCTATGCCTTGCTTGGCCATGATGGCGCGTATTTGGGCCTTTAGGGCGTCGCGCAGGCGCACTTTAAAGCCTGCGTGCCAAATGCGAAAGTTGTAGCGGTTGCCGCTGGTGATGTTGTCCCACGCGGTGTAGGTGCGGGCGGTCATGCTGTTAGTGGCGCGCTGGTTTTCTGCATACAGGGTATTGATCCATTTGCGCACGGCGTATTGCAGCAGCATCAATGCAATGAACACACCGCCGTATACGAAGGGCAAGCCCGCGTCAATCGCAAAACCCAGCACGATGGCATTAAACAGCAGGCTAAACAGCAGCTTAAGGTCGGCTTCCAGCTCATAGATGATTTCAAAAATCAAGTGAAAAGATTCGTTGGTTAAAAACGGCTCAACCTTTTCGCGCTGGCTGCTGGCGGCAAACAAGCGCGCGTCGCTTCGGTTTTCGCGGGCAAAACGCAGCATGTATCGGCCAAACGCACCAAAGCCTGCACGCTCAGCATAAATCCAGCTGATGGCACCTATCGCATACGAGGCAGACTGTGCCAAGACAATGTAGCCAAAGTCCGCGATCAAAAAATCTTCGTTAGCCAGATCTTGCCCCGCCTTGATAACCAACCAAGTGGTAAGCGCCGCCAATGCGGCCTCCACCATTAACAAAGCCAACATGCCGTAGAAAGGCGGGCACAGCAGAAGGCCCGCAAAATTGCGGGGAGTAAATGTAAGCTTTGTGTAGGGCGTGGGCACGGCGATAGTAGGTTTTTAAGGGTTTACCCTTAATTTATGTAAATGGCTGTAGTTTTATTGCTGCAGCGTGTGCTTTTGTCAACTAAAACAAAAGCCGTTACGTTGTGTTGATGTACCAGTAGGGGCGTCTTATTGGTTACACTGAAGCACTTGTTGAAAAGCAGGTGAATCTTAACCCTCATAATCTAAGGATGACTATCATGGCAAAGAAAATGAAGAAAAAAGCCGGCAAAAAGCCAGCAGCTCCAGCAGCTAAGTAATTAGCCGCCCAAAGCGAAAAAATGCCCGCGCAAGCGGGCATTTTTTTGTCCATTTTTAACTTATCAGCAGATTTTTTATGCCAAAGCTGCCAAAAATGTTGAATTTTGACTAACTACACTCCCAAGTATCGCACCAAGAGTTCAGGCTGCGCATGAAGCTCCTGCGAGGTTCCTGCAAACACTACCTCACCTTTGACCAAAATGACATTGCGGTCGGTGATCTGCGTGACGTGTTTATAGTTTTTGTCCACAATCACGCTGCTAATGCCGGTTTGTTTAATCGTCTCGCAAATGCGCCAAATGTCTCTGGCAATCAGCGGCGCCAAACCTTCGGTAGCTTCATCCAAAATCAATACGTCCGGGTTGGTCATCAGTGCACGGCCAATGGTTAGCATTTGCTGCTCGCCGCCTGACAGCTGCTGCCCGCCGTGGCCAAGCCGCTCTTTCAGGCGCGGAAAGGTGTCTAGCACCCGGTCGTAAGTCCAGTCGTGTTGTGGTGCGCCTTTGCTAGCCATAGTGCCGTTGCCAGTGCAGGTGGGCCTACCTTTACGCGCCGCCATAATCAAATTTTCTTTGACGCTCAGGTTACCAAAAATACCGCGCCCTTCAGGCACGTAGGCAATGCCCAACTGAGCCACTTCATAGGCTGAGTGACCCGTCATGTCTTGGCCTGCTATGTGCACGCTGCCGCGCGCAGGCTTGACCAAGCCCATGATGGATTTGAGCAAAGTAGATTTACCCATGCCGTTGCGGCCCATCAGGCCAATAGTTTCGCCATGGCCTACAGTAAAGTCAATGCCGCGCAAAATGTGGCTGGCGCTGTAGTAGCTGTGCAGGCCTTGTACTTCAATTAATGGGGTTTGGTTTGACGCGTTCATGCGTGCTCCTCACCCAGATACGCAGCTTGTACTGCTGCATTGCTACGTACATCTGCAGGCTGGCCACTGGCAATCATTTGGCCGTTTACCATGACGGTAAGTCGGTCAGCCAGCGTAAATACAGCATCCATGTCGTGCTCAACCAGCAAGATAGCGTGGTCTTTTTTTAGCGATTGCAGCAAGGCAATCATGGCCTGTGCTTCTGCTGTGCCCATGCCTGCCAACGGCTCGTCTAGCAGCAGTACCTGGGGCTGCGTGGCCAGTGCCATAGCAATCTCTAGCTGGCGCTGTTCACCGTGCGACATAGCTGCGGCTATGTTGTGTACTCGGTCTTGCAAGCCAGACTGCTCAATAGCCCTTGTAGATATTGCTCGAGCAGCTTCGAAATTTGTAGCATTAGATAACCAGCGCATAGCGTGTTGCGCGCGGGACTGCGCTGCCAAGTGCACGTTGTCCCACACAGTAAGGGGTAAGAATATATTGGTTTTTTGGTAACTTCGGCCCAGCCCAGCACGCGATATTTTCTCGGGCGTTGCGCCGGTTACGTCTTTGCCCATCAGGTGTACGCTGCCAGAGCTGGGGGCTATGTCGCCCGACAACAGATTGGTCAAGGTCGATTTGCCTGCCCCGTTAGGGCCAATGACGGCATGGATGGTGTTGCGGTGCAAAGTGATGGAAATGTCATTGACAGCGGCCAAACCGCCAAAGCGTTTGGTGAGATTTTTGGCAATCAGCAGCGCATCGCTCATGGCTTGACCTCTGCAGACTCTGGTGAAGCAACAGTATTTTTATTCGTAAATTTTTCTACCAGTCCCAGTAATCCACGTGGCGCAAAAATTACTACCAGCACAATAAAACTGCCCATCAACAACTGCCAGTGCTTGGTAATGTCTTTGAACACATGTAAGAACGCTTCAAAAGCAAACGCGCCCACGATGGCTCCGGCAAAGTTACCCATGCCACCCAAGATTACCATCATGATGACGTGGGCGCTGTTATGAAAGCCCATCAATTCTGGGTTGATATAATCAGTCTGCACCCCCCACAAATAGCCCGCTACCCCTGCCAAAGCACCTGCCAATGCGAAGGCCGCCAGCTTGTAGCCGAAGGTGTGGTAACCCATGGCGCGCATGCGGTGTTCGTTAATTCGGATGCCACTGAGCGTGCGGCCAAACGGGCTGAACAACACACTGCGCAAGAAAAAATACACCGCTAGCAAGCAGCCAAAAACCAAGAAGTACAGGCTGCGTTTATTGTCCAGGTTAAGCAGTTCAAAGCTAGCGAAGCTGACCGACGGCTTAAGGTTGATGTATAAACCGTCTGACCCGCCTAAAACCTTGTTGTCAAAAAATATAAAAAACACCATTTGCGCAAACGCCATGGTGACCATGATGAAGTAAATGCCATGCGTGCGCACCGCAAAAAATCCTATCACCGCAGCGGCCAATGCCGAGGCCCCTACGGCCAGTGGCAGCGTCCACCAAATGCTGGCTGCGCTGTCTGCAGGCGAGACAAAAGCCAGCACATAGCCCGCTAAGCCAAAATAAGCCGCATGGCCTAGTGATACCAATCCCGTAACGCCTTGCAGTACATCCAAGCTCATTGCAAAAATAGCCATGATCATCATGCGTGTGACCATGCCGATGTAAAAGTCGCTGCCCACAAACGGAAACACTGCCAAGGCGATAGCGCCTAAAACCAATGCAAACTGCAAGCTGCGTGGCAGCCGCTCTAAATTAGCTTGTGCAGTGCTCATGTGCAGGACATCATTGTTTAAACAAGCCTTCGGGCTTGAACAGCAGCACCAGCGCCATTAGCACGTACACCAGCATACTGGCTACCGACGGAAACAGCACCTTACCAAAGGTGTCTACCAAGCCCACCAGCAGCGCCGCAATGAGTGCACCGCGCACGGAGCCTATGCCGCCAATCACCACCACCACAAAGCACATGATCAGCACGCTGGAGCCCATATTGGGGTACACCGACGCGATGGGTGCGGCGATCATGCCCGCGACAGCAGCCAAAGCTACGCCCAGTGCAAACACAATCATTTGAATGCGTTTAACGTTAACGCCCAACGCCTGCGCCATGTCACTGTTAAACGCACCAGCGCGTATTTTCATACCTAGCTTGGTTTTAGAAATCAACAAATACAGTCCAACAGCCAGCGCGATGCACATGCCGCTCATAAACAGGCGGTAAACAGGATACGACAGGTTGTCCGTCAACGGTATGGATGCCGCCAGCGCTGTGGGAATGTCCACGCCGTGCACATCGTCACCCCAGAGTATGGAGCGAGTTTCTTCAAAAATATAAATCAAACCAAACGTTAGCAACACTTGGTCAAGGTGGCTACGCTGGTAGAAACGCCTAAACAGCAGCCACTCTAGCGCCAACCCAAAAATGACTGCCAGCGCTGCGCCCAGAACGATGGCCAGTGTAAAACTGCCCGTGAGTGTGGCCAGCGACCATGCCACATAAGCGCCTAACATATAAAAGCTGCCATGCGCCAAATTGACCACGCCCATGATGCCGAAGATCAAAGTGAGCCCAGCTGCCAGCATGAACAGCAGCAACCCGTACTGCACGCTGTTGAGCAACTGGATCAGAAAAGTGCCGAAATCCATGGTCTTCAAAAGCGCAGATTATTTGCGTGCTGCCAGTAATAAACAACCCATGCCTGCAAACAAACCGCCCGAGACGCGGTTAAATATGCGGGCGCGGCCCGCTTGGCGCAGCCAAGGCGCGATGCGCGCAGCAAACAGGGTGGCCAAGCTTAAAGTGGTTAATTCAAACGCCACAAAAGTCAGCGCCAAAATAGCAAACTGTGGTGCCCAAGGCTGGGTGCTGTCGACAAACTGCGGAAAGAAGGCGGCAAAAAATAGCAAAGCCTTGGGGTTGCTACCGCCGACCAGCAGGCCTTGCAGGTACAGCTTGCGCATGGACGTGCCGGCGCTTGTGGTGGCTGAGGGCAAATCAAAACTGCTAACCGGGCTGCGGAATGTTTTAATGCCTAGGTAAATAAGGTAAGCGCCACCCACCAGCTTCAAAATCCAAAACGCAGTGTCCGACGCCGCCAGCACTGCACCAAGCCCTAGCGACGATAGCAAGATCATGCCCAGCGCAGCGGTAATGCTGCCACTGGCAGACGCCATGGCTTTGGGTGCGCCGTGGGCGATAGCGTTGGTCATACTCATTAGCATAGTAGGGCCGGGGGTGAGCACCAGTAGCGCAACAGCGGCTAGGTACAGCAGGTAGGTAGATAAGGTCATGTGCGTGGGTAAGTTAAAAAAGGGAGGCAAGCCTCCCTTTTTTGGTTGATGGCAGTTTGATATTACTGCAATCAACCCATCTTGCAGCCAGCGCCACTGTCGGCCAGAGCTTTGGCGGCTACGCCGATGACTTTGTTTTCTTTGTTTTCTACCTGGCGCACATAGATGTCTTGTACCGGGTTGTGCGACTTGCTCATGGTCCATTTGCCACGCGGGCTGTCGATAGTGGCACCTTCCATGGCGGCGTACAGTGCAGCTTTGTTGGCCAAATCACCTTTCACCGCATTGGCGCCTTGCACCAGCAGCAAACCTGTGTCGTAGCCTTGCACAGCGTATACATCGGGCTGCGACTTGTAGGCTTTGGCATAGGCCAGCCGGAACGCTTGGTTGCGCGCGGTGTCTAGCGAGTCGCTGTAGTGCATGGTGGTAATAATGCCGTCGGCAGCCGGCCCTGCGGCGTCTAGCACGCCTTCGGTTAAAAAGCCAGATCCGTACAAAGGAATTTTGCCTTTCAGGCCTGCAGCAGCGTAGTCTTTGATGAATTTGGCCGCACCGCCGCCTGCCCAAAAGCAAGCCACTGCGTCAGGTTTGAGCGAGGCAATTTCAGTCAAGAAGGCTTGAAACTCTACGTTAGGAAATGGCAGACTCATCTCTTTAATGATAGTGCCGCCCGCGGCCAAGAAGCCTTCTTTAAAGCCTTCTAGCGCCTCGTCGCCTGCAGCGTACTTCCAGGTAATCCACACGGCTTTTTTATGGCCTTTGTCCACCATCACTTTGCCCAGTGCACGGGTGGGCTGGCTGTTGCTAAAGCTGGTGCGGAAAACGTTGGGTGCGCACAGCGCGCGCGTAGCGGCATGCACGCCTGCGTTAGGAATCAAGCTGAGCACGCCGCTTTCGCGGGCTACTTTTTGAATACCCATTTGCACGCCGCTGTGCACCGTGCCTACCAGCACGTCTACTTTGTCGCGTTGCACCAGCTTGGTGGCGTTTTCTACGCCTTTAGACGGCTCGGATTCGTCGTCTACTTTGAAAAACTCGACCTCGCGGCCACCCAGTTTGCCGCCTTGCTCGGCTAGCGCCATGCGAAAACCGTTTTCAATGGCCACACCCAGCTGCGCAAACGTGCCGGTGTAGGGCAGCATCAGGCCGACGCGGATTTTGCTGCTTTGCGCGCGTGCGATCTGTGGCAGCAAAAAGCCTGTGGAAGCCGCACCCACAAGGACGGCACTACGGGATAAAACCAAACGACGGGTGGTCATGGGAAGGCTCCAAAAAATAGTTTAGGCTTAAAGCAATTTACTGCAAACTGTGCGGCCTAGCATTAGCGCTAACCCGGGGCGTACCAGCAGCATGCCGTGGCGTGCCCGCAGTTTAAATGGGTTTGATGATGGAATTGGCAATCAGGTCGTTATCGAAAACCACTATGCGCTGGGTAAATTTCCACGCCTCGTCTTGGCATACCAGCTGGTCAATGTAGCGGCCCGCACTCAAGATATGCGGCAAATTGTCGCGCTGCGTGCGAACGACGATATAGCTGGATTCAGCGTGAACGCTAGCGTCGTTATGCTGGGTAACCATCGGTGCGCCACACACATGGCGCTGGTAGTACGGCCCGTGGTACAGGGTGTGCTGCGCAGCGTACACCCGGTCGCGCAGCATGGCCTGGCTGGTCAGGTGCATAACAGATAGCGGCAAACCTGCGTCAAAATTTTCGCGCGATTGCAATTGATAAAGGCCATCGGTGGTGAACAAATCGGGCCAGTTGGACAAATCGTTGCTGTCTAAAATTTGCGCGCAGCGCAACTGCAGTGCGCTGATAGCTTGGTACGTATCGTAATTCATACTATAAATTTAATAGCTGCTTGAGCAGGATTTACTTGGGTTAGAGGCCTAAAAAGCATAAAAAATAGCCCTCAAAACCGTGTTGCAGGCTAAATACCAATCTGATCGCGCCAGTAGCCGTACATGCCGCGAATCAGCGTTTCGGTGACGTTATGGCCAGTGTTGTGTACACCGGTGCCGTCCATCTCGCTCACCGCGCGGGCTTGGGTGTTGGCAGCAAAAGCTTGCTGCACAAATTCAATCACCTCGCCATCGTCGGCAGATACAAAGCCTGCCGGGCCAAACAGGTTGGCTTGGCGCAGGCGGCGCTGGGTCATCTCGTCGCTGTCGTCTTCAAAACCAAAGTGCGTCCACACAAAATCAAACACACCGGGCTCTACGGGTTGAATATGCCGCGTGGACAATGAATTGACTTGCTGCTGAATGATGAGGCTGGGGAATAACGTCATCATCACCACGGTGGGTCCTGCACCAGAGGTGCTTCCTGAGTTCCACCACGGCTCAGGCACCACGTCCAGCAAGCTTTTGTCGCCTAGTTGCATGCCTTCTTTAAAGCTGGTGACGCCCTGTGTTACTACGCCAGCGCCGCCCTCGTTGCGGCGCGAGACCATGCACGCATGGCGGTGTTTAGCGTCCATCACCATCTGGCTTTGCTGGTCAGCGCGCCACAGGCCAAAGGTGACAAACCAGGTGTGCAGCAGGCCAGGGTGGTAGGGATCTTTGATGTTTTCTTGCATTAGCTTCCAGTTAGCTGGTATGCGCTGGCGGTTAATGCCTAATAACTTGAGCGGTTTGTGGAACACGCGGTCAAAGTAGTGCAGCACATCGGGGCCCAAGTAGTCTTCAAAGCTCTCCACGCTGTGGTCAAACGATGCAAACACCACACCGCCGCGCCGCGTTACTTTCAGCTTGGTCAAGCCATGGTCGCACAGGTTGAAATCTGCATCCATGCCGCCTTGTTGGGTTGTGCTGCCGTCGTTGTTAACGCGCTCTACACCATGACGAAAGGTAAGGCCTGCCAAATCACCGTTGAGCTTATAGGTCCACTGGTGGTACGGGCACACAAAGCTGCGTGCATTGCCCGTACGCTCGCGTACAAACTGCACGCCTCGGTGCGCGCAGCGGTTTTCTACCACATGAATTTGGTCTGCTTGGCCGGGCCTGCCGCGCTCGCGCACCATCACCACGCTGCGCTCGCCTATTTGCGTGCGCTTGTAGTCGCCCGCTTTGGGTATTTCGCACTCTAGGCCCACATAGCACCAATGGCCTTGGTAGAACAGTTGGGCCATCTCGCGCTGGTACAGCTGTGCGTCGGTGTATACCCAGCCGGGCACGCGGCTGGTGGGGGCATCACCCCACGCTGGGTGAGCTTGGGTTTCAGGTGGCGCTAGGTGGATTGGGATAGTGGCATTCATGGTAGGGAAGTGTCACGGTTGTGTGAGTCTTTGCCAAGCGGTGTTTGCAGTTGCAAACAGCAAGCAGAATTAGCAAGTTGTTATGGCTAAAGTCGCCAATGCGACGCTTTCTTACAGAACCCTGAAGCCTTACGGTGTGCAAGGCTATCTCAAGGGTAAACCCCGGGCGCAGTGGGGCAGTGTGGTTTCTAAAATTCAACTTGACTCAAAACAAGTCCTCGTCCTTGGCGCACACCGCTTGAAGATGGGTTGTTCAACCGGGCTTTAGATCAATCATCGAGCAGCCCCTTCGGAGATAGACAAGATGGATCGTCGTTCCCTTATCAAAAACGCTGGCATTGCCGGCGTATTGGCCGCAGGTGTTGCGCCCGCAGTGCACGCGCAAGCTGCAGTTCGCTGGCGCCTGTCGTCTAGCTTTCCTAAACCGCTGGACACCATTTTTGGCGCGTCAGAGGTGTTTGCCAAGGCGGTTAAAGCCATGTCAGGCGGCAAGTTTGAAATTTCGGTTCACGCCGCTGGCGAAATCACCCCCGCATTTGGCGTGGTAGACGCGGTGCAACAAGGTTCGATAGAAATGGCGCATACCGCGCCGTACTACTTCTTTGGCAAAAACGAAGCGTTTGCACTGGGCTGCGCTATTCCGTTTGGCCTGAACAGCCGTCAAATGTCGGCCTGGATGCTGGAAGGCAACGGCATGAAGCTGATGCGCGAGTTCTACGCTGGCTACAACATGGTTAACTTTGTCGGCGGCAATACCGGTGCGCAAATGGGTGGCTGGTACCGCAAAGAAATCAAAACCATGGAAGACATGAAGGGCCTAAAGATGCGCATTGGCGGCTTTGCTGGCAAGGTGCTGGAGCGCATGGGTGCCGTGCCACAAAACATCCCTGGCGGCGAGATTTACTCTGCCCTGGAAAAAGGCACCATCGACGCTGCCGAGTGGATTGGCCCCTACGACGACCAGAAACTGGGCTTTAACAAGGTGGCCCCGTTTTACTACTACCCAGGCTGGTGGGAGGGCGGCCCAGAGCTAGACTTCTTCATCAACGACAAAGCGTTTGCTGCGTTGTCGGCAGAGAACAAAGCTATTGTGGAGGCCGCTGCGGCCTTAGCCGCTAGCGATATGCAGGCCAAGTACGATGCCCGTAACCCGACTGCTTTAAAGCAACTAGTAGGTGCTGGTACCAAGCTGCGTCCTTTCTCTAACGACGTGATGGCCGGTGCTTTTAAAGAGTCGATGGCGCTGTACAGCGAACTGTCAGCTAAGAACCCACAGTGGGCCAAAATTTACGCTGACTACAGCAAGTTTCGCGCGGACGCTAACCTGTGGTTCCGGTTTGCAGAGGCTAAGTTTGACGACTTTATGCAGGCGCAAAAACTGTAACTGCTTTTTTTGCTGTGTTTATCAAAAAGCCACCTTCGGGTGGCTTTTTTTATGGGCTGACAGCTTGTAGGAGTTGACCTAGCTGATTGTTAACGTATGCGTATGCGCTTTCTGGGGTGGTCGCTAGGTTCGCGTGCGCACCGGAACGCTGGACTCGAGCCGGGCATCTCTTTCGCGAAAAATACTCCGAGAACACGCGCGAAACTAGGTTGCACTGGGCTAACTTTTGTACCGCGCGCCTCTCTGCGTATTTTTCATCGAGACGGACCCGACTCGTCACATTGTTCTTTGCGTTGTTTGAACAGCCCGCAATTTATGATGGTTTCTTAATGGTTAGGTACTATGAATTGCATAGCTGCTTGAGCAGGTTCTACGGCCTAGAACGGCTAAAAGACTAAGGAAATACGCGTGAATTGGGGTGTTTTTGCGTGCTACGCCACTGCAACCAATCGCGACCAAGCTGATGCGAAACGATCACTACACAAATTCGCAAAGCGGTGATAGAGCGTGTCCTCTATCGCCGCAGTTCACGATCTAAGAATATTAATCTTCAAAGTTCACGATTTAAGAACCTCCATGTTCTAACCTCACGCTCACTGAAAATCAATTTTCAAAACGAAAAGCTGCAAGTACACACGCATTCAGACAAAACATATTTCATAATAAGAAAATGATAAGCACAATTTGAAATTATAAAAAACTATGGAATAATAGAGGTTCTGTACTAAATGATGGTGCACGCTGTATCCTGCGTGCACAAAGACAAACCACGCAGCACCGAAGGAGAATCCATGTCTGCAGTACCCACAAATCTTTTTGGCGCCGCTACCAACGACACAGATTCCCTAGAAACCCGTGAATGGATGGATGCACTGTCCGCTGTGATTGAGGCCGAAGGTCCTGAGCGTGCGCACTACTTGCTAGAGCAACTTTTAGAGCATGCCCGCCAAAGCAGCATCGACATGCCTTTCTCGGCCACCACAGGCTATGTCAACACGCTAGAACCATCCGAAGAAAAGCACTGCCCCGGTAACCTGGACATCGAAGAACGCCTGCGTGCTTACATGCGCTGGAACGCCATGGCCATGGTGGTGAAGGCCAATCGGCATAACCCCGCAGACGGTGGCGATTTGGGCGGCCATATTGGCTCGTTCGCATCGTTGGCCAGTATGTTTGGTGCAGGCTTTAACCATTTTTGGCATGCTGAGAGTGCCGAACCGGGTAAAGAGCATGGCGGTGATTGTTTGTACATTCAAGGCCATGTGTCGCCCGGTGTGTACGCACGCGCTTACCTAGAGGGCCGCTTGACCGAAGAGCAGTTGCTCAACTTCCGCCAAGAGGTGGACGGCAAGGGCTTGTCTAGCTACCCGCACCCCAAGCTGATGCCTGAGTTTTGGCAGTTCCCTACCGTGTCCATGGGTCTCGGCCCATTGATGGCGATTTACCAAGCGCGCTTTTTAAAATACCTGCACGCACGCGGCATTGCCAACACAGAGAACCGCAAGGTGTGGGTGTTTTGTGGCGACGGCGAGATGGACGAAGTGGAATCATTGGGCGCTATCGGCTTGGCAGCACGTGAGAATTTAGACAATTTGATTTTCGTTATCAACTGCAACTTGCAGCGCCTGGACGGCCCGGTACGTGGCAACGGAAAAATTGTGCAAGAGCTAGAAGGTGAGTTTCGCGGTAGCGGCTGGAACGTCATAAAGCTGCTGTGGGGCAGCGGCTGGGATGCCCTCTTGGCGCGCGACAAAGAAGGCGCATTAAAAAAGCTAATGATGGACACGCTAGACGGCGACTACCAAGCCTTCAAGGCCAACGACGGCGCGTACGTACGCAAACATTTCTTTGGCCGCGACCCGCGCACGCTAGAGATGGTGGCGCACATGAGCGACGACGAGATTTGGAATTTAAAACGCGGCGGTCATGACTCGCAAAAAGTCTACGCAGCATTTGACAAAGCCGTAAACCACAAAGGCCAGCCCACCGTGCTGCTGATTAAAACCGTCAAAGGTTTTGGCATGGGCAAAATTGGTGAAGGCAAGAACACCGTTCACCAAACCAAAAAACTGGGTGACGAAGATATCAAAGCTTTCCGCGACCGCTTTAACATCCCCATCCCTGACAGCCAGATTGCGGATTTACCTTTCTACAAACCCGCTGACGACACGCCAGAGATGAAGTACCTGCACGAGCGCCGCAAAGCGCTGGGCGGCTACTTGCCGCACCGCCGCGTAAAGGCCGATGAGAGCTTTACCGTGCCTGCACTAGACGTGTTTAAAGCCGTGATGGAGCCCACCGCCGAGGGCCGCGAAATATCGACCACGCAAGCCTATGTGCGCTTTCTTACCCAGCTGCTGCGCGACCAAGCGCTGGGCCCGCGCATTGTGCCTATCTTGGTAGACGAGGCGCGCACTTTTGGCATGGAAGGATTGTTTCGCCAAGTGGGCATCTACAACCCTGCAGGCCAGCAGTACACCCCGGTAGATAAAGAGCAGGTGATGTACTACAAAGAAGATGTCAAAGGGCAGATTCTGCAAGAGGGCATTAACGAAGCGGGCGGCATGAGCAGCTGGATAGCAGCCGCTACGTCGTACAGCACATCTAACCGCATCATGGTGCCGTTTTATGTGTACTACTCGATGTTTGGTTTTCAACGCGTTGGCGACTTGGCTTGGGCTGCGGGCGACATGCAGGCGCGCGGCTTTTTGCTGGGCGGCACCAGTGGCCGCACTACGCTAAACGGCGAAGGCCTGCAGCACGAAGACGGCCACAGCCACATCATGGCGGGTACGATTCCCAACTGCATATCGTACGACCCGACCTTTGCGCACGAAGTGGGTGTGATCTTGCACCACGGCCTAAAGCGCATGGTCGAGAAGCAAGACAACGTGTACTACTACATCACACTACTGAACGAAAACTACCCCATGCCTGGCCTCAAGGCTGGCACGGAGGAGCAGATCATCAAAGGCATGTATCTGCTGCAAGAAGCGGCCAAGAAAGACCTTACCGTCAATTTGCTAGGCTCGGGCACTATTTTGCGTGAGTCGCAATTTGCCAAAGAGCTGCTAGAAAAAGAGTGGGGCGTGGGTGCCAATGTGTGGAGCTGCCCAAGCTTTAACGAGCTCACCCGCGAAGGCCAAGACTGCGACCGCTTTAACCTGCTGCACCCCACAGACAAAGCGCGCGTGAGCTTTGTTGAATCGCAACTGGCTACCACCACGGGCCCGGTAATTGCGTCAACCGACTACATGAAGGCGTATGCCGAGCAGATTCGCCCCTTTGTCGGCAAGGGCCGCAACTACAAAGTGCTGGGTACCGACGGTTTTGGTCGCAGCGACTTTCGTAGCAAGCTGCGTGAACACTTTGAGGTGAACCGCCATTACATTGTGGTGGCTGCACTGAAGGCACTGGCCGAAGACAGTAAATTGCCATTGGCCAAAGTGGCCGAGGCGATTAAAAAATACGGCATCAAAGTCGACAAGATCAATCCGTTGTACGCCTAGGAGAGACAAATGGCATTAGTAGAAGTACAAGTCCCCGACATTGGCGACTTTGATGAAGTGACGGTTATCGAGCTGATGGTGAAAGTAGGCGACACGGTCAAAGTTGAGCAGTCGCTTATTACCGTAGAATCTGACAAAGCGTCGATGGAAATACCGTCTAGTACCGCAGGCGTGGTCAAAGAGCTGCGCATTAAGATGGGCGATAAGGTCAAGCAAGGCTCGGTGGTCATCGTGGTAGAAGCTGCTGCCAGCGCAGCGGCCGCTGCACCAACGCCCGCGCCAGCTGCAGCCCCAGTGGCCGCGCCCGCAGCTACACCTGCAGCCACACCCACAACTGCCCCAGCACCTGTTATTTCAGCATCAAATACGGCTGTAACCCAAGTAAATACTGCTCAAGTAGCTATTAATTCTGTAGTAGGCCCTGTCATGGTCAAGGTGCCTGATATTGGCGACTTTAAAGATGTGGCCGTGATCGAAATGCTGGTGAAGGTAGGCGACACCGTCAAAGTAGAGCAAAGCCTGATGACGGTGGAAAGCGACAAAGCATCGATGGAAATACCGTCAAGCCACGCCGGTGTGGTGAAAGAACTGAAGGTCAAGCTGGGTGACACGGTCAATATTGGGGACTTGATTGTGGTGTTGGAAGGCGTGGCTGCAGCCACCACATCCGCACCTGCATCCGCACCTACTTCTGCAGCTGCGGCAGTATCAGTAGCCTCTGCTCCGGCAACCACCTCAGCTGCCGCGCCCACTAGTTCTGCTAGCACAGAGCCTGCCCAAGTACCCTCAGCAGTTGCAGCAGTACAGTCAACTGCAACTGCACCAGCCGTGCCTGCCCACAACCCTAACGTCGCCCCCACCGGCAGCTTGCCCCACGCGTCCCCGTCTGTGCGCAAGTTTGCGCGCGAGCTGGGCGTGCCATTAGGCGAGGTTAAAGGCAGCGGTATCAAAGGCCGCATTACCGAGACAGACATTCAAAGCTTCACTAAATCTGTGATGGTAGGCGCTACGCAAACCATAGCTGCCCAAGCAGGTAATACGGCTTCAAAAGGCCAATCAGGCAATGATGGCGCGGGCCTGGGCCTTATCCCTTGGCCCAAAGTTGACTTTGCCAAGTTTGGCGCGGTCGAGCGCGTTGACATGTCGCGTATCAAGAAGATCAGCGCTGCCAACCTGCACCGCAACTGGGTGATGATCCCCCACGTGACTAACCATGACGACGCCGACATCACCGAGCTAGAAGCCTTCCGTGTGCAGATGAACAAAGAAAACGAAAAGGCAGGCTTGAAGATCACCATGCTGGCCTTCCTCATCAAAGCGTCAGTGGCAGCGCTGAAGAAATTTCCCACGTTTAACAGCTCGCTTGAAGGCGACCAGCTGGTGCTAAAGCAATATTTCCATATTGGTTTTGCAGCAGACACACCTAACGGCTTGGTGGTACCCGTTATCAAAGACGCTGACAAAAAAGGCGTGCTGCAAATCAGCAAAGAAATGGGCGAGATGGCTGGCAAAGCGCGCGATGGCAAGCTGGTCCCTGCCGACATGCAAGGCGCGTGCTTCACCATATCGTCGCTGGGCGGCATTGGTGGGCGCTATTTCACGCCCATCATCAACGCGCCTGAAGTGGCTATTCTCGGTGTGTGCAAGAGCCAGATAGAACCTGTGTGGGACGGCGACAAGTTTGTGCCGCGCCTCATGCTACCGCTGTCGCTTAGCTGGGACCACCGCGTTATCGACGGTGCATCTGCCGCACGCTTTAACGCCTACCTTTGTCAAATTCTCGGCGACTTTCGCCGAGTGATGCTGTAAGGGCTGCAGCATGACCACTGTAGTAGTCGTTAAAAAAGCAGGCCAGGTTGCAGTAGGCACTGATTCACTCGTCACCTTCGGCGACACGCGCTTGCCGCACCGGTTTGAGGCGAATGAAAAAGTCTTCAAGATTGACGCCGTGGGCGGTGCCAGCTTTGTCGCCACTGCGGGCACCGTGGCGCATTTTCCTGCCCTGCGCAAAGCGCTGGCGGCGCTACCCAAAGGCGAGCTGAAATTGCATAGCAAAGACGAGGTGTATGACACCTTCCTCAAGCTGCACCCCATATTGAAAGAAACTTTCTTTCTGCAAACCAAAGAAGAAGACGCCGACCCCTACGAGTCCATGCAGTTCAGCGTGCTGGTAGCCAACAGCGCAGGCATTTTTGGCCTGTACAGCTACCGCGAAGTGTTTGAGTTCAAAGAGTTTTGGGGCATAGGATCTGGCCGCGGGTTTGCACTGGGCGCGATGAACGCAGTGTTTGCCAAAGCTAAAACCGCCCGCGAAGTAGCCGTTGCCGGCGTAGTAGCAGGCTGCGAGTTTGACAAGAACTCTGCGGGCCCGATTAACGTGTTCACGATGAAACTCAAGAAGTGAAGGTGATCGGAAATTAAATGGGGTCAGATCACTATTTCGCATTACTCAAGAATGCGCCCCATTCCACCAAGAGCGAAATTGTGCTCTGACCCCTTTTAATTTCGCAGCGCACAGCGCTGCCAGGAGCCAACAAATGTCAGTCATAGAAATTAAAGTCCCCGACATTGGCGACTTCGACGAAGTCACCGTCATCGAGCTGATGGTCAAACCCGGCGACACCATCAAGGCAGACCAATCGCTCATCACCGTAGAAAGCGACAAAGCCTCGATGGAAATTCCATCGTCTGCGGCTGGCGTGGTCAATGAGCTGCGTATCAAGATTGGCGACAAGGTAAAACAAGGCTCGGTAGTGCTAACGCTAGAGTCTGCAGACGCTGCAACTGGCAATACCACGGCAGCCCCAGCCCCAGCGCCCTCTACCGCACCCCAAGCACCCATTTCAGCATCAAATCAGCCAGTAACCCAAGTAAATCCTGCTCAAGCAGCTATTACATCCATAGCATCTAGCTACACAGGCAAGACGGACCTGGACTGCGACCTGCTCGTTCTAGGTGCAGGCCCCGGCGGCTACAGCGCAGCTTTTCGCGCTGCAGACTTGGGCCTGAAAGTCATCATCGTCGAGCGCTATGCCAAGCTAGGCGGCGTATGCCTGAACGTCGGTTGCATCCCGTCCAAAGCGCTACTGCACGTAGCAGCCGTGATGGACGAAGTTAGCCACATGGCCGACCTGGGCATAGACTTTGGCAAGCCGGTCGTCAACATCGACAAACTGCGCGGCCATAAAGAAAAAGTCGTAGGCAAGCTGACAGGCGGCTTGGCTGCCATGGCCAAAATGCGCAAGGTCACCATAGTGCGCGGCTACGGCGCCTTTGTCAGCGCCCACCACGTAGAAGTAGAAGAAACCAGCGGAGAAGCGCAAGAAAAAACCGGCAGCAAAAAAGTTATCCAGTTTAAAAACTGCATCATCGCCGCAGGCAGCCAAGCCGTGCGCCTGCCCTTTATGCAGAAGGATGGGCTTGATACTGACCCGCGCGTAGTGGACAGCACCGGCGCACTAGAGCTAAAAGAAGTTCCCAAACGCATGCTGATCTTAGGCGGCGGCATCATCGGCCTAGAAATGGGTACCGTGTATAGCACCCTGGGCGCACGCCTAGACGTGGTGGAAATGCTGGACGGCCTGATGCAAGGCGCAGACCGCGACCTGGTCAAAATCTGGCAAAAGATGAATGCCCCGCGCTTTGACAACATCATGCTCAATACCAAAACGGTGGGTGCGAAAGCAACTCCCGCAGGCATCGAAGTGACCTTTGCACCTGCAGTGGAGGGCGGCACCGCGCCAGCCCCCCAAACCTACGACTTGGTCCTGCAAGCCGTAGGCCGCAGCCCCAACGGCAAAAAGATTGCTGCTGACAAAGCCGGCGTAGCCGTCACCGACCGTGGCTTCATCAACGTCGACATCCAAATGCGCACCAACGTGCCCCACATCTTCGCCATAGGCGACATCATCGGCCAGCCCATGCTAGCCCACAAAGCCGTGCACGAAGGGCATGTAGCGGCAGAAGTCATAGCAGGCGAGCAGCAAGGCAACAAAGAGCTTGCCGCAGCCGCCTTCAACGCCCGCGTCATCCCCAGCGTGGCCTACACCGACCCCGAAGTAGCCTGGGTAGGCCTGACCGAAGACCAAGCCAAAGCGCAAGGCATCAAGGTCAAAAAAGGCCTGTTCCCTTGGACCGCATCAGGCCGCGCCATAGCCAACGGCCGCGACGAAGGCGTGACCAAACTACTGTTCGATGATTCCCCCGAGGCCCACGGCCACGGCAAAATCCTAGGCGGCGGCATGGTAGGCACGCACGCAGGCGACATGATCGGCGAAATCGCCCTGGCCATCGAGATGGGCGCAGATGCAGTAGACATAGGCAAAACCATCCACCCGCACCCCACGCTAGGCGAGAGCATCGGCATGGCGGCAGAGATTGCGCATGGGTCTTGTACGGATGTGCCGCCGGCGCGCAAATAAGCCAAGCGCGAAACCTTAGCAAAGGGCCCAAACTGGCCACAGTTCGAGCTCTTTGCGATTGGGTGCCTACGCTGGCCGGTACCGTCACATCGGGGTGGAGTCTGGGCCACCATGCATATCCGCAGTACGCGGGCCACAGTTGTGGGGCGACTGTGATGCGCAGGTGGGTGAGGGTGCCCGAGTCGAGCCAGACTAGGATCTGGTGGGGCAACTGGCACCGAACTACGGAGTCGATCAGCGCGTCAACTGATGAGTGATCAAAACAGCGATTCAG
>JANLPQ010000048.1:0-42547 GCA_031367325.1 Polaromonas sp. | reverse complement strand
TACTCCCCCTTTATGCCGCTGCGCTGAGTACACCGCCTGCCAGCTCTTGTGACCATGATGGGCGATCAGCCGCCCACTGACCTAGCTTGTACGCAGCATTGGCGCTTGGTGTGAACAGCGCCGCGGCATAAAGAGGGAGGCCGAAGGCCGGAGGACAGCCGCGGAGCTGTTCACGCCAAGCGCCAATGCGTGCACAGAACTGACTTTGAGGAGCATCCCAAGCGTATTGTGAAGCCTGTTTTCGGAGCGTTTTAGGCCAATAACCCAAGTAAATCCTGCTCCAGCAGCTATGCAAATGATAGTGATCACCATTCCAATAACCTAACCGAAGCGCGGGCTGATAAAACCAACCAGAGAAAAGTTATTTGAGCAACAGGCTTAGCTAGCCAGTGGCAAAGTAATCTTGTCAATCTTAGCCATCACCTCAGGCGTCAGCTTAGCTAGCACGTCCAGTGCTTTCAGGTTGTCATGCAACTGGGCAATTTTCGATGCCCCCATGATTACCGTGCTCACGCGCGGGTTGTGCGCAGCCCATGCAATCGCCATTTGGGCCAAATTGCAACCCAGCTCAGCTGCGACCGATTGCAACTGGACAACAGCTGCATTTTTATCCGCGTCGGTCAACCCTTTGACCAGAAACTCCATCTCTTGCAACGCGCCTCGGCTGCCTGCGGGAACGCCGTCTTTGTATTTACCGGTTAGCAAGCCACTGGCCAATGGGCTCCATGTGGTCAGGCCCAGGCCGATGTCTTCGTACAAGCGGGCGTATTCCGTCTCTACCTTTTGGCGGTGAAACAAGTGGTACTGCGGCTGCTCCATTACCGGCTTATGCAGGTGGTGCTTGTCGGCAATGTCCCAGGCTGCGCGTATCTCAGCGGCAGACCATTCGCTGGTACCCCAGTACTGTGCTTTGCCACGCGTGATCATGTCGCTCATGGCCCACACGGTTTCTTCTATCGGCGTATGTGGGTCAGGCCGGTGGCAATACACCAAGTCAATACAATCCAGGCCCATGCGCTGCAGCGATCCATCAATGGCTTGCATCAAGTATTTGCGGTTCAAGGTATCTTTATGGTTAACGGGTTGACCATCACGGTCTAGGCCCCAGAAGAACTTGGTCGACACGATGTACTTAAGCCGTGGCCATTTAAGGGCCTTGATAGCTTCGCCCATGACGGTTTCACTTTTGCCGCCCGCATACACCTCGGCATTGTCAAAAAAGTTGACCCCCGCATCCATAGCGGCTGCTAGCATCTCGCGTGCGGCAGCTGTGTCTACTTGGGTGGAATAGGTAACCCATGAGCCTAGTGACAGCTGGCTTACTTGCAGGCCGCTGCGGCCTAAATGTCGATATTGCATGATGGTTTTCTCGTGTTGATTAAGTTAAATACACAACATTAACAGACTGTGAGATAGGGAGTTGTCACTGCTGTTAATGTTACTTTGCAGACTATTTTTTCTTAGCCACTGGTGCTGTGGCCTTGGCCTCGTCAATCAACTGGCCGCAGTCGCTGTCGCGTCCCGGGCCTGCGTCAATCAGAGGTATCAATGCTAGCAGCGGGTTAATGGCACCCAACGCTACAGCGCCAATGGCGCGTAAAGCCAGGGGCCCCTTGTCGATCTCGGCTACAGGTTTGGCAAAGCTACCACGCACATAGATGGGCGTGCGCAGCGCGAGTGGGCTGGTGTTTTTGGTTTTTTGGTTCAGGGTTAAATCGATTTGTTCTTGACCCAAGTCAATATTGCCAGTGCCTAGAATAGTGGTGACTTCCGTGTCAAACACCAACGCGCTGGTCTTCATATTGCCTTGCTTCACGTCAAAGTCGGCTACTGCGCAACGCAGCTTGACCAGTTTGTCTCCGGTGATGTTCAAGCGCAATATTTCCCATAGGTGCAAGCCTACTTTTTCCATCATCAGTTGGCTAATCTCGCCGCCTGCCACCACCATGGCCACACTGCCGTTAGACGTGGCCAGCATGCGGCCTACGGAATTGCCAGTGCCAGTCAAATCAAAGTCTCCGTTGATCTGACCAATGCTGGTTTTGGTCAGCCCTGATTCTGGAAACAGCTTAGCAATCAGAACTTTGCGCACCTTGATTTTGGCGCGCGCCTGAATGGGGCTTTTGCGCCCATCCAGAGAAATCACGGTGTTGATCTGGCCGCCTGCTAGGCCAAAGCTAAGCGGCTCTAAAGTCAGCACAGCATCTTGCAAGTTCAGTTGTGCCGTCAAACTCTCTAATGGCAGCTGTTTGACACGGCGAATGGTTTTGGCGCGCAAGCTTACTTTAGCGTTCACGCTGTTCCAGCGGTCAGATTTAAAAGGTATCTCAGGCAGTACACGGTCTGACGGCGGCGGTGCTTTGGTTGCCGCTACCCCTACCACTTTTTTGTCAATCGGTTCAGGCGCTGCACCAATCATGGGCGCGAGGTCTTCTAAATCCAGCAAATTGGAGCTAAGGTCTGCGGTGAGGGCTGGCCGCTGGCCGCCCGTGTCGACTTGCAGTGACCCTGCAATATCACTGTCACCCACCCGGCCCGAGAACTTGTCATAGCGCCACACGGTGCCCTCGCGCACCAAATGGCCCTCTGTGGCATAAGCGCGGGTAACAGGAAAGGTGATGCCCAGTAACGGGTACAGTTGCTCCATGCTGGCACCACGCAAGTTCATGCGCATGTCTAGCGCTGACGCAGTCAGCAAGCTGGTAATAGTGCCGTTGGCTGCTACCACGGTCTGCCCTAATGTGGCGTTTACTTTAAGCGGGTAGGGCAAGCTTTGGTCGCGCAGCGCCAGTACGGGGCCGCCAGTGCCTTGGGCCTTAACCGCTATGCCTTTGTATTGGCCCAGCACGCTAAAAGTCAAATTTGATCGCATGGCGTCGCCCGTGGCGGTGGATACATCGGCGCGCAGGCTGGTTTTTTGCGATGCATCGTCATAGCTCAGTTTGCCTTTGTCCAGCGACAAACGACCCACGTTAAGCCGCGCGCCTTCGTCTTGCTGCTGCAGGTCTAGCAACCAATTTTTGCGCCCACCCACACCCTGCTCTAGAAAAACCACCGGATTTTCTAGCAATACTTCAGGGATAGTGATTTGTTTGCGTAGTAACAGAGGTAAATTAAGCGTGATCTGCACGGCATCGGTGGTGGCCATTTGCGCTTGCTTAGCCCAAGTGGGGTTGGCAAACGTTACCTTCTCGGCCCGCATGGTGGGCAGTGGCCAGGCAAATTTAACGGTGAGGTCACCGTTAATAGCCAAGGCGCGCCCGGTTTTCTCAAGCGCAGCGCGCTCGATAGGCCCACGTAACCAGTTCCAGCCTAATAAGGCGATCAGTAGCACGGCCAGCAGTACCAGCGCAAGGATAAGCCCCACTGTCCATTTGATAAAACGAATAAAAATCATGTATTTAAAAGGGTAGAGCACTATTGTTGTTTTTAAGCGGTTGCACTGCTGTGGTTAAAGCCGCTTACTTCTTGTAAGACATTGGCCCTTAACGCTAAACGGTTTCATTGGTGTTTGCCTTATTCATCAAACATGCTAAAGGTATTAAAGTAGAGGTTTTATAACAAATAGGAAACATCATGAGCCAAAAAATTGCGTACGTGACAGGGGGTATGGGTGGCATTGGTACCGGTATATGCCAACGGTTACATAAAGACGGATTTAAAGTCATTGCAGGCTGCGGCCCCACGCGCGACTTTGACAAGTGGATTGGCGAGCAAAAAGCGCTGGGCTACACCTTCTACGCCTCGGTAGGCAACGTGGGCGACTGGGACAGCACCGTAGCGGCGTTTGAAAAAGTCAAAGCTGAACATGGCGCCGTTGCAATACTGGTCAACAACGCCGGTATTACCCGTGATGGGCAGTTTCGCAAAATGAGCAAGGCAGACTGGAACGCTGTGATCTCCACCAATCTGGACAGTATGTTCAATGTAACCAAGCAAGTCATTGAAGGCATGATTGAAGCGGGCTTTGGGCGCATTATCAACATCAGCTCGGTCAATGGTCAAAAAGGCCAGTTTGGCCAAGTGAACTATTCCACCGCCAAAGCGGGGTTACATGGCTTTACCATGGCGTTGGCGCAAGAGGTGGCCAGCAAGGGCGTGACAGTGAACACCGTGAGCCCTGGCTATATTGGCACCGATATGGTTAAGGCTATTCGCCCAGATGTGCTGGAGAAAATTGTCTCAGGCGTGCCTGCCAAACGCTTGGGCACCCCAGAAGAAATCGCCTCGATTATTTCGTGGATTTCGTCTGATGAGGGTGGCTACGCTACGGGCGCAGACTTCTCGCTGAACGGCGGCTTGCACATGGGTTAATGGCCCTGTGTATTGTGCAAAAGACTGCTTCGGCAGTCTTTTTTTGATTGGTGTGCGTGTTGATGGCTTGGTTGGAATGGTCAACACTATCAATTGCATAGCTGCTTGAGCAAGATTTACTTGGGTTGGTGGCCTAAAACACTCTGAAAGTGGGCCTCAGAATACTCTCGACGTGCCTTCCGCTCCTTAGCTGTGCTCGCCTTGGCACTTGGCGTGAACAGCTCCGCGGCTGTCCTCCGCCCTGCGGGCTCCCCCTTTATGCCGCTGCGCTGTCCACACCAAGCGCCAAGGCTGCGTACAAAGTTGGGTGGAGCAACAGCGGTTGATCCACCCGCCACGTTTGCAAGAGCTGGCAGGCGGTGTACTCAGCGCAGCGGCATAAAGGGGGAGTAGGCGGCCCTAGGCCGCCACGGAGGACAGCCGCGGAGCTGAGTACGCCGCCTGCCAGCTTTCGTACAAAACTTACACAGCAATCCCCCAGGACAGCCGCGGAGCTGAGTACGCCGCCTGCCAGCTTTCGTACAAAACTTACACAGCAATCCCCCAGGACAGTCGCAAAGCTGAGTACACCGCCCGCCAGCTCCCGTACAACAATAGCAATCGTTATGCATCAGGCAGACCGATTACCAATAGCAAAAGCCCGCTCACGATTCTTATCGTTCCAGGATTGACCGACAAACTTGCGCATCAGGCCGTCGGCCGTGCGGACGTAGATAACGTTGTACAAAAAATTAAAAATATGTTTTGGGTTACGCGGCAGTGCACGCAAAGTCATGGAAAAGCACATATCGTCGTACACCACATAGTGCCAAAAACCCGGTGGAATATACAGCGTGTCGCCGTGCTTTAGCTCAGCCATGTAGCCAGTGGCGTGCCGCAGCGCGGGGAATTTTTCAAAGTCTGGTTTGTCTATATCTATTTCGAACAAGCTGCTGTAAGAGTAGGGCACGCGGTAGAGGTATTTTTCTTGGTCGGGTGCAAACAGGTATACCCGTTTTTTGCCGCCGAAGTGAAACATCAATAAATCGGCCCAGTCAATATCAAAGTGCATTTGCACCTTGGCACCACGTCCGCCAAAAAATAGCGCAGGCAGCTTGGTAAACATTTTCAAGCCAATTTTAGGAAAGTAAAAGTCTTTCATCAGCTCGGGTGCTTGGGCCAAGATATTGTAGAAAAACATACGTAGCTTGCTGTTGCCGCCGTTCAGCTCGGCGATGAATTCGCGAAACGTCATTTGTGCCACGTGCGCGTGCTGGTGCTTGCGGCCTTTGGCTTCTGCACCACCATACAGAGGCACCTGCTTGTCGCCCACCACGCTGCACAGGTAGTCTACGGTCCATTTCTTTTTGGCTGGCCAATCGTCACACACGTTGTTAAAAATGACCGGGCGATTGTGTGCTTTGTAATCGGTCAGGAAAGACCGACTGTCGGTGAACTGCGCTTTTTCAACAGGATTGATTTGCATATGTAGTTACTTAGAAATAATCGATGATGGTGGCGATGAAGGTTTGGCCATTTGCGTGGCCCGGTCGTACAACCAGTTGGGCACGATGCGCAGCAGCTTGGCGGGCAGGCCCATTTGCCATGGAATGACACGGTACGAGTCGCCGCGTGCAATGGCTTTGATAGCGGCCTTGGCAAAGTCATCTACTGGCATAAAAAACGGTACTGATTTGGGCACATGCGTGGTCATCGGCGTCTGAATAAAACCCGGCGCTAGGGTGACCACCGCAATGCCAGACTTGCGCAGATCAAGCCGCAACGATTCGCAATAGCTGATGACTGCCGCTTTGGACGCGCTATACGACTCCGATCCCGGCAGGCCCCGTACCCCTGCAATGCTGGCAATGCCCACCAAGCGGCAAGGCTGCTGCCGGGCGTGGGTCTTCATGTGGGCAATGAAGGGGGTGAAGGTGGCTACGGTCGCCAGCACATTGGTGTTCATTACCTTGGCGAAAATGGCAATGTCTTTGTGTGCGCCTGTGGGTTTGTTGTGGGCTATGCCAGCGCTGGCGATCACGGCGTTGACGACACCGGTGGCACGAATAAAGTCTTCTGCGGCAGCCGCTAGTGCTTCGTGATCATTTACATCGAGTGGGTAAATTTTGTGTTTATGTGGGTCGGGCAGACTGCTTTTTAGTTGCTCTAGCACGTCCAGGCGGCGCGCTACCAAACCTAAAGTTGCGCCTTGTGCCGCGTAGTGCTGTGCCAGGGCTGCCCCTATGCCGGATGACGCGCCTGTGATGAAGACTGATTTCATGCGGCGATGTTAAGGCAATTGCGCACCTATTCCGCAAAATTACCCCAATATCGCGGTTGGCTCATGCGGCTGCAATGAGCAAGCATTGCCCATTGCAGTGGTGCCACAGCGCTTGCAGGGCGTAACCTCAGCTATTTTGCGAGCCGCGATGTGCCCAGGCGGTGGTGTGCTTTTCCACATAGTCGAACAGCTCGTACATCACCATGGCCATCGCACCCACGACGACCAGGCCACCAAAAGCCAAGCCCATTTGCATGGCGCTGCCTGCGCTGATCAGCAGGTAACCAATGCCTTCGTTAGCGGCGGTCATCTCGCTCACGGTAGTGCCGACAAATGCCAGCGTAATGGCAACTTTCAGCGAGCCAAAAAAGTAGGGCATAGAGCGCGGCATGCCTACTTTGGTAAGTACGTCCCAGCGTTTGGCGCCCAATACGCGCAGCACGTCTTCTAGCTCAGGCTCTAGTGTGGCCAAGCCCGTGGCGATATTGACCATAATGGGGAAAAAGCTGATGAGAAAAGCCGTGAGTATTGCGGGGCCTACGCCAATACCAAACCAGACAACAAGAATAGGTACAAACGCCGCTTTGGGCAGCGCGTTAAAGCCAGTCATCAGTGGGTACATAGCGGTGTAGGCCACGCGCGAACTGCCCATTAAAAACCCCAGCAATACGCCCACCACAATGGCTATGCCAAAACCCACCATCGTCACCCAAAAGGTGCGCCATGCGTGGCCTGCGATGACTTCTTTAAATTCCCATACCTGCGCAGCAATGCGCGACGGGCTGGGAAAGATGAATTCAGTCACGTTGAAGATGCGGCAGACAGCTTCCCACAGTACCAGTATGGCAATCAGCAGCAGCCATGGGGAATATCGTTCAACAGTTTTGCGCATGACGGATTCTTCTTATCGTTATGGCGCAGCGATCGCACCGGTTTTGCGAATCGCACCAATATGCCCGCGCAGCTCCAGCACGATGTCGGCAAACTCTTTGGTGTAGGTGATCTCTAGCTCGCGTGGGCGGGGCAGGTCGATGTGCTTTTCTACCATCAGGCGGCCTGGCGATTTGCTCATCACATACACCTTGTCGGCCAAAAACACGCTCTCGCGCAGATCGTGTGTGACCAAGATGACGTTGAATTTTTGCACAGCATGCAAATCGCGCAGCGTGCACCACAACTCCTCGCGGGTAAAGGCATCTAGCGCGCCAAACGGCTCATCTAGCAGCAGCATCTTGGGCTCGTGGATCAATGCGCGGCAAATGCTGGCGCGCTGTTGCATGCCACCCGACAGCTGCCACGGGAATTTCTTTTCGTAGCCGCCTAGGCCAACGGTTTCCAATAGCTTGGAGGCACGTGCTTCGTACTCTTTACGTTTACTTTCAAAGTGACTGCGGTAGGGCTCGACAATTTCTAGCGGCAGCAATACGTTGTCTAGCGTGGTACGCCAGGGCAGCAGCGAGGGCGCTTGAAAGGCCATGCCGCTGATTTTGAGCGGCCCGGTCACGGGGGCACCGTTGATTTTGATCGTGCCTTTGCTGGGCATTTTCAAACCCGTGGTCAACTTCATAAAAGTGGATTTGCCGCAGCCCGACGGACCAACAATAGCGATAAATTCCCCCGCGCCCACTTTGAGCGTAATGTCTTCTACTGCAAAATTGTTTTGCGCCAATAACTCATCGTTGTAGGCTAGCCAGACGTTTTGAAAATCTACAAATGGCGTAGACACTTCAGTAGAAGAAATCATCGTATTACCGCTGTGCTTTTATAAGGAAATAGAGGATTCAGGCCGTAGAACCTGCTCAAGCAGCTATTAAATTAATAGTACTCAGCAGACTTTAAAGTCTCTCTATCACATAGCTATCAGTGTTACTTCTTGGCGACAGGCAGCACGTTCAGCTCGGCTGCGCTAGGTAAAAAGCTGGCGTTCCATACCGCGTCTGGCATCACGCGGGTTTTGGTGTTGAAGGCGTCCGACACTTGGCTGGCCATTAAGCTCAACCGGGCTGGTACTACTTGGCCAAAACCCTCGGTACGTGCGTCGGGGCTGTTGATGGCGGTGTCAATTGCCAGCTGAAAGCGGCGGGTTTCCAGCTCGGTGTTGATGATGCCGTCACGGGTTTTGACAAATTCAATCGCGGCTTTGGGATTGGCCATGGCTTCTTTGGCACCTTTGGCAAAGGCAGCTAAAAACGCTTTGACCGCCGCTGGGTTCTCCTTGATCAACTTGGGCGAGGCGATGATGGCGTTGCCGTACAGCTTTACGCCATTGGTGGCATAGGGCATAACGATGACTTCATCGGCCTTGACGCCACGCGCCTCTAAGTTCAGCAGGCTGGTAAAGGTAAAGCCAGTGATAGCGTCTACATCGCCGCGCGCTAGCATGGTTTCGCGCAGGGGCGGGTCCATGCTGGTCCATTGCACGCCAGCAACCTTGTTGGCCTTGGCAAAAATAGGAAAGCTGCGGCGGCCTGCGTCAAACACGGGGGCGCCTAACTTTTTGCCATTCAAATCGGCAATGGTTTTGATGCCCGATTTTTTAAGTGCCATGACCGAGGCTGGCGTGTTGTTGTACACCATCATCACCGCCACAGGCTTATTCGGCGCTTCGGGGTTGTTGGCATGAAACTCCATCAGTGCAGCAATGTCGGCAAAGCCCATGTCGTACGTGCCCGAGGCCACGCGCGTGACTGCGCCGCCCGAACCGTTGCCAGCATCTACCGTGACATCTAGCTTGGCATCTTTAAAGTAGCCTTTGGCTGCAGGCGTAAGAAACAGCGCAGACGGCCCCTCAAAGCGCCAATCAAGCTGAAATTTGATGGGAGTAGATTGCGCATGCGCTAGGCCAAAAGATAGTGAAGCAGCCATGGCGGCTGCTCTGATGGCAATTTGAACGAACTGGCGGGTTTTCATGGGGGTTCCGATAAAAATAGATACAAAAAATCACTGTGCGATAACGTAAATGCAAGCAAAGACGATGCCATGCAGACTACGAATCAACTATTGCACGGCTGGATGGGCGCATGGCCCTGCGCTTTCCAACCAAACCCCCTGAAAAATAATACCACTGGTAAAAACTTACATACTGCTACTAACCTTCATTGCAAAAGATCGGCCAAACTACGGGCGATTACCTTGGTAGCACGCCGCAGATCGTCCAAGTCTAGTCTTTCGTCTGCACGCTTGGCGTGGCTTTCTAGCACGGTGCGCGGGCCAGCACCGTAGATCACACCCGGTATGCCGTGGGCACTGTACAGGCGTACGTCCGTATACAGCGGCGTGCCCATGGCGGGGATAGCTTGGCCAAAAATATGCTGACCGTGCTTTTGCAGCGCGTCTACTAATGGTTGGTTGCCCGGCAGTGGCTGCATGCTGTTGGCCAGCAGTAGGCGTTTGATGTCAACGGTGATATCGGGGTAGGTGGCCGCAGCATCAGCGATGACTTGGCGAATATTAGCCTCTACTTCTACAGGTTTTTCTTCCGGGATCATGCGGCGGTCTAGCTTAAAACTGACTTTGCCGGGCACCACATTAGTGTTGGTGCCGCCTTCGATACGGCCAATATTAAGGTAAGGGTGGCTGATGCCTTCCACTTGGCTGGTAATGTGTTTGTAGGCTGCGTTTTGGCTGTACAAAGCGTTCAAAATTTTCACTGCGCCTTGCAGTGCGTCTACCCCCGTGTGCGGGATAGCTGCGTGGGCCATTGTGCCGTGCACGGTGACCTCCATTTGCAGGCAGCCGTTGTGCGCGGTAATCACCTGGTAGCTAAAGCCTGCGGCTATCAGCAGGTCGGGCTTGGTTAGGCCCTTGCGCAGTAGCCAGCCGGGGCCCATCTCGCCGCCAAATTCTTCGTCGTAGGTAAAGTGCAGCTCGATAGCGCCCTGCGTGGGCGGGGCTACGGCTTCCAAGGCGCGGGTGGCAAAGGTGTAGGTGGCAAAGTCGCTTTTGCTGACCGCTGAGGCGCGGCCATATATTTTGCCGTCCACTATCTCGCCGCCATAGGGGTCGTGGGTCCAGCCTTCGCCGGGAGGCACTACGTCGCCATGGGCGTTGAGCGCGATAGTTTTGCCTGTGCCCTGCGCACCATACTTGCGCCGCACGATCAGGTTGGTGATGGACTGCATGCCGTAGTGGGTCAGCTCGCCCGCACTGGGGCTGTGCTTTTCAGCTTGCATGCCAAAGTTGCTTAGCAACTGGGCCGTACGGTCGGCATGGGGCGTGTTGTGGCCGGGTGGCGTGTCGGTGGGCACTTGGATCAGCGCTTGAAGAAAAGCCACCTCTTCGTCAAAGTGCGCGTCAATCCATGCATCAATTTTGTCGTAATCGGTCATGGAATTTCTTGGGCTAAATGTGCCAGTAGATTTTGAAATGCTTGCACGCCCAGCTGCATATCGTCGTTGGTGGTGCTCTCTAGCGGGTTATGGCTGATACCGCTATTTTCACCCCGTACAAACAACATGGCTTGGGGCATGATTTCGTGCAGCTTCATGGCGTCGTGGCCTGCGCCGCTGGGCATACGGTGGATGGGCACGCCGCACTGTGCCACGGCGCTTTCCCAGCGGGCTTGCCATGTGGCGTCGCTGGGGGCGGCAGCGGCACGCAAGGTTTCTTCAGCTGTATGTTGCAGGCCGCGTTTGTAGCAAATACCTTCTAACTGGGCCAGTACATCTTGTACCAGTTTATCGCGCTGCAGGTCGGTAGGTGCACGCATGTCTAGGCTGAACTGGCAGCGGCCTGGCACTACGTTGACTGAGCCATTGGGCACCTGCAGCATGCCGATGGTGGCCACCGAGCATCCATGGGGTGACTGGTCGTCTTGCAGTGCCCGCTGCTCTAGGTACAGCGATAGTTCGGCCACGGCTGCTGCGGCGTCGCGCCGCCGGTTCATGGGCGTAGTGCCAGCATGGCTGGCCATGCCGATCACTTCGCACCGCATGCGCACGCTGCCGTTGATGCTGGTGACAATGCCCAGCGGCAGATTCAGCTCATTGAGCACAGGGCCTTGCTCGACATGTACTTCGACAAAGCCGAGGTAGTTTTTGGGATCACGTTGTACGCTAGCGATGTCCGCAGTGTTCAGACCCGCTTGCGCCATGGCGGCGCGCATGCTGATGCCATCAGCATCGGTTTGGTCTAACCACGCAGGGTTGAACTGCCCCAGCAGCGCACCCGATGCGAGGAAGGTGGCTTTGTAGCGCTGGCCTTCCTCCTCAGCAAAGGCCACCACTTCTATGCCAAACGGCAGCCGTTTATCCGCCAGGTGCAGCTGGCGTACGCACAGCATGGGGGTATAAAAACCCAAGCGGCCATCGTATTTGCCGCCGTTGCGCACCGTGTCGTAATGGCTCCCGGTGAGCAAATATGTAGGTGTTTTAGCGGTTTCACCCAAGGAAAACCTGCTCAACCAGCTATTACTTTCATAGCGACCTACTACATTACCTACCGCATCAATGGCTACGCTGTCAAAGCCGCAGTCGCGCATGTCTTGCGCAATCTGCGCGGCGCAGGCGCGGTGTGCTTCTGTGAGGTAAGTAACGGTGAGCAGGCCTTGTTCTTTAAAGCCCGGGTCGCTGTACTGGGCCAATAATTCTTGCCAGTCCCACAGCGTATTGCCCAAATCGGGTGGGCTGGCAAACTTGTCGTTTAAGCGGATTTCTGCAATGCGGTGGATTTGGCGCAGGCACTCTTGCAGCTCAAAATCTGGGTGGCCGTGTAAGCGCCGTTCTAGCGTAGCGATGATTTGCTGGCGCGTTAAACCCGCGCCGCGTGGCCCGCGCACTGCCAAAATAAACGGCCAGCCAAATTTGGCGTGGTAGCTGGCATTGAGCTGCTGCAACTGGGCAAATTCTTGCGGCGTGCAGTGCGTCAGGCCCGCTTTGTTTTGCTCGGTGGTCGATTCTACGGTAAGCGATTGGTCCACCATGGCTTTGCCCGCCAGCTCGGGGTGGGCGCGTACCAAGGCGATCTGGGCGTCGCGGCTGGCTTGGCTTACAGCCACGGTTAGTGCGTGCTTTAGTGCCGCCAAGGATGCAAAAGGGCGCTGCACTAGGGCGCTTTGAGCTATCCAAGGTGAATGCTCGTACACGCCGTCCAGCAGCGCCAAAGCCTCGGAGGGCGTTGCAGTGTTCAGCTGCGCTAGCGTAAGGCTCATAACGCCGCCTTCACCGGGTGCACCGCGCGCCAATGCTGGGCAATTTGCACACGCTGCGCTACCCACACATGGCTGTGTTTTTCAATATGGTCTAAAAAGCGCTGCAGCGCCACGATGCGCCCTGGTCGACCAAGAATGCGGCAATGCATGCCGATGCTCATCATCTTGGGGGCGTTCAGGCCAGCGGGGTCGCCCTCAACGTACAGCGCGTCAAAAGTGTCCTTCATGTAATGAAAAAACGGGTCCGCATACGAATAACCTTGCGGCAATGCAAAACGCATGTCGTTGCAGTCCAGCGTGTAGGGCACGATGAGTTGGTGCGTATCGCTACCGTCGGTCTTGCGCACTTGCATCCAGAACGGCAGGTCGTCGCCGTAGTAGTCGCTGTCGTAGGCAAAACCGCCGTAGTCTGCCACCAAGCGGCGTGTTTGGGGGCTGTCGCGGCCGGTGTACCAGCCTGCGCCGTGCATGTGGCGTGGCGCGCCTTCGCTTTTACCCGTCATTTTTAAAATCGACGCCATTGCTAGCCGCATATGCTCGCGTTCGGTGGCTTCGTCAATGTTTTGGTAGCTGATCCATTTGTAGCCGTGGCACGCAATCTCGTGACCTAGTTCAACAAATGCTGCAGTCACATCGGGGCTGCGCTCTAGCGCGGTGCTAACACCAAACACCGTGAGCGGTAGTTCGCGTTTTTCAAACTCACGCAATATGCGCCACACACCTGCGCGTGCGCCATATTCGTAAATGCCTTCCATGCTAATGTGCCGTGCAGTGTAGGCTGGCGGGTTGAACATTTCGCTTAAAAATTGCTCGCTGCCCGCGTCGCCATGCAGTACCGAATTTTCGCCACCTTCTTCGTAATTCAAAACAAACTGCATCGCAATACGCGCACCGCCTGGCCACTGTGCGTGCGGCGGCGTGCGGCCATAGCCCACTAGGTCGCGCGGGTAACCGTGGCTTGCAGTGGGCGTGCTGTTGTAGACCATAGCAGGCGCAATTACAGGCGGCTGGCTATAGGTGACTGTACGGTGGCCAGCTCTACCTGCATGGTTGACGCGTACATCGAATCAAACACACTAGACACATCGGACGCAGGTGGCTTGCGGTCAAAAGTGAGGTTGCTCACTACATTAAGCAAATGCTCTTCCATTAAACGCACCGCCAAATTTTCGTCTTTGGCCACCATTGCACCCACGATGCGAATATGCTCTTGGTTTGAGTCATGCGCGCCTTGCACGCTTTGGTACATTAAGGTGATCAGCGCGCAGCGTGCAATCAAATCACGCAGCATTTGCACTAGCACATCGTTACCGATCAGCTTGGCAATCAAGATGTGAAATTCGCCCAGCATCTCGCTGCGGGTAGACACATTGTTTTTAGCAAGTGCCGCTTTTTCGGCGATTAAATGTTCCCTCAGCTCGCGGATTTGCGGTGGGTTGATTTGCCGCACAAACATGCGCGTCATCTCAGCTTCCAACATGCGACGCACCTCAAACACCTCTTGCGCTTCTTGCAGCGAAGGCGACGCCACAAACGCACCACGCGCAGGCTCTATCACCACCAAGCGCTGCTGCTCTAGCTGGTACAGCGCTTGGCGTACCAAAGTGCGCGACACGCCAAAGTGGTCGGCTAGCTTTTGCTCTACCAGCTTAGCGCCGGGTTGTAAGCGGTGCTCAACAATCGCTTTGTACAGCGACTCTACAATGTGGGTGGTGGTTGATTCCATAGATATTCTCTGGTTGTAATTAAATTGTATACAAACTAGTGGACAATCACAATATGCCCAGTCACCGCTCGATTATTTTTTTGATCCAAGCTGAATAGGCCAGTGAAAGCACTAAATTATGGGACTCTCGACGCACGTTCTTGACACAGCGCACGGCTGCCCCGCAGCAGGCATGTCGGTGGCTCTGTTCACAGTATCTAGCGGGGTGGCCACACTGGTAAAACGCTTCGCCCTCAATGCTGATGGTCGCAACCCAGACGGGCCATTGGTAGACAACGCTTCACTCAAAGTAGGGCAGTATCGGCTGAGCTTTGAAGTAGCTGCATACTTCAGGTTACGCGGTGTTGTGCTGCCAGAGCCGGCCTTTTTAGACGTAGTGTATGTAGACTTTGGCATTGCCCACGCAGACCAGCATTACCACGTGCCGTTGCTGTGCACGCCTTGGAGTTATTCGACGTATCGGGGGAGTTAAGGCGACGCGCTATTGACATTCAAATCAGCAAAATACCACTTACGGGCGTATGTTGTACTGGCGCAGTTGGGCGTTCATCACTCGCCCTCATACTGGAGTACCAGAAATCGGTTGATCGACAAACGCCCAACTGCGCCACCAAGTATGGTTCCGCTCTACCGGTAGTTTCATCACAGATTGTGTGTTCAATACCGCTAGCGCTCCGCCATTTATGCAGGCGACAGGGTGTATGCGAATTGACCGATTTCTGGTACCCCCAGTATGAGGGCGATTCGCATACACCCTGTCGCCGGAGACCGAGCATCCCAGCCTAGCAACTGCCATAACAAATCTGTCAAAAATAAGTCAAACTTCCGCCACACAATACAACCAGTCAATTACAAACCTCAATTCATATGCAAAACCGCCGCTTAACCCTTAAGAATATTGCTCAAGCAGCTACGGTATTAGTAGCAAGTTCAGCGAACGTCTTTGCACAAACAAGCACCGACAAACCCATCAAAATCATTGTCCCCTTTGCACCCGGTGCGGGTACAGACGCAGTAGGTAGGCTGATTGCACAAAAGCTCAGCGAGATTTTGGCTGTACCCGTGGTGGTAGACAACCGCACTGGTGCCAGTGGTGCAATTGGCGCTAAATATGTGGCCGATGCACCTGCTGACGGCACCACCTTGCTGCTGGCCGCAGCCCCATTTACCACCGTGCCCGCAGCACTGCCTAACGCAGGCTACGACCCCGTGCGCCAGTTTGCAGCGGTAGGCATGATCGCCAGCGGTCCGCTGGTGTGGGCGGTTAACAAAGATTTGCCAGTCAAAAATTTGGCCGAGTTGATTGCGCTGGCCAAAAGCAAACCCGGCGCGCTGAACTATGGCTCGGCGGGGGCGGGCGGCATCAACCACTTGGTGCTGGAAATGCTTAAGAACCGCAGCGGCACTTTTATCACCCATATCCCGTACCGCGGCATTGCCCCCGCCACGATGGACATGATTGGCGGGCAAATTCAGCTGGTCACCGGCACTGTGCCCGCGCTGAACCCATTTATCAAAGATGGCCGTGTGAGGGCGCTGGCGGTGACCAGTGCCAAGCGCTCGCCCGCACTGCCCGACGTACCCAGCATGGCTGAGGCGGGGTTTGCCGGGTTTGATGTGCTCAATTATTTTGGTTTGATGGCGCCCAAGGCCACGCCCGTGTCTGTGATAGACAAACTTAACGCCGCACTGGCCAAAGCCGTGGCCTTGCCCGATGTGCGTGCCCGCTTTGCCGCAGACGCCATAGAGCCCGCCACTGGCGCGCCCGCAGCGCTAGCCGCTTTTATCGAGAAAGACTACTTCGGCTGGCAACGTGTGGTGGCAGCGCAAAATTTAAAGCTAGATGCGTCCTAAACCCCAAGATAGCCGCGACCCAAGTTGAACCTGTGCGGCCATGGGGTATTTACAGCGCAGCACGTAGCCAGCACTACGAAATTTCCATAAAATAGTAATTTAATCTTAATGACTATTCTTATGAGCGAAGCCACCAACACTGTCCGCTTTGTACTTGACGGCCATATCGTCGAAGCCCAAGGCAAACGCCGCACCACAACGGTGCTTGACTATTTGCGCGAAGAACTGCACCGCACCGGCACCAAAGAAGGCTGCGCCGAGGGCGACTGCGGTGCGTGCGTGGTGCTAGTGGGTGAGCTGAACGCTGCAGGCACGGCGGTGAATTATGTGCCCAGCAATTCGTGCATGCAACTGCTGCCAGCGCTAGACGGCAAATCGATTAAAACTGTTGAAAGCTTAAAAAGCAAAGACGGCACGCTGCACCCCATACAGCAAGGCATGGTTGACTGCTTTGGTTCGCAATGCGGCTTTTGCACACCGGGCATTGTCATGAGCTTGACGGGCCTAGTGCAAACCAACGCCTGCCCCAGCCGTGCGCAAATCAACGATGCACTGAGCGGCAACCTGTGCCGCTGCACTGGCTACAAACCCATCATCGACGCCACATTAAAGGCCTGCCAGCGCCCCGCTGCGGAGTTGAAGATTAATGACAACGCCGACGTGGCGCTGCTCAAGCAAATTGCCCGCGAGAACGAACCTACCGTGGGCCTAGACGGTCAGATCATTACCCAGCCTGTGGTGCGCACCAAAAAGGGTAGCGAGTTTGTCTCGCCTGCTACGGTGGACGAAGTGGCTAACTATTTAGTCAAGCACCCCAAGGCGACTTTGCTAGCTGGCAGCACCGAGATTGGTCTGCAGGTGAACAAGCAATTTGCGCGGCCTGAACATATTGTGTATTTGGGCAACGTGGAAGAACTCAAAGCGGTTAAAGACACTAAGGACTCTTGGAGCATTGGTGCAGCCACGCCGCTGGCGGTGGTGGAGGTTTTGGTAGCCAAAGCCTATCCAGATTTTGCTGAGGTCATTCGCCGCTTTGGCTCGCCGCCTATTCGGTCTACCGCCACGCTGGCAGGCAACATCGCCAACGGCTCGCCCATTGGCGACACTATGCCCTGCTTAATGGCGCTGGGCGCGGTGCTGGTACTGCGCGCAGGCGATAAGACGCGCAAAGTGGCACTCGACGCTTTCTACACCGGCATGAAGGCTAACGTCATGCAAGCGGGCGAGTTCATCGTATCGATTGAGTTGCCCAAGCCCAAAGCAGGCGAAGTTTTTCGTGCCCACAAAATCAGCAAACGCTTTGACCAAGACATCTCGGCCACCGTGGCCGCCATACGTTATGAACTGGTCGATGGCAAATTAAAAAACGTGCAAATTGCCTACAACGGCATGGCCCCATCGCCCTGCCGCGCACCCAAGATTGAAGCTGTGATTGAAGGCAAAGCGCCTGCTGATGTGCGCGCTGCCGACATTGATGCAGCCATTACTGCCAGCTTCCCCGCACGCGACGGCTTGCGTGCTACTTGGGCTTACCGCTCACTGGTGGCACGCAACTTGGTAGTGCAGTTTGTTGAAGAATCACTTGGACTAGAGGTAGCTTAACTATGAACGCACCCACCACACTCAAAGAGCTGATGCCAGCGACGCCTGATACAGACAATGCAGGCCAACAAGGCCAAGACATCATCCACGAAAGCGCGCACCTGCATGTGACAGGCGAGGCCGTGTACACCGACGACATCCCTGAGCTGCGCGGCACGCTGTACGCAGCCCTCATCTTGTCGCCCGTAGCGCATGGGCAATTGATTGGTGACGGCATCGACTACACTGCCATTATGAAAGAACACGGCGTAGTAGCCGTGTACACCGCCAAAGACATTCCTGGTGAGAACAATTGCGGCCCCATCGTCCACGACGACCCGTTTTTAGCAGACGGCAAAGTAGAGTTTTTAGGCCAAGCCGTAGCTGTGGTAGTAGCTACCGACATGCTGTACGCCCGCGAGGTAGCCAAGCGCGCCAAGGTGTTGGTGAAAGAGCTGCCCGCACTGCTAACGATTGAAGAAGCGCTAGATGCCAAAAGCTTCATCATGCCCGCTAAAGGCATCACACGCGGCAAGCCTGCCGAGGCCATTGCCAACGCCCCACGCAAAATCACCGGCAGCACCTATTGCGGCCAGCAAGAACAGTTTTACCTGGAAGGCCAAATAACCTATGCCGTGCCGCGCGAGGACAACCAGCTGACCCTGTACGTGTCCACCCAGCACCCCGACGGTAACCAGCGCGAAGCCGCAGCAGCGCTGAACCTGACCACCAAAGACGTTGAAGTGATCTGCCGCCGCATGGGCGGCGCGTTTGGCGGCAAAGAAGGCAACGCCAGCATCTTTAGCCAGTCGGCAGCACTGGCAGCATTCAAACTAAAAAAGCCCGTCAAGCTGCGCATTAACCGCGACGACGACATGATGGTGACCGGCAAGCGCCACGACTTTCGCATTGATTACACGGTAGGCTTTGACGACAACGGCCGCATCCTAGGTGCTGACTTTATGCTGGCAAGCCGCTGCGGCTACAGCACGGACTTTAGCGGCCCCGTGAATGACCGCGCTGTGCTGCACATTGACAACTGCTACTACCTGCCGCACCTGCACATCATCAGCCACCGCTGCAAAACCCACACCCAGTCGGGCACCGCGTTTCGTGGTTTCGGTGGGCCGCAGGGCATGTTTGGTATTGAAACCGTCATCGAAGAAATTGCCCAAAACATCGGCAAAGACCCAGTAGATGTGCGCAAAGTTAATTTGTACCAAGACCCTGCCGTCAGCGGCGACGCGGGCAGCATGACCACGCAGTACAACCAAGTGATTGAAGACTTTATTGCCGACAAAGTGATTGACCAAGTAGAAGCCGAGTCAAAGTACCGCGCTCGGCGCGATAGTGTGAACGCCTTTAACGCCAAAAATAAATACCGCAAAAAAGGCGTGGCCTTAGTGCCACTGAAATTTGGCATCAGCTTTACCGCCACCATGCTAAACCAAGGCGGCGCGCTGCTGAACATTTACATGGACGGCTCGGTCAGCGTAAACCACGGCGGCACCGAAATGGGCCAAGGCCTGAACACCAAAATGCAGCAAGTAGCAGCTGACGGCCTGGGCATCCCCGTGCGCCATGTGCGCGTGACAGGCACCGATACACAAAAGGTGCCTAACGCATCGGCCACAGCAGCGTCTAGCGGGGCCGACATCAACGGCGCAGCTATTAACAACGCCTGCGACCAAATGCGCGCACGCCTGGCACCTGTGGCCGCGCGCATGCTAGGTTGCCATTCAGATGCTATTAAATTCGAAGCTGGTCAAGCAGTAAATGCTGGCACTACAGGCACTAATGATACAAAATCTGTTGACTGGAAGAGCCTAGTTAAACAAGCCTGGCTAGACCGCGTGGGTTTATCGGTGACAGGCTTTTACATGACGCCTGATATCAAATACGACTTCACCACCCTGCAAGGCAAAGCCTTCTACTACAACTGCTACGGCGCAGCCGTAACCGAGGTAGAGATCGACACCCGCACAGGCGAGTGGTGGCTACAAGCCGTAGACATAGTGCACGACGCAGGCCAAAGCATTAACCCATCGATTGACATTGGCCAAATAGAAGGCGCGTATGTGCAAGGCATGGGCTGGTTGACGATGGAAGAATGCGTGTGGCAGCTAAAAGCAGCGCCCACCGATGCAGGCGGAAAAGGCTACAAAACCGCAGACGGTTTTAGCGGTAGAGGCAGGCTACTAACCCACGGCCCCAGCACCTACAAAATCCCCGTAGCCAGCGACATTCCCGAGCACTTCAAAGTCAGCTTCTTCGACGGCCAAAACGTCAAACCCACGCCGTTCCGTAGCAAAGCAGTAGGCGAGCCACCATTGATGCTGGCTTTGTCCGCCTACTTCGCATTGCGCGATGCTGTCAGTGCCAGTGCAGGCCACAAAGTACGTGTTGACTTGACTGCACCCGCCACGCCAGAGAAGATTTTGCTGGCGTGTGGGCGAGCCAAGGCGCGTTCACAGCCTTAATTGCGTACTTCATCATAACAAGTGGTTGTAAATTGCAGAGGTCGACATTCCACGGTAGCGTCGCGTGTGTAGCCCTATCTGGCTGCTGCTACATTCATCCATACGACATCCAATTTGATTTCGTGCACCGTCTTGGTTGGTAATATCAAGTCCCGCCATGTAGGTTAACGCATTTATTGAGTCCAGCCTGCGAGTAGAAAACGCTCAAGTTCGCCACGTTTCATGGGGTGCTGCGAGAGCAAGCGCGCAAGGTCATCACCATCGAGCAACTCCACGTTCAACACCCTCGCTTGCTGCTTGGCTGTGTTGTTGAACCTTTGGTTAGTGACTGCCACCATGGAAAACGTCACGCCAGGATAACGTTGCGCATAAGCAGCAACGCCAGCAGACACGTCCTTGACCGCCTCCCATCCATGTCCACGGCCTTGAATGCTGGAACTCTTGCACTGGATAGCGACACCATCTGCGCCACGGAACGCCAACACATCGACACCGCCATCACCGACACGGGGAGTCTTGATCGTCTTGGGGTAGCCACGCTTGCTCCAAAGCAACGCGCAAAACGCCTCGAAAGCGTCCGGTTCCAGCGCGCCAATGTCGTCGACTTCGATTAGCTCGTTGCCGAACGCGTTGCCGCCATCGGGCGCTTCCAAATCACCGAAATCGGCAGTGCTCACGTCGCCCGCGCCGTTGAGCATGTCGGTGGATAGGCCGCGCTTCCAATTCAAAAGCTTGTCGAGCTTGGCATCGAAAGTCAGGAAGTCATGCGCCACCACGACCGGGTAATAAACGTGGACATCCCTGGTCTGCCCGATACGGTAGGCCCGGTCAGTCGCTTGGTCTTCCTTGGCAGGGTTCCACGTCCGGGTGAAATGGACGACGTGATTGGCCGCTTGGATGTTCACACCGAAGCCTACCGCAAGCGGGGATAGAACGATCACACCGAAGCCCGGCTTGTCCTGAAACTTTTTGATCCGCCGCTGCCGGTTGTTGGCACTGGCCGAGTCCACCGACGTGTCGCCATTAATCACGTCGGGCACAGTGCCAAAGCGTTCGCCAATGGCTCGTTGCAACGTCCTCTGGAGATCCCGGAATTCGCAGAAGACGATGACCTTCTCCCCTCTAGCCTCAATCTCACGAAGCTGCGTCAACAGCCACGCCATCTTGGGAGAGCAACGCACGATTTCAGCAACTGATTCGGAGTCGGTCGAAATATGACCTGGCGGCCTCGGGTCGGAGCACAGCCTGCGCAGGTATTGCAGCAAGCCCAAGGGCGATTGCAGCCCATTGGTAGGGCCACCCTTCACGCGCTTGCGGAATGCAGCAACTGCGTCGGCATAGTACGCCCGCTGTCGATCCGACAAGGGCAAATCGCGGCAACCATCAGCCTCGATCTTTTTGGGCAAGTCCTTGGCGACCTCGGCCTTAGTTCGGCGCAGCTTCTGCGGCCCGATCAAGGCACGCAACTCCACGACGCGCTCCTTTTCCTCGTCGCTTTCAGCCTCTATGGGCCTGCGGTAACGGTTGCCAAATTCCTTCAATGCTCCAAGCAAACCCGGTTGCACGAAGTCGAACAGGCACCAGATGTCAGCCAGCGTGTTCTCGACTGGCGTGCCTGTGCACGCGATTTTGAATCGGGCATTCTGCTTCTTGGCCGCGCGAGTGACCAAGGCGTTTGGATTCTTGATCTTTTGGGCCTCGTCGCAAATCATGGCCGACCAGCGCTGCGCGGCCAGTGAAAATTCGAGGTCACGCAAGGTCTCGTAGGTGGTCAACACAACTTGGGCACTGCCAAGCCAGCCTGTCGTCAAAAGCCGCGTCGCGCCGCCTTGGACAAGTTCCGCGTCAAGTGATCGCTTTGGTACGCGCTTTTCGGCCAGCGATGGCCCATACAAAGTCAGGACGCGCATCGCACCCGGAGCGAAAAATTTGGCGATCTCCTCCTTCCAGTTGTCCAACAGAGATACGGGGGCGACGATCAGAAACGGATCGATGCTGGGCTGCTCTTCGATGGCCGCTGCAATGAACGTCAGGAGCTGTATAGTCTTGCCCAAGCCCATGTCATCGGCAAGCAGCGCGCCACGGCACGTCACGGGCGAAAGGTGCCACAGGTGCTGCAACCAAGCCACGCCGCTCAATTGATGATCTTTTAGGGTGATCTCGGACAGCAGCGATATGGGAAGCCTGGGCGGCGCGCCAGTCGGGGCCAGCGCCCCTCGGTGCTCCTCGTAGTCGAGTGTATCCACGTTGGGCTTCACCACCAAACCCTTGCGCTCAACTGCTTGTGTTGACGGCTTACGCGGATCGAACTCACTCTTCGCCACCTCGGCTCGGGCGTTGCCAATGGCATGAAGGGCCTCGTTTGCCCACTTGACGGGGATAGGCTTAGGGCAACCGGGGAAGTCAAAGGTCTCGCGTTTTTCATCTTGGGCTTTACGGGCCGCATCGCGAAACGCAGCTATCGAATCCTCGTTAAGCACGATGGCGACCGTCTCTCCGCCGCCTTCGGGTGTATAAAAAAGGCCGAAATCGACGTTCTCGGGGAACCACCCCGAATCATCGCTCTTGCGGGTAATGAAGGGCGAGTAATAGGGCTTTTCGACACCGAAGCCCTCGACGCGCTCGGAATACCGCGAGAGGTCGAAAATCTCCGCTGCTCGCACGCCACCGGGGGCCAACATATCGCGCAGGGCCTGGCGCAGCAACATGGCCTGGTCCGGCGTATCGCCCAAGATTTCGAGGTCGTAGCCCTGCCAATGGCAGCACTGAGCGGAGGCTGTGATGCGGGCCTCGAGCTTGGCGACGAACTTTTCCAAGTCCTGTGGGCCTTCAAAGCTCAGCTCGTCGGAGCGGATTACGCCGTGGATCGTCTCCTCGACCAGCAGAGCGCAGTCGTAGGGGTAGCCTTTCTCGTCGCGCAAGGCGCGGGCGGTGAAGCGGGCGAAGGACACGCCCGCATCGTCGCGGGCCTTCTCGAACTGTGCGGGGTCGATCACCTTAGACGCATCGGGGCCAAGCGTGGCAAATGGGTTGCGCAGGAACGCCTCGGCGCGGTCGCCTGCAATGCGCCGCCCTGGCATCTTGCGAATCTCGCGCAGGACCGTGCGAACTTCTGGAGCGAGCATCACATGCACGATGCCGTTGCCGTCAGGAATGTCGTATCGCTCGGGCACATCGTTCAGCCGGTCGAACAATTCGAGCCAGCGCTCGGGGGCACCGTCGAAACCTGGCATTATTTCGACTACGTGCGAGCCGCCTTTCTCCCCCTTACGCATGTCGATGCGCAGCCTCTCGGGTGTCAGCACGACGGTTTTGCGCAGAAAGTCCGTCATGTCCGCGCCAGCATTCGCGGCGTGGGAACGGATGGCCGACCAGGCTCGGCGATTCGAGTCCGCGACGCGCTCGCTTGGCGGCCTGGCCCAGAACTGAGCTACGGATTCGACTACGCGCCACGCGCTCTCGGGCAGAAGCGAAACGCGGTTGTCGGCCTTGATGACGGCGCCGTCAATAGCGACATTGCCTTGCGGACGTTGCCCGCTGGGGTCGAACCATCCGGCGATGGACACGGCGAAGTTTTCGTCGATCAAGGTCTCCTTGCTCGAAAGGGCCGGTCGCCATTGCTCAATGGGTGGGAGCTTCAATACGGCAACGCTTGATCCGTGCTCGGGTGAAGCGGCCAAGCGGTAGAAGTCTTGCCAGGCCAGCTTGACGCTTGCGTCGCCCAGCTCTGCGAATCCCTCCTCCTCCAACTGCCCCAGCAGCATCGCGAGTTCGGCATCTGCACCGAAGCACCCTCCGTCGGAAAGCCAGCCTTCGCGCGTAGGCGCGGGGCGGAATTGCGCGCCATCGCGATTCCATGACACGGTAATCGTCGAACCCGATGCCGCCTTAGTATTAGTGGGAGCGCCGCCCTTTGAACGAAATGATGGCCACTGCATCGCTTACTCCTTGAACCAGCCTTTTGGCTCCCGCCGCTTGAAGCCCCATGCCGCAAGCTTAGCTGCCACATGGCTCGGCTGCTCGACACCAAGCACCCAAAGCGCACCTTGCCGTGATCGATTGTCATCCACCTGCAAGCAATGGTCCCACACATAACGTGTCCAAGGTTCAGCTGAGAAATCTTCGATGCTGGGGCGACGCACCGCGCCGGCGCGTCGTGGCGTATCATTGGGGCGACTGCCAATGCGTGGCACTAGGTCGGCATCGAACTTTTGCTCCCATGTCTGGGCAGCCGAATCGCGATGGATCATGCGCTCGATGTTGTTGCTGTCTTTGAGCCGGTGGATGCTCACCGAAGAACGCGCCCTGCCCGAGGTCAGAGTGTCGAGCAAAGGCTGACCAAGCGAGTCCCACTCAAAGACATACATCGCATTGCCCTTGGCGCCGAATTCCACCAGCAAATAACGACCGACGCGCATTACGAACGCGTTGTTGTCGGCGGTCGTGCCGTCCAACTCGAGCAGCCGCCCGTTGGCCCGGCCCCTGAAATCGTTGAACTGCTCGCCGCGCCGATATTGGGCGTCCGAGCCCAGCGCGAACCACATGTCTTCGATGGCAGGCTCGAAGCGCAGCCAATAGTCAACGCGGCGGCTGTCGCCCGTGCCATCGACGCTGAGAAGCTCGAAGAAGTCGGTGATCAGGCGGCGTTTGAGCCAGCCATTAACCATCTCGCGGCTCTGGTCGTCGGGCTTGCCCCTCACATCGACCACCCAAGCATCCCAACTGGCGCGACGCAGCCAAGGATTGCCGACGATGTAAACGGCGGCGTCCCGCAAGGCCATGTGTTCTGGGCGCTCGCGGCACTTGGCGTACCGCGACACCAGCAGCGACACGCATCGCAAATGCAACGACTCGGTGAGATCAACGCCACCGCGCCCCGTTCCAATTTTGATGAGGTTTTGCAGCGTGCTCTTGAAGGCCTCGTCGTCCAAGGCGCAGCCCGCTCGCATCTGGGCGATGACCGACTCTTCGAGCACCCAAGAGTCCGATGGAATCGCGAGGCTCTCCATCGCGTCGCGCAGCTCGGTGGAATCGCCACGCAGCAGCGCCGCGCCGAAATTTTCACACGGCTGATCGGTGAGCAAGGCAACGTGTTTGGTCAGCGCTGCGAACCATGGCGGCTTGGGCTCCTTGGATTTGACGATACGCTCGCGCTCGGCCCACAGCCAGGTACGCAGTTCGTGCCATCCAGCCTTGGCCTCTTCGCTGGCCTGTTTCCCATTGATAGGAAACGACCAGTAGCTCGACAGCAGAGCTTGAAAGCAGCGGATACGCCGCCGCATTTCCGATTGACCCTCGACTAGCTCGGCAACGCGATTGCGAAGCCTATCCTCGGCAATGGCGCACCAGCCCTGCGGGTCGATGGCGCCCATGCCAAGGCACACGTATTTCAAATCCCGAAAGCTATCGACCTTGCCCGCCTTGCGAAAGCTTGCGACAGCGGACATGATGGATCGCGTGTCGGCGACGATGCCCGCGCCGCCATGCTCGCGATGAACCTGCTGGCGGGCTTGGACCATTTCCGATGGATCGGAGATCGTCTCGGGCACTTGCAGCCCCGAGGCGAAAGGCCCTAGCCCCATTCGAAGCATATTGAGCGGTGCGTTCATCTCAGGTCGTTCGGACATTTCAGGCCGGGGTCCAGCGGGATATCCGCAGCCTTTTCCTTGTCGGTACCGAGGTCACGAAACTCCAGCTTCAGCTCAACGCGCCTCATCTGGGATGCCTCGCCCGCAGCGGTGTTAAACGACGAGCCGCCGACCAAAAATAAGGTCTGCACAAGCCTTCGATCCGTTGGCGCGATAGAATCAGCAGTCTTGGAGTCGAGCAGCACGCAAAGCACCCGCTGTGAGCGCAAGTAGCTTAAATTCAGGTTGTAGAGGTAGTCGCCAGTCTGGCTGGCGAACCCCTCGACAACCACGCGCTTGAGCCACTTGTCGCACTTCTCGCTACGAGCGAGGTCGAGAATACGCGGAACGAATTTGCGGACGAAATTCTCGTGGGCAGAGTTTTCGAATGTGTGCCGATTGTTGCCAAAGAGCACCAGCGTCCCGAAGTCAATGGAGTTGCCTCGAACCGACACGCCCTTGAACTCGGCTTGCTTGGTGAGCGCGTCCACATCCGCGATGCATGCCCGAATGGTCTTGTCGCGCTCCTCCTTGTCCTTATTGATCGTTGCCAGTCCATGTGTGACTGCGATCAGGGCGACAGCCATTGCCACCAAGAACAGCACCATCAGCGCAGTCATGAGGTCGGAGAACGAAATCCAGAAAGGCTTCTCCGCCTCCTCTTTGCCGCCCTTGCGCCTCGAAGCTTTTATACCGATCATGGTCTGTTACTTCTGAGGTGAGAAGTCATCAATCGTGTCGCCGAGATTCTTGATCGCTCCGGACAGCAATTGCACTGCGCTTGAAAGCTCGCCTTGAAACGCCCTGTTGCCCTCTCGCATGGTTCGTTCGACGTTCTCCGCGAAGGAGTCGTGGGCCTTCACCAGGACCTCGCTGACTCCGCGCAGGTATTCCTCAGACTGTTTCTGGGCAGTTCCGAGTTGGGCGGCTGCGGCTTCGATTCGGCCAATGATCTCGGAAGTCATGGATGCCTCTCGCTTGGCGTTTTCGACGGTCTGCTTCAACTCGGTCACCATCAGGGCGAACGTGTCGCGGGTTTTGCCATAGTCGGCGAACAAGCTGCGGGCACCATCAGTGGCGAGCGTGAGCTGGCCCGACGCACCCTTTATGGCCTCGACCGCTGCCGTGGATGCCTTCATGGTGTCCGACACGCCCTGTCCTGCTTTGGCGAAGTCGCTGGCGGCGACAAACAGCGTTTCGGCGCCAGTGTTCATGCCAGCGATGGCTTTGTCGGTTGCACCCGCAAGGCGTGCGACCGTATCCTGTAGTGACCGGTTTGTTTCAACCGATTGGGCAAGTAAACGCTCCATCTGCTCGGAGAGCGAACTAATGGCGGTGCCTGTTGCGCTCTCGAACCGCTCCTGTCGCAGGCCTTGCGATTCGGCGGATGCCTCGGCCTGCCTGCGAAGCTCCGCAACTACGCCTGCGACTTGATCGCCGACGTTGGTGAGCACCTCTTGAAGCTTGCGCGAGGACTCGGTTTGCGACTCCCCCACCAATGCTCTGATCTGCTCGACGAACACCGCCGTCTGGGCGTTCATGGACTGTTGGCGGGCTTCCATGCCATCAAGGGCCTTGGCCAGCTTTTCGCCCATCGCATCGACGGTGTTGGTCCCTGCGGCGTCCATGTTGGCGGCAAGCTGTCCGAATTGTAGAGCCGTGGCCTTCATCGACTCGCTGGTCTCGCGCAATAGCTCCGACATACCCTGCATCTGGCCGCCGAACATTTCGCGCATCTGCGCCGAGAAGCTCGCCAACACGTCAGTGAGCATCTTGTTGACCGCTTCGCCTTGACTGGCGCTCACGCCCTGGATGGCTTTGGATATGGCCTCCATCGGTGGCCCGAGGGCCTCGGATATTGCCTTGCCCACGTCGGCGGACATTTGGCCTGTGTGTTGCGCCTGGGCTGCGATCTGCTGGGTCGCCAGCGTCGTCAAAATCTCTTTGAGGTCGGCGACCAGCGCATTCTTAATGTGCGCAGCCTGCGTAGCCGAAGTCTCCGCCGCCGCAACCAACCGTTCTAGGTATTCTTCACCAGCACCGCCCTTGAACATGCTGTCCACGAGCGCGCGCAGCGACTCGACTTGACGATACCTGGCCGCGACAAGCGACTTCTCTACCCAAGTAAACAGCATCGCCAGGGCGATGGCCGCCGCTGACACGTAAAACGCATCGCCCACGGAATCGATCAGCTGCCCGAGCTGCTCTTGAACTTTAGTTAAATCCTTTGGCACTTGGAAGCGACCAAGACCTTGAATCAAGCCGGCGAATGTGCCGATGATCCCTAGTCCCGTCAGAATGCCCGGAACGTGTTTGTAATACTCAGTCTTCAACCGCGTATCGACGACGGCCTGCTCCGAGAAGAAGGTGTCAGCCAGCGAAGTAGCACGCCATCGCACGATGCGGCTGCGCCCGCTTTCACCATCTGCGCTCTGGGGATGTAGCGTCTTGGCGTATTCGCGCCACAAGTGGGACAGAGCCGGGCCAGCCATCGCCCTGGACTCGATTTCGTTGAGTTCCACGACGTTGCCATCGATCCGCGAACTAATGCCCTTTAGCGCAGCGATGGCGATGTTGAGCTCGCCCGAAAGCCGCCAAGCGGGAAACACGAATCGAGCTAAGAAATCGATGCTAATCAGAAATAGAAACACCGCAACTATGGCGATGTGCCAATACTCAATCAATCTATTTATTATTTCTACCATGTCGTCCCTTTGGTACCTTTTTTAAGTTTGTTATGTTCGTCTTGCGTAATTTAAGTTCGTTTTTACGTGTGTCAATTGACAATGTATACGTCGTGAGATTGCAGTAAGTGCTACAGAATACAAGCGTCACTCAAATATCCGTCTCACCACAACAGTCTTCATGGCTTTTAGATCAACTGCTATGGCATTTAGTTACACGAACTATAGCCTAAGTACTGAACGACACTATCTGCGGTAAGTGAGGTTTTCGCTAGTTAACATGATGTCGACCGCGCGATGCGCCAAAAGCGTGATGGTCAGGTATCACTGGATGCCCGATCTACTGCAGCTGAAAGATCGCGGTGTACACAGTGCGCTGTTGCAGCTTTAGCCGCAGTGTGTAATGGGATATCTTGGAGTCTTAGTTTTAATGCAGTAATGCACCACTTTGATTTTATCTGATAAGATGATTATCAGATAAAAATTATAGAAGTTAATGCAATGCCCTCAGCTGCCGTGAATGTCACAGATTTTTCTCGTGGCTTGTCAGAATTTTTAAACCAAGTGCAGTACAAAGGCGTTGTGCTGGATATTGAACGCGGCAAACGCATTGTGGCGCGTGTTTCGCCTGCTGGGCAAGTGGACGGATTTCCGCTGCACCAGTTGGATGCTTTGCTGAGCAAGGGGCCGCAGTTGTCGGCTGCTGATAGGCAGTCGCTGGCCGCAGACGTACGTGCTGTACGCACACAGCTGCGCACTAAGGCTGACTCATGGGCTTAGTGATTGACACTGATGTGTGGGTGCTGGCCGAAAAGTCGGGCGCTGCGCTTAACTTTGCGCGCTGGGCGGCGTATGGTGGCGCCTATATGAGTGCCATTACTGCTAGTGAGCTGCTGGTGGGTGTAGAGCGGGCCAACACTGCGCAGCGGCGCGCTAAGCGCGGTGCGTTTGTAGAAAATTTGTTGGCATCAGTGCCGGTGCTGGAGTTCTCAGCGTCAGTCGCCCGCACCCATGCGCGCATGATTGCCGCCTTGCCTAAAAACGTTACTGCTACAGCGCACGATGCTCTAATAGCTGCCACAGCAGTGCACCACGGCTATGCACTGCTTACGCGCAATGTGGCAGATTTCAAAATTTATGCGGGGTTGACGATTGAGGCGTTTACCCACGAAAGCTAGAATTAGCTGTGGGCGAAATTTGGTTGATGTACGCTTTGCGCTTAACATTGTCGAATTAATCCTGATAAACACAGTATGAAACCTTCAACCGCACTTAACCAGTACCGCGATAGCATTCGCAGCGTTGTGATGTCACATCGTGCGGCTAATCCGCGTGTGTTTGGGTCGGTAGTGCATGGAAATGATACTGAGCAAAGCGATTTAGATATTCTTATTGACCCAAGTGCAGACACCACATTGATGGACATTGCTAACATTCAATTGGATTTAGAGCGTTTACTGGGTGTTTCAGTTGATGTGCTGACACCTAAAGCCTTACCAGTCAAATTCAGAGGTATTGTATTAGCCGAAGCAGTGCCTGTATGAGTAAAAACAGCTTGCGCATCAAAGACTATCTAGAGCATATAAAAGAGGCGCTAGAACGTATTGAACGATACACGGCAAGTTTGACACAAGCTAGTTTTCTGCTAGACGAGCTAGTACAAGATGCGGTAATTCGCAATATTGAAATTCTTGGCGAAGCAGCTAACAATATTAAAAAAGCTGACACTGCTTTTACTGAAACTCACGCAGATATTCCTTGGTTAACCATGTACGCCATGCGCAATCGCGTCTCACATGCTTATTTTGAAGTGGACTGGGAAATCGTATGGAAAACAATACAGAACGATTTGCCTAAGATGAAGCGGCAAGTTAGTTCTCTGCTGCTGTCTTTGCCTTTCTGATTATTGAGGCGACAAGCGGTGATCTCTGATACTGGCATTGCCCTGCTGCTGCAAACTAACGACGCCGTGCTGGTCACCATCGACAGTTTCGAAGGCTCTAGCCCGCGAGAGGTGGGGGCTTGGATGCTGGTGTTGGCGGGCGATGTGCACGGCACGGTGGGTGGTGGCAACTTGGAGTTTCAGGCGATTGCGCATGCGCGTGAGCTGCTGGCTGCGCGAGCTGGTACACAAGTTAGCACGCAAGACATGCAGCGCCCTGATGAGCTGCGGCGCTACCCGCTGGGGCCGTCGCTGGGGCAGTGCTGTGGGGGCGTGGTGCATTTGAAGTTTGTGTGCATACCCGCAGGTGATGCTATAAAAATAGAAGCTGCTCGAGCAGTATTTACGGCCTCAAAGGCACAAAACGCTTTAAAAATAGCTCTGTTTGGCGGTGGCCATGTAGGTAAGGCATTAGTGAATGTGCTGGGGGCGCTGCCTTGCACGGTGCATTGGGTTGACAGCCGCGACGAGATTTTTCCTACTAACGTGCCTGCCAACACGCAGTGCGAACATTCGGCGCCGGTGCACGCTGCGGTGAATGACATAGCAGCAGGCAGCCATGTACTGATCATGAGCTTTAGCCATGCGGAAGATCTAGACGTGGTGGCGCAGTGCCTGCTGCGTTTGCGCGCGACCAACGACTTGCCTTTTATTGGCCTGATTGGCAGTAAAACTAAATGGGCTACCTTTCGCCACCGGCTGGCAGACCGTGGCTTTGCTGCCGACGAGATAGCGCGTATTACTTGCCCCATAGGTTTGCCAGGCGTGCAAGGCAAAGAGCCTGAGGTGATAGCGGTGGGCGTGGCGGCGCAGCTGCTACGTATGCGCGCTGCCACAGTGGCCTAGGGCTGCCCAGCGTGCCCTAGGGCGTACACTAGGCCACTCTTGCTAGCCTGCGCCAACACTTGCAGCTGTTTAATTGCTGATTTCACCCCTGTTTTCCCCATGCCCTTTTCTAATCTAGGCTTCTCGCCTGCTGTGTTACCCGCCTTGCAGCGCGCGCTGCTGGGCGAGGGTTTCAAAACGCCCACGCCCATCCAAGTGCAGGCCATCCCAGCCATTTTGCAGGGGCGCGACGTGCTGGCCTCGGCCCAAACGGGGTCGGGTAAAACCGCCGCGTTTTCGTTGCCCATGCTGCAGCACATTTGCGATAGTGCACCCACAGCGCCGCGCCGCACACACAGCCTGATCGTCGTGCCTACGCGTGAGCTGGCGGTACAGGTGGGCTTGGCGATCAATAGCTTTGCTAAATTTTTACCGCAGCGGGTGAAGGTAGCGGTGGTGTTTGGCGGTGTGTCGATCAATCCGCAAATGCTGCACCTGCGCGGCGGGGTAGACATTGTGGTGGCTACGCCGGGCCGATTGCTAGATTTAATCGACAGCAACGCGGTAAGCATTGGCCAGGTAAGCACGCTGGTGCTAGACGAAGCCGACAGGTTGCTAGACCTGGGCTTTGGCGACGAGCTCGGCCGCATTATGGTGCTGCTGCCGCGCCAACGGCAAAACCTGTTTTTCTCGGCCACCTTTCCGCCCGCTGCGCAGGCGCTGGCTAGTAGCATGCTGCACAACCCGCAGCGCATAGAAGTTCTGCCCGAGCCGGAGGAGGCCGTAGATATTGTGCAGCGTGCTATCGAAGTAGATGCACCACGGCGCACCCAGCTACTGCGCCATTTGATAGAAACACAAAAATACAGCCGCGTACTGGTGTTTGCCGCCACCAAACATGCCACCGAAATTATTGCCGTCAAGCTGCGCACAGCCGGCATTAGCGCCGAGCCTTTTCATGGTGAGCTAAGCCAAGGCAAGCGTACGCAGGTGTTGCTAGACTTTAAATTGCGCCGCCTAGAGGTGATGGTGGCCACCGACGTTGCGGCGCGCGGCATTGACATTGCCAAGCTGCCCGTGGTGATTAACTACGACCTGCCGCGCTCTGCAGTGGACTACACCCACCGCATAGGCCGCACGGGCCGTGCGGGTGAGAGTGGGCTGGCGCTGAGCTTTGTAAGTGCCCAGACTATGGCGCATTGGCGCTTGATTCAAAAACGCCACAGCCTAGATATTGCACTAGAGCATGTGGCAGGCTTTGAGCCAACAGACCTGGCGCCCGAGCCTAGCAGCGACCCAGCCGCACCGGGCAACGGCGGCATCAAAGGCAAGCGCCCGAGCAAAAAAGACAAGCTGCGCGCAGCGGCTGCTGGCGCAAGTTAATACCTGTTCAATTGCAGAACAGTTATGTCCAGGGGCAACTACAGCTAGCCGCGCCCAGCCAATGCTGCTTTTACATCACGCAGATTCATGCCATACATATCGGCAAATTCTGCAGGCGTTTTGCCGCTGGCGTCATAGGCGCGCAGCAGGGCGGCTTGCTTGGCTAGTATTTCATCGCGCTGCGCCAGCGCTTCTTCTAGCACGGTGTTGGCTTGCGCATCATTAGTTTGCACGCGGGCCAAATAGTCTTGGCGCTCTAGGCCTGAGGCTTCAAACGCGCTGATCAGCTGCGTGCGCAACTGCTTAAGCAGCTTGGGTTTAACGTCCTCTGGCGCGCGCATTAGCCTGCGGCGGTACAGCTCTAGCATGGCAAAGTAAATATGCTCGGGCTCCAGCGGTTGCACGGGCTGGCCCGCCAAGTCGTGGCGCTGCAGGCCAGCGGCTACGCTGTTTAAATAGCGGGTAGAGCGGGTATGCACGCTGAGCGCTAGCTTTAAAGCGTCTTTGTCCAGCACATCAGGGTGCTGGGCCAACAGCTCTTGGTAAATGCCCAGCTTCAGCGGCAAAAACTCCGCACCAAACAGCTGCGGGTACAGCTCAAATAATTTTTCCAGCACCGGCAGCGAGGCCTCAGTGCGGTTTTTGAGCTTGTTAGGTTTAGCTGTGGCCGTGGCAGGTGAGGCAGGGCTTGGGGCGTCTGCTGTGGGGTCTACAGTAGCGTTTGCAGCGGTGTCTGCAGCGGCGTCTGCAGCGGCTTGTTGGGAGGGTTCTGTCATAGTGGGCAAAGATAAAGGCAACCCGTGATTGTCGCCGATGCGGGGCAGGGGTGGGCGGTGGTGAGCAGCGGTGGGCACGGCGGTATTTTGCAGGGCAAGCCTGTGCTAAAAATGCGGCGGTAAATCGTCGCGCAAATTACGCGACGTGCCTGAGCTTTCGGGGGGTGATTGGCTTTTTAGCTGCACTACTTCGCGCACTAGCGCGTCAATTTGGCCTTGCTGGGCAATAATAATCTGGTTAAGCGACTCTACCAAGTCCTCGGTAAAACTGGCTTTGATTTCTAAATCCGTCAGGCGCTGGTCGGTAGTGTGGGAATGTGGCATAGCTGTATTGGACACGATATTACATGCCCCAGCATGTAACGGTGGGCTACAGAATTGGCGTTCAGATGGTAGGGCAACCCAAAACTAGGTACACTAAAACTTGTGCCGCAGCGGAGCCACCGTTTAATTAATGTGTTGTTCGCGGCCCAATCTGCCTACAGCGCCCGCAGTGGTAAGCAGCAAAGGATTCCACTATGGAAGCATATTTGCTGGACTGGGCCAACCTGCTACTGCGCTGGGTGCACGTCATCACCGCCATCGCCTGGATAGGCTCTTCGTTTTATTTTGTCTTTTTAGACAATAACTTGGTCAAACCGCAGTCACCCGATTTGCTAGAAAAAGGCGTAGACGGCGCTATGTGGGCGGTACACGGTGGCGGCTTTTATAACCCGCAAAAGTACATGGTGGCCCCCAAGAAGATCCACACCAAGCTGCACTGGTTTTATTGGGAAAGTTATTCGACATGGCTCAGCGGGTTTGCACTGTTTACCGTGCTGTACCTTTATAACGCCAGCACGTATTTGATCGACAAGTCGTTGATGGACTGGACACCCGGCGTGGCCATTGCAGTGGCAATTGGTTTTCTAATAGTGTTTGGATTTATCTACGACGTTATTTGCGTGGTAGTGGGCTTTCGCAAACACGGCGAGCTGATCGTCGGTGCGCTAACACTGTGCCTAGTAGCCTTTACCTGCTGGCTGGCTTGCCACTGGTTTGCTGGGCGGGCGGCGTTTTTGCTAGTGGGCGCTGCGCTGGCTACGGCTATGAGTGGTAATGTATTTTTGTGGATTATCCCCGGGCAAAAAAAGGTAGTAGCCGCCATGACCAGCGGTACCAAGCTGCCCGCCAAAGAGCTGGCCCTGTACGGCAAGCGCGGCAAGCAGCGCAGCGTGCACAACACCTACTTTACGCTGCCCGTGCTGTTTGCCATGCTGTCTAACCACTACAGCTTTTTGTATACGCACCACTACAACTGGCTAGTGCTGTTTTTTATGATGCTGGCTGGTGCGCTGATACGCCAGTTTTTTGTGCAGCGCCACGGCTGGCACCATGGCCGTGCGCGCAACCCGCTGCCGTGGGCGTTGGCGGGTGTGGCGGTGCTGGTAAGTGTGATAGTGTGGATGAAGCCACCTGAGGTTGGTGCTACAAATAGCGTAGCTGGTCGAGCAGGTATTACGGCCTTAAATGATGAAAATGTATCCAAAAATACCTATGCAGCAGTGCAAAAAGTGTTTGAACAACGCTGCACTATGTGCCACAACGCCCAAGTGCAAATGAAGAACGTACGCCTAGATTCGCCAGAGGCCGTCAAGCTGCATGCGCAAAATATTTACCAGCAGGTGGTGGTAAGTAAGCAAATGCCCATGAACAACAGCACGGGCATTACTGAGGCTGAGCGTGCACTGGTGGCGCAGTGGTTTACAGCGGGCGCTAGCACTAGGCCATAGCGTAGTTTTGGCCATGGCTGCTTAGCTGCCTAGTTGCCTGGCTACGTTGCTTCGGGTGAGATGGTGTGTAAAAACCGTCCACCTACTGGGGTACCAGAAATCGTTGGGTTTTCACACACCATCTCACCTGCGTACATAGCGGCGCGCTACCGGTAGTCTCGATTAGCTTTTTTGGGCTAGCCGGGTAGTGTGACAATACAGGCATGAATGCTAATACCGCTCCTTTCACCGACAATCCGCGTGACTTTTTATTAGCGCTGTACCAAGCCGCCGTGCAGCGCGCGCTGCCGCTGCACAACACTGCCGCGTACCTGCCCAAGCCACCCAAAGGCAAAACCATCGTCTTAGGTGCTGGCAAGGCGGGCGGCGCGATGGCGCAAGCGGTAGAGGCGCACTGGCCTGCAGACGCGCACCTTGAAGGCTTGGTAGTCACGCGGTATCACCATACCCCGCCAAGACCTGCGGGGCTGAAGCAACGTATCGAAGTAGTTGAAGCATCCCACCCCGTGCCCGATGCCGCAGGCCTAGCTGCTGCGCTGCGCATCATGGCGATGACGCAGGGGCTAACTAAAGACGACTTGGTGCTGTGTCTTATCTCTGGCGGTGGTTCTGCATTGCTCACCTTACCTGTCGAGGGTTTGGAGTTTGCTGACAAACAACGCATCAATCAAGACCTGCTGAACAGCGGTGCCAGCATTGGCGAGATGAACTGCGTGCGCAAGCATTTATCGCAAATCAAAGGCGGGCGCTTGGCCGCAGCCTGCGCACCCGCGCAAGTGGTCACACTCACCATCAGCGATGTACCGGGCGACGACCCCAGCGTCATCGCCAGCGGCCCCACGGTGCCCGATGCCACCACCTGCGCCGAGGCTTTGGCCACCTTAATGCGCTACAACATTGACATTCCCGCTGCTGTGCGCGAAGGCTTGCAGGGCGGTACGTTTGAGACCCCCAAGCCCGGCGACGCACGCTTTGCAAGCCACGTGGTGCACATGACTGCCACACCACAGCAGTCGCTAGAAGCAGCAGCCGCCATGGCGCGTGCAGCCGGGCTTAACACCTACATCCTGAGCGACGAGATCGAAGGCGAATCACGCGAGGTAGGCAAAGTGCACGCCGCCCTGGCCCGCGCTGCTGCGCAAGGCAAAGGTGCCTTCACTAAGCCTTGCGTTATTTTGAGCGGTGGCGAAACCACAGTGACCATTCGGCCCCGCAAAGAAGGCCAAGCCAAAGGCCGTGGCGGCAGAGCAGGCGAGTTTTGTATGGGCCTGGCACTGGCATTGCAAGGAGTTAAAAATGTGTACGCCTTGGCTGCCGACACCGACGGTATCGACGGTGTAGAAGACAACGCCGGCGCTTATGTAGCCCCAGACACCTTGCAGCGCGCCACCGCACAAGGCATGAAGATCACCGACTATCTAGACCGCAACGACGCGTATGGTTATTTCAACACGATCAACGATTTGGTCATCACAGGGCCTACGCATACCAATGTGAACGACTTTAGAGTACTATTAATTTTATAGCTGCTGGAGCAGTATTTACTTGGGTTGCAGGGCTAAAACACTTAAAATTTAAGTGCAATTCAATATTTAATCTTTTCCCAAGTTAAGTTGAACTTAAGCAAATATTTGCGCAGTCTGTCGGCATCGTTTACCACGCTGCGCTGTGTACGCGAAACGTCAAACAACTCTCGGCCTGCGTCGCTGATACTGCTGTTTTTGCGGCACACAGTGATAACGGCTTGTAGTTGTAGTCGGTCAAAATAGTCCAAAGTAACTGCTGCGCTGCCCATCACATCGGTGAGCGACACGGGCGAAGTTGGGCTATGCGACACATCGCCTTGCCACTGCCAACGCAGCCGCGCAATCTCGGCTGCCACCAGCGCCGCCCCGATGCGCGCGTTCTCGCCCAAGGTGGCCAGGCGCGTGATGGACGCGCTTAAGTCTCTAAAGTTGCCGCTCCAAATTGCCTCGCTCGACTGCGCAAAGCGCAGATAGTCGCCGCGTGCCTCCGTCGTAAAACGCACTTGTTTGCCAAGGTCTAGCGACGCTGCAGCCAATTGGTGGTCGATGTTCGGCTCAATATCCTCGCGTCGCTGCGCTAAGCTGGGCAGGGTGTAGGTCCACAGATTAATCCGTGCAAAAAGATCTTCTCTAAACCTGCCTGCCGCCACCTCGGCGCGCAGATCTTTGTTAGTACCCGCAATCAGCTGAAAATTGCTGTGTACGTCTTTATCTGCGCCCACAGGCAAAAATCTCTTGTCTTCAATCGCTTTAAGCAGCATGGCTTGCTCGTCCAAACCCATCTCGCCAATCTCGTCTAAAAACAGCACGCCTTTATCTGCCGTGCGTAGCAGGCCAAGGCGGTCTGCCGCAGCGCTAGTGAACGAGCCCTTTTTGTGGCCAAACAGCGCAGAGCCTGCGCCATCGCCGCGCAAGGTGGCACAGTTCACATCGACAAAATCGCCTTCAATTTGGTGGCGCGCTTTCTTCAGCTCAAAAATACGTTTAGCCAGCATCGACTTGCCTGCACCCGTAGGCCCGGTCAGCAAAATAGGCGCTTTGCTGCGTACCGCTACCCGCTCAATCTCTTCAATCAACGTATTAAAGCGTGCGTTGCGGGTGGCGATGCCGCTTTTAAGGAACGAAACAGCATCAAGCTGGGCCACATTCAACCGCGTGTTGATCGCGTCATAGCGCGACAGGTCTAGGTCAATCAGCTCGTAGCTGCCTGTGCCCTCACGCTGCCGCCCACGTGGCGGAGCAGACTGCAGCAGCACACCCGGTATAAACCGTGCCTCTACCAACAGAAACATGCAAATCTGCGCCACGTGCGTGCCCGTGGTGATATGCGCCCAATACTCTTCGCGCTCGGTATCAAAGGCATATCGCCCCACCCAGTCATACAGCGCGCCATAAACCTCGCCAAAGTCCCACGGGTTGGCTAGATTCATCTCTACTAAACGCACCTCAGTCGACGGCGACAACTGCGCAATGTCTGCCTGCACACGCTGCGCCAGCGCCAGGTTGCGCACATCGTGCATCAGCTCTAGCCGGTCAACCTGCAGCTCATCATGCTGCGCCAACGACACCGTAGGCCGCCACTTCTCCCAGCGGGTGCTAGACAGCCCTGAGTCTAGTTGCGTGCCTAAAAAGCCAATCACCACTTTGCGTTTCATTTAGCTAGTTTACTAGCTAAATTTATAAAATAAAGAAATAAATTGAATATTAACTAATCTGCAAGAATTAAGAAAAATAGGAAATATCCAATTAAATCAATAGCTTAAAAAATACTTGGGGCAAATTCTTATGGCTGGCACGCCGTGTGCAATATACCTAGCGTCAAATAGCAAGTGGATGCGTTGTCCATGCGGACAGCGGTACGAAGCTGTTTGACAAGACATGAGAAGAGGAGTGACTCGGGCAGAGGGGTCACCCCGCTATGCTCAAGAATTTGATTGGGTATGAAGGTATTGCATCATTTGGAGCGATACACGCAAAATTATGTAGCGAAGGTAAAAAATGAAAAACTACAACCAACACGAAGTCGCAGGCGGTGTGCCTGTCAAGATGTGGACGCAAGGCGTGCCTGTAGAGGCCGAGGCTTTGCAGCAGATCGAAAACGTTGCCAAATTGCCTATCGTGTTTAAACACGTCGCCGTGATGCCTGATGTGCACTATGGCATTGGTGCCACGATTGGCAGCGTGATTCCTACTATCAAAGCAATCATTCCCGCTGCGGTAGGGGTGGACATTGGCTGCGGCATGATCGCGTGCAAAACGTCTTTGAATGCACGCGACTTGCCCGACAGCTTGGCCGTGTTGCGCAGCGAGATTGAAAAGGCCGTGCCACACGGCATGAGCCCCAAGCAGTTTCGCCGCGATGGGTCTAACCGCGACAAAGGCGCGTGGGAAACCCCACCCACCGAGGCTGATGCTGCGTGGGCGCAACTAGTAGATGAGTTTGAGGCTATTTGCGCGGACTACCCGCGCCTAAAAAACACCAACAACTACCGCCACATGGGCACGCTGGGTGGTGGCAACCACTTTGTCGAGGTTTGCCTAGACGAAGCGGGTGGCGTGTGGGTCATGCTGCACAGCGGCTCACGCGGCGTGGGCAACGCTATCGGTACGCACTTTATTGAGCTGGCCAAAAAGGATGCTGAGCTTCACCAGCGTAATCTGCCCGATAAAGACTTGGCCTACTTTGAAGAAGGTGCCCAGTATTTTGGCGACTATGTACGCGGCGTAGGCTGGGCACAAAAGTTTGCACGCTTAAACCGCGAGGTGATGATGCAGCGCGTGATCGGTGCCTTGCGTAAAGTCATTGCCAAGCCGTTTGAAACGCACCTGGAGGCGGTGAACTGTCACCACAACTATGTGCAAAAAGAAACACACTTTGGGCAAGAGGTTTTTGTCACTCGCAAAGGCGCAGTCAGTGCCAAAGCAGGTGAGCTGGGTATTATCCCCGGCAGCATGGGTGCCAAAAGCTTTATTGTGCGCGGCAAAGGCAATGTGGACAGTTTTATGAGCTGCAGCCACGGCGCAGGCCGCTCAATGAGCCGTACCAAGGCGAAAAAGCTATTTACCGTGGCTGACCAAGTGAAAGCCACCGAGGGTGTGGAATGTCGTAAAGACGCGGACGTGATTGATGAAATTCCGATGGCCTACAAAGACATTGATGCGGTGATGCACGCACAGCGTGATTTGGTCGAGGTGGTGTACACCTTGAAGCAGGTGGTTTGTGTGAAGGGATAATCTAAATGCTAGAAAAAAAACTATATCTCAAGGTGCATGAAGCGTTTATTGATGAGCGCTATGAAAAATGGCCAAGCGAACACATAAAACATGCTTCATATGATTGCTCAATGCTTGTCAAGAATCATAAATGGCGTTTCACTAGCGAGGACTTGGTGGCCGATCATCTTCGTGAACTTTCAAACTCACTAAATATGTGGGGGGCACGAATTGTTGATCTGCAATCTTGGTCAAAAATTCTCCCTGAATATGACGAAGATACTCAATGGGCTATACGCAGTGCGATGGTCGAGATTGTGTCGGCTTATTGTTTGCAGCAACCTTATTCGCTGCGTGAGCGTTTTGTAGGCTCAGTGACCCAGATACTTCATCAATCAAATTTGAATGTTCATTCGTTTTATAAGGATGAGCTGTCACATGATAAAAAAAATAGGTATTTGAATAATAGGGAAAAAATGGCAGCCTTAGAAAAAGTTGGAGAAGGATGGAGTGCATACCCGTCATTTAAAGAGGCGCTGCTATGCCTGAATGATGGTGACTTTATAGCGGCAGTGAAAGATTACCGCAACTTGGCGAATCATGCTGTTGCTCCGCATTTAGAGTGGGGGCATGGAATTTCAGTTAATCGTAGGCTTGAATATGTTGACGATCTAATTGAGCTAGAAGACGGAACGTTAGATATTAAGACGGACTTTTCCCGGAAGCGTGTTGTGTATGGGTTTGGAGGGTCACCACCGTTAACCTTAGAGCAAGTCATCAGTGCAGTGGTAAGACAGCATGGTATCGCGCACAAAACCCTAGAGAAATTGAGCGAGTTGATGCAAGAAATTTGTAGTCACCTACCAGTAAATAGTGAAATAAAAAAATGATCGAATTAGACGGCTCACTAGGCGAAGGCGGTGGGCAAATATTACGTACTGCGTTGGCGCTGAGCTTGATTACTGGCAAGCCTTTTCACATAGACAACATTCGAGCGAGGCGCCCCAAGCCGGGGTTGATGCGCCAGCACTTGGCTTGTGTGCAGGCTGCAGTGGCTGTGGGCGGCGGGGTGGAAAAGACGCAAGCTGTGAACAAAGCGGCCGAGGCGGTGCAAATTGGCGAAACATCGTTAACCTTTACACCCGGCAAGATTTGTGCGGGTGACTATGAATTTGCCATCGGCTCTGCAGGCAGCTGCATGCTGGTATTGCAAACCGTGCTGTGGCCGCTGGTGATGGCGGATGGCGTCTCTACACTTACGCTGCGCGGCGGAACGCACAACCCGATGGCACCGTCGTTTTCGTTTTTGAGCAACGTCTTTTTAAATCAAGTGTCGCCTTACTTCTGCGACGCAGATAGCGTGTTGTTTGAAACTGAGCTGCGCCGCCACGGGTTCTACCCAGCAGGTGGCGGCGAGGTGCAGGTACGCGTGCGTGCGCCTGTTGCGCGTATGAAGCCCATTCACATCATGCAACGCGGCGCGCTGCGCAACGCGTATGCCGAGAGCCTGCACGCGGGCGTACCCAAAGGCGTGGCTGAGCGCGAGCTGGCCGTGCTGCAAAACGCGTTGGGCTGGCGTGATGACCAGATGCATAACCGTGCCTTGCGTGCCAACGAAGGGCCGGGTAACGCGCTGCTAGTGACGCTAGAGTACGAACAAATTACTGAGCAGTTTGCCGCCTACGGCGAACGCGGCGTGAGCGCCGAGCAAGTAGCGCGCAACGTGCTGCAAGAGGTGCGTGCCTACCAAGCGCACACGGCACCCGTGGGGCCACACTTGGCAGACCAGCTAATGATCCCGCTGGCACTGGCGGCAGTGTATGGCGACAAAACTCTAGCGGCTGGGCAATATTTTGCAACAGAGCTAACGCCACACACGCGCACTAACGCGCAAGTGATTGAGCAGTTCTTGCCAGTAAAGTTTGCTATGCAAGCACAGCAAGATGGTTGTGTAGTGAGCCTAGCAGCTTAAGTTAGAGTACTATTAATTGTATAGCTGCTTGAGCAGTATCTACGGCCTAGAAAGCCTATTTTTATTAAAAATAGTTAGATTAACGGGCTTTCTCTGCATACTGCACTTAGTAACCCCTAGCCATCCACCAGCGCCCGAATATCCGCTGGTACGGCTACGGCGCGTATGCCATTTTTGCCGTCTTCGCGCCGCGTGGCGAATATGCGGACTTCGTCGCATTCCAAAATCACGTCTTCATCGCCATCGGGCCGCGTGCGCACTACACGGTAGCGCTGCACAAAGCTTTTGTCGCGCCATTCGGCGATATGGCTGTGCACAAGCAAGGTGTCGCCGTAGCTGGCGGTTTTCAGAAAATTAGTGGTGATGCTGACCAGCGGCGTGCCTAGCACGCCAGTGGCTTTTTCCAGCTCAGCCCAGCGGGGTACGCCGCATTGGGTAAAAAAGTGGCGCGATGCGGCGTCGAT
>JANLPQ010000042.1:0-2136 GCA_031367325.1 Polaromonas sp. | reverse complement strand
GTAGTGGTAGGTTTTGCTGGTGGGCACGCCGTTGGTGGCGGGGTAGTTCACCGTTTGCACCGCACCATTGGCGGCGTAGTTGTAGGTAATGGCGCGGCCATCGGGCGTGGTCACCTGCGCTAGCTGGCCGCTGCCGTTGTAGGCAAAGGCCAGGCTGCGGCCAAATGCGTTGTTCACTTGGGCTAGCTGGCCTGCCGCGTTGTACGTGAGGTTCATGGTCCAGCCGTTGCGCTGGGTAATGCTGGTAAGGCGGGCGTCAACGATAGGCAACTGGCCGGGGCTGGTGTTGGTAAACGTCCAGCGGCTGTTGTCGCTGTCGCGTTTGTAGACCAAGGTATCACCTGATTGGTCTAGGCGGTCGGGGTTAGACGTGTTGGCAGGGCTGGCATACCAAGCGCTGGAGGGCGTGTCACGCTGAAAATAGGCGCTGTAGCCGCTGCCTAGCGAAATGCTGGCAAATTTGTCGTCGGTAATGTTGATGCGGCCCGCGTAGCTGTGGCTCCAGCCGCTGCCCATGCTGGCAAACGCCACCTCCAGGCTGCTGCGGTAATGGCGCGACAGGCCCAGGCCATGCGGCGCGCTGTCGGTGTAGTCAGTCTCGGTTTGCACCTTATGCGCTAGCGCGGGGCTGATCGGATTGCCTTCTACCGTGCCAGGGTCGGCGGGGCAGCTTTCATTGCCACCCGTCACGCTAATCGCTTTGGTGGCGGTGTTGCTGCATTCGCTGCAAGTGGCCGTTAGCTGGGCTACTACCGGGTTGCGCGGAGGCACGTAGGTGAAAGCGTAGTTGCCGTTGCTGTCGGTGGTGCCGCTGATAGCCGTGCCAGCACTGACGCTGATGCTAACGGCTTTGCCTGCCTCAGGGGTGCCGTTACGTGTAACGGTAGCGGTTTGGGTGATGGCTGGGCCGGGGGTGGAAACGCGGGTGGTGCTGGGGCCGGTGAGGGAGATTACGATACGCAGCTTAAGGCAATCAACTTCAAATTGTCTCGGTGGCCGTTCTAAGTATGCAGAGGTTGGGGAGCTACAGTTGTAGTATTGAGTTGTGAACCAATGAGTAACAACACCGTTTCTCCAAGTTTCGGAAGAGCTATTAAATATTGCTTGATTCCAGCGATGTTCTAATTCGCATGCCGGATCAACACGCGGCTGAGAGTTTGCGTAATCGATAAGTGCACCGGCGGCTGCAGTAGCATTAACTCCACCAATCTGAGTACCAGAAGTTCCTCCAAAACCCCAAGCACCTCCATAAACCACGCAATTATTTTGGGCAAATGCAACTGAATGCTGCAAACCGCAAACTATCAGTATGAAACTAATCACACGAGCAATCACAGCCAGTGCGATATAGTTTTTATTCTGTGTCGAGTTTCTAAATCGCATCACTTTGCCTTCGCCATATTCATGCTGTGTACTAATGGCATAAAGTGTATCAATTGACCCTGTTATTTTTGACACTTATTTGCGCGTTCAGGCGGTGTGCCTCAAGTTTTTAGCGGCAGTTGCGCTGATTTGCAGCCATCAATGCAGCGCTCATGCAGTATCAAAATACTATCAATTACATAGCTGCTTGAGCAGGTTCTACGGCCTAGAACGGCTAAAACGCCCATAAAATCGTTTGCTGTCAGCAAGTAAAAAAGCAAATGACAAGTCCGGTAATTCTGTTGCAAAAAATTACTATTTTTACAATAAATATTTCTAGACCACCTGCTCACAGTCGCACCGTGCACCGTGCACTGCCCACTGCCTACCCGGCTGTCCAAGCCAGCTTTTTTTATCTGCGCAAAAGGTCTTTTTACAATCTTTTTTGGCTGCTAACCCAAGTAAAACCTTCTCAAGCAGCTATTGAATTTGTAGTGTTCTGCCATCGCTCTGAGCTGTCCCCGTGCGTGGCGGTGCAACACATGGTGCACTGTAATAACGGTGTCAGCGGCTGTGCAAATCTTGTTATGACGCTATTTTTGATGTATATTTGCATCATTATTGATGTAAAAATGAAAGTTACCCATGCGTACCACGGTCACTATTGACGATGCCCTCTACGAGAAAGCTCTGGAAGTGGCCGACACCCAGATGGACAAGTCGGACATTTTTCGAGAAGCCATGAAGACCTTCGTGCGGGTGCAAGCGGCCAAG
>JANLPQ010000025.1:0-71453 GCA_031367325.1 Polaromonas sp. | reverse complement strand
GATTTAGAAATTAATAATTTATTCTTATATAAAATTATAAAGATACTTTTTGGTATTCTTTCGCGTCCTTCGCGCAACCTTAGCGCCCTTCGCGTCCGGCAGTCCGAATTAAAAACCTTAGCCCTTAACCTCCTCATAAGTAAAAGCTGAAGCCAGTTTCACCAGTGCATATTCCAGCAGCAGCCCTACAAAGCCAATCACAAAAATAGCGATGATGATGTTCTTGACGTTCAGGTTGTTCCACTCGTCCCATACCCAAAAACCAATGCCTACGCCGCCCGTCAGCATCTCGGCCGCAACGATGACTAACCATGCAGTGCCCACAGCCAAGCATACGCCTGTGAGCATGTAGGGCAGCACCGCAGGAAAGAGAATTTTGGTAATAATTTTCCATTCGGATAGATTTAGCACACGCGCTACGTTCATGTAGTCTTGCGGCACGCGCTGCACGCCTACGGCGGTGTTGATCACCATAGGCCAGATGGAGCAGATGAAGATAGTCCAAATAGCGGCGGGGTGCGCGCCTTTGAATACCAACAAACCAATCGGTAACCAAGCCAGTGGCGACACAGGACGCAGCAGGCTGATCAGCGGATTGACCATGCGCGACAAAAACGTAAATCGCCCTATCATGAAGCCCAGCGGAATACCCACCAGTGCGGCCAAGCCAAAACCCACAGCCACGCGCTTGAGTGAGCTCCAGATATTCCAGCCAATACCTTGATCGTTAGGACCTTTTTGGTAGAACGGGTCGCTAAATACCTGCACCGCTTGCTGTGCGGTAGCCCACGGTGTAGGAATGTTGTTGCTGGTGGTGATAGACACCATAGCCCAAATGCCCACCAATAGTGCAAGCCCAAGTACGGGAGGCACTACTTTGAGCCACCATGCGCGCCAGTCTATGGGTAGCTTGGGTATTGCATCCAGTGCTGGATTAGATATGTTTTCGGCATTTGAAGCCGTAGAACCTGCTCGAGCAGCTATTACTTTAATAGCGGTAGGCTTTTTACCTTCTGCTACCGGCAATGGCTTGTGAAAGATGGCTGCAACCATGGTGCGCTCCTTGATAAAAAAACTATGCTTTGATCTTGAAACCGTCAGCGTACTTAGCTGGGTTGGTGCCATCCCACGTAACGCCATCAATCATTTTGCTGCTGCGCATATCGCTTTTGGGCAGGCTGACCTTGGCCGCAGCGGCTGCTTGCTTGTAAATGTCGGTACGGTTGACTGCTTTGGCTACAGCCAAATAGTCGGGATGGTCTTTCAGCAAACCCCAGCGTTTATGCTGCGTCATAAACCACATACCGTCGGACAGGTAAGGGTAACTAACACCACCATCGTTAAAAAACTTCATATGGTTAGGGTCATCCCATGTCTTGCCCAACCCGTTTTGGTAGCGACCCAAGATGCGTTGGTTGATCACGTCTACGCTGGTGTTGACATAGCTTTTGTCGGCAATCGTTTCGGCCATTTTGTTTTTATTGGCCAAGTTGGCGTCAATCCATTTGCCTGCCTCAATAATGGCAGCCGTCACGGCGCGGCAGGTGTTTGGGTTCTTATTGGCAAAGTCTGCCGTGGTGCCCAGCACCTTTTCAGGGTGGTCTTTCCAAATATCTTGCGTGGTTTGCGCTGTAATGCCAATGCCGTCGGCAATAGCGCGGTGGTTCCATGGCTCGCCCACACAGTAGCCGTCCATATTGCCCACGCGCATGTTAGCCACCATCTGCGGTGGTGGCACGGTGATCACCTTAGCGCCTTGCAAGGGGTCAATGCCGCCCGAGGCCAGCCAGTAGTACAGCCACATAGCATGCGTACCAGTGGGGAAGGTTTGTGCAAAGGTGTATTCGCGTTTTTCAGCCGCCATCAGCTTGGCCAAGCCGGGCAAGTCTACCGCGCCTTTGTCGGCCAGTTTTTTGCTTAAAGTGATGGCTTGACCGTTTTGGTTCAGCGTCATCAGTACGTTCATATCGCGCTTGGGGCCGCCAATGCCCAGCTGTGTGCCGTAGGCCATGCCGTACAGTAAGTGAGTCATGTCATTTTCGCCCGACAGCAGCTTGTCACGCACGCTGGCCCAGCTAGCTTCTTTGCTGGGGACTATTTTGACCCCGTATTTTTGGTCAATACCCAGCACCGAGGCCATCACAATGCTGGCGCAATCGGTTAGCGGAATAAAGCCAATTTTCACTTCTTTCTTCTCTGGCGCGTCTGAGCCTTGGGCATACACCACGCTACGCAGGGCGGGCGATACGCCTACGGCACCTACAGCGCCTATTTGCAAAATACGGCGGCGGCTAAGTTTGGCTTGCGGCAAGTTGTTCATTTCATCACTCCATCACATTAATTACAAAATCGGAAAACAAAAAAAGCGCTCTCTGCAGCAAGCAAGCTATTCCTTTGCAGGAACACCTGTTTGCGCCGAGAACGCCTTCGTTCTGGGATGGCTCGTTTGCTTGCGCGCCGTTGCGCAGACTGAAGAACCAGTGGATCGTCTATGACCTTAATAGGCTGCTAGCTAGATCTGTGCCAAGTAGTTGGCACTTTGTTGGTGCGCTTGTTCTGGGCTCGAAGTTTGTAAAGTTAGTTTGCACAGATCAGGTTTTAAGAAAGTTCGTACACTAGCCCTACATAAAAGGTTCGTCCGGGCTTTATCAGGAGTTACACATGCTTAAAGGGAAAACAGCGCTGGTCACGGGTTCTACCAGCGGTATTGGCTTAGGTATAGCCAAATCACTGGCTAAACAAGGCGCTAATATTATTTTGAATGGCTTTGGTGATTCCCAAGGCCCTAAAGACGAGGTGGCCGCATTGGGTGTTAATGTGGGCTATCACGCAGCCGACATGAGTAAACCTGCTGAAATAGAGGCCATGGTGCAGTATGCGGCTAGCGAATTTGGTGGCGTGGATATTTTGGTCAACAACGCAGGCATTCAGCATGTAGCACCTATTGAGAGCTTTCCAATAGAAAAGTGGGACGCCATCATTGCTATCAACATGAGTGCTGCGTTTCATGCAATGCGCTTGGTTATCCCGGGTATGCGTGCTAAAAACTGGGGCCGCGTGATCAGCATCGCCTCGGCGCATGGCTTGGTTGGCTCGGCCAACAAAGTGGCTTATGTCGCAGCCAAGCACGGTATCGTAGGCATGACCAAAGTGGTGGCGCTAGAGACAGCAACCACTGGCGTGACTGTCAACGCTATTTGCCCCGGCTGGGTGCTTACGCCGCTGGTGCAAAAACAAATTGACGATCGCGCTGCTAACGAAAAGATCACTGTTGAGCAAGCTACCAAAGAACTACTGAGCGAAAAGGAACCATCTCTGCAGTTCACTACTACCGAACAATTAGGTGAGTTGGCTGTATTTATGTGCTCACCGGCAGCAGATAATATTCGCGGTGTGGCATGGGCAGCAGATGGCGGCTGGACAGCGCAATAGCACTGACCAAAGCAGTGCTGCAAAAGCCTATTAACGCCAGCCCACCAACAAGGCCCACGCCATGAACATCCAACAAGTGCGCGAGCAGGCCTTTGCCATGCCGCTGACTAACCCGTCTTTTCCCAGACCACCCTACAGGTTTTACAACCGCGAGTACATCATCATCAGCTACCGCACCGACCCGGCTGCGTTGGCAGCGGTGGTGCCAGAGCCTTTGCAGGTGGCAGAGCCGATTGTGAAGTATGAATTTATCCGCATGCCAGACTCCACAGGGTTTGGCGACTATACCGAGTCGGGCCAAGTCATACCGGTAACCTTCAACGGAGAGCATGGTAGCTACGTGCATTCCATGTACCTAGACGACGACGCGCCGATTGCTGGTGGACGTGAGCTGTGGGGCTTTCCTAAAAAGCTGGCCACACCCAAAATATCCCATGAAGGCGAAGTGATAGTGGGCACCTTGCATTGCGGCAGCCAAGTGTGTGCCGTGGGTACCATGGGCTACAAACACAAAGCTGTCGACACGGCCGCTGTAACCCGGGCCATGCAATCGCCTAATTATTTGGTCAAAATTATTCCGCATGTTGACGGCACACCGCGTATTTTGGAGCTGGTGCGCTACCAGCTAGAAGATATTCAGGTGAAAGGCGCATGGACTGCCCCGGCAGCATTGCAGCTGTACCAGCACGTAATTGCCGATGTGGCGCGCCTACCGGTACTAGAGGTGGTGTCGGCACTGCATTTTGTGGCCGATTTGACGCTGGGCATGGGCGAGGTAGTGCACGACTACCTGAAAGACACAGTATGAGCACTAAAAAACCAGTCGCCAAAACCGCAGTAAAACCACCGGCTAAAAAGGCCGTAAAACCTGCTGCACAAAAACAGACTTTTGCGGAACTTGCCGCCCGCTACCAGCGTGTAGCACTGATGCTGCAGGGTGGTGGCGCGCTAGGTTCGTACCAAGTGGGCGTGTACAAAGCACTGGCCGAGGCTAAATGCCACCCCAGCTGGGTGTGTGGCGTGTCGATAGGCGCTATTAATGGCGCCATTATTGCTGGCAATGCGCCCGACCAGCGCGTGGCACGGCTGGAAGAGTTTTGGACCACCATCACTGCACGCAATGCCGCACCTTTCTCACCCTTAACACTGTCTACCGCGCTGCTGGGGCCGTGGGCCACGGCTGCCAGCACCTGGATGACCGTGATGATGGGCCAGCCAGGTTTCTTCAGCCCGCGCAAGGTGAATCTTTGGCAACAGGGCGATGCGACAAGCGCAACCAGTTTCTACGACACATCAGAGTTGCGCACCACACTGGAGAGACTGGTTGATTTTGACCGCCTCAATAGCGGCGAAACCCGGCTTAGCGTAGGCGCAGTGAACATAGCAACGGGCAATAATATATTTTTTGACACCACCAAAGAACGCTTGGGGCCTGAACACATTATGGCCAGTGGTGCTTTGCCGCCCGCATTGCCGATGGTGAAAATTGACAACGCTTACTACTGGGATGGCGGCATCGTCAGCAACACACCACTGCAGTACATGCTGGACCAAGACGAAGATGTCAGCGCTTTGGTGTTTCAGGTGGATTTGTTCAGCGCCAGGGGTGAGATTCCGCAAAAAATGGCGCAAGTGGCTGCACGCCAAAAAGATATTGTCTATTCAAGCCGTACCCGCCAGGCCACTACTGCATTCAAACGGATTTTGTCACTGCGCAAGCAGTTAGCCGACGCGCTAGAACGCGTGCCAGCCAACCGGCGGCGAGCGGGCGAGGCTGAATTAATGCATGACTATGCCGACGCCGGTGTCATCAATTTAGTTGAACTGATTTACCAGAGCAGGCCGTTTGAAAACGATACCAAAGACTATGAGTTTTCGGCTACATCCATGCGGGCACATTCGCAAGCTGGTTATGCAGACACCATCGCCAGCATGGCACATACCGAATGGTTTGATCTGCCATCTGCCGAAGACGGCGTGGTGGACCATGATGTGCACCGCACTGCGCCCGCAGTTTCAAAATGACAGGTAAGATTTTTAAGGAAATACCATGAATATTCCAACCGTCGCGATCTTAGTTCTACTGGTAGTTTTTGCGTTGTCAGGTCTGCGCATTGCTAATCAATACCAGCGTGCAGTGGTATTCCGACTGGGCAAATTGCAGGGGTTACGTGGCCCAGGTTTGTACTGGATTATTCCTGCTATTGAATGGCAACGCATGGTAGATATTCGTACCATCACAGCGTCGGTTGACCAGCAAGAAACGATCACCAAAGATAACGTGCCGGTGAAAGTTACAGCGGTCATTTGGTATGCCATTACTGATCCGGTGAAATCTGTGATTGAGGTGCGCGATGTAGACGGTGCGGTCATTCAGGTGGCGTTGACATCGCTACGCAATATCATTGGTCGCCACACGCTAGACGACGTGCTCAAAGAGCAAGAACGGTTGGGCACCGACATGCGGTTGGTCATTGATTCGGCCACCGAACCGTGGGGCGTGAAGGTGACGCGGGTTGAAATGCGCAACGTGGAGATCCCAGAGTCGATGCAACGCGCTATGGCGCAAGAAGCAGAGGCTTTACGCGAAAAACGCGCCCGCATTATCAAGGCTGAAGCTGAGCTGGAGGCCTCTTTGAAACTGAAAGAAGCCGCTGGTGTCATTATGGAAAACCCCGCCGGGCTTGAACTTCGCAGAATGCAGATGATTACCGAAGTGGGCGCTGAGCAAAACACCACCACTATCATTATGATGCCTAGCGAGTTTGTGTCTATGGCAGGCGCTATTGGACAATGGGCTAAGCGTCAGGTTGATAAAAAAGTTGATTAGAGAAGAAAAATGAGGGCTTTACTGCTCAGCGTTATTTAATGGTTAAACATAGTTTGCCGTTCAACATTGACTGGCAATTAAAAAAGCCGGGTTGCACTAAAAGCACCAAAATTGTGCAAAGCGCAATTTGGGCTAACACTCAAATTAGCAGATCCGCCACATCCAGCATACGCTGCGACACATCGGACAACTTGAGGCCTTTGTCCATAGCTGTTTTGCGCAGTTTGTCATAGGCGGCTTGTTCGCTCAACCCCTGGCGCTGCATCAGCAATCCCTTGGCGCGGTCAATCACCTTGCGCTCTTGCAGCTCGCTTTTGGCATCGGCCAGTTCACGGCGCAGGCCCTGCTCGTGTTCAAACCGGGCCATCGCCACGTCCAAAATAGGGCGTATGCGTTCGGGTGCTAAACCTGCAACGATGTAGGCAGACACACCTGCAGCTACTGCATCTTTGACATGCGTGGTGTCGTTGTCGTTGGTAAACATTACAATCGGGCGGCGCTCGTTACGCGTGGCTACCACTACGTGCTCCAGCGCATCGCGTGCATCGCTCTCGGCGTCCACAATCACCATATCGGGCTGTAACTGGGCTAGGCGCTGCTCTAAAAAACTGTCTGCGGGTAACACGGCAATCAGGTTATAGCCATTTTCGAGCAGGCCAATGCGTAGTTGGCGCGAACGCTCAGCCTCATTAGTGGCGGTTTGGTCGGATGCATCGGGCGTGAGTGTTTCTGGGGCTACCACCACAATGCGCAAGTCGGAGCGCGCAGGGCGCGTCGCTGCGCGCGGCATAACAGCACGTTCGTGGTGCGCAACATCGGTCGTATGGGGTGCTTCGGCGGTGGGCTGTGCTTTCATTAGCACAATATGTGCAAAAATCGAGCCAACTACAAGGCTGTGATGATTGTTTTAGGGTTTGAATCTTCGTGTGACGAAACGGGTGTAGCGCTAGTGCAAGCTGGCGTTGTACGTGAAGGCGCGGGTGTGCCTACGCTACTGGCTGCCGCGCTGCACAGCCAAATTGCCATGCACCAAGCCTATGGCGGTGTGGTGCCTGAGCTGGCCAGTCGGGACCATATTCGCCGCATCATTCCATTAACCAAAGAGGTCTTGCAGGCCGCAGATACTGCTCAAGCAGCTATCGATTGTGTAGCGTACACGCGCGGGCCGGGCTTGGCGGGTGCGCTGCTGGTGGGTGCGGGTGCGGCGTGCGCGATGGCAGCGGCGTGGGGCAAGCCGGTCATCGGTGTGCATCACCTTGAGGGGCATTTGTTGTCGCCCTTTTTAAGCGCTGATCCACCGCAGTTTCCGTTTGTGGCGCTGCTGGTGTCGGGTGGGCATACGCAGCTGATGCGGGTGAACAGCGTGGGCGACTACCAAATGCTGGGTGAGACGATTGACGACGCTGCAGGCGAGGCGTTTGACAAATCAGCCAAGCTGCTGGGCCTGGGCTACCCCGGCGGCCCGGCGCTGGCCAAGCTGGCAGAAAGCGGCGACCCAACAGCCTACAAACTGCCGCGCCCGCTGCTGCACAGTGGTGATTTAGACTTTTCGTTTGCCGGGCTAAAAACAGCGGTGCTGACGCAAATCAAACGCCTCGTGGCCGATGTGCCCGAAGGTGCACGCGTGCGCGCGGATTTGCTTTTAAATTTAACTGACCAGGCCCGCGCTGACATGGCGGCCAGCACACAAGCGGCCATAACTGAGGTGCTGATGAAAAAATCACTCAAAGCATTGCAACTGACTGGCTTGCAGCGCTTAGTGGTGGCGGGTGGTGTGGGTGCTAACACATCACTGCGCCAACAACTTAATGCAGCGTGTGCCCAGCGCGGTGTGCGTGTGCATTACCCCGAGCTGCATCTGTGCACCGACAACGGCGCCATGATTGCCATGGCTGCTGCCATGCGCTGGCAAGCAGGCAGCGCCCAGCTGCGCACGGACTACACGTTTGACGTGAAGCCGCGTTGGCCGCTGGACGCTATAGCTGGCGTTTAAGCTTCGAGTGCTTAGCTGATCGACAGCACAGTCTCGCGGCTTACTGGCACCAGTTTGCCAAGTTTGAGTGTCAGCACACCGTACTCTAGCTTGGCTTGGCTAGTAGCAGCATCAATCTCCGCTGCCAACTGGTAGGCCGCCTTAAAACTGCGCGGTGCATCGGCTTTAGATTCGACACGCACCACATCGCCTTCAATCGCGATAGTTAAATGCTCTTTGGCCAAGCCTGGCACGTCGAGTGACAACGTGACGCTGGCGTCGTCGCTGTCTACACGTACGCTTTTGCCCGATGAAGGCAAGGCGGTGTCTGTACCGTGGCCGTTGAAGAAAGCTGCGGGCGCGTAGCCATAACGTGCGGCGCGGTGTAAGTTAGATGCTGGGGTAGTAGTAAAAAACATAGTAAAAACTCCTATACACTTCACGGCTTTGCTGTTGCGCCACTATTAGCGCAGTGCGTTTGCCGCATGGCCTGTATCTGCAGACATGTGGTGTGTTTTCAAGGGAATCATTGCAATGAATAAATTTCGCCGTGGGGTATTGAAAAGTTTTGGTTTCGTGACCATATCAGGTGGTTTTTTAAAGCCTTTTGATGCGCTAACCCAAGTAAATCCTGCTCAAGCAGCTACTATTAAAATAGCAATGATAGAGGGCCTGAGCGGCCCGTTCGGCAACACAGGCGAGGCTGTTTTTCGCAACTTGCTGTGGGCCTGCGAGCGTGTGAACGCGCGCGGCGGCGTGAAGTTGCGCACCGATGCATTTGCGTTACCTAAACTATGTGCCCCCGGTAATTGCCTAGCGGCTCCAGTGTTGGATGTGCGCCGCCTTGAACTGGTGCGCTACGACAGCAAAGGCCAAATTGAAGAAGCGCTGTCTACCTTGCGTGCTGCGATTGACGATGGCGTGCAAATTATTTGCCAGGGAAACAGCTCTGCCGTGGCCGCCGCATTGATCGATGCGGTGAACAAACACAACGAACGTGAGCCTGCCAAGCGCGTACTATTTTTAAACTACGCCGCCGTCGACCCCATACTGACTAACGAGAAATGCAGCCCGTGGCATTTTCGGTTTGACGCACATGCCGACATGCGTATGGCTGCGCTGATGGAAGTTTTAAAAGATGATAAAAGCGTTAAATCTGTTTACCTGATGGGCCAAGACTACAGCTTTGGCCAAGCCGTGCTGCGCGAGGCACGCCGCCAATTGGGTGTGCAACGTGCCGACATTGCCATCGTAGGCGACGAGCTGCACCCGCTGGGCCGCATCAAAGACTTTGCACCGTATGCGGCCAAAATCAAAGCCAGCGGCGCGCAAGCCCTGATGACCGGCAACTTTGGTAACGACCTGACTTTGCTGGTCAAGGCCTGCAAAGAAGCTGGCTATGAAGGCAAGTTCTACACCTTCTACGGCAACGCACTGGGCGCGCCTGCTGCCATTGGCGATGCAGGCGTTGGCAAGGTAGTCGCCGTGGCCGACTGGCTGCCCAACGTAGCCACCAAAGAATCTGAAGCCTTCTACCAAAGCTTTAAGCAGCGCTTTCCCCAGCCGCTGGACGACTATGTGCATATGCGCATGCAGCTGATGATCGAGGCGCTGGCACAAGCACTGGAGATTGCTTCGCCGAATCAAAACAGTGCGAAACTGGTTCCCGTGGTGGGAGCTTTAGATGTTGCAGCGCTCAGCTTGGCGCTGGAGAAGGCGAGCGTTACCTTTGCCGGGCAAAAGGGGGTCATGCGCGCTGCAGACCACCAGTTTCAGCAGCAATTGGTAGTGGGTTTGATGGACAAAGTGGGTACACCCGGCGTGAAATTCGACGTGGAAGGCTCGGGTTTCGGGTTTCGGGTGGTTAAAACCATCGACGCAGCCAAGGCCGAAATGCCCACCACTTGTAAGATGCAGCGCCTTTAATCGGCCCATGGCATAGCGGGGTCCGCTTCTAGAAGGGCCTAGCCCAGAGGCATATTTCCGAGTTAAAATAGAAGGCTGATCTAATTCAGCGGCCCAAGCATTGCTAGGCCGCATTGAAAAAAACCGCGCGGGTGGCGAAATTGGTAGACGCACCAGGTTTAGGTCCTGACGCCAGCAATGGTGTGGGGGTTCGAGTCCCCCCCCGCGCACCACTTATCCGAACAGATTTTTCCCAAAGAGACCCACCATGGCCGTAGCCGTTGAAACCCTCGAAAAACTCGAACGCAAGATCACTTTGACCTTGCCAGTCACCACCATCACATCTGAAGTCGAAGCCCGCCTTAAAAAGCTGGCCCGCCAAGTCAAAATCGACGGTTTTCGTCCCGGCAAAGTGCCTATGAACATTGTGTCGCAACGCTACGGCTACAGCGTGCACTACGAGGTCATGAACGACAAAGTAGGCGAGGCTTTCTCTGTGGCTGCAAACGAAGCCAAGCTGCGTGTGGCAGGCCAGCCCACCATCACCGAAAAAGAAGGCGCGCCCGAAGGCCAAGTCAGCTTTGACGCCGTGTTTGAGGTGTTTCCTGAAGTCAAGCTGGGCGACATTAGCCAAGCCACCATAGAAAAATTATCTGCCGACGTGACCGACGCGGCTATAGATCGCACGATCGAGATTTTGCGCAAACAGCGCCAAACTTTTGCCCAGCGCAGCGCTGATGCACCTACCGCAGCAGGCGACCGCGTGACAGTAGACTTTATTGGCAAGATTGACGGCGAAGCTTTTGAAGGCGGCAAGGCCGAAGACTTTACCTTCATCGTCGGCGAAGGCCAGATGCTCAAAGAGTTTGATGACGCTGTGCGTGGCATGAAGTTTGGCGAAAGCAAAACCTTCCCGCTGCCTTTTCCAGCCGATTACCAAGCTAAAGACATCGCCGGCAAAACGGCTGACTTTTTAGTTACCGTAAAAAAGCTAGAAGCCGTGCACCTGCCTGAAGTGAACGAGGCATTTGCCAAGTCGCTAGGCATTCCTGACGCCAGCGTTGATGGCCTGCGTTCCGATATCAAGAAAAACCTAGAGCGCGAAGTTAAATTCCGCCTGATGTCCAAAAATAAAAATGCTGCTATGGATGCATTAGCGGCCAGCGCCGAGCTAGACCTGCCCAAGAGCAGCGTGCAGTCAGAACTTACCCGCATGATCGACAGCGCCCGTGCAGATTTGAAGCAACGCGGTATCAAAGACGCCGACAAAGCGCCGATTCCTGACGATGTGTTTCGCCCACAAGCCGAGCGCCGCGTGCGCCTAGGCCTAGTGGTAGCCGAGCTGGTGCGCAACAACAAACTGCAAGCCACTGAAGCGCAGATCAAGAGCCATGTTGAAGAGCTGGCTGCCAGCTACGAAAAACCAGCTGAGGTTGTTCGTTGGTACTTTAGCGACAACAACCGCATGGCCGAAGTAGAGGCCATCATCATTGAAAACAATGTGACCGAGTTTGTGCTGTCACAAGCCAAAATCACTGAAAAATCAGTCTCGTTTGATGAGCTGATGGGCCAACAGTAAGCTGCTGGGCCAGCGCCCTGCACTGTGTGCTGCACACGCTGCAAAGCAGGGCGCTTCACACAATTAGCATGTAAATAATAGGATAGGGCTTGCATCGACAGATGCAGGCCCTATTTACTTGGTACAGTATCCGCTGCAGCAGACACCTCTAGGAGATTTTTTAATGAGCCGCTTTGACACTTTTGTAGACAAAACTTTTGAACCCGCGCAAGCCTTGGGCATGGTGCCTATGGTGATCGAGCAGTCAGGCCGCGGTGAACGCGCCTACGACATTTATTCGCGTCTGCTGAAAGAACGCATCATCTTTATGGTGGGTCCAGTTGAGGACTACATGGCTAACTTGGTAGTAGCCCAATTGCTCTTTTTAGAAAGCGAGAACCCGGATAAAGATATTTACCTGTACATCAACTCGCCTGGCGGCTCGGTCAGCGCAGGATTGGCGATTTTTGACACGATGAACTTCGTTAAACCCGATGTGTCTACCCTGTGCACTGGTATGGCCGCCAGCATGGGCGCCTTCTTGCTGGCCGCTGGTGCCAAAGGCAAACGCATTGCACTGCCCAACGCCAGCGTGATGATTCACCAGCCATCGGGCGGCGCACGCGGCCCGGCCAGCGATATCGAGATCTCGGCCCGCGAGATCTTAAAAACCCGCGAACAGCTCAATAAAATCTTGGCCGAACGCACTGGCCAGACCATCGAGAAAGTAGCCCGCGATGTAGAGCGTGATTACTGGTTGTCAGCTAATGAGGCCAAAGACTATGGCGTGGTAGACCAAGTGATCGCCAAGCGCCCGTAACTGTGGTGTAGCTTGATTGGGCTGCTCTGTGCTGTTACCTCGCGGTCACGCAGCACTGCATGGTATGCCTATGCCAAACGGACCTGCGGTCCTTTATTGTTTGTCATAGGCACACCGAACGTTGCTGTGCTCCATTGACCTGGTCGCTGACAGAAGGGCAGACGGGTGGCCGGGCGCGTTCTAGAGCAACTAATCGTGAATGCAAAGCAAGAAAGCACCATCCAAAGCACTTCCAGTAGCATTTTTATTAACGTAGTAGGCCAGTAACCCAGGCTATTAAAGCTCAAGCAGCTATTAAATTAATAGCTTTTAGAATTAATAGTTGGGTGGCGCACTCAGCTCGGCAAACAATTCACCATACAAACGGTAGCGCCGTGCGCAAATGTCGTCAGTACCGGGTTGGGGTTTAACTGCTGCAATCACGCCGCAGCCCGGCTCGTGCAGGTGGGTGCAGTTGTAGAACTTGCATTGCCCCAAATGTGCGGCAATGTCGGGCATGAGCGATGCTAAGCCTGTGGGTTCGATATGGTGCAGGCCAAACTCTTGAAACCCTGGAGAATCGATCAGGGCGGTTTTTTTGTCATCGCCTATCCAGTACAGCGTAGTGCTGGTGGTGGTGTGCTTGCCTGAATTGAGTGCTTGCGAAATTTCGTTGGTCAGCACGCGTGCACCGGGAGCTAGTAAGTTAATTAAGGTGCTTTTACCTGTGCCGCTGGGGCCAAGAATCAGCGTAGTTTTACCACCCAAGTGCTTCATCAAGTGCGCCTTGTCTACATCGCCCGACAAGCGCAGACACAGCGGTAGCACACCGTAGTGCATGTGGCGGTAGGGGGCAAGGCGCAGCCAAGCCAGCTCAAACGGTTCGGGCAGATCGCTTTTGTTCAGTGCGATGAGGGGTTTGATCTTGGCCGCCTCGCATGCGATCAATGCGCGGGTGAGCTGGTGCTCTGAGAACTCGGGCTCAGCGGCTATCAAAATCAGTACTTGGTCTAGGTTGGCGGCAAATTCTTTGGTGCGAATTTCGTCTTGGCGGTAGAGCAGGTTGCGCCGTTTGTCTACCTTCTCAACCGTTCCTTCGTCGGTGCTGGGCAGCCACTGCACATGGTCGCCTACAACCACTTGAGATTTTTTGCCGCGCGGGTGGCACAGCGTGCGTGTGCCGTCTGGGGTTTCCACCATGCAGTGGCGGCCAAAGCTGGCAACGACGATGCCGGGTTGTGTGGTCAAAAGTGAGTACCTATTGTTTTAGCGTGCGCGCAGCAATGCATCGACTTCAGTGGCGCATTCAAAGTCAGTAGCAGATATGCCTTTGACATCGTGGGTGTTAAAGCGCACCACGCATTTGCCGTAATGCACGGCCAAGTCGGGGTGGTGGTTGTGCCGCTCGGCAATGAAGGCTACTGCATTGACGAAGCTCATCGTCTCTAGGTAATTGGCAAAGGCGTAAGTTTTTTGAATGGCTACATGAGCGCCATCACCATCTAATGTCCAGCCGGGGTGATCGACCAGGTGGGTAATGATTTCTGTGGCGGACAAGGCGCGCCTTGGGTTGGCGGCCCAGTCTTTTTTAGTTAATACGCTACTCATGCTGTCATCCTGGCTAAGCGCTCTGATGCTGGTGGATGCGAGTAATAAAACTTCACAAACAGTGGATCAGGGGTGAGGGTAGAGGCATTGTCTTCGTACAGTTTAAGCAAGGCATTTTTCAAATCAGCACCGTTGGTTTGCGCGACCGCGTAGGCATCGGCCTCAAACTCGTGCTTGCGTGAGAACTGCGCAAAAATCGGTGAGATAAATACCGTGAACACAGGCACGGCCATCATAAACAGCAGCAGCGCCAGCGCGTCGTTAGGGCCGCTAGGCACAGGGCGCACGGCTAAGCCTAGGTAAAACCAAATTTGCTGGCTAAGGTAGCCCAGCAGTGCAAAACCCGCCAAGCTCATGGCAAACATGCTGACAATGCGCTTGATGATGTGCTTGTGCTTAAAGTGGCCTAGCTCGTGGGCCAGCACAGCGTCTACCTCGCCGGGGCTGAGCTGCTTGAGCAGCGTGTCGAAAAACACCACGCGCTTGCTGGCACCAAAGCCGGTAAAGTAAGCGTTGGCATGCGCACTGCGTTTGCTGCCGTCCATGACAAACAGGCCCTTGGCGGCAAAGCCGCAGCGCTGCATCAGCGCAGTAACACGGGCTTTTAAAGTTTCGTCTTCTAACGGCTGAAATTTATTAAATAGCGGGGCGATAAGGGTAGGGTAGATTACCAGCAGCAGTAAATTAAAACCCATCCAAAAAGTCCACGCATACAGCCACCACAAGCTGCCAGCGGCGCCCATCAACCACAAGATGAAGGCTGCAATGGGCAAGCCAATCAGAATGCCGATAACAGAAGATTTCAGCAAGTCGCCCAGCCACAAGTTAAAGGTCATCTTGTTAAAGCCAAAACGCTCCTCCACCACAAAAGTTTGGTACAGCGTGAAAGGCAGGTCGATGATGCCGCCGATCAGCACAAAGCTACCCAAGAGCGCTAGCTGTTGCCACATGCCCGGGCCCATGCGTGACAGTAGCAATTGGTTCAGCCAGTCTAGCCCGCCTAGTAGCGTCCACGCCAGCAGTATGGCGGTGCCAAAAGCTAATTCGAGCAAGCCTAGGCGCGACTTGGTAATGGTGTAATCAGCAGCCTTTTGGTGCGCAGCCAATGTGATGCGGTCGGCAAACGCTGCTGGCACATGGTCGCGATGCTGGGCCACATGGCGTATCTGGCGGGTGGCTAACCACATTTTTAGCAGCACACCTGCCATCAAGGCTATCGCAAAGGCCAGAGTAAAAGCGAAGGGGGTCATAACTGACGAAGAAGCATTCATAAGTAGAGATTTTAGGCGCTGCGCCAACATCGGTGAAAATATAGGGTATGACCCTTTCACCTACCGTACCCATCTTAAAAAAATCTGACCAAAACCTTGTCTGGCTCGACTGCGAGATGACGGGCCTAGACCCCAAAGACAACCGCCTGATCGAGATTGCCGTAGTGGTGACTAATGCCGACCTGAGCATACGCGTGGAAGGCCCGGAGATCGCCATTTACCAAAGTGAGATCCAGCTGGCCAAAATGGACAAATGGAACCGCAACACCCACGGTAACAGCGGGCTGACGGCTAAGGTGCGGGCTAGCAAGATCAAAACTGCCCAAGCTGAGCAGCAAGTGATCGACTTTCTAAAACATTATGTGCCCGCAGGCAAATCGCCGCTGTGTGGCAACACCATTGGGCAAGACCGCAAATTTTTAGACCGCTATATGCCTAAGCTGGAGGCATTTTTTCACTACCGTAATTTAGACGTTAGCACGCTTAAAGAGCTAGCCAAGCGCTGGTCGCCCGAGGTGTACAAAGGCTTTAAAAAGAAGCAAAAGCACACGGCCATGGCCGATGTGCATGAGTCGATTGAAGAGCTGGTGTACTACCGCGCGCACTTGCTGAAATAGTGTGCACGGTGCTTGTTAACGCACGGGCTGCAGCGCCTGTGCCAAGTTTTGCACTGTAGTGCCCCAGCCCGTGGGCAGATCCATGGCATACGTCGCGCTAGTGGCTTCTTGGCCGGGCGCTGCGCCGGTAAAGCGTACGTAGCTGCGTTGACCAGCGGGAATGCCTGTCAGCAGCACCGTGTTATCCGGCCGCAGCAGGGCTGTTTGCAGCCCTTGGGTAAACGCCGCGTCGCGTGCCACTTGCACAGTCAATTGCTGTGGTTTGTCGGTGGTTTGGCCATAGACTTTTAGCATCAAGCCCTCGGCTGAATACGTGGCGTAAGCGCCCAAAAAGATTTCGTTAGGCCACTGCGCTTTGATAGGTGCAGGTGCAATTTGTACCAAACGCACTGCGTCAAAACCTTCGATGCCTGCAGGGTCGATGCCGCGCACGCGGGCGTAGTAGCTGCCGTTGGCCAAAGCGGCCACGTTCACCGCAGGGGTGGCGGATTTAAAGTCACCGCGGATTTGGGCAAAATTTTCGTCCGTGGCAAACTGTGCGCGGTAGCCAGCAGCGCCGGTTAGGGTGCCCACCGTCCACATAGCGTCTGTCGTACCAGAACGCAATACACGCGCAGGTACTTGCGCCAGCGGCAAGGCAGGTAGCAAAGCCACTACTTTGACTTCGCGGTCTTGCGGTTTGATAGCTGCGCCAAATCCACTACCTACATCGGCGCCTACTTTTTGTTTGGAGTTGTCGGTGCGTACGTTGCCTTCTATGACCTCGGTGCGGGCTGTGCCAGTGGCGGGGTCTTCATAGGCTACGCGAAACTGCGTGCCGCGCACACCAATGACAGAGGTGGGCGTGGTGATAGCCAGTGGTGTGGCGCGTTGGACTTTCTTGGCGGCTAACGTGTCTAGCACGCCTTCTACCAAGCGGATAGCGCCAGAAAACCAAGTGGTTGACGCGCTGCTAGACGGGTCGCGCAGCGCGTAGCCGTGCTGGCTGGTGACCTCGGCTAAAGTCTTGGGCATCAGTTGCATGCGCGATCCGTCAGCAAGCTCTACCACTGTAGAACTGTTGGGGCCCGTTTGCAGCTTGGCGCCTTCTGGTACAGCAGCGCCTACTTGAGCGGCTTGGCCGCTGATCTGTACATCGCCCTCGACGCTGAGTACTTTGCCTTGCATGGCGATGCGTGGCTGTGTGCCGAAATTGAGCAGACTTTTAGGGATCTCAATGATTTGACCAGGAGAGATTAAATTAGGATTTTTCAGGTTATTCAGCTTGGCTACCTCAGCCCATTGCGATGGCTTTTGCAGCAACGTACGTGTCAGCCCTTGCAAAGTGTCTTTGGGTTGCACGGTGTAGATGACAAAAGGCTCGGTCATAGCCGCCCAAGTAGATGTCGTGCTGGTACAAATTGCTATTAATAAAATAGCTGCTTGAGCAGTATTTACGAGGGTTAAACGCTGAATATTCATATAATTATGCTTCTAGAACTAGGCTTGGCTAGCCCGTAGTGCGGACTTGGGCCTGAAGGCCTTGCAGACTGTGTCATGGGTTTCCATGTACGGGCCGCCGATCAAATCTATGCAATACGGTACCGCCGCAAAAATCCCTGGTATCTGGTGTTCCCCAGACTGTATCCCTTCTAACGTTTCTTGTATGGACTTTGGTTGACCGGGCAAATTGATTATGAGACTTCTTGCACGAATGACGGCGCATTGGCGCGACAGTATCGCCGTGGGTACGAACTTTAAGCTTATCTGGCGCATTTGCTCGCCAAACCCCGGCATCACTTTGTCGGCCACGGCCAGCGTAGCCTCGGGCGTTACGTCGCGCGGCGCAGGGCCCGTGCCGCCGGTGGTCAGCACAAGGCTGCAGCCAGCATTTACTAGTTCGATCAGCGTAACGCTAATGCCCGCTTGCACATCAGGAATCAAGCGGGCTTCAAAGGTGATGGGATTTTTAAGCGCCCGTGTAAGCCAGTCTTTCAGCGCAGGCAAACCTTTGTCTTCGTACACGCCAGTGCTGGCGCGGTCGCTGATAGAAACAATGCCGATTTTTACAGGGTCGTAGGTCATGAGTATTGTGCTGGCTTAGCGATATCGGCTTGTCATCGTGCCTTGGTGTACTGCGGCCGCAGGCAAATTAATCTTCTTTAGGCGTTTCTTCGTCAGCCGCAGCTGCTGCATCATGCGCCCCGCGCAAAACACCGCGTGCTAGCAGAAATATCTCGCGGTAGGCGCGGCCTTGGCGGGGGGCTTCGCCGGGTTTGCCAGCGACCAAATCTTTGCGGGCTTGGCGGATCAGCGAGCGCAGTTGCTGCAGGTCGTAGCTTGTTTTGTTGGCATCGGTGCCAGCGCCTGCACCTGTACTTATTTCGGCTGGGTGCTCGGCTATCCAGCGGGGCAGGGCGTCGTCGTTGGCTATCAAATCATCGCGCCACAGCTCGGCGCGGTGCAGCGCCAAGGTATCGGCGGCGCTGCCGTTGCGGGCGGCGTCTACAGCGGCGCGGATAGGCTCGGGTTCTACCTTGCGCATCAGCTTGCCGATGTACTGCATCTGGCGGCGACGGCCTTCAAAGTTGGTAATGCGTTTCACCTCGGCCACAGCATCCACCAGCTTCTCGGGCAAGTCTAGCTTGGCGATTTGGGCGGTGGACAAGATCAGCAATTGCTCGCCTAGTTTTTGTAGTTCGGTACTTTCGTCTTTGGCTACGCTTTTACTGCTGGCAAATTCACTTTTTAGCTCTAGGTCTAGCTCACTGCCTTCGGCCACAAACACGCCGCGCACGTAGTAGCCTTTTTTCATGCCGCGCTTGGGCTTGGTGACGGCGGCTCCGGGCTCGGGCAGCTCTTTGCCGCGGCCTGCGCTTAAATCGTCAGAAAAATTCATGCCGCTCATGACCGCTGCGACCACTGTATGCCGCCGGTAGCCCAGTTTTGGCGGGCGATGTCGTAGAGCAAAATATCTACGGATTCGGGCTTGGAGCCCAGGGTGTCTACCACGGCTTGGGTGAGGGCTTTAACTAAAGCGGTTTTTTGTTCAGGTGTGCGGCCTTCGATCATGTCGACGCGGATAGTGGGCATATTTTTTTACTCCTTCGGGGGCTTGGATGAAGAGCTTGGTGGGCACTGTGGGCGCAGTGGTTGCGGCGTTGAATAAACTTTAGCGTTAGCAAATGAATTAACTGCGCGAAAATACCATTGTGCGCGCCTTGGACATCCCATAAGCTCGATACTTGCAAGTCTAAACTACTAACCCCCTTTTTTCTAGGAAACAACTATGCTCAATGCGATGACCGCCGACCATGTGGCCCAAACCCAATCTTTATTGGACAGCCACGATGGTGACCACACTGCCACCCGCCGCACCGCGCTAAAAGCAGCCCTGGGCGTAGGCTACGCAGCGTCATTGGGCACGGCAGTGGCACAAACCGCCGTTAAAACATCGGCTGACGGCTTGACCGCAGGTGAGTTTGTGATTGAGGTGAACGGTACCAAAGTGCGCTCTTACCGCGCCGCGCCTGCTGGCAAAACCAATTTGCCTGTGGTGCTGGTGGTGCAAGAGATTTTTGGAGTACACGAATACATTGCCGACACTTGCCGCCGTTTTGCGCAAATGGGTTATTTGGCTATCGCGACCGAGCTGTTTGACCGCCAGGGCGACCCTACCAAATACAACGCCATGGCTGACCTGATCAAAGAAGTCGTCAGCAAAGTACCCGACGCGCAAGTGATGGCCGATTTAGACGCTGTAGTAGCCTGGGCAGGTGCTAACGGCGGCGACACCAACAAGCTGGCGGTGACTGGATTTTGCTGGGGTGGCCGCATTACGTGGTTGTACGCGGCGCACAACCCCAAGGTGAAGGCTGGTGTGGCATGGTATGGCCGCTTGGTCGGTGCCAGCAGCGATTTGACGCCCAAGAACCCGATTGATCTGGTAGGCGGTATCAATGGCCCCGTACTGGGCTTGTATGGCGGTGCTGACACGGGCATTCCGGTAGACACCATCGACAAAATGAAATTGGCTTTGGCCAGCGGCAGTGCAGCGGCTAAAAAATCAGAGTTTGTGGTGTACGACGGCGCACCGCACGCCTTTCATGCTGACTACCGCCCCAGCTACCGCAAAGAGCCTGCGGAAGACGGCTTTAAGCGCGCGGTAGCTTGGTTTAAGACTAACGGTGTAGCTTAAAGGTTGTTCGGCTTTAGCGCAGCATGCCTGCGCTGGGCCACTGCCACAAGCCTTACACTGTATGTCCGCTATAGATGTGCATAGCAGCAATCTGCGGACCGAAAGCAAAAAAACCGCCTTCGGGCGGTTTTTTTACGTGTTTTTATATGCCTTTTAGCGGTTCTAGGCCGCAGAACCTGCTCAAGCAGCTATAAAATTGATAGTATTATGAATGTGTTGATGATCTTAGCGGGTACGCTGGTAGCAGGCGTGGGCAGCGTGTGGATAGCCGCTGCGCTCACCTACGGCGTACTGTCGCGCTACACACAACATTTGCTCAGTCTGGCCGCAGGTGCGCTGCTGGCTACGGCATTTATGCATTTGCTACCGGAGGCGTTCGAAAGCCAAGCGGGCGCGCAGGCGCTGTTTGGTGCTTTACTGGCAGGTTTGATATTTTTCTTTTTACTCGACAAAGCCGAGCTATACCACCACGGCCATGAGCATCACCATGGCGATGCAGCCATGCCTGCAACAACGCACGCACACACTGAAGCGCATGCCAGTGCGAGTGCGAGTGCCCCGCAGCACGACCGTGCGCATGATCACAACCAGAGCCATACCCACACAGGTGGCGGCTGGGCCGTGCTGTTGGGCGACAGCGTGCATTGCTTTGGCGACGGTATTTTGATTGCCGCTGCCTACATGGCCGATGTGCGGCTGGGCCTAGCCGCCACGCTGGCGGTGCTGGTGCACGAAATCCCCCACCACATGGGCGATTTGGTCATACTGCGCCAAGCGCAGCAGGGTGCGCGGCAAGCTATTGCCAAGCTCACCGCAGCAGGCGCGGTGACCGCGCTGGGTGGCCTAGTAGGGTATGTATTGGTAGAGCGGCTGCATAACTTGTTGCCCTACTTCTTAGTGGTAGCCTCCAGCAGCTTTATCTACGTGGCGCTGGCAGACCTGATACCTCAGCTGCAAAAACGCCTAAGCCTGCGCCAAACAGCGGCTCAAGTGGCGTGGTTGGCTGTGGGCATTGGTTTGGTCACGTTGGCCAGTGGCCTAGCGCACGGGCACTAGCGCAGCGCTGCAACCAAGCCCTTACCCGATGCTGATAGCGGCACAAAACCCGCTTGCTTGGCCACTGCATCGCCTTGTGCTACTGCAGTTTGTATAAAAGGTAACGCGTTCTTGCGGCCTGCCTTGGGTGCGGTGGGCATCAGTACATACGTGATCGCAGTTAGCGGATAAGTGTTGGGGCCTGCAGATCCATCTAAATCCGCAGAGTTGCTGTCCTGGGACCACTGTGCACTGTCTAAGGCCTGTGCAATAGATGCAGCGTTGGGCGCAACACTTTTGCCTGCCGCGTTTTGTAGTTCAGCCATCACCAAACCTGATTTTTGCGCTGCACCCCATGGCTCATAGCCCAAAGCACCGGGCGTTGTTTTTACAGCATCTATCATGGCTTGGCCACCGCGCACACCCTTGCCCACGCTGAGTGACAAATTATTAGTAGCCGCGATGTTACGGCGCCATTTAGCGTTGCTGCGTGCCAAGTAAGCTGACAGCACATACGACTGCCCAGAGCCATCGGCACGCCAAACAGGCACTATAGGTTTATTAGGCAACACCACGCCAGGGTTGCTAGCGGCTATTTGTGAATGGTTCCATTCCTTGATGCTGCCTTGGTAAATGTCGGCCAACACGTCGCCGTTGAGCTTGATAGTCTTGCCACCCAGCTCAGGCAAGTTCACGATGACTGCGACGGCAGTTGCAACGATAGGCAACTGCTTTAAACCGGCTTGGCGCAGCGCTGCAGTGGTCAACGGCACATCGGTAGCGCCAAAGTCTACGCTTTGGTCGCTAGCGCGGGTGATGCCTGCAGACGACCCGGCGGGGTCGTAGCTTACGCCGCCGCTGGCCGCGCCAAATTGTGTTGTCCAACTGGTCATCACATCACGCACCAACGAGGAGCCTGCCCCTGTTAGTTGTGCTTGGGCTGCGCCTGCACACGCCATAGCTATAGCCAGTAAAGCAAAGCTGCGAAAAAAGGGGTTTGGTGCCAAAAATGTAGTTTTAGTCATATTGCGCGTGGAGTTTTCCAAATAAGTATTAGCACTAAAAAGGCGTTTAAAAGTCACCAAAACAGTGCAGGTTCTAGCTTAATGCGTTGTTGGCAGTTTGCTAGTGGTGTTTGTATAAAAGTTATCTGAAATAGCTAGTTTTAAAGAATTCTGTGGCTTTTAACAACCCCCGATGGCCCAATTTGTGCGCACCACGACCTGCGCGAAGATTGGGTTGCAGGCCATTACATTGGCTGATCAAGGCGCTAGGGAGATTTTTTGTAAACCAAGGGCAGGGTACGATGCAGTTTATGAAAATTCTTCTTATGGCAGTGGCCAGCGTGCTCTGCACGGCGTACTTAGCCGGGTTGGCTTGGTTATGGTTTCAACAAGAAAAGTTGCTGTTTCAACCCGCGCCTTTGCCAGCCAGCTATGTGCTGTCTAACGCCAACGATCTGCGTGAGGTAACGGTAGCTGTGCCCGAGGCAAAGTTATCGGTGTTGCACCTGCGGGTGCCCAACGCTAAGGGCATGGTGTTCTTTTTGCATGGCAATGGCGGCAATTTGGCTGATTGGTTTATTGACCCCGATTTTTACCGCCGGGCTAACGTAGATGTGGTGATGATGGACTACCGTGGCTACGGCAAAAGCACTGGCACCATAGCGTCAGAGGCGCAATTGCATGCCGATGTGCTGGCCGTATGGCAGCACTTTGCCCCGCAATATGCTGATAAAAAATGGATGCTATTAGGCCGTTCACTCGGCACTGCGCTGGCCGCTCATTTGCACGTACAGCTAGCGCAGCAGGGCCGTGCGCCGGACGCCACAGTACTGGTGTCTTCCTACCAAAGCATGGTTGAAATTGCTACAGCGCGCTACCCTATAGTGCCCAGCAAAGTACTGCGTTATCCGCTGCGCACAGACCAATGGGTGGCGCAAATCAACGCGCCGTTGTGGTTGGTGCATGGTGCAGTAGACACTTTAATTGCGCCTAGCCATAGCCAAGCACTGAAGTCGCTGGCACCACACGCTAAGCTGGTGCTGATACCGCAAGCTGGGCACAACGATTTGCAAGATTTTCCTGTCTATTTGCAGACGATACAAGCGGCTATGCTATCGCTGTAGCGCGGGTTTAACGCATGAATTTAAGCACGTAAATGATCAGGTCCAAAGCTGTGGGGCAGCAGCTGGTCCAGCGTCATTTTTAGCAAAACACCTTGCGGGTTAGCAATCAAAACCGGTACATCAGGCGCTGCAAATTCACGCAGCTTTTGGCGGCAACCGCCGCAGGGCGTCACTGGGCTGTCTGCCACACCTACCACCAGCACCGCCACGGCTTTGCGGCCACCGCCCATGATCATCACGCTCAGTGCGCTGGCTTCGGCGCACACACCTTGCGGATAGGCAGCATTTTCTACATTGCAACCCGCGTGAATCTGGCCATGCTCGTCTAGTACGGCGGCCCCTACTAAAAACTTAGAGTAGGGCGCATAGGCTTTCTCGCGCGCAGCGCAGGCAGCGGCCAGCATGGCGTCTTGAATGTTTTGGGATAGTTGCATAAAAGATAACTCCTGCAATGCGCGTGCTTGATAACTTAACTACTTAACTACTCAACGCGACTTGATATACGGCGCGCCCAGTGCTTTGGGTGCAGTGGCTTTGCCAATAAAGCCCGCCAGTAATATAACGGTTAGCAAATACGGCAGCGCTTGAATAAACTGCACCGGAATTTCACCAATGCCAGGCAATTGCGTGCCTTGCAAGCGAATGGCCAGCGCATCTAAAAAGCCAAATAGCAAGCAAGCCCACAGCGCGCCTACAGGGTGCCATTTGCCAAAAATCATCGCTGCCAGTGCCATAAAGCCGCGGCCTGCTGTCATTTGCGGCGCAAAGGCCGCGTTCTGCGCCAGTACCAAATAGCAGCCCGCCAAACCGCACAACACACCGTTGCCCATCAGCGCAGCATAGCGCGTGCCTGCTACCGATACGCCAGCAGCGTCTACCATAGCCGGGTTCTCGCCTACTGCGCGCAGGCGCAGACCAAAGCGCGTGCGAAACAGCAGCCACCACACCACCGCCACGCTGATGAGCGCCACATAAACCAGCGCGTTTTGGCCCAACAGCGGTATGTCAAACACATTCTTCAAGCGTATAGAGTCTGCAATTTGCGGCGTCTGGCCACCTTGCTTAAACCACGCAATGCCCAGCACCACCGTCAGGCCCGCTGCAATAATGTTGATCGCCAAGCCAGTGATGACTTGGTTGCCACGATAGGTGACGCACGCAAAACCGTGCAAGGCCGACAAAGCCATGGCCGTCAGCATGGCGGCCAGCATGGCCAAAACCAGCGACTTGGTCGCTACGCCTACGGCTGCCGCCATAAAAGCGGCGAATAGCATTTTGCCTTCCAACCCAATGTCAATCACCCCCGCGCGCTCTGACAGCAAGCCCGCAAGCGCGCAAAAAATCAACGGCGTGGCCAGGCGCATGCTGGACGCTAGCAGGTCAATGACAAACAGCATGTCCATCACGCAGCCCCTTGTGGCGCTGGGCTGCCCGCTTTTATACGGAAATACAGCTTGGCGATCAGCGGTGTAAACACATAGGCCAGCGCCCCTGAGAACAGTACGATAAATCCTTGCAGCATGACCACCATGTCTTTGGTAAAGCTAGGCACTTCAAACGCTACCTCGGCACCCCCCTGAAAGATCATGCCAAACAGCAGGCTTGACAGCACAATACCCACCGGGTGGTTACGCCCCATCAGCGCCACGGCAATACCAGTAAACCCGGCCCCCGCGACAAAATCAGTCAGCAGTTTGTTATGCACACCGGCCACTTCGTTCATGGCCACCATACCTGCCAGAGCGCCCGATATGGCCATGGCCGCAATGATTTGTTTTTGCGGCGAGATACCAGCGTATTCTGCTGCGCCGGGGCTGGCACCGCTGGCGCGAATTTGGTAGCCCATGCGTGTTTTCCACAGCAGCAAATACACCGCGATGCATGACAGCAAAGCCAACACAATGCTCATGTTCAGCGGGGACGATGGCCAACTGACGCCGATAGCTGCCAATGCCTCATGCACACGTGGCATTTTGGCCGACGCGGCAAACGGTGCGCTCTCGGGTGCCATCTCGCCTGCAGGCTTGAGCACATTGACCAGCAAATAGACCATGATGGTACTGGCCAAAAAGTTAAACATGATGGTGGTAATGACAATATGACTGCCGCGATAAGCCTGCAAGTACCCCGGCACCGCGCCCCAGGCTGCAGCAAATACACCAGAGGCAATCACCATCAGTGGCAGCATGGCCCATGTAGGCAAACTGGGTGCTAGCCACAATGCCATCAGGCCCGCACCCAAGCCACCCATCATGGCCTGGCCTTCGCCGCCAATATTAAACAGCCCCGCATGAAAGGCCACTGCCACCGCTAAGCCAGTAAACACAAACGTGGTGGCGTAGTACAAGGTGTAGCTTAGACCGCGCTGTGTGCCCAGCGCGCCTTTGATCAGCGCAGACAACACCGCAGTGGGGCTTTCGCCCACCAGCGCCACCACGATGCCTGCCACCAGCAAGGCGATAGCTAAGTTCACCAGCGGCACCACGCCAACGTCAAGCCATTGCGGTAGCTCTTGCTGACCATTGCTCATACTGTGCTACTTTCATGTTGCGACACCATCAGCAAACCTAAATTTTGTTCATTGCACTGCTCAACTGGCAACTCGCCAGTGATATGACCCTGGTTCATGACGATCACGCGGTCTGATAGCGCAAGGATTTCCTCTAGCTCGGTGGACACTAGCAAAATAGCGCAGCCTGCGCCGCGCAGTGCGCGCAGTTGCTCATGGATAAATTCTATGGCGCCAATATCAACGCCGCGTGTGGGTTGGCCTACCAGCAGCACTTTAGGCGCTTGGTTAAATTCCCGCGCAAGGATCAGTTTTTGCTGGTTACCGCCAGAGAATTTAGACGAACGCAACTGCGCATTTGGCGGCCGTACGTCAAAGCGTTTCATCAATCGGTTGGTCTCGCTGACCATATTGCCGCCGCGCATGAACATATTTTTGCAATACATGGCCAAGCGCTCGTAGCCCAGCACGGCGGATTCCCACGCGCTAAAACTTAGCACCATGCCCCGCTCGTGCCGGTCTTCGGGCACATGCGCCAAGCCCAGCGCGCGCGCGTGCCACGGACTTAACCACTGCAGGGGCGTAAAGCTGTGGCCCAAGACATTCATCTGTCCTGCAGTGGGCTTTTTCATGCCGCTTAATACTTCCAGCAACTCGGTTTGGCCATTGCCTGCAACGCCGGCTACACCCACAATCTCGCCCGAGCGCAGCGTAAAGCCAATGTCTTGCAACCGCTCCACCCCGTGGATATCGCGCAGGCGCAAGCCGCGCACTTCTAGCAACACCACGGCCTGGCCTGCGGGTTGTGCGCGCTGTGCAGGGGCGCGCAGCTTGCGGCCTACCATAGCCTGGGCCAATTGCGGTACTGTAGCGCCAAGAGCTGGGCATTCATACACTACGCGGCCTGCGCGCATCACCGTCACGTTATCGCACAACGCCAGCACTTCACGCAGCTTGTGGGTAATCAATAAAATAGTTTTCCCGCTGCTGCGCAAGCGGCGCAACACAGCAAACAGTTGCTCGGTTTCTTGCGCTGTCAATACCGCAGTGGGTTCATCCAAAATTAAAACACGCGCGCCACGGTGCAGCGCTTTTAAAATTTCCAGCCGCTGGCGGTCGCCTACGCTCAAGTCTTCTACCAAGGTGTTGAGGTTAACGGCCAAGCCCGTGTCGTGCATCAGCGTGTCAAGCTTGGCGCGTGCATCGGCCTGTGCACGCGGCAAGCTGAACGATGTTTCCACGCCTAGCAATATATTGTCCAGCGCGCTTAAATTATCAACCAGCATAAAGTGCTGGTGCACCATGCCCACACCTAGCGCTATGGCCTGGTGTGAGTTGCGTATGCGCACGCGCTGACCTTCAATCTCAATCTCGCCGCTGTCGGCGGTGTAGAAGCCGTACAAGATAGACATCAGCGTCGATTTGCCGGCGCCGTTTTCGCCCACGATACCGTGAATGGTGCCAGCAGCAATGGCGAGGTCTACATCTTGGTTGGCCTGCACTGAACCAAAGCGCTTGTTAATGCGCAAAAGCCGTACAGCGGCGGGCGCTGTACGGCTTTGAGAGTTAAGCGGGGCAGATAGGTTCACACTTAAAGCGTAGCACAAGTCATGCCCGTCTAATGCTATGTTTTACGCGCACTCTTATTCACACTTGTTAGCAGCCATGTAGTCGATCACTTTGATTTTTCCGCTGATGATGTCGGCCTTGGCTGCGTCTACTTTGGCACGCATTTCAGCGGTGACCAGTTTCTCGTTGTTAGCGTCCATGGCGTAGTCCACGCCGCCTTCTTTCAGGCCTAGGTTTGTCACACCAGCTTCATGCTTTTTCATCACGTTGTAGATAGCTACGTCGACCTTTTTCAGCATTGACGTTAGCATGGTGCCAGGCTGAATGTAGTTTTGGTTGCTGTCCACACCGATGGCGAATTTGCCAGCGTCTTTGGCGGCTTGGTACACGCCCATGCCTGTGCCGCCAGCGGCTGCAAAGATCACGTCAGCACCTTTGGCGATTTGCGCTTTGGTCAGCTCGCCGCCGCGTGCAGGGTCGTTCCAGGCTGCGCCGGTGGTGCCGGTCATGTTGGCGTAGGTGGTGACTTTGGCGTTGACAAATTTAGCGCCTTGTTCATAGCCGCACTGAAATTTGCGGATGAGCGGAATGTCCATACCGCCCACAAAGCCTACTTTGCCAGTTTTGGACGCTTGCGCGGCCAGCATGCCCACCAAGAAGCTGCCTTCTTGCTCTTTAAACACCAGCGACTGCACGTTAGGCTGGTTGACTACAAAGTCAACGATGGCAAAGTTGAGCTTAGGAAACTCTTTGGCAACCTTTTCTAGCGCCTCGCCCTGGCTAAAGCCAATACCAATAATAGGGTTAGCGCCTTTTTCGGCCATGCGCCGAATGGCTTGTTCGCGCTGCGATGGGTTGGTCACTTCAAACTCGAGGTATTGCTTGCCAGACTCTTTCTTCCACTGTTCGGCACCGTTGTAGGCGGCCTCGTTGAAAGATTTGTCGAACTTGCCGCCCATGTCAAAAATCACGGCAGGCTGGCCTGCTGCGGCCTCTGGCGCAGCGGCTGCGGGTGCGGCGGGTGCAGCTGCAGGGGCGGGCGCAGCAGCAGGCGCTGGTGCAGCCTCTTCTTTTTTGCCACATGCGGTGATCAAAACGGCAATGGCCAAGGCTGACAATGTGTAAGCAAAAGTGCTGCGGCGCATAAGAATGTCCTTCGGTTAAAGTGAATAAAAACTGTACCGCAAACTATGTAAAAATTTATGGTATTCCAAGACAGGATATTAAAGCAGATGAAGGCCGTGTCAACTATGCTCGATTTCCCCAAAGTGGTGCTCCATGAGCATTTAGACGGCAATCTGCGACCAGAAACATTGCTGCAATTGAGCAAAGCACGTGGCGTGCCATTGCCTGCCGACACGGCGCAGGGGCTGGCGCAGTGGATTTACACCCAAGCTAATTCAGGTTCACTAGAGCGCTATGTGGCCAGTTTTGCCTTAACCGTAGCCGCCATGGCCAGCGAGGAGGCCTGCGAGCGGGTAGCTTTTGAGGCGGTAGAAGACGCCGCTGCAGATGGCGCGGTGTTAGCCGAATTTCGCATGGCACCGCATTTGGTGGAGCCGTATGCTGGGGGCGCACATGGCGCGCCGCTAACTGCAGAAGCCGCTTTAACCGCCATGCTAAGCGGCTTGGCCCGAGGCCGCGCCGCCACAGGCCTGGCCTGCGGCATGATTGTGTGCGGCATGCGCACCGACACACCCCAAGCCGTGCTGCGCAACGCACAACTGGCGACCCAACTGCAGCACGCCGGGGTGATTGGCTTTGACTTAGCCGGCGCTGAGCGCGGCTTTCCGGTCACTGCGCATGCACACGCCATAGCACTGGCGCGTGAGGCTGGGCTGGGCATTACCTTGCACGCTGGAGAAGCTGATGTAGGCGAAAGAGTGATCGAGGCTATTGGATTGGGTGCCACGCGCATTGGCCACGGTGTGCAAATTGCAGTGGGCCCGGGCGCAGCGCAGCGCATGGCGCGTGCGCGCGAGGCCAAGGTACATTTTGAGGTGTGCCCTACCAGCAATATCCACACTGGCGCTTGGCCCAGCGTGGCCACCCACCCGGTGCGCGACATGCTGGCCCACGGTTTGTCGGTGTCTATACAGGCCGATAACCGGTTAGTGTCGCAGGTCACGCAAACCACCGAATTGCAGCGCGCGCACGACGAGGCGGGGCTTACCTGGACGCAACTGCTGCAAGGCATGCGCGAGGCCGCGCAGGCTAGTTTTTTACCACCTGGGGATGTTGCTGCAGCGCTTTTAAGGATCAATGCGTGGGTAGATACGTCTTTGGTTTGATGGGTTTGCTAGTTTGACGATGGTTTAGACTACTATTTATTTGATAGCTGGTTGAGCAGTATCTGCGGGTTGCGGCAGCTAAAGTACTTCATAAGTTGCTTGTTGCTTTTGTAGCTTTGTAGTTTTTTTCTAGCAGCGCGCTTTCACTAGGCTAGATGGTCGCCGCTAGGTCTTTGTGCTAGGTAAATACAGCACTGACACGGTTTGCGTGCAAAGTAGGCGATTGTCATAATTTCAGCAACACCATCACTCTTGGCCAAAACCATAATAAATTCGTGCAAGAGGCCTACATCCTGTGGCGAAACATTGGATAGAAGTACTTTCATTGCGTATTTCTTTCAAATTGTCGCTTTTATAGATACGCTATTTTCCCTGTGTTTTGTACTGGGTGGTTAGAGCGCAGGTGGGGACAGAGCAAAATTTCCTACTTGCTGATGCGCAAATAGATGCTCCAGCAGCAACCCAGATCACTATAGATACCATAGCTGCTTGAGCAGGATTTACTTGGGTTAGAGGCCCGAGACACTGTAAAAACAGGCCGCAAAACAAGCCAAACGCGCCTCACCTCCAGACCGGTGCTCAACCTTGGGGCCTGCACTAGGCCGCGAAATCGCGAGGTTTAAGCAAAGACATCTTCGGCACACTCTACACCGCGAAGCCGCGATGTCAAAGTTCGTTACCAAGCCCCGGTATTCGCCATAGATTTCCATGGTTCTTGGGGTGGCAGTGCCGGGCCGCTTTGGAGTAGCTCTATGGATATGCCGTCGGGTGAGCGGATAAATGCCATGCGGCCATCGCGCGGTGGGCGGTTGATCACCACACCATGGCCCTGCAGCCGGGTGCACAAGGCGTAAATATCGTCTACCGCGTAGGCTAGGTGGCCAAAGTTGCGGCCACCGGTGTAAGCCTCAATACGGTTGTCGGTGGGCCAGTTGTAGGTTAGCTCGACTTGCGCTGTGTCGTCGCCCGGCGCTGCTAAAAATGCCAGGGTAAAACGTCCTGCAGGCACATCGCGTTTGCTCAGCAAGGCCAGGCCCAGCTTGTTGCAATAAAAGTCTAACGACGCATCCAAATCGGTGACGCGCACCATGGTGTGAAGGTATTTCATAAACGCGATATGCCTTGCAAAGTGTTTCTAATCAACTGCCTGTTGATAATGAATTAGCGCCCGATCAACGACCGTATAAGCCAGTCAGCGTAGCCTTGCCCAAGGCGTTGCCGTTGACCATAAAACCGGTCAGCGACGCTGTGGCGTTAGCAGGCAAATCGAGCTTGTCTACTTTTAGCGCGTACACGGTAAAGTTATAGCGGTGCGGCTTGTTGCCCACGGGTGGGCACGGGCCGCCCCACTGGGGGGTGCCAAAGTCGGTGTTGATTTGGCGTGCACCTTCGGGCAGGGTTTTGCTGTCAGCCGCGCCTGCGCCTTGGGGCAGGGCTGTGGTGCTGGCGGGCAGGTTAACCACCGCCCAGTGCCAAAAACCTGCGCCACCGGTAGGTGCATCAGGGTCGTGCACCATCACGGCAAAACTCTTGGTGCCAGCGGGTGCGTTCTTCCAGCTTAACGCGGGCGATATGTTCTCGCCGGTGCAGCCAAAGCTGTTGAAGACAAACTTTTGCGCAATCTTTTTGCCCGCAGCAATGTCTGCACTGGCCAGGCTAAATTTCTCGGCCTGCGCTGACGCAGCGCCTGTGAGGGCTGCGATAGCGGTAACGAGGGTGATAAGCGTATTTTTCATGTTGTAAGGTACTTTTTATGAAGGTTTTAGGGTGGTAACCCAAGTAAATCCTGCTCAAGCAGCTATTAAATTAATAGTAATAAAAAAGCAGAACTACTGCAAGTCGTAGTTCAAGACGACCTGCAGTGGCTGCTGCGATGACTTGTCGCAGTGGCTCATAATAGCGTATCTAATTAGTGTATCTAGCCAGCTTATTTACCCTGCAGGGCTGCTACGACATGCTGCGCCACCAGCGCACTAGATGCTGGGTTTTGCCCGGTAATCAGGTTGCCGTCGCGCACAGCGTATGGGGCCCAGTCGGGGCCGCTTTCAAATATGCCGCCCAGTTCGCGCATTTTGGTTTCCAGGTGAAAAGGCACTACGTCCATCAGGCCGGCGGCGGTTTCTTCGGCGTTGGTAAAGCCGTTGACTTTTTTGCCAAACAAGATGCTTTTGCCGTCGGTGCGTAGCGCGTTAACCAAGCCTGCTGGGCCATGGCACACCGCAGCGGTGGGCTTGCCTGCGTTAAAGCTGTCTGCTACCAGCCGTGCAGTGGCGGTGTCAGTGGCGGTGTCCCACATGGTGCCGTGGCCGCCGGGTAAAAACACGGCGCTAAAGTCGGCTGCGTTCATGGCAGCGGCTTTGTGTGTAGCGTTAAATTTGCCCATGGCCACCGGGTCGGCTAAAAAGCGGGTGACGGTGCTGTTTTTATCTTCTGGCTTAATTTCTAGCGAGTCGGCCACAAACGGTGGCTTGCCGCCTTGGGGCGACGCCAAAGTCACCTCAAAACCTGCGTCTTGCAGCGCGTAGTAAGGCGTGGTGAGCTCTTCGGCCCAAATGCCGGTAGGTTTGCCAGTATTGCCCAGCTGGGCGTGCGAGGTAACGATCATTAAAACGGGTTGCATACAAAGCTCCTTCAAAAGGGGGAAAAACAAAGGTGGTTTAAAACCACTAGGGCGACTATATTGCAATGCTAAAGTTAGATAAATACCCTTTAATTTGATTTAATTGATACGCTATGTAATTAATAAACCTCAAAGCTATTGACGAACTATGGACGCACTACACACCCAGCTGGGCAGCATCGCCATCTTTTGCAAAGCGGCCGAGCTAGGCAGCTTTACCGCCGCCGCCCGCGCGCTGGCGCTAACACCAGCCGCCGTCAGCCGCAGCGTAGGCCGGCTAGAAGAGCGGCTGGGCAACAAGCTGTTTAGGCGCACCACGCGCAGCATGCAGCTGACTGATGATGGCCGCATGTACTACGAGCAATGCCGCGCGGCATTAAGTCAAATTGATGACGCTCAGCGCAGCATTACCGGCCAGCACACGCAGGCGCGCGGCAACCTGCGCATTAGCGTGCCCAGCACGTATGCGCACTACCGCCTGCTGCCGCGCCTGCCTGCGTTTCGCGCGCTGTACCCCGATGTAGAGCTAGACATTAATATTTCCAACCGCAATATCGACTTTGTCGATGAAGGCTACGACGTGGCCATTCGCCAAGGCACGCCGCCCGATTCGCGCCTGGTGGCCCGCAAGCTAGAAGACGCCCCCGTGGGTGTGTACGCCAGCCCCACCTACCTGCGCGCACGCGGCACGCCGCACAGTTTGCAAGACCTGCAAGACACCGCACAACACAAAGGGCAGCACACCCTGCTGCCCTTCACCCTGCCCAGCACCGGCCGTGCCATGCCCTGGCTGTTTATGCAAAACGGTCAGCCGATTGAGCTGCAACCCCACAGCAGCGTACAAGTGTCCGAAGACCCGCTAGGCGCCGTAGTGCTGGCCCGCACAGGCATGGGCCTGGTGCAAACCATGGGCTGGATAGCAAACAGCTACGCCAATGAATTAGCCGAAGTGCTGCAACCCTTCGCAGGCCGAACTAGGCCGTTTTATCTGCTGTACCCGCAAAACAAACATCTAGCCGCCAAAGTACGTGTTTTGGTTGATTTTTTAATGGATAAATAGGCTACAACCCAAGTAAAACCTGCTCAAGCAGCTATTGAATTAATAGTAGTTGGCATGGCTTCAATCATGCATAATTAACACATAAACGTGCGTTAATCACGCTGCCGCCAGCATCTGTTCTGCGAGAATTTAAAGTCCAAGTTGTCGCTGACTAGCCCGGTAAAACCGGCTGTTCACTGGTAAGTAGTCGGCCACCCTTGAAGACAAATTCTTATGAAACAACTTATCTCTGCACTGCTTGTAGGCGTGGCTCTGTGCAACCTAGCCTACAACTCTGCAGCCGCTGCCCCTTCAGCCAAAGCCACAACAGATGTGACGCTCATCGCACCTCTACACACGTCCACACCCGCTTCCACTTCCACTTCCACTTCCATATCCCAGCCCGCTAAAAGCAAAACCCGCAAACCGCACAGCTACCAAGTCGTCAGCGCCAAAGTAGGCGTGTTCACTACTTCAACAACCGAGGACTTCAGCTTTACCGCAGCCACCGCCGTGCCCTTGGTCGCTGGCCAACCCTTCGGCTGGGTAATTCAACTGCGCACACACCAGTCCAACCCTACGCCCACCGTCAAAATGCGCGAAGAATTAATCTTGCCCGATTTCCCCGTCACTTGGGGCGCAACCGACACCACAGGCACCCGCACTGTGTCCGACGACAGCAGGGTAGCCAGCACCGATTTTGAAATACAGCCCGACACATCAGGCCTGCTGTACAGAGTATGGTCCATAGCCGACGGCGACCCCCCAGGCCGCTACGTTTTTAAGCTGTACATCGAAGGCAAGCTGGTTAAGGTGTTGGGGTTTGAGGTGAAGTGAGGGGGCGGGCTAGCAGCCCTGTGCAACTGAAGCAGCCCTGTGTACAGAGGTTGACTAGGCTAAAAAAACAGCCTAATCAAGCCCTAACCCAAGTAAAACCTGCTCAAGCAGCTATCAAATTAAGAGTACTGCACTTTAGGCAACGCACCCGCTGGGCGCTGCGCAGCGGGCAGGCCGGTAAAGGCAAAGTCTACCTCGGGCACCTTGCCGCTCATGATGTCGGCAATGGCTGCGCCAGAGCCGCAGGCATGCGTCCAGCCTAGGGTGCCGTGGCCGGTGTTAAGGAACAGGTTGCTGGTTTTGCTGCGGCCTATGTAGGGCACGTTGCTGGGGGTGGCGGGGCGCAGGCCGGTCCAAAACTGGGCGCCTTGGCCGTCGGTCATATCAGGGAACAGCTGGCGCACGCGGCGCACTATGGCTTGGCAGCGCACCAGGTTCAGGTCGGTGTTGTAGCCGCCTAGCTCTGCGGTGCCGGCGATGCGCAGGCGGTTGCCCAGGCGGGAGAACACCAGCTTGTATTCGTCGTCGGTCAGGCTCACGTTGTACGACGCGGCTTCGTTGATGACGGGCAGGGTAACCGAATAGCCCTTAGCCGGGTAGATGCGCAGGGTTTGGCCTAGCAGCTTGGCCCACTGGGCGCTGAATGACCCTAGGCACATCACATACGCGTCGGCCTGCAGGCTGCACAGCTGGCCACCGGCCTCGCCACGGCCTGCGGCTACCTGCACATTGGTAATAGCGCTGCCTGCGCCGCCCGCCGTCTCTAGCCCCAACACATGGGTGTTGTACAAAAACTCTACGCCTTGCGCGGCGCATTGGGCGGCCAGCGCGGTGGTAAATGCTTGAGCGTCGCCTGATTCGTCGCTGGGGGTCATGCTGCCGCCTACGATGGCGCTTTGGCACTGGGCCAGCGCGGGTTCGATGGCCACGCATTCGGCGGCGGTTTTCATGTCTAGCTCGCAGCCGTATTCGCGCATGATGCGCGCGGGTGCTTGGGCGTCGTCATACTCGGCCTGGCTGGTGTAGAAGTGCAATATGCCTTTGGTCAGCGCGCTGTAGTCTAGCCCCAGGTCGGCGCGTAGCTTTTGTAGTGTGCTGCGGCTGTACATGCCCAGGTTGACGATTTGTTTGATGTTGTGCCGCGTGCGCGCAGGTGTGCAATTGCGCAAAAACTCTAGGCCCCACAGCCACTGGTTCATGTCGGCCCGCAGCCTAAACAGCAGGGGCGCGTCTTCTTTGGCCAGCCACTTGAGTACCTTTAGCGGTGCGCCGGGGTTGGCCCACGGCTCGGCATGGCTAACTGATATTTGCCCGCCGTTGGCGAAGCTGGTTTCCATGGCAGCGCCCGCGCTGCGGTCTACCACCGTAACCTCATGGCCCTGCTGGCGTAAAAACCAAGCCGTAGTAATACCTGTAACGCCTGCGCCCAATACGATGACTTTCATAGCCTGTTTCCTAGTGAAAATTAACGTTTTTTAAACGTTAGAACAACGGTTTACGCACGCAGATAATGCTCAGGCAGCTATGCTAAACATAGCAGACAAAATAAAAGGCAATATAAGTTGCGGCCGCTTCCACTGTCCTTGGTACCTGAGAGATTCAACTTACCCACAAAGATAAGTTTTGCTCCTTCGGTGCGATGTGCGTTGCACACATCGGCTCTCCAGACGGCTAATGTCGTTGGGGCAGTACGGGAACCTGAGCGATTATGGAAGTTTGCGCCTTCGGTGGATGCATGTGGCTTGTAAGCTGCGTTGCATCACTCTCCTGCTGTCGACATTTTTATTGTAGCACTGCTAATGGGGTGCGGCTGGGCCAGGCCTGGCTGGTGTGAAGCTAAGGTGATGTAGAGGCTATGCAATAGCAAGACAAGTTGTTTAAAACTTTTGCGGCCTAACGACCTGCACATCGGTAAAAAATAAACTTACCCCGTAGTGGTCTGCATACTGTGCCATCACATGCTGGGCAATGGTGTCGGCAACCAAGGCGTCGCAAATAATTTTGATTTCTATCATGCGGTCGGCCTCCCACGCGCCCTCGTGCGTGGCGTGCTGGCTGCCGCCGCGCACATCGTACACGGTGTAGCCCTGCGCGCCCAGGCGCTTGGCATCGCTGATCAGCCGCTTTTCTATCGCCGCTTCGGTGATGATGACAAGAAGTTTCTTGGGGTGGGTGGTCATGGAATGTTTCGGGTACTGATTTTGAAAATTTAATTCAAACAAGTTAGCTCAGAAATTGTACTTTTGATTATTTATGCCAGAGCCTGCGCCAGCTTGAGGTAAAGCGGTATGCCCACAATCACGTTAAACGGAAACGTAATGCCCAGCGCCGCTGTAATCGACAACGCCGCATTAGCCTGCGGCACGGCAATACGCATGGCGGTAGGCGCAGCAATGTAGCTGGCACTGGCCGCCAGCGTAGCCATGATGGCGACGCCGCCGGTGCTAAGGCCCAGCAGCTTGCCGCCCAGTGCGCCTACTACCGCCAGTGCTAGTGGCGCCAGCACGGCAAAAGCAATCAAGCCCACACCGTAGCGCCGCAGCTCGCCCAGCCGTGCGCCCGCTACCAGGCCCAGCTCTAGCAAAAACACCGCCAGCACGCCCTTAAACAGCACGGTAAACAGCGGCGCAATAGGCGCAGTGCCCGCCTCGCCCATGGTGGTGCCTATCACCAAGCCGCCCACCAGCAGCAGCACCGACTTGCCTAAAAACACGTCGTGTGCCAGCGCCTGCCAAGTGCTGCCAGTGTTGTTTATGTTGCTGGTGTTGCTGGTGTTGCTGGCAGTGGCTGCAATAAAAGTGGCTGCAGAAGAAGTGGCTGCAGAATTAGGCGTAGAAGATTTAGCACTAGAAGATGCGTAGGCAGATGTGTAGACAGGTGTGGTTGCCCCAGCCCCAGCCGCTGGCCGCCCCATCTGCCTCGCAGACCAGCGCGCCAGCGCTATGCCCGCCACAATACCCGGTGCCTCCAGCAGCGCCACCCACAGCGCAGCATGCGCCTCAAACGCCACCTGCTGCTGCACCAAATACGCGCTAGCCACCGCAAACGTCACCACGCTAACCGACCCATAATGCGCCGCCACCGAGGCCGCGTCAAAACCATTCAGCCGCACCGCACGCCGCAGCACCGGGTACAGCAGGCAAGGTATCGCCAGCCCCATGCCAATGCACCACAGCACCTGCGGCAGCACCGTTTGCAAGCTTTGCTTAGACAGCTCGATCCCGCCCTTCAAGCCAATAGCCAGCAGCAAGTAAATCGACAAAGTCTCGTACAGCGCGCCAGGCAACGCCAAGTCGCTTTTGACCAAGCGGGCGAATAGGCCCAGCAGAAAGAAGAGAACGACGATATCTAGCATGTATCACATCATGCCAGAGCTGTACCGGGTCCAGTTGCATGGAATTCAAGACAAAGAGCTCTAAATATCGGTTGGAAGGCTCATTTTTTAAGTGTTTTAGGCCAATAGCTCAAGTAAAACCTGCTCAAGCAGCTATTAAAAACGTAGTGATCACAGTGTATGGCGGGTGAGTTAAATCTTGACAAACAAGCGCCTTGGGCGCTGGCCTGTGAGGTATGGGCGTGTACTCACGCCCATACCTCACAGGCTTCCGGTCAGAGCTCATATCCCAATCGACTAAACTGTAGATCATTTTAAGCCTTTGGTGTCAGTGGTTCCGGTCAGAGCTCATATCCCAATCGACTAAACTGCACCGAGCACGGCGCACCAGTGGCGGCCAGTTCCGGTCAGAGCTCATATCCCAATCGACTAAACTAATAGTTGTTGACATAACTGCAAACTGTGAGTTCCGGTCAGAGCTCATATCCCAATCGACTAAACTGCAACGATGCACCTACCGAAGTAGACGTGTGTTCCGGTCAGAGCTCATATCCCAATCGACTAAACTTGTATGCAGTGACATAACTGTCAACAGTGAGTTCCGGTCAGAGCTCATATCCCAATCGACTAAACTGCGCACCCCCTGCGAGCCGCTGCCACCCTTGTTCCGGTCAGAGCTCATATCCCAATCGACTAAACTCCGTTTGGTGGTTTGTTCGCTAGAGGTCTAGTTCCGGTCAGAGCTCATATCCCAATCGACTAAACTAGGGCTGCGGTAACTCCTTGATTCATATAGGATTTATCGCAGTTTAAGTTTAAGAAATTCATGAGTGACTAGAACAAATCGAATTGGTCTGGAGATTTATTCTTAGGCTGTTTGGCTTGCCCGTGGAAAGAAATGATGCGCTCGTACTGTTTATCAGTAAATTGCAGCACATTAACTTTACCACCCTTGGGCAGGCCTGATTCAACCCGTTTGCACAGCGTGTCTACTTGCGCTTGGCTAGTGCAAAACCGCATATAGACGCTAAATTGGCTCATTTCAAAGCCAGCGTCTAGCAGTCCGTTGCGAAATTCGGTGGCAGCCTTGCGCTCAGTCCTTTCCACCACGGGCAGGTCAAACATCACTACGATCCACATCAGTCGGTACCCTGATAGCATAGCAGTGTGCCCATGTTTTATTCGTCGTCTAGCGCCGCTGCCAGCCCTAGTGGCAGACCAGGCAAGGGCAGGTCTAGCTTGTCGCGCTCACCCACATACACCTGCGCCAGCGACGTGCACAGCTTTTGCACGCACACCATCACAGGGGTAGCACCCGTCATGGTTTGCATGTCGTCGTACATGGTGCGCACCAGAGCGCGCTTGGTGTCGGGGTTAACTTCTTTTTCGCCGATGCGCAGCAGTTGCCACACCTTCAGGTCAATCATGGGGCGAAACGGCTCCATCACATCATCTACCAGCCGCATAGCGTTGCCATCGTTGCTGTGGTGCAGGCCAATGCTGGGGTGCAGGCCTGCGGCCACCACGGCGCGGGCCGTGGTGGCGCGCAGCACGGTGTAGCCATAGTTCAACAAGCCGTTGGTGCCACCGCCGTTTTGGTCTCGTCTAAACTCAGTGCCAAACAATAGCTGCCAGTACCTGCGTGCGCCCTGCGCTTCAAGATTTTCAGGGTCGCCACTTTTTACTTTGGCAGCTAAAGCGGTGAGGGGTGCAGACGGCGCGCCTGTGGCTTCAAGCGCTGCGCCTTGCTGCTCTAGCTTTGACCGCACCACAGTGGCCCACAGGCGCTTGTGGGTGGGCTGGCTGGCTGCTATTTGCATTTCAATGCGTTTGGCTTGTTCAAAGTTGCCTTCAATCGGTAGCAGCATGCCCACGGCGTTGTGGTTTGCTGCGCACAGTACAAACGGTGCGCCGCGTTCGGCTAGCGCTACCAGCAGGTTGTTGGTGTAGCTCAGGCCGTGCGCGTTGGCTATGACGGCAGCTATGTCGTCCAACGGCACTTGGCCTAGCTCTTTGCGCTCGCCTTCTGTGTCTTGCACCACCATAAAGCCACGGTGCATAAACAGGTGCCGCCGATCATCGGCCACTTCGACTATGCGGCCAATCATTTGGGCTAATCCTTGAATCCTGGGTCGCGGAGTTCGCCGATAGGGGAGATGGTGACGCGGCGAGCTTTCATACTTTGCAGGGGGCCAGCATTTTTAAAGATGTAATCGAGTTCCTTTTTGCGGATGATTACACCGTCCCGTTTCTTGTCTACAGCTCTATCGGCGACATTGGCTTCGTTTGTATCTGCGAGTGCCATTTGCCCTGCTTGATTCAACGTGCAAAGGCGTAGTGTCCGTTGGCTTCCGTCGTCAACTGTTAATCGCACAATATCATCTTTTATCAAACGCATCACCAGTGGTTTACCGCTTTGACCCAAAGTCGGATGCGTCAATCGTGCCAAGCCGTTTAATCGCACGACTTGATATGCATCAAAAGTGGAAATTACTTCTCCCGCCCACTTTCCCTTTTCGTTACGTACGATTTCGATACAGTAATTGCTGCCGCCCTTAAAAGCAATATACGGCAGTGGAATTCCATTGCAGTCCACACCATGTCGCAGTGGCTGACTCGGTTCGCTAAGGCGAATCACGTCTTTAATTTCACGGTCTCTGGCGCTGCCATCGGCCTTCATTTTTTGCTTGATGCTTCCATCTTTGGCTAGGCCATAAGCGGTTGCTTCCATTATTGTCCCTTCGTACCCATGGTCTGGCTTATGGCTAATCCAAATGCGCGCGATAGCGAGTCGAACATGTTCGCGGTATGTATCCCACGGTAATGGCATTTTCTCCACCAGCCTGTTAAGTTGCTTCTCCCGAGTGCTGGCGCTTGCAGTTGCAAAGCGCTGTAGCAGGCCTTGGTCGGTAACGCCTATTACGCAGGCGTCTACTGCGTGGTGGCGGTGGTCGTTGCGGTTTTTCTCGCCTGTTAGGCTGAGTACATCGTTCAGGCCAAACTTGGCGCGCAGCATAGCGGTCATTTGCCCAGGTATGACGCGGGTGTTTTGCGGGCAAATGAGGCTTACATACTCGCGCGCCACTTTACTCAAGTGCTTGGTGTCGTTCAAAGCGCGGGGTAAAAAGCCTTTGTCGTCTTTCAGCCAGCGTGCCATACCGTCTTCGGCGAAGCGGCTGCGCTTTTGCCGTGGCATCAGTTCTGCGCGCTGCAAGATGGCTTGGTAGTCAAACCCTGCTTGGCTTTGCTTGCCAAAAGCATCCCACGGCGTATTGTTGCCTTTCACGCGGTTGGCTTGGCGCATAGCTATGGTTTTGTTGTTCAGGCTGTCGTCTAATGTTTGTGAGAAGGGCAGTATGTGTTCAATCTCTACTTCGTCGCTTAGCAACATGGCAGCGCTAATTTGTACGCCCGAGTAGGGGCAGCGGCGATGCGCCGGGTCAAAGCTCAGTTCTTCCCACAGCACCATCTTTTGCAGATGAGCGGTTTTTACGCGTTCTTCGCTAATGTTTAAGATGCCAGCTACATCGGCGCGGTGGCGCTTGTTACGGCGCTGGTTGTCAGCTTGTCGTTTCACGTCCTCATCACGCTGGTCTTTGCTACGTTTTAAGTCTCGTGCAATTTCTACAATCACTTCGCTGGGGTGGCCATAGCGTTTGATAAGTGCGTTCACCACTAATCGCACTTGGTTTAAGCCAATATGCACAGTGGGGTTGGCAATTTTGCCAAAGCGTTTTTCTGGCGTGTCTTGCGGGTTGCCGGTGCCAAAGCCTACATGGCGCTGTAATGGTTCGCCGTAATAGGGTAGTTCAGATAATATTTCACCAGTGGCGGCGGGGCTGATGTTGCTATGGTGGTCAAAGCCTGCGGCTAGCACGGCTTTGTCGTAGGTCACTACATCGCGGCGCAACTCTGGCAGTATGCGCGCTAGTGCTTTGGCGCTAAGCGAGCCGTAGCCTTCGGGCAAACCTACGCTAGCTATAGTTTCAGCGCGTTTTTCGTCTATGCCAGTTTCGGCTTGAAGCCAAGCGATGAGCTTGGCTTCGTTTTCTTCCTTGACCAGTTGCAGCACGATGGCGTCTTGCTTGGCTTCATCAAAATCCAACCAGGTTTCACCAAAGTGGTCGGCTTTGCGCAATATGGCGTTGGTAACATTGCCTTTAAATTCTTGGCGCTTAGGGTCTTCAAAGTTAAATTGCACCGCGCCGCCTAAGGCCAGCATTTTTTTAATTTGAGTAAAAGTGCATTTACTATTTTGGTCAAGCGCTTTTACCAGCTCGTTGCGCTGCTGTAAGGTCAGTGGCTCTTCTTTCAAACCTTCACGCAAAATGCGCAGATTGTTGACCTCTTGGTAAATGCGAAAGCGTTGGGTGCTGGGCAGGGCTAGTGGTGCGCGTTCTTCTTCGGGCAGCAGCGTACAGCGCCCCGGTTTCACAGGCTTAAGTGGCCGCTGGTGAAGCAAGCAGTCTTTCAGCTCAAAGCGTGCGGTTTCATTGAACAGGTCGGGATTCAGCGCAGTTTGCTTAGCCCACAGCGCATCAAACTCTGCCTCAATCATGGCGCGATCAACGTACAGGTCATAGCTTTTGTCGATGCGGGTTTTGCCGTCATCTTTAACAACTTTATTTTGTCGATAGCGCGCACGCACCGTCTCGCCTGCTTCATCCCGCTTGTTAAGCCATTCGCCAACGGTGCGGCAGCCAGTATCTTTTAGCATGTCTCGCAGCTTGTTAATGGCTGTTTTCAACGCGCCACTGTCGTTGTCTTTTTTGTCGGTTTTACGGTTACTTTTAAAGCCACGCCGCTGATTGATGTGAAAAAGCGCTCGTGCAAATTCCTCAGGTTTTAGTGCTTCATCAAGGCCTTTGGCGCGCAGCGTATAGGGGTTTATGGTTTCTAGCTCTTTGCGCTTTGTTGCATCTGCAGGGAAGAAGCCGTGCTCAACCAGCGTGTGCATCATGCGCGCTTTGCGCTTGAGTAGGCGGTCACGCCTGCGCCGCATAGCCCGAGCTTCCCTGCGTGTGACGGCAAGTGAAGAGCCGTCTTTTGGGTTGCGTCCATCAGAGAATATTCGCACGCCAGCTTTAATGACTGCGCAAGGCTCATTGGTTTGGCTCAAGCGAATCATTGCCCAGCCCAATGAAGTTGTACCAAGGTCTAGGGCTAAGCGGTAGCGCATGTTTTGCGGCATAAAGTATCCATCTAGGTTCAAAATGTTAAATAACTGTTGCTGTTGTAACCTGATATGGGTTATATTTCAAGCACTTATCGATTGGGATATGAGCTCTGAACGCTAACAAGCTGAAAGATGCACCAAATGGAAAGGCCGCTACATGCGGCCTTTCGTCTTTGTAGTGGTAGCTAATTGAAATTGATGTTCTAGATGATTGAGGCAATCATCACCATACTATGAATTCAATAGCTGCTTGAGCAGGTTCTACGGCCTGGAAGCCTTATTTGACTAATAAATTGTTCACTTGCGTAAGCTCTACCGGAAGAATCGAGACTACTTAAATCACAAACTCTTCCAGTTGCAAACCTTGTACAGCGCCAAAATGTTTGACATTGGCTGTCATCACGGCATGTCCATGCTCTAAGGCTGTCGCTGCGATTAATGCGTCACCCATACCTAAGCCGTGGCTCAAGGCGAGGGCTTCAAGCAGGGTGGCAGCATGTGTGGTGATACCGGGCGTAATAGGTAGCAGCTGCGCTTGGCGCTGGGTTAGCATCTTCTTGACCGCCTGTAGCTCGGTTTTATTGCGCATGCCTTGCACAATTTCAAAGTAGCTCACATAAGAAAGAATCAAGGCGGGCAGTTGGTTCAGCCGCTTGGTAGCTTGAGGGTACCCTCGCAGATGCCAGATCAGTACGTCTGTATCAACGAGTACGCTCATGGGATGTTTCGCGTTCCATCTCGCCCGTAGCGTGGTTCGCGCAGGTTGCGCACGTAAGCTTGTACGTCCGTCATATCTTGCCTGTCACGCCAGATACCAAAAGCTGGATCGCTGGTCTCAAATGGCACATCTTGCGCGTCCTCTTCTTCAATGCGCACGCGCACTTGGGCAGATGCTGCCAGTTGCAGCTTATTGCGCCATGCCAGCGGCAGATCAGCCAACGGCACATGTTCAATCACAACAGCATTCATGGTGTGGACTCCTTAGCTATATGATGGCTTAATTTTAGAGGGAAAACGCAATGTGGGCTCTTTCCGCCAACGTGCAGCGGCGCAGATTGTTAATTGAGGCAATCATCATAATACTATGAATTCAATAGCTGCTTGAGCAGGTTCTACGGCCTAGAAGCCTTATTTGGCTAATAAATTATTCACTTGCACCAAGTCTTCGGCTTTCAGCGTTCCATTGGCTTGGCGCAACTTAAGGCCGCCTACCAGCACGTCGTAGCGGGCTTTGGCCAGGTCGCGTTTGGTTTGGAATAGTTGGCTTTGGCTGTTGAGCACGTCGATGTTGATGCGCACCCCTACTTGGTAGCCTAGTTTGTTGGCGTCCAGCGCGCTTTGGCTGGAGGCTTCGGCGGCTTCCAGTGCTTTGACCTGGCCCTGGCCCGACTGCACGCCAAAAAAGGCGGTGCGGGTGGCTTGGGCTATGCCGCGCTTGGCGCCTTCCAGGTCGTTACGGGCTTTGTCCTCTAGAAGCAAGGTTTCTTTTACGCGGTTTTGAATGGCGTAGCCTGCAAACAAGGGCAGGTTCAGCTGCACGCCCACGCTGGCGGTGTTGGCGCGGTTGTTGGCGGGCGCTACGTTCAAGCTGCGCTTAATGTCATAGCTGGCCACCGCATCTATGGTGGGCTTGTGGCCGGCCTCGGCTTTGCGGGTTTCTAGCTGGGCTACTTCTAGCGCCAGTTGTGCGGCTTTCAGGCTGGGGTGTTCTTGCTCTGACTGCGCCACCCAGGCATTCACGTCCCCGGGTACTACGGGGGGCAGGGCCAACGGCAGGGCTACGGGGCGTGGGTCCGCGTTGGTTTTACCTACCAGCTGGTCTAGCGCAATTTTCTTCACACGCAGGTCGTTTTCTGCGGCGATTTCTTGGGCAATCACCAGGTCAAAGCGGGCTTGCGCCTCGCGTGTGTCGGTGATGGTGGAGGTGCCCACTTCAAAGTTACGTTTGGCAGACGCCAGTTGCTCGGCCACGGCGGCTTTTTGAGCTTTGACAAAGGCCAGGCTGTCGTTGCTGGCCAGCACGTCAAAGTAGGCTTGGGCCAGGCGCACGATGAGGTCTTGTTCGGCAGTGGCTAGCGTAGTTTTGGCTAAGTCAGCTTGCTTGTCGCCTTGCTCTGCGGTGGCTTTGTTGGCCGGGCGGTACAGGGGCTGCGACGCGCTGATAGTGACGTTTTGCCCCGTGGGGTTGCGTGTGATGTCGGGGTTGGTGTTGTCAACGTTAGAGCGGTTTATGCCTGCTGCCAAGCCTGCAGTGGGGTACAGGCCGGCTTTGGCCTGCGCAGCCTTGGCCAGGTTAGCCTCGTACTGCGATTTGGCTGACTGGTAAGTGGCGTCGTAGGCGTTAGCAGATTCGTACAACTGCGTTAAGTTTTGCGCTAGGGCCGGTGTGCTGAGCGTGCTGGCCACTAGCATGGTGATAACAGTAAAACCGCTGGGTGCATAAAACGTAGCAGCGTGAAGTGTGGTGGGCTTTTTCATAACAGAATCTTTCCAATGAAAATTAGTATTGCGGCACCGACGGGTCGGCCTCGTCGCTCCAGGCGGCTATGCCGCCTGCAATGTTGACAACCTGCTCAAAACCGTTTTGCACCAAGTAGCGCGCTACGTTCTGGCTGCGTATGCCGTGGTGGCACAGGCAGGCAATAGGACGGTTGGTGGGCAGCTCGGCCATGCGGCTGGGGATGTCTTGCATGGGCATGCTTAGCACGTCAAATGCGCTAACGCTGCCGAACGGCCGCACCGATGCGGTATGAAATTCCCAAGGCTCGCGCACGTCTAAGACCAGCGGTGTAACGCCGTTCAGGCTAGTCACCCATTGGGCAAAGGCGGCAGGGCGAACTTGGTCGATCATGGCGTGCCAAGCATTTTAAAAGTTGAACTTAGAGTCTTCGCCAAAGCCTAGCAAGCGCGGCGCAACCGTGTCCCAGGGCTGGGTGGTGCGGATGCTGCCGTCTGCGGATTTGGTGACAAAGTGGGCGCGCATCATGGGCTCGTTGCCCACCACAGCGGCTAAGCGGCCACCTGGTTTGAGCAGGGCCAGCAAACCTGCTGGAATGTGCGCTACCGAGCCAGATAAAACGATCACGTCAAACATACCGCCTGAGCCTAGGTCTTTGCTGCCGTCTGCGGTGTGGACTTCGCAGTTAGAAATACCGGCTTTTTGCAGGTTAGCCCGTGCTGTTTGCGCCAGCGCGGACACTATTTCTAGGCTAACCACTTGCTGTGCGCGGTGCGCCAGTAGCGCAGCCATGTAGCCGCTGCCAGTGCCAATTTCTAGCACTTTCTCGTGTTTGTGCACCTCTAGGTCTTGCAACATGCGCGCCTCTACCTTGGGCGACAACATGCTGGCACCATAGCCCAGCGGAATTTCCATGTCGACAAACGCTAGCGCCTTGTGCGCCAGCGGGAAAAAATCTTCACGTTTAACGGCTGCCAGCAGCTGCAAAATATGCGGGTCCAGCACGTCCCACGGGCGAATCTGTTGTTCGATCATGTTAAAGCGGGCTTGTTCGATGTTCATAAAATTCTTCTTTACTAACTTGCAATAGGCTTATTCCGCAGAGCGCGGCAAACCATCAATTTTAGGCGGGCTGGGGTCACCGTTCGTCGACGCAGGCGTTTTGCCTACAAATAAACGCATCAGCCAACTGGCCAAATCGTCCATATAGCAGTACATCACTGGCACCACCACCAATGTAAGCAGCGACGAGGTAATGACCCCGCCAATCACGGCCTGGCCCATGGGTGCGCGCTGTTCAGACCCTTCTGACAAGGCAAAGGCCAGTGGAATCATGCCAAATATCATCGCCAATGTGGTCATCAAAATAGGGCGTAGGCGCACTTTGGCGGCCAGCAGCAAAGCATCTTCACGGCCCAGGCCTGCGCTGACGGTGTTGCCTTGCACATCCAGCACAGGCTCGCGCGAGCGAATGGCAAAGTCCACCAGCAAAATAGCGTTTTTAGTGACCAAGCCCATCAGCATCACCACGCCAATTACCGAGAACATCGACAAAGTAGACCTGAACAGCAGCAGCGCCAACACCACACCAATCAAGGTCAGCGGCAGCGACGTCATCAAAGCTACGGGCTGAAAAAAGCTTTTGAACTGGCTGGCCAAAATCATGTAAATAAAAATCACCGCTAGCGCCAGTGCCGACACGGCGTAGCCAAATGATTCGGCCATATTCTTGGTGCTGCCGCCAAACTCGTAGCTGTAGCCCGGCGGCATGGCTATGCTGTCCATGGCGGTGCGCACGTCGGTAGACACCTCGCCTGCTGATCGACCATACACGTTGGCGTTAATGGCCACTTCGCGCGACAGGCCGCGGCGGTTGATCTGGTTCGGCCCGGTGGACTCGCGCACTGTGGCCGCTTGGTTTAAGCGCACCACGCTGCTGGTGCCGTTGGCAGCGGTCACTGCAAATGGCAGGCGTTCTAGGTCTTGCGGTGTGTTGCGTGCCTCAGGCGCAAGGCGCACATTCACATCGTAGGTTTGGTCGTCTGCAGCGCGCCAGTTGCCCACGGTTTGGCCCGCCACCAGGGTACGCAGGCTGTTGCCTATTTGGTTAACGTTCAGTCCCAGGTCAGACGCTGCTTCGCGCCGCACGTCCACCTCAATCGTGGGCTTGCTGGGTTTGACGCTGGAATCTAAATCGACCAGGCCGGGTATGCCACGCAGCTTGGCCGTGGCTTGCACGGCCAAGCGTTCTAGCTCTTTGAGGTCGCTGCCTTTCAGCGAAAACTCTATTTGTTTACCACCACCCACCGCGTCGCCCCCCACCGCACTGGTAACGGTAATGCCTGCCACGCGGGCCAAGCGTTCGCGTATCAGCGCCGATATTTGGTCGACATTGCGCTCGCGTAGTTTGCGGTCAATGAGTCGGATATAGATGGATGCATAAATTTTGCCCTGCGCGTTGCCCGTGTTGATGGTAGACAGCGTGTAGCGCACCTCGGGAAACTCACGGATGATGGCCTCGGCTTGGCGAGTTTTAGCCTCGGTGGCTTCTAGCGATGAGCCTACCGGTGTGTACAGCGACACATTGGTCTCGCCAAAGTCGGCTTTGGGTACAAACTCGGTGCCCACAAATCGCATCATCACCAAGCTAAGCGCAAAGGTGGTCAGCGCAATTAGCAGCGTGGTTTTTTTAAACTTCAGGCTCCAACGCAAAATGCCTTGGTACGTGTCAGCCAAACGGTCGGTAGATTTCTCAAACCAGTGCGTTACGCGGCCTATGGTTTTGTCGTACCAGTTGTTGGCAAGAAAGGGCTTGCCATGCCGGTCAATAGCCGGGTCGTGCCAAATGCTGGACATCATCGGGTCCAGCGTAAAGCTGACAAACATCGATATCAACACCGCCGCCACGATGGTGATGCCAAATTCGTGAAAGAACTTGCCAATAATGCCCTGCATAAAACCAATGGGCAAAAACACTGCCACGATAGACAGCGTAGTAGCCAGCACGGCCAAGCCAATTTCTTGCGTGCCATCCAGCGAGGCTTGGTAGGGCGTTTTGCCCATTTGCACATGCCGCACAATGTTCTCACGCACCACTATGGCGTCGTCAATCAGCAGGCCCACACACAGGCTAAGTGCCATCATGGTGATGATGTTGATCGTAAAACCAAACATGTTCATAAACAAGAAGGTGCCAATCAGCGCGATAGGCAAGGTCAACCCGGTAATGACGGTGGAGCGCCATGAGTTGAGGAACAAAAATACGATCAACACAGTAAGCAGCGCGCCTTCTATCAGAGTGCGGCGCACGTTATCTACCGACACGCGGATGGGGCGTGAGTTGTCGATGATGGGTTCTAGCTTGACGCCGGGCGGTAGCAGTGGGGTGAGGTCAGCCAAGGTTTTTTTCAAACCGTCCACTACGTCAATGGTGTTGTCGTCTTGCGCTTTTTGTACAGACAACAGCAGTGTGCGCTGGCCGTTGTACAGGGCTAAGTTTTCGGCCTCTTGCGCGCCGTCGTTAATGCGTGCCAGCATGCCCACGGTGATGGCAGTGCCTGCCTTGCGGGTAACGATAATGTTGGCAAAATCTTCCGGCCGCTGCATGCGCGCTTGCACTTGTACCACGCGCTCTTGCGTGAGCGAGCGCACTGCGCCTACGGGTAAATCTTGGTTCTCGTTACGCACTGCAGTGACGATTTGGTCAGCGCTAACGCCATACGACTCTAGCGCTTGCGGGTTAAGGTAAATATTAATCTCACGCTTGGTGCCGCCCACCAGCGCTACCGAGCCCACGCCGCGTACATTCTCTAGGCGTTTTTTTAAGAATTGGTCGGCCCAGTTGGTCAGCTCTACGGGCGTTAAGGCTTTGCCTTTGCTAGGGTCGGGCAGCACGGCTACTGACCATACTGCCCGGCTAGAAGGGTCAAACCGCAGCACGCGGGGTTCTTTCACCTCCGTGCGTAGCAGGGGGCGGATGGCGGCTACTTTTTCGCGCACATCATCAGCGGCTTTGCGGCCGTTCATGTCTAGGTTAAATTCAATGACGACTACAGACTGGCCTTCGTAGCTGCGTGAGGTGAGGGCGTTGATACCGGCGATGGAATTAACCGCTTCTTCGATTTTTTTAGACACCTCAGTTTCCACAATTTCGGGTGATGCGCCGGGGTAGTCGGCAATCACCACCACGACGGGGAAGTCGATATTGGGAAACTGGTCAATCTTTAAACGCTGGTAGCTAAAAATGCCCAGCACTACCAGCGCCAGCATGACCATGGTGGCAAAGACGGGGTTTTTTAGGCTAACGCGGGTGAACCACATGGTGCGGGTGTCTCGTGGGTATTGTGTGCGGGGTTACTGGCTGGTAGCTGTTGCTGGTGTAGCTACTACAGATGGCGTGGTGATAACTGCAGTTGCAGTCGAAGTCGAAGTCGCTGGCGCATCTGCAGAAGCTACTTTTACTTTGCTACCTTCACGTATAAAACCAGCACTAGACAAGGTAACTACTGCTCCAGCAGCTATGTTTTTAATAGCCACCATGGGCACGCCATTGGCATCGCCGCGTGCACCTGTTTCAACGCTTTGGTGCAGTACAGCGCCGTTTTGAATCACTTGTACATACGGCACAGGTTTGTCGTTGCGCACGGCGTTTAAAGGCACGCTTAACGCTTGCACTTTGGCGGTGCCTAGCGTGCCTTGGGCAAACAAGCCTTGGCGCAATCCTGCGGTGTTACCCACGCTTAAATACACCAACACGCTGCGGCTGCCCGCCACGGCACTGGGGTTGATGCGGGTAACCACAGCAGGTACAGCCTCGGTGCGGCCTTCAAAGCGCAGCGTAGCTTGCTGGCCTACGCGCACATCTACCGAGTCTGCTGCGCCCAGCGGGGCTTCTAGCTCAAGCCGGGTAATGTCAATAATTTCTACCACGCGCGCATCCGCACCTACACGTTCGCCCGGCTGCGCAGCGCGCTGCGACACCACGCCGCTAATTGGCGCTTTCAGCACTGTGTCGTCTAACGATTTACGCGCTACATCAACCGCTGCTACGGTAGACGCGTAAGTAGATTTGGCCGCGGCCAAGCTGGCTGCAGACGTGTCAAGCGCCGTGCCCGAAATAAAGCCTTGGTTAACCAAAGCTTTGTTGTTGTCATACGTGCGCTGCGCAATGTCGATTTGCGCCTTGGACGCATCGGCGCTGCGCTGGGCCTGCGTTACGCGCGACTGGTATTCAGACGAGTCGATACGCGCGATGATTTGCCCAGCTTTCACTACATCGCCCTCACGCACGGTCAGGCCCTGCAGTTCGCCCGGTACACGGGCTTTTACCACGGCGCTGTTGGCTGCTTTCAGCGCGCCTGATAGGGGCAAGCCCTCGGACAGCTCTAGCACGCGTGCGGTGGCTACGTCGCCTGCTGACAGCTCTAGCACCATCTCTGCCTTGGGCAGGGCCGCTTTGGCTTGCTCAGCCTTGCGGGCTGCCAGTGCGCGCATGCCTACGACACCCAACACGACCACGACGGCCAGTGCTACTGCCCATTTCCAATATTTTTTCATGCGTTACGCTTTAGTAGGCCGTGCACCACCATGTCAGCTTGCGCGGCGATGTATTTAAGGGGGTCTATTTGTTGGTCACCGCTCACGCAGCAGCCCATCGAATGCTTCCAGGTTACCAAGTGAATCAGCGGTGCCAGCACACTAAAAATAGCATACTCGTTGTCTACAGTGCGAAACTCGCCGCGGTCTACTCCGCGTTGAATCACACTGCGTACGAGGCGGTGGTTAGGCTCAATCACCTCGGCGTAGTAAAAAGCAGCCAGTTCGGGGAAGTTAGTTGCCTCGCTCATCATCAGCTTGGTAATGCCAGACGCCTTGGTAGAGCCGAATTTTTCCCACCACTGCTGCATTAAATAGGGGATGAGTTCTGCGGTGGGGCCGGTGTATTTTTCTACTTTTTCAAAGCCGTAGTTAATGGCTGGGCCCATGCTTTCGCGCACAACGGCTTTGAACAAATCTTCTTTGGTAGGAAAGTACAAAAACAAGGTGCCTTTGGACACGCCCGCGCGCTGGGCTACTTCTTCAGATCGGGTGGCGGCAAAGCCTTTTTCTACAAAAAGATCTAGAGCTGCGGCCAGCAGCTCGCCCGGGCGCGCTTCTTTGCGGCGTTCGCGGCGGGCTGCAGGGGCGTCGGCGGGGTGGAGGGTGTTCACAAAGTATGTTAATGACTGATTGGTTAGTAATATACCGCAGGCCACTGGAGTGGTCAAGACGTAGGGTTGTTAATCCTTGGTAAAGCGACCCACCCAGCGACTTGGAAGCTAGCCTATCACGCCTGCCAATAGTTCTCGTAGCACGTGCCGTGAGCTTTGCAGGCCTTGGGCGCTAGGCAGCCACTCTAGCAGCGGTGACTGGGCCGGCTCGATGTATGACATGGGGGCAGGCGTAACGGCAAGGCCTGCGCTTTCAAACGCCAGCTTGGCACGCGGCATGTGCCAAGCATGGGTGACTAAGGCAATGCGGGTAATGCCATCTTTCTTAAGCATAGCCGCCATGGCCTGCGCGTTCTCGCGCGTGTCGCGCGACTTGCCTTCTGCCCAGCGCAGCGGCGGCAAACCTAGCTGGGCCAGCCAGCGCTGGGCCGTGGCGGCCTCAGTATCGGTATTAGGCACTGCCGCCCAGCCTATACCGCCAGAGAAGCCCAGTGGCAGGCCAGAAGCTTTGGCCAGCACCACCCCGTAGTGCAGCCGCGCGCTGGTGGTGTCGCTGGCCTGCGGCGCGCCGTATTCGCGGCTGGCGGCTTCTACCCCACCGCCCAGTACCACGATGGCTTGCACCTGCTGGTCGCGCAGGTCTTGCGCTGGCTTGGCAGCACTGAGTGCAATGCTTTGCGGCAGAAAATTGCGGTCTAGCACGATGGCAAAGCCGTTGCACGACAGCAGCCACAGCGCAGCTAGCCCAGTTAACGCTAAGGCCGCGCCCATGGTGCGAAAGTACTGGCTGCGCACCATCAGCAGCCAGCCCAGTAGCGCTAGCAGCAAGCCAATGGTGGGTGGCATGGCCAAGGCAGTGGCCACAGGTTTAAGGAATGCTAATTCTTGCAGCATATGGATTATTAGTCGTTGAAACAGCTATTAATTGTATAGCTGGTTGAGCAGGATTTACTTGGGTTAGAGACATTTTTTGTTGCTAAAAACCCCTTGTTTTACATCTCGCCGCCTGCTCAGTGCAGAGTAGGGCGGGACCCGTGATTGATGGCGTTACCCTAGCAAGTCATTTAAAACTTGTCGCGCCCACGAACGCGCAGCACCGTGCGCAAATCGTCGCCCACCATGTCTGCCGACTTGAAATCTAGCTGTAAGGCGTCTGCCAATTGCGCTAGCGGGGCTGTGTTGGCCATGCCCATGCCCGGGCCCAGCAGCTTAGGCGCTGTGTACAGCAGCAGCTCGTCCACCACGCCAGCATTCAGCAGCGAGCCGTTAAGCTTAAAACCTGCTTCAATATGCAGCTCGTTAATCTCGCGCTGGCCTAGGTCCAGCAACATGGCGCGCAAGTCTACCTTTGGAGTTTTATACGTAGCAACAGCAGCGGGTTCAGGCAAGTAAATCACCGTGGCCCCCAGTGCTTCAAGCGCCAGCTTTTTGGCATCATTTGGCACGGCAGCATATATATACACTGCTCGACTAGGTATGGAATCAACAGCATCTTGCGACAATCCAAAATCCTCGCCCCGCACTGCGCGTTTGCCCAGCGTGCTCCACAACTTAGCGTTTAAAGGTGTCTCTAGCTGGCTGTCCACAATTACTAAATGCGGTTGGCGCGGAGTGGGCACATGCCGTACATCTAGCAGCGGGTCGTCTTGCAGCACCGTGCCTATGCCAGTAAGCACCGCACACGCCCGCGCCCGCCACGCATGCCCGTCTGCGCGCGCAGCAGGCCCGGTAATCCACTGGCTAGCTCCATTGGACAGCGCAGTTTGCCCATCCAGCGAGGCCGCTACCTTCATCCGTACCCAAGGCGTCTTACGCAGCATACGGCTAAAAAAGCCTAAGTTCACCTCACGAGCCGCCATTGCGTCGGCGCTGTCCACAGGCAATACCTCTACCACTACCCCTGCATCCCGCAGCATCTGCACCCCCCGCCCCGCCACCAGCGGATTAGGGTCCAACACAGCCACCACCACCTTGGCAATACCCGCCTCAATCAATGCCAAACAACAGGGCGGCGTACGGCCGTAGTGTGAGCAGGGTTCGAGCGTGACATAGGCGGTAGCGCCTTGGACAGAGATCCCCTTAGCCGCCGCATCGCGCAGCGCCATGACCTCGGCGTGGGCGTGACCGCGGGGTTGGGTGTGGCCTACAGCAATCAGGTCCGAATTATTTTTACGTAGTTCAGCGTATACAGCAGGATTGGGTGAACATGATAAATTAACTGCCTGCATATACACTAATGGCACACTAAGAAGCTACATCTAGTAAATCATGATGAGTCATGCAAAATCTTAGATTATCCAGCTGATATAGATTTAAAAACATCGTTTGTAGCACTGTCTGCTCAAGCTTTAACGCCAACAGCCGTCAATAGTTGATGTAGTTCCACCAACAGTATTCAACCTACTACCCTGAGAATTTAAAACAAAACTACCGCATTTATCACTTGCCATGGGACTTGGATTTTGAACAGTGGCAGTGATTGTGTAAGTTGTTGTGTTGATTGCTGCTGTAAGAACGTAAGTACCCGTAGTTTGATTATTGGGTATGTTGATTAAGCCACTGGGCAGCGTCGTAGTAAACGCATCATTCGCAGAGTAATAGCGACGCATGTATTGACTTGCTTCAAGTAATGCTACAGCAGGTTCAGATCGTCGAGATTTGGCTACTTGCTCTTTATACGATGGTAATGCAATGGCAGCTAGTATGGCTACTATAGCTACCACAATCATAATTTCAATTAACGTAAATCCAGTAGAGACTTTTTTCATATTTAAGTACATCGTAATCTTCCTTAAGCTGTCAAATAAACTTATTATTTAATCAAAGGTGGATTTAATAGCTGTCTCCAAGATCTTAAAAATCCTCCACCGCACTGCGAATTAAGTTGTAAAGCGGTGTTTCCTACGCCGATCAGTGTCCCGCCAAGTGACGTGCCATCGCAAGGTATATTGTCGTCGCCTTTTTTCAAAACACTTTCTGTTCGAGGGCCAATTTGATCTTGTGCGATGACGCTACCGCGTGGAAAGCCCGAAATTTTTGCAACACCATAGCCATCGGCTAACCCGTCACCGTCAACATCGAATCCGCTACCCTTACCTAGTGCCTTAAGACCAACGTCTGGGTTGCCACCAGTATCAGCGTCTAGCAGATAAACAAAACCAGGAGCTGATTGATTCGCTGGGCAGGATTCAATGGTGGAGTCTATGGCTGGAGGTACCACAGTTGCAATGAGAACTGTCTGGTAAAAGTTATTCACGTCGGCTATAGAGCGTTGCCCAGCTTCGTAAGTCAAGTCTAGGCGCCAGCCACTTTGGGTGGTGTAGTCCACTGCATTTTTCGAAACCTTATAAAAAGAAGCTGCTGTATTGGTGGCTCCGACCACTAATGTAGAGGTTTGAAGCTGCAGTTTTGCGGTATCTGCTGGCGCGAGAAATTTTGCTGTGTCCTCTGGTGCGGCAAGTGGTGTCTTGTCAAGCACTCCGTAAACAGTTTGTGTACTAGTATCTGCTGGATCAGTATCTTCAACTAGCAAGCCTGTAGCAGCAACCACCAACATACCGCCTTGTAGAGGACGCCATGCTGGTGCACCTGAAAAAGGCTTGTTGTTTATAGAGGTAAATAAGGGTTTGTTTGATGCAAAAGCAAGTTTTCCAGCACCGGGAGTTAAAAGATCAAATTTCCACATGTTGCCTTTCTTGTCGCCGCCTAAAACCGCCACGATCTCACGGCTGTAACCTCGTACTAAAGTAATTCCGCCCATTCCATTTGGGTCTGCCGAAGTACCTACGTTGGTTGAAATTCTTTGAATCAGTGCCCCGCTCAGTGCATCAACAATGTAGATACTAGCTTCGCCAGAAGGACTGTAGTAACCGTTACCAAAAATGACGACCCATCGACCATTGCTTAAAACACCCGATTGTGGCGGATTCAAAATATTTCCAAGATCGGCAAAATCAGCATCTTTGCTGCTGATCTCCCATAGCAAATCGTTTTTCGTTAGGGCGGCTGCAGTAATAGTTCCTGTGACAGTGCTCTTGACTGGCATATTCATGGCATAAACAAACTTTCCGCCACGACCACCTGTACCTACTACTATACTTTTCCAAGCGGATTTAGAAGGAGTGGAGCTGTTTTCGGAGTAAATATCCCCTTCTTGTATAGGACCATCAAGTACATATTGAAATTCGTACGGTTCTTGAGCAAAGTTCTTAACTTTAGGTAGAGCCGCACGTGGCATGTAGCCCATAATTTCAGCACCGGTTTTAGGATCTAACGCATGAACCACGCCGTCGTTGGCTGGTGCGAACAAAGCGCCTAGGCTATTGTTTGCTTTTGCTTTGGTGTAGGCGCCGTAAGTGGTAATCCCAGTGAGAGTACCTACAACAAAACTAGTCGTGTAGCCCATGTTGAGTTCGCCGCGTACATAAGCCGGTGGACTATTAACAATAGATCCGAATAGCGAAGTGCGAAGTCTATAGTTATCTCCAGAAACGCCATCGATACCAGTAGATGCACCCCTCAAGTAGTTTAGATAACTGTCATTAGCGCCTGTACCCATCGCGGTTTGGATGTCAGCAGGTAAAGCTGTGAAGGTGCCTGTAAGTGCAGTGCCAGTTGAAATACCAGAGATGCTTACCAAATTGCGCACATCTGCATCAGGTATATTGCGGCTAGCGATCCAGACCGGAGAATTCGGATTTACAACGTTGCCTGTGGCATTCAATTGATAGGCTGTTATGTCACCCGTGCTCTCTAAAACGCTGTAGTTGGGCACATACTTCAGTTCCCCTGCCAATGTTGATAGAGCGTTGTTAGTGTCGGCTACTGCGATACCTGCATCGCTGCCAGACTGCCCAGCAGTGCGCGACAAAACATCGTCAAAAGCTTTTTTAACTTGTTTTGCCGAACTTACTGAATAAAATTTGCCCCGCCCTGTATATGCAGCATGAATATAGTCGTTAATTGCTGTAATAGTGTTGGCTGCTGGAACACCCCAGTTGAGGGTTGATGCATTACCTTTAGTGTAGTTTTCGTTATATGCAGCGACATCTGCGTTTGACACACTGCCTCTAACACCAAAACCGATACTGTAGAAGACCATGTGTTGCCAGAACGCGGGATTACCTGCTACGGGCGACACGATATCGTCTAAATCTGGCCGTAGGTCTTGCATCCAGTAACGCATAGCAGTATCGGCAAAGGTTTGCTTATTACTGTCTGGGTACGCCACATAGGTGGCTGTCTTTGATGGACTGACGGAATATGTAAAAGTACCGTTGTTACCAAACGCATTATGTACAGAATTGGGTACGCTGGTGAATACCCCGTTATCCACATTGTTGACATCAGTTGGGACATCGTTGTATGCGCCATCTGAAAACATCACTGCATTACTGCGACGACAAGCAAGTTGTGCTTTGGCGCTACCTATGATAGGGCTAGCAGACCATGGCCCAGTAGAAGTGGCATCCGTAAAATAGACGCCTGCTGCTTCTAACAACCGATTGCTTGGTGTTCCGTTAAAGGCTGTTTGTTGGTACAACCAAGTATAAAAGTCTGATCGCTCAGTTTTATAAGGAGCAGCAAGTGATGCGTCGTCTTGAAAAGGGCGTACACCTCTTTTAATTAATCCACCATCGTCAGGGCTAGATCCTCCCGACCATTCACCGTCTTTGTCTTGCACGCGCAAGGCATTCATGCGGCCATAGCCCAAGCGAAATTTATTAAGATACTTAGTGTCTGAAAAAGCTTGCCCAGTAGCAGTGAGGGTTGCTTTGATCCTAGTAGAATAATATATCTGCCAGTTCAAGGCGTTTTGTCGCTCCTCAGACCAAGTACAGAATCCAGCTAGCGCTATGCAATCAGTGCGATCAGCCGACTTAGGCACATAAGCATTAGCTACAAAAGTGGTCGAATTTGCTGGCGAGGGCAGTGTATAGGTTTGGATCGCCGTACACACTCCTGCTGCAGTAGTTGTGCATAAATTCACAGTCAAAGTATCGGTAAACGCACCGATGGTACCCCCGTACTCAGGGCCTAAGAACTGACTGCAATTTGCTGTACCGCAATTTTCCACATAGAAAACGCCATTGGCTGCTGCATTGCCAGACCAAGTGCGAATATCTGTCAGAGCGTTGGTCTCTGTACCTGCAGGAAAAAAAGTGCCGTCTGCGTTGACTCTGGGTGTGTACAGCACACGAGGATCGTAATACAGCCTGTTAGCATCTGGCGATTGGTAAGCGTTCGCAGGTGTTAAGGTGGTGCTAAACAAACTTCTAAAGTTATCAGGAACAATAGTGGACCTCATGGAGCCGGAATTGTCTAATAGCAGCATAAGGTTAGGCTTGGCCGAAGAGCTTACTGATAAAAGTGGTTTTTGCGATAGCTGTGACCAAGCTGGTAATAAAGCGCCTGCTAAGCTGCACGTAATCAGCAAAAGTCGCAGTGATTTGATTGGAAAATTTGGAAATGAATATTTCATATAAATCCTGCTGCTATTCTATTAATACTGACTGCACCCAAGCCTCTGCGCCTGAGGTAACACCGTTGGTGCTGTTGATGACGGCATCATTACCAAATCCGCGCGCTGTAACCACGTAACCTTTGCCGGCTGCATTGCCAAGTAGCTCAATAATGCATTGCGGTAAATTCGCAGTTTTGAACTGAACGGAGTTGGCATCTGTAGACTGCGCATAAGATGCTGGAACGGTTATGAAATTGTTGGTAGCTGTGACCCATGTGGGCGTCAGGCTCCAGGCACCACTACTGATAGCGGCTGTGATAGTGCCCATAATTTTGGGCCGCTCTGTGGCGTAAGTCACGCCCTTCCTGTCTTGTGCAACCAACTCGCAATACTTTAGCCCTAGCTCAGCAGCTTGCTGCGCTGACGCAGCTGTGCGCAAGCTGTTAGTAGTTTGCTCCGTTTGTGTAGCATTACGCATGCTGATAGCGCCTACAAGAGAGATAATGCCTAAAAGTACTATGACTAAAGCAAGAACAATCCCTTCTTGATTAGCACGATTATGGGCTAGCCCAATAGGATGTGTAAGTTTCATAATTTACTGCTGCAAAGGTATTTTATTTTTGAGCAACACCGTACTGGTATAGGTTCTTCGCAAATAACCGTCAGTGCTTGTTTGCTGAGCGTTTGCGCAGTCGTAATATTTGTTCGTGGTGCTTAACGTGGAGACTGAAGTTTTGTCAGACGTGTCAGTGCTGCGAACTTGCAAACAAATTCTGGCAGATATAACCCTGTTCCAACGGTTGGAGTCAGCCGCATATGCTGTGTCTATGGCCTGAGCAGTCATATAAGCCGTAGTAACCGTACCTGCAGCAGAAGCTGCCACACCATAAGTAACCTCAATACGCTCTACGCCTTCCATAATCGGTTGTGGCGTACTAAAAGCCGCTAGGGCTGCTTCGCCAGTTGCCCCTGTGCAATAAAGCTCTGGCCCACCTGATGGTGTACCTGTGTTTTTAACATAGTATCTGTTGTCAGCTAAGGTGTAGTTAGGCAAGACAGCAGCCCCAACTAAAGTGGAAGTAGCTTCCGATGCCGTTGTAGCAGTAATGCCTGCGCTCACGCAGTTTGAAGGCACGACGGTGCCCAGCGCAGTTGTGACTGGATTAGTATTGGATGTATCTGCCTCGTAACGCACCACCAGTGCATCAGATTTAGTGGTGTCGTTATTACAAGCAATAGTGGCAAATGTAGCTGTGGCACTGCCAGCTGAGAAGCCGCCAGTACAGCCCCGTATGCCAGGACCCGTGAAGTTTTTTCGAATTACATAAGTGGGCGATCCGACAATCGAGCTGTAACCACCCAAACGCAGCTGCTGCTGCAAAATACCTAAGGTAATAGTGGCATTTTCATTCAAGCGGGCTGCTGCCTCCGAACTGCGACTACTGCTGGTAGTACTGGAATAAATAGCCAATGCAGCGCCCATAATGACTAGACCTATGACCATAGCAATCAAAAGCTCAATCAGAGTGCGCCCTGATGCTGAATGGGTATGGCTATGCGATTTGTTTTTCATAGCGCTATCCTGAAATACATGCACTTGACAGTGCTGTCAGCGGCTGCCCCAGCTGGACAAGCGAAATTACCTACTAATGAAAACCCTGCTGCTTGGTCAATCTCCGCCCACATTACCCAAATGTCCATCGTGCGCTGTGTTGTGTTAGAGGCAGTGTCAAACACTTTGCTGGTGGTGACGTACGCATCGCCGCCCGGCAAGCGTCTGCGCAAAATGTTGAGCCATTGAACTTGGTCTAGCGCGGCCATGTCGGCGGGCCCGCATGCATTGGCCGTTACGCTGGCATCAGTGCAGCCAGACTCGGTAGCCAGTGTGGTTGAATAAGCATAAGTGGTAATGTTTTTGTAGCCATCTGCATCAAAACCGGTCAGGTTAGCCCTAGCTCTGTCAGCGTAATCCGACACCAGCAACATAGCTGAGCTGCGAATTTGACCAAGCTTGTTGTACGAGCTAGCAGCTGCTGTGAGGCCAGCCATGCCTAGCATTCCTAGAGAAATAACTAACAGTGCTATCAGCACTTCTAATAGCGAGGAGCCTGATTGTTTTGTGCGATTTGTCATTTATGCGTTTAAATCAGAATTAGTTAGCTATTACCCGAGCAGTCAATGTTGTCCGCTACAACCCGTGCACGCCCAGTGAAGCTGATACACAAACCCTTGCGAATGGTAGCTTCACTATCCCAATCAAAGTTTATTTTTTGAGAACCAACAGCGTTTTGCATTAAGCCAGCTGGAGTAAAAGCGAAACTGCTATTTTGATTAGACCTAATCTCGGTCATGTAGATAAGCTTGTTCTGAACTAAGATAATTTCGTCGCCTGCAGTTACGGTTGTGCCGCTCGCATCGTTATCAACATAGGCTATCCAGCCGCTTTTCCAGCCTCCGTTAGCAATATTGCTGCCTGCAACGCAACTAGATCCGTTGTTACTATTACATATCCGCACAGTGCGGCCGCGCTTGATGGCCTCAGATCTAGCTAATTGCAGCGTACCGATCAAAGCGTTAACTGAGTTGCTGGTTTGCCAATTGCCGATAAATTGACGCATAGACGGCATTGCTAGGGTCATTAATATGGCTGAAATAGTCATAACAACAAGCAATTCAATCAAAGTAAAGCCTTTGACAAGCTTATGTTTTTTGGCTTTCTTCAAATCTATATTCATACATATATTTTAAAGAAAGTTATTCTGCTTACGCTTCTTGCCTAGATAAACGGCTTGAAACAAGTGACGAGAGGCATGCTGCCGCCTACTTCCTCACCTCATCCACCAACGCACTAAATTCATCAATATCCTCAAAGCTGCGGTATACGCTGGCGAATCGGACGTAGGCTACTTTGTCTAGTTTTTTTAGCTCGCGCATGACCAGCTCGCCTATGCGGGGGCTTTGTACCTCGCGGGTGCCTAGGTTGAGGAGTTTTTCTTCTATGCGCTCTATGGCGTTGTCTACCTGTTCGGTGCTAACAGGGCGTTTGCGCAGGGCTAGGTTAAAGCTGGCGCGCAGCTTGACGCTTTCGTAGTCGATGCGGCGGCCGTCTTTTTTGACGACGGCGGGGAAGTTAACCTCGGGCCGCTCGTAGGTGGTAAAGCGTTTTTCGCACGCGCCGCACTGGCGGCGGCGGCGGATAAAGCCCGCGTCCTCAGAGATGCGGGTTTCGACGACTTGGGTGTCGAGATGGTTGCAAAAAGGGCATTTCATATCGTTTTGAGCCCTTTTTAAGAGTATTTTGAGCCGCTAACCCAAGTAAAACCTGCTCAAGCAGCTATTATTTATGTAGCATTCAAAAACCACAGGGTCTTTGAATGCTGCTGGTAGTGTATCAGCCGTACACCGGGAACCGGCTGGTCAGCGCTACCACTTTGGCGCGCACGACGTCAATGTTGGCGGCGTCGCGGGGGTTGTCTAGTACGTCGGCTATCAGGTGGGCCGTGGCGCGGGCCTCAATCTCTTTAAAGCCTCGTGTAGTCATGGCGGGGGTGCCTATGCGCACGCCACTGGTGACCATGGGCTTTTCTGGGTCGTTGGGGATGGCGTTTTTGTTAATCGTCATGTACGCGTCGCCCAAAATCGCCTCGGCGTCTTTGCCGGTGATGTTTTTGGACCGCAAATCGACCAGCATCAGGTGGCTTTCGGTTCGGCCGCTGACGATGCGCAGGCCGCGCTGTACCAATGTTTCGGCCATAACCACGGCGTTTTTCATAATTTGCTGTTGGTACACCTTAAAGCTGGGCTCCAGCGCTTCTTTAAAGGCGATGGCTTTGGCCGCTATCACATGCATCAGCGGGCCGCCTTGCAGGCCGGGGAAGATGGCGCTGTTAATGGCTTTTTCGTGCTGCGCTTTCATAAGGATGATGCCGCCACGCGGGCCACGCAGGCTTTTGTGGGTGGTGCTGGTGACCACGTCGGCATGCGGCACGGGGCTAGGGTACACACCTCCGGCGATCAGGCCTGAGTAGTGGGCCATGTCCACCATAAAGATAGCGCCAACGGCCTTGGCCACTTTCGCAAAGCGCTCAAAGTCTATGCGCAGGGCGTACGCTGATGCGCCCGCGATGATGAGCTTAGGCTTGTGCTCATGCGCTAGCGCTTCCATCTTGTCGTAGTCAATCTCTTCTTTGGCGTCTAGCCCGTAAGACACCACGTTAAACCACTTACCGCTCATGTTCAGCGGCATACCGTGGGTTAAGTGGCCGCCTTCGGCCAGGCTCATGCCCATGATGGTGTCACCGGGCTTTAAGAATGCGAGGAACACTGCTTGGTTGGCCGAGGCACCGCAGTGCGGCTGTACGTTGGCGGCGTCTGCGCCGTAGAGCTGCTTCACGCGGTTAATGGCCAGCGTCTCGGCCACGTCGACGTTCACGCAGCCGCCGTAGTAACGTTTGCCGGGGTAGCCTTCGGCGTATTTGTTAGTTAGCTGGGTGCCTTGCGCGGCCATGACGGCGGGGCTGGCATAGTTCTCAGAGGCAATCAGCTCTATGTGGTGCTCTTGGCGGGCGTTCTCGGCGGTGATGGCGGCAAACAGCTCGGGGTCGGCTTGCTCGATCAGGATATTACGATTAAACATGGTGGCAGTCCTAGGGTGTCGTTACAAGTAACTAAGGAGTGTCCTCTTTAGTAGAGGCTGCCCAGGCGCACGGCTAAAGCGCAAAGCTGATAAAACTTTTTATCAGCTTGCGGTACGCTTCCTAGTGGTGGCCCACGTCAGCTCTGGGTGCCTTGTAAAAAGGGCCTGAGCCTATCGCCAGTTGCGTACACGCTAAGTGTACCCGAGGCTTGTTTAAGAATTGGCCCAAGTGGCTATTTTGTCTTCTAAATCAGCCTTGGGGGCCTGCACTGCTGGGGTGAAGGGCGTGTAGGTATTTATGGGTGCGGTAGCGGGGATGATTCTGGCGGCTGGTGGAACGGTGGTGGGCATGGCTTTGCCGCCGGCTACTTGGCGTAGACGGTTAAATTCAGCCATTACTTTGACGGTGTACCCACCCTCGCGCTCGTCGCTGGTAGCGCCGACGTAATGGCGCAGGCCACCCTCGATCGACCCTGCGCGGGCGATACAGTCTTGCAGCACTTTCACGCCTACCCGCAGATTAGTCACGGGGTCAAACGCTGCGAATTTACCGCCAAAGCCTTCGTACTTGTCGCTGTGCACGGTGGTCATCACCTGCATCAGGCCCTGCGCACCTACGGGGCTTTGCGCAAACGGGTTAAAGCTGGACTCAATGGCCATGATGGCCAAAATCAGCGTGGGTTCAATCTTGGTTTTGGCACCCACGTCGTAAGCCTCGGCCACTAGGGCAGAGATAGGCTCGGGGGCTACGCTGTACTTTTTACTCAGCCAGTAGGCTACGGCGGCTTGCTGCTTGGGCAAGTCTTTAGGGTTGGCGGCGGTAGCGCGGTCAATGGCGTCAGGCTCTGATTCAATAGCTTCCACCGCTACCACGGGCTGGCGCTCTTGCAGCCAGCCGATCAAGGCGGTTTCGCTTTGCAGGCGCAGCTCGGGCTTAGCTACCATAGTGATAGCCAAGAACGCCAGCACCAGGCCCACCATGGCAAAACCATTGTGGGCAATCTCAAAAAATCCTTGGGCTACGTCGCCTGCGAAGGTTCGCATGGCTTGGCCTGTTTGTTTCAATACGGTCATCTTTCGCCTTTCTGGTCGCAAACCTTGTTGCAGTGCGCTTGCCTTTATGTGGCAGCCGTATTGCAGTGCAGGTTTCGCGATGGGATTGGATATACACCAGCGCAGCTTGGTTGTGCACGGGTCAATACGATGTGCACTTTATCCGTCCAACTGCGCTTTAGCCGACATTCGGCTGATTACTTGGGGTGCCTGGGTGGTCTGTGCACCCAAGGGTTAGCCCCATATTTCTAAACTTAAACGATTGTAGGGGGGTGTTAAATATCGAGTCAAGTATTAAGAAATTAATCAATATGCTTTAAATGGTATTAAAACTGCAATTTTGTGCATTTTTGCTGCTAAAACAAGCTTTATTCTGGTTTTTTGGTGAACTTAGAGACTAACGCCCAATTCGTCTTTGCTAGCAGCCAAGCCATAGCCACTTTAGTGATTTGCCCTGTTGCATCGGTTGGCCGTGCTGTGGACCTGCATAGGCATAGAGTGATCTATGCTGCCTACCTTTCCATACAAAAATGTATTTGTATTGCCGCTCTAACAGGTCTACAGTATAAATTGTCAGATGAACTCTGGCATCTTAATGCAGGCAATCTATTGCCCGCACATGGCAACGGACCTGAAACCTCCGTGGCCATGACCCCAGGCGGCATGCAGCTTAGCTGAGCCGCCAAGCCCGACGGGTGTTGTCACCAGACAGCCCATCGGGCTTTCTTTTTGGGTGAACGGCAGCATATAGGTGACAGCGCTCCAACATAGGCGAAAATACAGGGTTTAGCGCACCTCTTGTATTGCACGGTAGGGCGCTTATTTGTTTGACTAATTGATTGACCGCATGCTGAGCTTTCTTAAAAAATCTACTGAATCTAACGTGACTGACACCGCCAACAAAAATACTAAGCCTGCCAAAACCAGCAGTGCGCCGCACCCGCTAGACGCCTTAACCGGTGGTGCTTTTAGCGCCCCCACCTCGGGCGACCGCGCGGCCAAAGTGCGCGAATGGCTGGCCACCAACCCCAGCGCTGAGCAGATGCAAGACGTGTTCAAAGAGCTGAGCGCCAAAGACAAGGGTGCCGCCAAACCCCTGCGCGAAAAACTTGACGAGATCAAGCGGGCAGGAGCGTCTGAGCACCTAGCCGCTGAATGGGCTGACAAAGCCAATACGCTGCTGGCCCACAGCAAGCTGAATATTGCCGACGCCTTGGCCTGGCAGCGCGACGCTGCCAAAGCCGGTGCACCACTGTCTAAAGAGCCGTTACTTAGCGTCAAAGGCAAGCTGTCTGAGCGCGTTAAGCTCATAGAAGACCTGCAGCACCGCGCGCAGGTACAGCGCGAGGCGGCACTGCTGATGGCCCAGCGCATTGAGGTACTGTCTACCAAGCCGCTGGCCGACGCACAAGCCGCGTGGGACGTGCTGCGTGCCGACGTAGCCCTGTGGCAAACCCAAGCCGACGCCATGGCCGCCGACGCACAGTGGCCTAGCGTAGACGCTAAATTTACGCCCCAGCTAGACATTGCCAAATCGCAGCTACTGTCACTATGGGGCGCGTTTGAAGCGGCCCTAGCGCAAGCCGTAGCCGCCCTGGGCGACAAAGCCGCCCCACTGCCCGCCGTGCCCGTGTGGGCCGAAGCTATCCGCGTGGCACGCGGCGATGCACAACTTCCATCGGCTAAGCCCGAAAAACCTGTCAAACCTAAAATTGACCCTGAAGTACGCTCGCAAGCCACGCAAATCGTGCGTGAGCTGCTAGCCAAACTAGAGCATGAGTTATCTGAGGGCCACGGCAAAGCCAGCGTAGGCGCTGCTAACGCCGTGCGCGCCGCCCTCAAAGAGCACGGTGCCCACATTGGCGAGCGGCTAGACGCTGCAGCCCAGCACGCGCTGGGCGCAGCCGGCGAGCTAGAAGGCTGGCAGCGCTGGCGCGCCAACCAAATCCGCGAAGAACTCACCCACCACGCCCAAGCCTTGGTAGCCAAGCCACTGGGCGGGCGCAAACAACAAGACGCTGTGCGCAACCTGCGCGACGCCTGGAAGCAAACCGACCAAGGCGGCGTGCCCAACCACGGCATGTGGAAGCGCTTTGACGACGCGTGTAATGAAGCTTATAAATTAGTCGAAGCTTGGCTAGAAAAAGTCAAAGCCGAGGAGGGCGCGCACAAAGCCCAGCGCTTGGTGATGATCGAGGAGATCAAAGCCTGGGGCGCGGCCAACGCCACCCGCACCGACTGGAAAGAAGTTAACCGCGAGCTGCACAACCTCAGCGAACAATGGCGCAACGGCGGCCATGTAGGCGAGAAAACCTTTGCCGAGCTGCAGCCGCTGTACAAAGCCGCTATCAAAGAAGCCCACGCCCCGCTAGAAGCCGCGCAAACCGCCAGCTTGGCACGCCGCCACGCCATGATAGAAGAGGCCAAAGTGCTGGGCGCTGCGCCCATGATGCGCATTGACGCCGTGAAAAGCCTGCAACAGCGTTGGCAGCACGAGGCGCAAGCCGTGCCGATCGAGCGCAAGCAAGAGCAAAAACTGTGGGACGCCTTTCGCAGCCCCATAGACGACGCGTTTAACCGCAAATCAGCCGAACGCGAACAAGCAGCAGCCGCCATGAGCGTGCACGACAAAGCCGTGCTAGACGCTGTAAAAGCTGTGGACGCAGCCAACGCCAGCGGCGACGCCAGCAAAATTCGCGCGGCCATTGCGGGGCTGGAAGCTGCGGCGCGGGGACAGGCTGCTGCGGCAACTGCGCCTAGCGCTGCGGCTGTTACCGCTGCAGCGTCTGCTTCTGCTGCTGCTGTGAGTGCCACTACTTCTGGTGCAGATGCTGCGTCTGTGGCTACTGATGTGGCTGCTGATGCAAGTGCCGCGACCGCTGCCGTACAGCCAGAGTTTGCCTCGGCTAATGCTGATAGAAATACAGAAAATCAGGCTGCAGAGCCCGTAGAACCTGCTCAAGCAGCTATTGAATCTGTAGTACCGAAGGCTGCACCATCTGCTGCAACCGATGGTGTGGCTGCAGCGCAAGCAAGCGCTGAGTCCGCAGAAAAAGCAGAACCAGCAAACTCTGAGCCAGCAGCCCTGAACGATGTGCCTGCACAAGATGCTGGCCAAGGGACAGCACAAGAAGTTGCTCAAGAATCAGCACAAGATGCGGTTCTAGAAGCAGCGCAAGACGCTGCGCCAGCCGCCCCTGCTGCTCCCGCAGCATTAGTCAAACTTGCCAAACCCGTCATCGCCATGCGCGGTGGCGACGACCGCCCCGGAGCCAAGAAAACCGAGCCTGCAGGTGGTCGATTTGGTGACAAAAAAGGCGGCGGCAAGTTTGGCGACCGCAGCGGCCCCGGCGCTGGCCGCGGCGCACCATCAGGCCGCGGTGCTCCCGACGGTCGTGGCGGTTCAGACAGTCGCGGTGGTTCAGACAGTCGTGGTGGTTCAGACAATCGCGGTGGTTCAGACAATCGCGGTGCGGTGGCAGGCCGCGATGGCGGTAGAGACGGCGGACAGGGCGGTCGTGATGGCGCACGTTTCGACAGCCGTGGCGACCGCAATGCCGCCCCAGGTACCGGTCAAGGCTACGACAACAGCGGCCCGCGCTTGTCTAATACCGCGTTCTACGCCCAGCGCGACGCGCTAGAGCGTGCGCAGCTAGCACTCAAAAAGCTAGCAGCCCAAGCCCACGGAGAATCGCTGACCGCGCTAATGACCGCGTGGGAGCAGCGTCAAGCCGACAGCCTGCCCACTGCCCAGCAACTAGGCCGCGACGTTAGCCCTGCTGCCCGCGCCGCCTGGGCCCAAGCGGTTACCAAGCCCGCCACAGGCGACGCCGCTACCGCGCTGCTACGGCTGGAGATGGCCGCTGATGTGCCCACCCCCGCCGAGCACATCAGCGCCCGTCGCATGCTGCAACTGCAACTGCTAACCAAACGCAACGACGCCGCACCTGTAGACACCTGGGCCCTAGACACCACAGCCGTGCTGTCCACGCCTTTTGACGTCGCCAACGCCCGGCGTTTACAGGCGGCTTTGAAGACGTTTTTGCGTTAAACGTTAGCGTTTATTTGCGCCCAGCATTGCGGGTGAGTTAGAGGGTTGATTGGCTTGCTGATCGACCCTTTTTTACTGTCAAATAGTGCTGTAACCCATGTAAATCCTGCTCAAGCAGCTATTGAATTTGTAGTGTCTCTTTAGGTTTTTGCGCATAGGCCTCACGGTTGTGCAGCGTTGTTTCGTTTGTTGGTCCTTCACTGTCTTAGGACCTCGCGGTCACCCAGCACCGCACGGCATGCCCATGCCCAACGTACCTAGCGGCCCTTTATTGTTTGTCATAGGCATACCGAACGTTGCTGCGCTCTACTGACGTGGTCGCTGGCCGAAGAATCGCGATCAAAACTATTCACTGCGACCACCGTCGAGAGAGACCCCAGCCAATTACAAGCATGCTGTTGCGGCTTGTGTCCTATGCATGAACCATGCAACAAAACGGCATTGTGGCTAGTTTCTTTTTCAAATTTCCCCGGCGATTCAATTCACGGCTGCAATCTAGTTGGACACTACCGCCACCTGTACTTGCCCTGCGTGGGCTGACTGCACCAGGCGGCATGCACACAGTCAGAGGTGATCAACATGGCTTGATTGCATTTGCTGTGCTGGATTGCCTATGTTGAAGTTAGTTTTTATCAATCGGCAAATTGAACCTGATATCGCGGGTTTACCCTAAAATCAGCATTGTGCAATTCAAAATAGTGCTGAGCTGAAATGAATTTCAAACCCTTCTACAACCCCCTTTCCATACCCATTTAGGAAAAAGAATGTCTTTAATTAATACCTCCATCATCCCTTTTAAAACCACCGCTTTTCACAACGGCAAGTTCATCGCTGTGTCCGACGAATCGATGAAGGGCAAATGGTCAGTGCTGATTTTTATGCCTGCCGCATTCACCTTCAACTGCCCCACTGAGGTGGAAGACGCAGCTGACAATTACGCCGAATTTCAAAAAGCCGGTGCCGAGGTCTACATTGTCACCACCGACACCCATTTTTCACACAAAGTGTGGCACGAGACATCGCCTGCTGTTGGCAAGGCCAAGTTCCCGCTGGTGGGCGACCCAACCCATGTACTGACCAAAGCGTTTGATGTGTACATCCCTGAAGAAGGCTTGGCGCTGCGTGGCACGTTCATTATCAGCCCCGAGGGCATGATCAAAACCGCTGAAGTGCATTCGAACGAAATCGCCCGCGACGTGAAAGAAACCCTGCGCAAGCTTAAAGCCGCCCAGTACACTGCCGCACACCCAGGCCAGGTTTGTCCAGCCAAGTGGAACGAAGGCGCTAAAACCATTGCGCCGTCTATTGACCTCGTCGGCAAGATTTAAACGCACTGCCCGCCTGGCAAATGTCCGGGCTTGGCACAACCCACATTCGTTGGGGTGTGTTGACCTAGGCTTTTTTTTCTATCTCTCACTGAAAGTGAATCAGCCATGCTTGATGCCGCCACCAAATCCCAGTTAAAAAGTTATCTTGAACGCGCTACGCTGCCGATAGAAATCGTTGCTTCTTTGGACGACAGCGCAACATCTGGCGAGATGCAATCACTGCTCAATGACGTGGCTGAATCGTCGCCACTGGTCAAGCTAACGATCAGCCGTGAGGACAACCAGCGCAAACCGTCGTTTTCGATCAACCGCCCCAGTGAAAACCATGGCCCGCGCTTTGCCGGCTTGCCGATGGGGCATGAATTTACGTCCTTGATTCTTGCGTTAATGCAAGTTGGCGGCTACCCGCCTAAAGTGGAGGAAGACATACTCCAGCAGATTCGCGAGCTTGACGGCGACTTTAACTTTGAGGTGTATGTCTCCCTGACGTGCCACAACTGCCCAGACATTGTGCAGGCGCTCAATGTGATGGCCGTGCAGAACCCACGCATTCGCAGCACCATGATTGAAGGCGGCTCGTTTCAGGACGAAGTCAAAGACCGCCAGATCATGGCTGTGCCCACCATTTTCTTGAACGGCACTGAGTTTGGCCAAGGCCGCATGAGTCTGGAAGAAATTCTGGCGAAGATTGACACCAAAGGCGTCGAGCGCGAGGCCAAAAAGATTGATGCTAAAGATGCATTTGACATGTTGATGGTGGGCGGCGGTCCAGCGGGCGCAGCCGCTGCCGTGTATGCCGCGCGCAAGGGTATTCGCACAGGCGTGGTCAGTGAGAATTTTGGTGGCCAAACGCTAGACACATTGGGGATTGAAAACTACATCTCCGTCAAAGAAACCGACGGTCCAAAGTTTGCCCTAGCGCTGGAGCAACATGTGCGCGGCTACGACGTTGACATCATGAACATGCAGCGCGCCAAAGCGCTCAAGCTCAACACGGGGTTGGATAAAAACCTGATCGAAGTTCAGCTTGAAAGTGGCGCAACAGTGCGCAGCAAGTCCATCGTTATTTCAACCGGTGCCCGCTGGAAAAACATCAACGTGCCCGGTGAGCGTGAATTTAAAAACAAGGGCGTAGCCTACTGCCCGCACTGCGATGGCCCGCTGTTCAAGGGCAAGCATGTGGCGGTGATTGGGGGCGGCAATTCAGGCGTTGAGGCGGCTATTGACCTGGCTGGCGTGGTAGGCCAGGTTACGCTGATTGAGTTTGACAAAGCGCTGCGCGCCGATGCGGTGCTCACCCGCAAGCTGCACAGCCTGGCCAACGTCACAGTGATCACCAACGCGCAAACAACTGAAATCACGGGGGAGCAAAAAGTCAATGCACTGATCTACAAAGACCGCGCCACCGATGCGTTGCACACAGTGGCACTTGACGGTGTGTTCATTCAAATCGGCTTGGTGCCCAATACCGATTGGCTCAAGGGCGTGGTGGAACTGTCTAAACACGGCGAAATCATAGTTGACGCCAAAGGCCAAACATCGGTGCCCGGCGTGTTTGCGGCGGGTGATGCCACCACTGTACCGTTTAAGCAAATCATCATTGCAGCAGGCGATGGTGCCAAGGCGGCGTTAGGTGCGTTTGACCACTTGATGCGCACGTCTTTACCTGCATAATATCGGTCGAGTCAGTGGGTAGCTGCAGCAGTGGTTGTCCAAAATTTCAGTTTGGTTGCAATAGACAATCAAATCATGAATTTGTTAATTGCCAGCCTTTTGATGCAGCCAACCCACAACGTTTGCAGGCGGCTTTGAAGATGTTTTTGCGTTAAACGTTAGCGTTTATTTGTGCCCAGCATCGCGGGTGCCTCAGAGGGTTGATTGGCTTGCTGATCGACCCTTTTTTACTGTCAAATAGTGCTGTAACCCAAGTAAATACTGCTCAAGCAGCTATTGAATTTGTAGTATCTCTTAGGCTTTTGCGTACAGGTCTTGCATTTGCGCAGCACTGTTTCATTCGTTGACCTTTTTACTGTCCTATTACCTCGCGGTCACACAGCACCGCACGGTATGCCCATGCCAAACGGACCTGCGGCCCTTTATTGTTTGTCATTGGCATACCGAACGTTGCTGCGCTCTACTGGCGTGGTTGCTGGCAGAAGGGCAGTCGTAGTAAGTATTGTTTTATTAACTGTGACCACCACCGAGCGAGACCCCAGCCCCACTAAAAGCGTGCTGTTGTGGTCAGTCCTATGACAAACAATAAAGGGCCGCAGGTCCGTTTGGCATGGGACTGACCGCAGCAGCGCGCATACTGAAACAACGAACTGGCTTCCAAACCAACACAGCACAAAAAACACGGCTTAAAGCACTTTCAACAGCCTTTTTAACAATAAAAAATACCAGTAACCCAAGGCCCCCTCAAATCCCAAGTGCAACACCCCTGAATTAAACCCAGTAAGGTAGGCGCATGTTACCCAAGACACACTTCAAACAGATTGATGCGCAAGAGCGCATCGTGATCAACCTAGGCTTAGAGCAAGGATTGAGC
>JANLPQ010000024.1:0-5168 GCA_031367325.1 Polaromonas sp. | reverse complement strand
GCAAAAAGAACACAAGGTAAGCGACTTTAGAGAAGCCATGGCCTGGCTGATAACCCAAGCCGAAAACGCCGTAGGCCGCCAGCGCTACAAAGGCCTGGGCGAGATGAACCCCATGCAGCTATGGGAAACCACCATGGACCCCACCGTGCGCACCCTGCTGCGCGTGCAGATCGAAGACGCCATCGAAGCCGACCGCGTGTTCACCACCCTGATGGGCGACGACGTAGAACCGCGCCGGGCGTTTATTGAGACTAATGCGCTGCGGGCGGCGAATATCGACGTTTAATAACTAATAGCTAAAAATTATGTCTACCGTTATGCTTAAGAAGCCAGCCGCTCAACAGGCTGCTAATGATCTGTTCAAGGGAAAAACAGCTAAAGAGATAATCTCAACAACCAATACAGATGAGTTGGTTATCGCCCTTTGTGGCCCTATAGGGTCACCTTTGCATGATGTTGCTCAAGCATTGAAAGACTCTCTCGAAAACAGATTTCAATACAAGGAAACTAAAATACTTAGGCTTTCAAAGTACATTTCAGACTTTGAACGAAAAAGGGATGCTGAGTTTTCAGCGGACACGTTAAGTCCCTTCGACAGAATTAACAAACTTATAGATCTCGGCAATGAAATCCGTGAAGCTCATACGGCAAGTGTGCTGGCTGAAATAGCAGTTAAAGACATTTTTATAGATAGGGCAAAACACAAGATTGCGCGGGATGAACAGACATACACCCCACGTCGTGTTTGCCACATCATTGATTCTATTAAAAATCAGCAAGAGTTGGATCTGTTGCGTAGCGTTTACCGGGAGAGCCTGTATGTCGTCGGTGTATTTTCTCCACTCCACGACAGAGAGAAAAATCTTTCGAAAAAGGGTTTGAAAGTCGCAGATATTTATAAATTAATTGACCGTGACTCGGGTGAAGAAAAGAAGACGGGTCAAACAGTCGAAGACACTTTCCCTCAGAGCGATTATTTTTTACGTGTCGATTCGCAAACAGTCTCTCAACTAGAGATGCGTGTAGAGCGATTTCTTAACCTTGTGCTCCATGGCGGAATTATTACTCCTACAAAGGCAGAGGCGGCGATGTATTCTGCTGCTTCTGCCTCATGGAACTCGGCCTGTCTTTCTCGTCAGGTTGGCGCATCAATAACTGACGTAGATGGTGAAATGCTTGCAGTCGGCTGGAATGATGTACCTAAGCCATTCGGTGGACTCTACACAAATGAAGATGGAATCTCTGGAAATCCCTCCGATGACAAACGTTGTTGGAACTGGATGGATGGGAGGTGTTTTAATGATGAGGAAAAAACAGAGTTTGGAAATCGGATTATTGAAACTCTTATCGATTCCGGTGTAGAAATCAAGGACAAAGAAAAGACATTAGCCGATGTGTTGAAGAACAGAAGACTTCGAGGTTTAATTGAATTCAGTCGATCCATTCATGCTGAGATGCATGCCATTTTGAATGCGTTGAAATCAGCAGGAACCAGAATCAACAAAGGCAAGCTTTATGTAACAACCTTTCCTTGTCATTCATGTGCCCGACATATAGTCGCAAGTGGAATAGGAGAGGTTTTTTATATCGAACCATATAAAAAGAGTTTGGCCATGAAGCTTCACGAAGACTCAATGACAGAATCTGAAACGGACTTAAATAAGGTTAGGGTTTTACCTTACGAGGGCGTTGCTCCATCTCGATACTTGTCATTTTTCAGGATGCAACCTGATACACGTAAGCAAAAAGATGGTAAGGCCATAAGAGCAATAGCTTGGGCGGCGCAACCAAAAAATGAAAAAACTTTAGAGGCGATGCCCGTTTTGGAGCAGGTTGTTGTACAGTCGCTTATTGAACGAAATATTATTGAGCGGCCAAATGAACTCCAAGCAAAAAGTAGCACGGATGATTCCACGCCACCAAGGACAGCTTAACTTGTTTTCCGACTTCGAAAAAATAGATGAAGAACCGATGGTTAAGTTTTCATCTACTACGGCTAAAGTACTTTCTTTCAAAAAAGCTGTTCAAGATCGAGAGGCAGATAAAGTTTCTGACATCCTTCGCTTTGTTCGTGAAGATGTTGAACACTTGCGAGTAAAGTAGGTTTGGAAAATTTGGGTCAACTGAACCCAAATTTCTTTGCATGCGCAGTCAAAAATGCCTTCCCCGGCATGAACTTGTGCGGTAACTTAATGTGGCATCCATCAAAGCTAATTAGAGATGCCGCTAAATAACTATCTGCAGCTTTGACCATTAGTGTCTTAGACACCCGCACCGTGTAATCCGGCATCACCGTAATCAAACCTTGGTCATACGCCTTGTCATGCAGCGCAGATAAGCACAGGCCGTTGTGCGGATTGAGGCGGTTCTTTTCGTCTTCGCTCCACGGCACGATGTGGCTGGCTATGACGAGCTTTTCATGTTGTAAGCCGCTGATGCAGCAGGTGGCGTAGTAGCTGGCTAGGATGGCTTTGCGAAAGTGGGCTTGGTTGACGCGCACTTCTACGGTGGCTAGGCGGGTTTTGCCTTCGGCTATTTGGGTACTTCGGGTAGCTCATCGATGACGTCTACGTTAGCGGGCAGGCCGTGGCGGGTGGCTAGGGTTTCGTATTCTGCTGCGGCCTCTAGCGCTACCGCGTCCCAGTTGTTTTGCAGTTCTTGCCAGATGGCTTCGTCCAGTTTGGATGCGTTGCGCATGCCTGCGCGGCCGGTGGCGACGATTTGCGGGTCTAGGCTGGCGAGGTTGACCAGCTTGAGCGCTACCGAGCTGGGGGTGCGGCCTATCCACTGGGCTACTTGTTTGATTTTGGGCTGCCCGCGATGGAGCTGGCCAAAGGGGAGCTGAAAGTAGATGTGCAGCGCGGCGAGGGTTTGCTGGCGTGTCCAGTTGGGGGATGCGGGACTGGCGGCTTCGGATGTGGCGGGCATGGCGGCTTTCTTGTTTGTAAGCAGTATGCCTTGAAAGCTGCGGGGCGCTATGTGCGGTGATGGGCGTACAGCGAGCGCACGGGGCGGGGTGACTGCCTGAAGGTGTCTTCGGGTTGGCGCACATCGCACTCGATGGCGTAGAACATTGTCCAGTCGCCGTAGTAACAGTCTTGGTAATGCACCATGTCGCCGTTGATCTCCAGCATGGGCATGTCTTGTGCGGGAAAGTACCTCTTCTCATCTACTTCGCTGCAAAAGGCTAGCTTGATGTGGTTGGTGTACGTGGTGTGCACGTAGCTTAGTGGCCCGATGAGTGGGCCGTTAAAGCCCCACTCAATCATTTGATCGTCAGGGTCTTTGCGGCCACGGAAGAGGCCGAGGTACAGGCCGGGTTCGTTGGGTTCGCTGCCGTATAGGGGCATGGGGCTGGGGGTGGATGAATGCATGGTGCACCTTGTTGGGTTAGGCGTTAAAGGTGCGCCATTGTTTGGTGATTTCTAGCTGATGTGACCCAGGGCTTTGCCTGGGGTGACAAGCTGATGCGGCGTGATCATAATTGTGCGGTGGGCTGCAGATTTAATGCCAAATAGGCTTGTAGCCCAATAGAATATTGCGGAAGCAGCTACTAAATGCATATTGTTTGTAACGTGCTGCCGTTCGTAGCACCCGCCCCATCGTTGGTAATGCATATTCGCCTTACAATGAGAATATTGCATAGTTGAAAGGTGAGTGCTATGACCACATTGACCGTCACTGAACGGGGGCAGGTAACGTTTAGAAAAGACGTGCTGCAGCATCTTGGCATCAAGCCGGGTGACAAGATTGAGCTGGATTTGTTGCCGGATGGTCGTGGCATGCTCAAGGCGGCGCGGCCTAGCCAAACCATTCAGGGCTTTGTGGGGCTGCTGGCTGGGCGGACAAAGAAGGTTGCCACCATTGACGAGATTAACGAGGCCACTGCCCAAGCATGGGCTGGCAGGCCGTGAAGGTGACGGCGGACACCAATGTGCTGGTTCGCGCGGTAGTGGGTGACGACCCGGCGCAGGCAAAAATTGCCGCCAAGGTTTTGCTAGATGCCACGCTGATCGCTGTTGCGCTGCCCAGCCTGTGCGAATTGGTCTGGGTGCTGCGCAAAGTCTATGGCTTTACGCCCACAGACGCGGCCGGTGCCATACGCGCTCTGCTGGCCGCAGCCAACGTAGAGATGAACCGGCCCGCAGTGGAGGCGGGCTTGCTGGTGCTGGATGCTGGCGGAGACTTTGCGGACGGGGTGATTGCCTATGAAGGCCATTGGTTGGGCGGGGAGACCTTTGTGTCGTTCGACAAAAAAGCCGTTGCGTTGCTGAAGGCGCAAGGGCAGCAGGCGCGGCTTTTGTGACGATTGTCAATTTGGTGCGTTGTATGCTGACGGGGCATTTTCAACGCTGTTTTAGATGCCAAATGTGCCAGTAACCCAAGTAAATCTTGCTCAAGCAGCTATTAAATTTGTAGTGCTGGTGCGGTAATATTTACGCATTACGATTCATCAATGGAAGCTGCGATTAACTATTTTCATTTGCAGGATGCTGCTGGCCAGCAAGCGGCTGACTTGGCGTATTGGCTGGCGCAGCCTGTGCAGGCGCGTATTGATGCTGTGGAGGCTTTGCGTGAACAGCGGCATCGGCATGACTGTCCGGGTCAGGCTTTTGCTGATTTGAGGATGGAAAAGGTTTGCCAAATTAGGCGACTTAAGCCCCCAGAAGTGAAATAACAATCTACAGACGGTTGCGTTTTTGTATGAGCTAACCCCGTAAATCGTCAATGTGGTTTTCGATTTGCGGGAATGTATATTTTTGGTTACCGACTTAGCTTGTCAAATATATTTAACAAATTGGCGTGACTTGCCTAAGCTACACCCCATGAACGATTTACTTTGGATAGGCCCGGTGGTGCATCAGCGTAGGCAAGCGCTGGGGCTAACGCAGGCTGCGCTGGCGCGGCTGGCGGGTGTGTCGCGGGCTACGGTGAACGGGCTGGAGCGAGGTAGCTTGGCTAACCTGAGCTTGGGGCGACTGGGGCAGCTGCTGCAGGTGCTGGGGTTGCGGCTGCAGTGGGAGCCGTTGGCAGCACCTAGTGACCGCGCGCTGGTGATGGCGGCGCAAACTTGTAGCGTTAGTTATGCGCAGGTGTTGCCACCGGCTGTGTTGGCTGCGGCGCTGGTTAGTGGTGATTTACCGCAGGCTTATATGGCTAACATGGTT
>JANLPQ010000018.1:0-89233 GCA_031367325.1 Polaromonas sp. | reverse complement strand
CAACGTCCGACTCAAAAACTCGTTTTTGTGCGTGCGCTGTAAATAGCTACGCACGCTACCATAAATTTCGAGTTGTATAAATACCCAGTATGTGTGCTAGCGCCACTGTTTAGCCGTCGATCAGTACGTAATGTATACCGCGAAACCTGCGGTATACAAATGGCGTTGCGATTTAAACTGGACATTGAATACTTCCAAAAGTGGCTTGTAGTCTACGTTTCAAGCGAGTATACTGTGCATTTATACAGTTATAAAAATCCCATGAAACATGGCAACGCTCCTTTGCAGTCGATTCGGCTTTTAGACCAAGTGCGTGAGCGTATTCGTTATATGCACTATAGCCTAAGCACTGAAAAAACCTACCTGAATTGGGTGAAATTTTTCGTGCGCTGGCATGGCCGCAACGGTGTGATGCGCCATCCGCGTGAGATGGCTGGCCCCGAGATTGAGGCGTTTTTAACCATGCTGGCAACTGAGCGCAAGGTATCAGCCTCTACACACAACCAAGCTTTAAGCGCGGTTTTGTTTCTCTACCGCGAGGTGCTGGGCATTGACTTGCCTTGGCTGGATGGCATCAACCGTCCGAATCAAAACCGCCGTATTCCAAGTGTGTTGACCAAAGACGAGGTGGCTGGCGTATTGGCAAATATGGAGGGTATTACCGCGCTGCTGGCACGCCTGTTGTACGGTACAGGTATGCGCTTGATGGAAGGCATGCGCCTGCGGATCAAAGATGTAGACTTTGACCGCCACGTGATCATCGTGCGGGATGCCAAGGGCGGCAAAGACCGGGTGGTGATGTTGCCGCGCTCGCTGGCACCTGCGCTGCGGGTGCAAATGCTGGCAGCGCGTGCGCAGTGGGAGGCTGACAGGCAGGCGCAGCGTGGCGGGGTAGAAACGCCCCATGCGCTGGAGGCTAAATACCCGCAAGTGGGGCGCACCTGGGGTTGGTTTTGGTTGTTTCCATCGCCCACGCTGTCGGTTGATCCGCGCAGCGGGGTAGAGCGGCGGCACCATTTGTTTGAGGAGCGTTTGCAACGCGCATTAAAGAAGGCAGTGCCGTTGGCAGGTATTGTCAAGCCCGTGAGCGTGCACACCCTGCGCCACAGCTTTGCCACGCACTTGTTGCAAGCAGGCACCGACATTCGCACGGTGCAAGAACTGCTAGGGCACAGCGATGTGAGCACCACGATGATCTACACCCATGTGCTGAAAGTGGCGGCGGGCGGCACGGCCAGCCCACTGGATGCGCTGCAGGCGATGGCGGCTTAAAGCAAGCGGTAAACTCAAGCCATGGATATTACGATTTCGCTGATTCTGGGGGTGCTGAATATACTGCTGCTGATAGGCCTTTTTATATGGCTTTTGGTGCGATTACCCAAGCAAAACCTGCTCAACCAGCTACAAAAAGAAGAGCAAACTGCGCGCCATGCCGACATTAAAACTACCTTGGCCACTACCAACGAGCGGCTAGAGCGCGAGCTGCGGCGCGAGATCACCGAGTCTGCGCGGGGTGACAGGGCCGAGCAGGCGCAGTCGCTTGCGGCTATTCAAACGCATTTGGCGCAAAGCTTGGCTACTTTTCAAAGTAACCTGACGCAGCAGTTGCAGCAGATTACCGATGGCAACGCGCTGCGCATGCGCGAGGTACGCGACACGCTAGATGTGCAACTGGCGCAGCTGCAAAAGACCAACACCGCCAAGCTGGACGAGATGCGCCAAACGGTGGACGAGAAACTGCAGTCTACGCTGCAAACGCGGCTGGGCGAGAGCTTTAAGCAAGTAGCTGACAGGCTAGAGCAGGTGCACAAAGGCCTGGGTGAGATGCAAACGCTGGCGCAGGGCGTGGGCGACTTGAAGCACCTGCTGACCAATGTGAAAACGCGCGGTATTTTTGGCGAGGCGCAGCTGGGCGCACTGCTAGAGCAAATCTTCTCGCCCGAGCAATATGCCGTGCAAGTGGCCACCATTCCGGGCAGTAAAAACGTGGTCGACTACGCTGTGCGCCTGCCGGGCAAAAGCGATGACGGCGTGCCGCTGTGGCTGCCGATTGACGCGAAGTTTCCTAACGAAGACTACGAGCGCCTGCTAGACGCGCAAGAGCGTGCCGACGTGCTGGGCGTGGAGGTGGCAGGCAAGGCGCTGGAGCAGCGCATTCGGCTAGAGGCTAAGTCAATGACAGACAAATACATTCAGCCGCCATACACCACAGACTTTGCAATCTTGTTTTTACCGTCTGAAGGGCTGTATGCCGAGGTACTGCGCCGCCCCGGGCTGATGGACAGCTTGCAGCGCGACTACCGCGTGACGCTGGCGGGGCCTACCACGCTGCTGGCGATGCTCAATTCGTTGCAAATGGGCTTTCGCACGCTGGCACTTGAGCAGCGTAGCAGCGAGGTGTGGCAAGTGCTGGGCGCGGTGAAGACCGAGTTTGGCAAATTTGGCGATGTGCTCACCCGCATTCGCGCGCAAACGCAAACCGTGCTTACCACGCTAGACCAAGCGCAGACGCGTACCAATGTGATGAACCGTGCTTTGAAAAAAGTAGAAGCTTTGCCCGAGGCTGAAACGCAGAACCTGCTGCCGCTGGACAAAGAGCCAGACGAAGGCTAGTAACCATGGTTCATAACAAAGGTTAAGGCCGCTTGAAAAACTCTCTATCCCGCCCGCTGGTGCACCTGATCATTGGCCAGGTGTGTTTGCACGGCACCATGGCGGGCATGCGCTTAGCAGCACCGCTGTGGGCGCTGCGCGAGGGGTTTAGTGCAGCAGCGGTCGGGTTTTTGTTAGCGTTGTTTGCGTTAACGCAGGTTTTTTTAGCCATCCCTGCTGGGCGCTATGCAGACGCCAATGGGCTAAAAAAGCCGGTGGGTTTTGCCATCATCTTGGCCAGCAGTGGCATGCTGCTGGCCACCGCGCTGCCGCACATCATTACGCTGGGCATTGCGGCACTGTGCACCGGCGGGGCCACGGGCATCGCGGTGATAGCGCTACAGCGCCACGTGGGCCGCGCGGCAGAGAACCCGTTGCAACTAAAGCAAGTGTTCAGTTGGCTGTCGATTGGCCCGGCGGTGTCTAATTTTCTAGGCCCATTTACGGCTGGGCTGCTGATTGATTTTTTGGGCTTTCGGGCCGCGTTTTTGTTTTTGGCCTTGCTGCCACTGGCGACCTGGTTTTGGATACGCAACACGAAAGAGCTGCCAGCTATAGCGCCTAGAACGCAGGAAAAAAAGCAGTTTTGGGATTTGCTGCGCGAGCCGCTGATGCGCCGCTTGATGATCGTTAACTGGCTGCTGTCGTCCTGCTGGGACGTGCACACCTTTGTGGTGCCGCTGCTGGGTCACGAGCGCGGCTACAGCGCCAGTGTTATCGGTACCATCCTGGGCTCGTTTGCCATTGCCGCCGCAGCCATACGCGTACTGCTACCCGTGCTGGCGCACAGCCTGCGCGAATGGGCGGTGATTACCGTGGCCATGGTGCTGACGGCCATGCTGTTTGCGGTGTACCCCTTGATGCCCACCGCACTCTCGATGGGCGTGTGCTCGGTGTTTCTTGGCTTCACACTGGGCTGTGTGCAACCGATGATTATGAGCACGCTGCACCAGATTACGCCCGAGGACCGCCACGGCGAGGCGCTGGGCCTGCGGCTGATGGCGATTAACGGGTCTAGCGTGGTGATGCCCATGCTGTTTGGCGTGGCTGGCGCCGCCATTGGCGTGGCTGGACTGTTTTGGGTGACGGGGGCTTGTGTGGGCTTGGGTGCGCGTTTGGCCAGTCGGCTCAAATTTGATATCTAGCGGCGTTAATTGAGCGCGGCTAAATTGGTAATTCACCCCGCAATAGCGCATACTGAGCGCTACAAAACTGAGGAGTTACCGAAATGGTCTTATGCCCCATCGCCATCGCTGTTGGCTGTAAAAAATGCCCCGTTTTTAACGTGTGCCCCGTTAAAACTACCTTGGGCGATATGCCCAAAGCAGATGCCAGCCCGTCTGCGGCAGCCAAATCGAAAACTGCTAAGCCGGCAGTGAAGAGTAAAAAGAAATAGCAGCGTTAGCGGCTAAATATGCAGCGTCCGCGGCTAAATATGCAGCGTCCGCGCTGCGGCCAATCCGCTGCGCACTGCGCCTTCTAGCGTTGCGGGGTAGGGCCCGTCAACGTAATCGCCACAGGCTAGCAAGCCGTCTGCAATACGCATGGGTGGACGCTGCACACCGGGCGTGCAGGCAAAGGTGGCGCGTTTTTCTACAATGGTTTTCAGTGGCTGCAAATCGTGCAAGCCTAGCTGGGATTTGCCTTGTGCGATAACCAATTGTTCTATGCTGGCGGCATCACCCTCGCTGGCGCTGACCACAAAGGCCAGCACACCGTGCTGCCCGCTAAGCGCCGCACGGTCAAAAACAAACTGTGCGGGCTGCTGCGCGCTGCTGCGCAACGCCATGACGGGTGTGGTGAATAATGCGGCAAATAGGGTGGTCGATGGGCAGGCGGGCTGGTTATCCGATCGCGCAGCCAGCGCTGCACTGTACGCATACACGGTAGTAATAGCGGTGTGTTGCAAGGCCTCTGTGGTGCGCAGCCACGCGTTGGTGGCGTCGCTAGGTTGCGCTAGAGTGCGTACCAAGCGCGCAGCGTCAACGGCACCCGTGGCGATGATTGTAGCGTCATATTTGTAGGCTAAATCACCGGGTAACCCAAGCAAATCCTGCTCAAGCAGCTGCGTTTTTGATAGTAAGCCAAGATGATCTGCACGCTGGCCTAGCATCACCTGTGCACCTTGCGTGCTAAGCCATTGTTGCGCTGCCTGCGGAAACAGTGCGCCCAGGTCAGTGCGCGGCAGCAGCATGTTAGACCCCGCAATATCGCCTGCTGTAGTACCAGACGCAGCCTGTGAAGGTGCCGCAAACAAAGCATCACGCATCACCTGCAAAAACACTGTAGCGCTGGCACGATCAGCAGTGATGTTCAGCGCTGACACTACCAGTGGCTCGATCATATCGGCCATCACGCGCGGCGTGATGCTGTGGCACAGCTGGGCTACGCTGTAATGTGCAGGGCAGCTAAATCGCGCACGCCGCCACGCGTCGGCAGTACGCAGCAGCGACAGCTTGTCTTTGTAGTTCCAGCCCTTGGCTTGCAAAATGCCTACTGCTACGTCTACGCCAGCAAACCACGGTTTGCGCCAATCGGGCAAGGCCAGGCCATGGCCATCGGGGTACTGCAAGGTCAGTGGCATGCGGTGCAGCGCAGCGGCTGTGTCTACGCCTACGTCGCGCATCAGTTGCAAGGTTTCGCTATACGCGCCAATTAAGATGTGCTGTCCATTGTCTAAAGTTGCTTCAGACCCATCTGGTAAAGATACTTTTAAGGCTCTAGCCCGCCCACCTACTGCTCGGGCAGCTTCTAAAACAGTAGCATGGTGGCCCAAGCGTGTAGCTTCTACCGCAGCGGCTAAGCCCGCCCAGCCTGCGCCAATAATCAAGACACGCATAGCAATATCTTCATGCGCCCAGTGCCTGCACCTTCCACGCTAGCCAAAATTTGCGTAGCGGCGTCAGGCTAGTGCGTTGGTGCAGCACCTGAAAGTTGTCGCGCTCAATCTCGCGCAGCAGCGTTCGGTAGATGCTAGCCATCATCAGGCCAGGTTTTTGCGTGCGGCGGTCGGCTCGCGGTAGCAGCGCCATAGCCTCGTCATACAGGCGGTGCGCGCGTGCTGCCTGAAACTGCATCAGCGCGGTAAAGCGGTCTGAATAGGCCTTCTTGCTCAACTCGTGCGACTTCACATCAAACTGCTGCAATTCATTCACAGGCAGATAGATGCGCCCGCGCTGTGCGTCTTCGCCTACATCGCGGATGATGTTGGTCAGCTGAAACGCTTGGCCCAGCTTGTGTGCGTACTGCGTGGTTTGCGCGTCGGTCTGACCAAATATTTGCGCTGCCACCTCGCCCACCACCCCCGCTACTAAGTGGCAGTAGCGCTGCAGGGTAGGGTAGTCGAGGTAGCGCGTTTGCTCTAGGTCCATGCGGCAGCCGTCAATAACGGCTTGTAAATGGTGTTCTTCAATCTTGTAAGCAGCAGCATGCGGCATCAGCGCCTTCATCACAGGGTGGCGGTTGGCATCGCTGTAGGGCACAGCAAACGACTGCACCACTTCTTTAGCCCACCAAGCCAGCTTGGTCGCCGCCACCGATGGGTCGCTAATTTCATCCACCACATCGTCCACCTCGCGGCAAAAAGCATAAAACGCAGTAATCGCAGCGCGCCGCTCTTTGGGCAAAAACAAAAAAGCATAGTAAAAGCTGCTACCCGAGGCTGCAGCTTTTTGTTGAACATAATCTTGCGGGGTCATAGCGTGATTATCGTTGACTTCGCCAAAGCCCCAGGCCTAGGCGCTAGTACGAGATGCAACGTCAATATGGCCTTGCCGAGGCCATTTTTATATGGCTTTTCATTGCTTCAGGCCGCAGATACTGCTCAAGCAGCTATATTTTTTGTAGTGCTACACCACTAGCAGCACAAGCCTGCGCCACCGCAGCGGGCGCTTGGCGCAGCACGGCGGGGACGATGCGTTTGTGTGCGGGGCCTACAGGCAGCATGTACAGGCGACCTAAGGCGTTATGGGTGCGGACCACGGTGCACAGGGTGATCTCGTCGTGCGCTGCATCCATGTTGCGTTTAAGCAGTGCCAGTTGTACCGTTAAATGTTTATCGTCGTCTTGCACCACCAACTCGCTAGGCGTGGCGCGTACAAAGGTAAATATGCCAATGCGCTGGCCCGGTTGCAGCGGCTCAGCCATAGTTTGCGGCAGTGCGGCCAAGTTGCCTAAGTCTTTTAAACCCAGTTGCCGCACGACGGAGTTGCGCAGGTTCATCAGGCTGTTAATCCAAGCAGGCGTTTGGCGGCCAATGGCGACAAAAAGTTCTGTGGCTGTGAGATCGCTGCGCGGCACCAGTGTGCTGAATGCGTCAGCAAAGCTGGCAGTCTGGGCGTGCGCGTGCAGACTGCAGGTAGCAGGAATGGGGATTTCTTTGACTAAACTATGCATGCTGATATAGAGTTTACGGCACATCACATCCGTAAAGCGCGCCACAGCACTACGCAGGCGTCCCAGCGGCCTAGCTTGGGGCGTTGGCTTATGGTGCGGTGGCGCAGGGCGCGGGTTTTGTCCAAAATGCGCAGGCCGCCTTGTATGACGCAGCGCAGCTCTAGGCCGGCGCGCCAGCCGTCAAAGCCGCCTAGCTGGCGCTGCACTCTGGCCGGTAATTTGAGGCCTTTTTGCATGGTAGCCCAAGCAATATCTGCACAAGCTGCTATTAAAAGCATAGTCTTCTCGGTGTCTTTGTGTTCTAGCAATGCCAGCGGCGTCACGCCATGCTCGGCCATTAAATCCAGCGGCAGATAGTAGCGCCGTTGTGCCATGTCTCGGCCTGCGTCTTGCCAAAAGTTGATCAACTGCAAAGCGGTGCAAATAGCGTCTGACTCTGCCAGCGCCACGGGGTCGCTGATGCCGTAAAGGTGCAGCAGCAGGCGACCTACGGGGTTGGCCGACAAGGTGCAGTACTGCATTAGCTCAGCGTGGTCGGTGTACCAGTGGTTGGCGGCGGTGTACTGCACATCTTGCACAAAGGCGCTGATCAGGTCGTCTAGCAGCTGTACGGGCATGTGCTGCTGCGCAATGTGAGGCGACAAGTTGTCAAACAGCCCCGCCCAGCGCCCTGCTGTGCTGTAGCCTTTGGCGCAGGCGTGCAGATTGGCGCGGTAGGCGGCCAGGTCTGACAGGCGGCGCGCCATGGTGGCGTTGCCTTCGTCGGCTATGTCGTCTGCCGTGCGCGCAAACCAGTAGATGGCGGCAATGGCGGGGCGCAGCCGGGCCGGGCACAGCCACGAGGCTACAGGGAAGTTCTCGTAATGGTTGACACCACTGCCCTTGGTGGTGTGGGTGCTGGTGGACAGGCCAAATTGACTGCTCATACATTGCTCACTGAGATGGTTGAGGTTGTTAAATTTGATTTAAAGTGCATAAAAGCGTTTGATTTCGTCCCACGCCACTTGCGGGTCGTCTACGTACTGAAACAGCTTAACGTCATCGGCTGAGATAGCGCCTTCGTCGACCAGCACGTCAAAATTAATGAGCTTTTTCCAGTAGTCGGAGCCGTACAAAAAGATAGGCACGGGTTTGGCTTTGCGCGTTTGCACCAGCGTCAGCACTTCAAACAGTTCGTCTAGCGTGCCAAACCCACCGGGGAAGGCTACCAGTGCTTTGGCGCGCATCATAAAGTGCATTTTGCGCAAGGCAAAGTAGTGGAATTTAAAGCTTAATTCGGGCGTCACATAAGCGTTGGCGCCTTGCTCGTGGGGCAGGGCGATGTTCAGGCCTACGCTGACTGCTCCTGCGTCGTGCGCGCCGCGGTTGGCCGCTTCCATCACACCAGGGCCACCGCCGGTGCAGATAAACAGCTTGTCTTTGGCGGCGCACTGTTGGCTATGCTCGGCAACCAATCGGCCAAATATTCTGGCCTGGGCGTAGTAGGGTGCGGTACGCACCAATCGCTGGGCTTTGGCAAGGGCTGCAGCATCGCCCGAGGCCTGCGCGGCAGCCAAAGCGGTTTGCGCCTCTTCGGGGCTGCAAAAACGCGCCCCGCCAAACACAACAATCGTGCTTTCTACGCCATAGGCGGCTTGCGCCAGCTCAGGTTTGAGCATTTCTAGCTGCATGCGAATACCGCGCACTTCGCGCGACAGCAAAAACTCCGGGTCGGCAAAGGCTAAGCGGTGGGCATCGGGTTTGAGCAGCGTGCCTTTGTCAGAGTGGGCTTGTAGCGTGGCCCACGCGTCTGCAATGGGCTGTTCATTTAAGTTCTGCGTATTTTCCATGCCATGATTTTAGTGGTTTGGTACTAAAGGGGCCAAGTCATTTGGACTAGTTGCGCCCTTGGCCAGCGGGTTGGCACGCGGCATGCAGTAATGACGCTGTGACTGCCCACCTTATTTGCATGCCATGAAAGTTATATCGCCCTACAGCTATCGTTTGCTGCTACAAAGCCGGCAGCTTGGGCCGTTTGACCGCCGAACGGTAGTGGGTATGCGCATGAAAAAGCTAGTGCCTAAAGAGACCAAAGTTTTGCGTAGCGACGGGCTCATGATGTCGGTAGCGCAGCTGCAGGCAGACCGCCTGGAACAAACCGATGCAATGACCGGCCGGGTGCCCGTAGCGTCTGGTTTGGTGTCCGCGATGTGGCCCAGCTTTACGGTGGATTTTGGCGGTGGTTTGCTGCACGCAGGTGCTATGGGCTTTGTGGGCAAAGGCGAGCTGCGCTGCCAGGGCGATGCGCTGCGCATCAGTGGGCAGCGCAAGAGCTTGCTCAAAGGCAGTAGGCTAGAGCGGTTCAAGATTGCGTTAACCGACATCAGTTACGCTGCCAGCGAGCCTGAAAACACCAGCTGCTTAGTGCTAACTTTGCGCGCTGATAGCGTATGGGCGGTGCAGGGCAAAACGCAGGCGGTGGCTCTGCTGCTGGACGATGAAGAGTCCGTAAATGAGGTGTGCGCGCTGCTAAGCGCAGGCCAGCCGTAGAAGCAAGATGAAGTGCTTGTCACACATATTGTCACAATCAGTGACAATATGGTTATACAAAAATGAATTAATAAAGGCTCCCAAAGAAGCTTTTTTGCCTAAGAACTAAAATTTTAATGCCGTGCGCACAGCATAAGCGCAGGGCGCAAATAGTTCTAAAGTTATACGCGCTTGCGGTATTCACCCGTACGGGTATCGATTTCGATTTTGTCGCCTTGGGCTACAAAAATCGGTACGCCCACATCAAAGCCAGTGGCAATTTTGGCGGGCTTGAGTACCTTGCCTGAGGTGTCGCCTTTCACGGCGGGTTCGGTCCAGGTTACTTCGCGCACTACGCTGGTGGGCAGTTCAACGGAGATGGCTTTTTCGTCGTAGAACACTACTTCTAGTTCCATGCCGTCTTCTAGGTAGTTGAGCGAATCGCCCATGTTTTCGGCTTCGACTTCGTACTGGTTGAACTCAGCGTCCATGCAAATGTACATCGGGTCGGCAAAGTAGCTGTAGGTACAGTCTTTTTTGTCCAAAATAACTTGGTCAATTTTGTCGTCGGCTTTAAAGACGTTTTCGGTGCCAAAGCTGCCAATCAGGCTTTTCAGCTTCATGCGCACAGTGGCGCTGTTGCGGCCGCCGCGGCTGTATTCGGTTTTTAAAACGACCATCGGGTCTTTGCCGTGCATGATGACGTTGCCTGCGCGGATTTCTTGGGCTATTTTCATAGTGGACTCTTCAAGCTGTGCTGCGCCGGATGGCCCCAAGGTGTAAGTTTTGGGGTCGTATTAAGGCCGCTGCGGTAGGAGCGCAGGGTATCTGCGCAAAGCCTACGATTTTAGCGCGTTTTAGCGCTGTTTTTAGGGCTGTACCTTACTAGGCAGGTGCGCTACTGCCCCGTCGCGCTGATACCGCAAGTCACAGTAAACACCAGCCGGTTGACGGGTGGGTTGCCTGTGGTGGGTGGTAGCAGTGGTATGACTAAGCCCGTGGTTTGCAGCGTGTTGACAGACAACTGCCCGGTGGGGCACACTGCCGTGCCAAACGACTGGCAGGTAACTGCCGTGCAACTCAGGCCCGCTACCGCAGGGTCGGCCAGCGTGGCGCTGACTGTAGGGAACGAGCCTAGGTTTGCCACCGTGATGGTATAGGCCGTGGTGCCACCTGCGGTAACGGTGCCCACGCTATTGGTTTTGGTGATTTGCAGGTTGACACTGCCCAGCACGCGCACGTCTTCTTGGGTAGAGCTGGCGGGGTTGTAGTTGGCACCGCCTGCTGTGGTGGTGGTGCCAGAGTACGGTGTGCCAGGTGTGACCTGCGTGGCCGCTGCGGTGCGCAACGGGTCCAGGTAGTTAACCGTGGCCGTGTTTTGGTACGGAATGTTCAGCGTAGGCGTTTGCCCACCACCGTTGACTACGATGGTCACTGTGTAAGTGACAGTGGCATTGGGCGGGATAAAAAACGCTGTACTAGTAGTGTTGCTGCCGGGTGTACCCACCACAAAGCTTTGCGTACCAGTGCCCGTGGTAGGGCTGGCCGGGCCTGCTGAGTTGCCAGCGTAGGTAAGGCCAATTTGGTTGTTGGGCGCTGTAGCAGGTGCGTACTGAAACGGCGTTTGCAGCGTATCTGCCAGCGTCACGCCCACTGCGGTGCCTGGGCCGGTGTTGGCAATGGATATGACGTACTGCGCAGTAGTACTGTCGGGGAAGGCCACGATAGGCGTTGTGGTAATTTTATTAACCTGCAATTGGGGTAAGCAATTAGCGTCTTGGCTGAACACAGTGGGTGTAAACGGCACGCTGGCAGCTACACCGCCACCGGCACCAGCGCCATACGCGTTGTTAATGCTGGTGTTGCCATTGACTGGAAAGACCTTACCACCTGCCCCGCCGTTAAACGCGACCGAAGTAAAGCCACCTACAGCTGGAATATTAGACGAGCGAATTACTGCGCCCCCACCGCCACCGGCACCTGGGCCTTGGGTTTCACCCGCGCGCAAGAACGTAGTGGCTACGCCACCAGAACCAGCATAGGCGGTGTTGCCGCCTTCGCCACCATTGGCTTGAATAGCCAGTGCTGGCGCGTTGGTATTGGTCAGTACCACCACCGTGCCACCTGCGCCGCCGCCGCCGGCTGCATCACGCCCGCCGGGTAGGGCGTTTTGGCCGTTGGCCAGCAAGGTGCCGCTGCCAGATATCGTACCTGCGCGAATAAAAATCATGCCGCCGCCGTTGCCGCCAGCTGCTTGGGGAACCAAGGGGTTATCGCAAGCGTTGTTGCTATCGCCTGCGCCGCCGCCGCCGCCCATGATGAGGTTGTTAATGTTGGCGGCCAGTGTGCCGCCGCCCAAGCCACCCACGGCGCGTGCACCATCGCCGCCGCAGCCAAAAAAGCTGGTCGTTAGCGTAACGCAGTTGCCCGTGTTGGTAGCGCTGTAGAACGAAAATGAATTACCGCCTATGCCGCCTTGCCCCACGTTAGACCCACCGCCACCGCCCGAGTTGTGCTGGGTGCCACCGCCGCCTGCATTACCAGGTGCGCCGCGCGCCAAGATACGGCCCGCCGCATAGCCCACGTTGCCTACGCCGAGGTCTTGGTAGGCAAACGGGGTTTCGTAGGTGCCGCTGTTGGTAGTAGCTTGGCGGCGAATAAGGCGCGGCGTGCCCGCAATACCTTCGCCTTTAGATGCGCCTACGTTGGCGTACACCCCTACTGTGGTGGTGATATTGTCATAATTGACCGAGCAAAAAGTTTCTGCTGTTGTCTCGAAAGTTCGGGTGTTTGCATAAGCTACGTTGCCGTTTTCAGCGTAATTAGGCCAGCCGCCTGCGCCCCTAAATCCTAGACTAGACGCATCAATGGTAGCGCCGTTCATGTTCAAGTTGCCTGCAACGTCCACTACCCATACGCCGCCGGTTTCACCGTTCCACGCAGGTGGCGTGGTAGTGCCTGTGGGCATAGTCAGGGTGGAGAACTGCGGTACGCGAATCACTTGAAAGCGGCGATTGCCATTTTCTGCAGTGCCAGTGCCTGCCGATGGCGCTGCACGGGTGTAGGTGTTGGCCAAGCCTTGGTCAATGACTAAATTGCCACCAGTAAAGCTGACTACACGACGAAACTCATACTTGCCGCTGTTGTTCAGGCTGGTCCAGCCGCGGCCTGTGGTGCCATCGCCGTAGGCAATGGTCTCGCCGTTGTTGTACTGGGCGTCTTGCATTTGGATAATCATCACCAAATCACCGGGCGACAATGCTGTGGTGCCGGGCGTGCCGCTGTTGGCGGGCAAGTTGGTGCCGCCTGCAGCGCGAAGCGTGCCCAGTGCAATGTTGGTATTACCCGCTGTGGCCGTAGCGTTACCGGGGTAGTAGGACGGCTGAGAAAAAGCAATGCCGTCTTTGCCCGGGGCGCTGCAAGACGCGGTTTGCGCTTGCGCTGTGGTGCCCAACATCAGACTAACCACAAAGCTGATGTAGGCCAATGTGCTAAGAAGTTGCATAGTGATAGTTTTGTTACTTTTTTGTAAGCTCCTATTATATTGATTTTTGTAATATTTAAATACTAATCGTTAGCATGTAGCGGGTCTTGACGTGAACTGCTGATCATCAGTGTGACGTGCACCAGACAATTAACTGGCCAGCTAGATCGTCGAATCTGAGCAGCCGCGCGCGGGCTTGCTGGGTTATCTGGGCCCACTTTGTGGGCGCAATGATTGGCAGGGGCTGCTGGCTCAGGCCGTTCCACACATAGTGAAACAGGCGCAGATCGGCTGGGGCCTGCAGCCAGTCTAAAAAAGCATCTAATTTGATGGCATGGGCGCCATCGTCCTGCGGGTAAATATGCCACACAAAGGCTTGGCCCGCCCACAGGGCGCGTACCAAGCTGTCCTCGCCGCGCACCACATTAAGGTGGCAACTGCGCAGCAGCACGTCGTAGCTGGCCTGAGGCATGGGGGCTATGAAGTTAATGTCTAAATGCTCTAAATTTAATAGCTGGTTGAGCAGGTTTAATGGGCTCTGCAGGGGTATTTCATTGATAAATTGACTGTTATAAACGGGTGCTTTGAGTGTTTGCAAGGCAGTGTGTACGGCTGCACTGGCGCGCCCATGGGTTACCTGCAATTGCGTGCTGTGCGGCCCTTGGGCCAGGTGTTGCAGTAGTTGGGGCAGCGCTGGGCTTTCGTAGCAAAACAGGCTAACGCGTTGCGCGCCGTTCGTTTCAGTGGGTAAAACACCCGGCAAAGCCATGTCTGCCTCGCGCAGCAAGCCGCCGGTGCCCGCTGTAAAGCCGGGGTAGAAAAACCATTTAGTCAAACCCTTTGCAGGCCCCGCCATCACTAACGATGGCAGGCCGTGGTTACGTTCTACAAAGGCCTCGGCGCTCAGGTATTCGAGGTTGATCCAGGTTGAAAAATGGGCGGTTAAAGACGTATTTTTAAGTGGCAAATCATGGTTTGAAGCCGTATTACCTGCTCGGGCAGCTATGTAATTAATAGTACGGTAGCTCATCACCCATGCAGGGTCAAGGGTGCAGCCAAAGGCCTCTATCACTACGTCACCGGGCCCATCGACGCCTACGCTCGGGGCGTTGGCTGTCCAGCTGCGCACCTGCACTGGCTGGTGTGGATCTACAGCGTCTACCTGTACATGCGGTGCCATCCACTGCAGCGCACTGGGGTCGTCTACCCACAGCCGCACCCGCTGGCCGCGCTGCACCAAGTTGCAAGCCAGCCGCCAACACACACCAATATCACCGAAATTGTCGATAACTTGGCAGAAAATGTCCCATTGTTTGGGTTCAGGTGTGGGCATGCGGGTGATTGTGCCGAAGTTTTTGTGGTTGGTGCCTTGCGGTGTTTCGTTCGTTGGGCTTTTACTGTCTTAGCACCTCGCGGTCACACAGCACCGCACGCTATGCCCATGCCAAACGGACCTGCGACCCTTTATTGTTTGTCATAGGCACACCGAACGTTGCTGCGCTCCGTTGACGTGGTCGCTGGCAGAAAAACACCCTAAAAATCACTTCAAACAGCCTTTTCAACAACAAAACAGCCCAATAACCCAAGCAAATCCTGCTCAAGCAGCTACGCAATCAATAGCACGCCGCGTGCTAACTTTCCACCATGATTTAAACGCTTTAGGTGCCAACATGCACGCGTTTACATGTAATCCACGGCGTTCTTTGACCACGCTAAATCGTAAATGATGTGAAATTTTGCACATTAAAAACTACCCAAAATGATTATGGTCACAAAAGGTTTACCACTATAGAATGTATTTAATGTTTACTTATTGGTTATATCCAAATGTAAATTAAGTAAATTCGCACCAAGCCATGACCGATATGGCTGTGCGGCGAAATTCACAGGGCCGTATTGGCGAGTATGCAGGCAGGGTTTTTAAACAGGTTGGTAAGTATTTTGCGCCGTGTGCAGGGTGTAGGGACGGTACTCGCCTGCGCGCTGATTGCATGTACCAGCCTGATAGTGCATACCCATGCGGGCGCTGTGCCGCCGCTGCTGAACACGCCAGAGATTGCCCAGCTGCCGCAAGGCAATGCGCACGCTAGTGTGCAGGTAAGCAAGCTGTGGCAGTCCGCCGTGGTGGGTGTTGGCTTATTGCCAGATGCAAAAGCCACCGAGCCTGAGCAGTTGTGGAACACACCTGATGCCGAATTTAAGACCCTGGCGTTGGCTGATGGAACCACATTAAAGGCAGGCCAGCGCCTAGTGTCGCGACTGAACCTGAACTTTACAAGCTTTGGTCCCAGCATGAACTTGACCTTCAATATGCCGCGGCTAGACGCTGTGCACTTGTCTTACCGCTATAACCAAGAGCCTTGGACAACAGCGTCTTCAGGCGACACCTTGCCCATGGCATCGTGGTCATTGAGCGACCGTCAGCCTACCTTTCATATTCCGCTACGTCTGGGCAACCTGAACTTGGTAGCCGAGGTAGCGCACCGAGGTCTTTTTGATATTCCCGTGATCTTGCAAAGCGCCAGTGCTTTCCACGAGGAACGCAGCTCCAGCGGCTTAAAGATTGGCCTGATGATTGGCTTGAACTTGCTGATGGCCGTGGTGGGGCTTGCTGCAACATTTAGTTTTGCAAGACTAGGGTTTTTGTCCATTAGCGTGATGACGTTACTGGCGGTGGCCATGATAGCCACCAACACTGGCGTGGCTGGCGTATATTTGTTTACGCACAGTGCGACCTTTAACGACGAAGTTAAATACGTGACCGCTATTATGTGGTGTGTGATGTTTCCCTGGGTCACGGCCGTGGCGCTGCCCCAGCGCTACGAGGCAGTATGGTGGTGGCGCATTGCAGTGGTGTGGGCAGGGGTGGGCGTTTTCATAGCGCTAGCGCTGAAGGCTAATGCCACACGCGCTGACAACCTGCTGCTAGTGCCTTTAATGGCTGCTTGCAGCATAGCTTTGGCACTGGCCATACTGGTCCATGCGATGCTGCGTCGCCAACCGCATGCCTTGGCCTGTGCGACCCCCGTGCTCTTGTATGCGGTGTCTTTGTTCGTTCCCATTGGCGGTTATATGGGGTTCGTACCAAACGAAAACACACTGTCACTGCCCGCATTGCTGACGGTGATAGCGGCCATGTTGTTTTTACAGATACTGATGCGCCAGTACCGTCAGGGCCGCACGGTGATGTCGCGTGCCCAGTCATCGCCTAGCCGCGACGTGCTGACCGGCTTGCTCAGCCGCAAAGGGTTTGAGCAAGTGCTGGCGCGTAATGTGCAACGCATGAAGTCTGAGCAAACGTACGCAGCGTTTTTCTACATCAAGGTCAGCGACCCCGAAAAACTAAAAGAGCGCTACGGTCAAGAAGGTTTTGAAGGCGGCATGGTGCAAATGGCAGCGGCCATATCGTCCAGCATTTCGGTGGTAGATACGGTAGGCCGTGTGGCACCTAATGCATTTGCCGTGATGGTGCTGATGTCGCATGACGCGATCCTGGCCAACCGGATGTCGCAAAAAATACTTACCCGCATGATCTCGCTGGCCAGCCACGGCGCACCTTTGGCACAAACCGCCCGTATTGCCGTGGCGTGGATGCCGATATTTGGCATTTTGCTACCCGATCTAGAACGCCGCGCTGTACGTGCACTGCGCAAAATAGAAGAAGGCAAGCGCATTACTTGGGTAGGTGGTGCTATGGCGCAAGCCGATGTGTCGCAACTGCAAGACGGCCAGACCAACCCCACTACCAAACCGCACGCCGGGCAAGAGGCCGACGAGCTGCCCAGCTTGCCCGGCATGATCAACCGCATAGAGCGCGAAATGCTAGGCCCCAATACAGAGGCTTTGCAAGAAGAGGCTGACCGATTGATGCTGGCGATGAAGTCTAAATCTGGCGAACTGGCCAGTATTGCGGGTGAGCTGCGGCGCTAGGCGCTTACTTTGGCGCATGCGTTAAAGCGCCCGTTTGTGCAAGCGTCACGTGGCATATTATTTAAATCAATACTATAAAAATAATAGCTGCTTGAGCAGGATTTAGTGGGTTATCAGCCTAAAACATATAAAAAAAGCCTGCCAGAAGCGATTCCAGCAGGCTGTGATGCAAAGCCAAGATGGGTTTTACTGCTAAACCAACTGCCCAAAGTCTGCAGCGCTAAAGTCACGCAAACCTTGTGTGTCGCCGGTGCGAATTTTGGTCACCCATTGTGGGTCGTTCAAGATAGCGCGGCCCACGGCAATCAGGTCAAACTCATTGCGCTCCATGCGGTGAAACAGCCGTTCCAAGCTGGCCGGTTGCGAGCTTTTGCCTGCAAAAGACCCTGTCATATCGCCCGACAAGCCGACGGAGCCTACGCTGATGGTGGCCGCACCGGTAAGCTTTTTGGCCCAGCCTGCAAAGTTCAAACCTTCATCGCCATCGACGGTGGGAAACTCTGGCTCCCAAAAGCGCCGCTGCGAGCAGTGCAGTAGGTCTGCGCCCGCCTCCACCAACGGCACCAACCAGTCTGTCATGGCCGCAGGTGTGTCGGCCAGCTTGACGCTGTAGTCTTGCTGCTTCCACTGGCTTACCCGCAAAATAATCGGGTAGTCTGGCCCCACGGCTTGGCGTACGGCCTTGACCACCTCTGCAGCAAAGCGTGAGCGCTCTTTCAGCGTAGCGCCGCCAAACCGGTCGGTGCGGGTGTTGGTGCCAGCCCAGAAAAACTCGTCAATCAAATAGCCGTGCGCACCGTGAATTTCTACTACGTCAAAGCCTAGCCGCTTGGACTCTAGCGCGGCGCGCGCGAAGGCTGCAATGGTGTCGGCAATGTCCTCTAGGCTCATGGCTTGGCCACGCGGCTTGCCGGGTGCTAGCAAGCCAGACGGGCTTTCTACCGGGCCGGGCGGCACCCAATCGGTGCCGGGGCTGGCCACTGCGCCGACGTGCCAAATCTGCGGGGCCATTTTGCCGCCTGCGGCATGCACCGCGTCGATTACGCGCTTCCAGCCGGCCAAAGATGCCTCGCCGTGAAAGGCGGGCACAGCAGGGTCGCTGGTGGCGGCGGGGCGGTCGACGGTGGTGCCCTCGGAGATGATGAGGCCCACATCGGCTTGGGCGCGGCGCTGGTAGTAGGCCGCTACGTTGTCGCCCGGAACGCCGTGGGGCGAGAACGAACGTGTCATGGGGGCCATGACGATGCGGTTTTTCAAGGCTAGCGATTTGATGTTGAAGGGCTGAAATAGCACTTCAGCAGCAGCATTTAGCTTGGGATGTGGTGCGGAATTTGACATGGGGAAAAAGACTCGGGTTAAAGTGACTTTGAAACGGGGTTGAAACGGGTTAAAAGCAAGTTTTTCTAAGTATACATTTCATACCTAGATGCCATTAGATACTGTAGGGAAACCAAGTAGGCCGTAAGATACCTGCATGGCCCAACCAGACAAATTAGCGTACCACTTGGCGGCGGATAGTGTTGTAAGCGATAGCCCAGCACAGCTGCAGGTCATCAGCGCGGCAGACTGCCCCTGCCGCTTGTTGCTAGACCAAATCGCCGATAAATGGTCGGTGTTGATCATTGCTGCCCTGAAAGGCGGGCCGCTGCGCTTTAACATGATCAAACGCAGCTTAGAAGGCATCACCCAAAAAGCGCTGACCCAAAGCCTGCGCCGCTTGGAGCGCAACGGTATTGTGGCCCGCCGCGTGATACCCGTGTCGCCGCTGGCAGTGGAATACCGCATCACTCCGCTGGGCCACACGCTGGACGAACCCTTCAGAGCGCTGCATGTGTGGACACAAGACTACCTGCCGCAGGTAGAGCAGGCTAGGCTGGCTTTCGACCAAGCGGCGGGGGTCAATGCGATAAATTAAGGGGTGTAGGGGCTGGCGTCAATCGCCCCACGCTCACCCTTCACAGCGTCGGCCAGCAGCCTGGCGCTACCGCAGCTGAGCGCCCAGCCGCTGGAACCGTGCCCAGTATTCAGCCACAGGCCGGGGATGCCGCTGGCACCTACCATGGGCGGGCGGTCGGCTAGCATGGGGCGCGCGCCTTTCCACTCTTGCACGCCGTGGCCTAGCACCGCTGCGCCGGGGAACCAGTCTTGTAGCACTTTGTACAGGGTGCGCAGGGCGCTGGCGCTTTTGGCGTCGGGCCGGCCACCTAGCTCGGCGCTGCCCGCCACGCGCACGCGGTTGCCCAGGCGGCTGATGGCTACTTTGTAATGTTCGTCCATCAGCGCGCCGCGCGGGGCGTCTAGCGGCTCGCGCACATGGGCGCTGACCGAGTAGCCGTAGACCGCGGCCATAGGTAGTTTGATGCCTAGCGGCTGGCACAGCTGCGTGCTGGCGGTACCGGCGCACAGCACGATGGCGTCGTGGTGCACGGGCTGCGGTGGTTGCCTAGCTGCCAGTTGATTATTCTTTACTATAAAAAGCGTAGCTGCTTGAGCAGGATTTACTTGGGTTACCGTGGTATTAAACTGAAAATCTACGCCCATGGACCGGGCCACATCTTTCAGCATCAGCGCAAACTGGCGGCAGTTGCCTACGCCGTCGTGGGGCAGGTGTACAGCGCCCTGAAAGTGCGTGTCGGGGTTCAGCGCGGGTTCAATGGTGCGGGCTGTGGCCTCGTCAATTTCGGCAAACGGCACGCCCACGTCGCGCAGCACTTGCAGGCTGGGTTGCACCAGCGCGTGGTCTTTGGCGCTGCGCAGCAGCACCATGTAGCCAGCGGCACGGTCGTAGTCTAGCTGGCGCGCCTCGGTGATGGCCTGCAGGCGCTCTAGGCTGTAGAAGGCCAGCTTTTGCAGTGCGGCGCGGTGGGCAATATACGTTTCTAGCTGGCAAGCACGCCAAAACCGCCACATCCATGCCATGTCGGCAACTGACAGCGGCAGGCCTACGCGCACTGCCGCATGGGGTGCTAGCAGCTGTTTGGCTATCTTCCACGGCATGCCGGGCGCTGCCCACGGTGTCACGTAGCCGGGTGCCAGCACGCCCGCGTTGGCAAAGCTGGCCGCCTCGGCGGCGGCGCTGCGCTGCTCGTACACGGTCACTTGGTGGCCATCGCAGGCCAGTTCATACGCAGTGGTCACGCCGATAATGCCAGCGCCAATAACGGCTATTTTCATGTTAATTTTATGATCGAAATAGGGCTTTTAGGCCGTAGAACCTGCTCAAGCAGCTATTAAATTTATAGTAATTAGAGTCTTGCTTGGGCAAGGCATGCCTCGGCCCACAGCGCCAGTTGCAGCACAGCGTGGTCGTGCATGGCACCGTGCCACAGCATCAAGCCCACTGGCAGCTCGCTAGGTGCGTGGCAGGGCAGGCTAATAGCGCAGCCGTCCAGCATGTTCACCACGCTGGTGTTGCGCAGCAGCAGGTTGTTAACCCGCCAAAACTCAGCGTCACGCGCAGCGTTTTGCGCGGTTTCCAAGGCCGTGGCTTGTGCTGTGTCCGCGCTCTGTGTAGGTGCCAGGCTGGCTATCGGCGCGGCCAAAATAGGCACGGTGGGCGACAGCACTGCAGCGTACGGGGCCAGGGCGCTGTCCATGCGGTGTATCCACTGCTGGCGCGCCAGTTGCAGGCTCACGTAGTCTGCTGCGCTCATGCTGTCGGCTAGGGCCAGGCGCTGCGCCACGCGCGGGTCATACGCTGCGCGCTGGGCAGGCCACAGGCCGCGGGCGCGCTGCCAAGCCTGCGCCTGGGCCCCCGAAAACCCACCGCGCGCCTGCACAGCGCCCAGATCGCTGATCTCGTGCAGGTCAATCTCGTCAATCTGCGCCCCCGCAGCCCGCAGTATCTGCACGCTACGCTCAAAGGCGCGCGCCACGGTGGCGTCTAAGCTGCCCAGCATCACTGTGCGGGCCACCGCCAGCTTGATGCCGCGCACGTCGATGCTTTTAGCCGGCACGCGGCTGCCCGACAACACCTCGTGCGCCGTTATAGCGTCGCGCACCGACCGCGTTAGCGCGCCCACGGTGTCTAGCGTAGTAGACAGCGGCACCGCACCCGCTGTGGGCACCGTGCGTGCAGTGGGCTTAAATCCCACCACACCGCACAAAGCCGCCGGAATGCGCACCGACCCGCCCGTGTCCGACCCCAGCCCAATAAACGCCGCCCCGGTAGCCACCGACACCGCCGCCCCGCTAGACGAGCCGCCCGGAATGCGCGCTACTTGGGTGTCGCAAGGGTTCACCGGCGTGCCGTAGTGCGGGTTGGTGCCCACGCCCGAGAAGGCAAATTCCACCATATTGGTGCGGCCCAACAGCGCCGCGCCCGCTGCTTTAAGGCGCGCTACAGCAGGGCAATCTGCCGCTGCTGGCGCTGCGTGGGCCAACACGCGCGATCCTGCGCTGGTAATTTGCCCCGCCACGTCAAACAGGTCTTTAACCGACACTGCCAGCCCAGCTAGTACTTGGTGGGGCTGGTCAAAGCCTGCCGCAGCAGCTTGTGTTGACTCAAACGCCGCTGCGCCAGCGCGCGCCTCGCTGGCGTACAAGCGCAAAAACGTGTGCTGGTTAGCGCTGCTTTGGGCCAATTGCAAAGACAGCTCCATCTCGCGCGTGGCCGTCGTGCGGCCTTGGGCCATCTGCTGGCGTGTGCTGTGCAAGTCTGCGCGCTGGCTTGTCGGCACAGGCAAAGGTAGGGGCAGGGCGGTGGTAGGGGCGGTAGGAGATGACATGAAATGCTATAATCAGTGGCTTTGCCAAATAGCTGCAACCCCTTTTATAAGGTGTTCAGTGTGCAGCAAAGTAATACGCAAAACAGCTCATTTAAGGTGTTGCGTGCAGTGATTATCAAGTTAAAACGCAGTTTTAACGCCCATTGCCCGCAAAACGAGCTGAATTTTAGACCTAACCTTTGGAGTTAAAAATTATGGCAGTTTCTATGCGCGAGATGTTGGATGCGGGTGTGCACTTTGGTCACCAAACCCGTTTCTGGAACCCCAAGATGGCACCGTACATCTTCGGTCATCGCAACAAAATCCACATCATCAACCTCGAAAAATCGCAGCCGATGTTCGAGACCGCACTCAAGTTTGTGCGCCAGTTGTCTGCTAACCGCGGCACTATTTTGATGGTCGGCACCAAGCGTACCGCCCGCGATACTATTGTCGAAGAAGCTAACCGCGCAGGCGTGCCTTTCGTTAACCAGCGTTGGTTAGGCGGCATGTTGACCAACTTTAAAACGGTGAAAATTTCTCTCAAGCGTTTGAAAGAAATGAAAGTACTGCAAGAAGCTGGCCTGGACGCGATGAGCAAAAAAGAGCAACTCATGTTTGCCCGCGAAATGGAAAAGCTGGAAAAAGACATCGGTGGCATTCAAGACATGCCAGCGCTGCCTGACGCGCTGTTCATCATTGACGTGGGTTACCACAAGATTGCGGTGCAAGAAGCACGCAAGCTGGGCATCCCCGTCATCGGCATTGTCGACTCCAACCACTCACCAGAAGGCATCGACTACATCATTCCAGGTAACGACGACTCGTCCAAAGCTGTGATTTTGTATGCCCGTGGCGTAGCAGACGCTATCCTCGAAGGCCGCGCTAACGCTGTGACCGAAGTGGTTAAGGCAGTGGCTGGCAAAGACGAGTTTGTAGAAGTCGCCGAAGGCGCTGCCGCTTAAATTTTGAGATCGCCTGAAAGGCGAAAAAACTTACCGGTGCACCTAGCGCACCACAAAAAGGGATGTGCCCAGCACGCCCTAAAAGGGGCTCTGATAGCCCCTTTCTTTTAATATCAAAGGACTTACGATGACAACAATTACCGCAAGCATGGTCGCCGAACTGCGTGGCAAGACCGACGCGCCCATGATGGAATGCAAAAAAGCCCTCACCGAAGCCGCTGGTGACATGGTGAAAGCTGAAGAAATTTTGCGCGTGAAGCTAGGCAATAAAGCTGGCAAAGCCAGCGCCCGCGTGACTGCAGAGGGTGTTGTCGCTACCGGCGCACAAGGCAATGCTACCGCCATGATCGAAGTTAATTGCGAGACCGACTTTGTCACCAAAAACGACAGTTTTTTAGCCTTGTGTAGCGCAGCCGCCACCTTGGTCGCTGCGCACAACCCTGCCAGCGTAGAAGCCTTGGGCGCATTGGCCTACAGCGCTGACGGCTTTGGCCCCACGCTAGAAGACGTGCGCAAGGGGTTGATTGGCAAGATTGGCGAGAACATGTCTTTCCGCCGATTCAAGCGTTTTGAAGGCACTGTAGCCACCTATTTGCACGGCACCCGCATTGGCGTGGTGGTAGAGCATACCGGCGACATGACCGCTGCCAAAGACACCGCCATGCACATTGCTGCCATGAAACCCGTGTCGCTCACCAGCGCTGAAGTACCTGCTGAGCTGATCGCACGCGAACGCAGCGTAGCGGCTGCTAAAGCTGCTGAAGATGCAGCGGTGGCCACCGCTGCAGGCAAGCCTACCCAGCCCGCAGAAATCGTCACCAAGCGTATTGAAGGCTCGGTACAAAAATACCTTAAAGAAGTGGCTTTGTTAAACCAAACTTTCGTCAAAAACGACAAGCAAACCGTTGAGCAAATGCTCAAGGCCGCCAACACCACTGTTTCGGGCTTTACCCTGTACGTGGTAGGCGAGGGCATTGAGAAAAAGGTAGACGACTTTGCCGCTGAAGTAGCCGCCCAAATAGCTGCTGCCAAATCAGCATAATTTGGATGCACATCACAGCTCGTAACTGAGCTGCAGCGCACTAAATCGACAGGCTCTGTCCTAAAAAGCGGCAAATGCAAATTTGCCGCTTTTTTTACACCCGAAAACAGCCCCAACATCGCTGATAATTACAGCTACTGAATAACAGCCTAGGAGAGCCCACCCCATGCCAGCGCATAAACGAATTTTATTAAAACTCTCTGGCGAAGCATTGATGGGCGACGACGCTTTTGGCATCAACCGCGCCACCATCATGCGCATGGTGCAAGAAATCAAAGAAGTGACTGAGCTGGGTGTGCAGGTGGCCGTAGTGATTGGCGGCGGTAATATTTTTCGCGGTGTGGCAGGCGGCTCGGTCGGTATGGACCGCGCTACCGCCGACTACATGGGCATGCTGGCCACGGTGATGAACGCACTGGCCTTGGGCGACACCATGAACCATGCAGGCCTGACAGCGCGGGTGATGTCGGCCATCAATATTGAACAAGTGGTGGAACCGTATATTCGGCCCAAAGCGCTGCAGTATTTGGAAGAAGGCAAAGTGGTGATTTTTGCAGCGGGTACAGGTAATCCATTTTTTACCACCGACACAGCTGCAGCTCTGCGAGGTGCAGAGATTGGCGCTGAAATCGTGCTTAAAGCCACCAAGGTAGATGGCGTCTACAGCGCCGACCCTAAGCTGGACCCCACCGCCACACGCTACAGCAAGCTAACGTTCGATCAAGCCATGCAGCAAAATCTAGGCGTGATGGACGCAGCAGCATTCGCCCTGTGTCGCGATCAAAAGTTACCCATTCGAGTGTTCAGTATTTTTAAGAATGGCGCGCTTAAACGTGTGGTGATGGGCGAAGACGAAGGCACTTTGGTGCACGTTTAAAAACATCCCTAAACTAAGCCTAAAAATACGCCTCAAAATAATCAAATGCGTTGAGACTAAAAAAGTTATAAGCTAGAACAGAGATAGGAGATACATCATGAGCATTGCAAACATCAAGACCAGTACCGAAGGCAAGATGGCCCAGTCGATTGAGTCACTCAAGCACAATTTGGGCAAAATCCGCACGGGCCGTGCCAACCCCGCTATTTTGGACAGCATCATGGTGGAATACTACGGTTCAATGGTGCCGCTGTCACAAGTGGGCAGCGTCAGCCTGCTAGATTCGCGCACGATCAGCGTGCAGGTGTGGGAAAAGGGCATGGGCCCGAAGATTGAAAAAGCCATCCGCGACAGCGACTTGGGCGTCAACCCCGCGTCCATGGGCGACTTGATTCGCGTACCGATGCCCTCGATGAGCGAGGAGCGCCGCAAGGAAATGACCAAGCTGGTGCGCAATGAAGGCGAGAGCAGCAAAATAGCCATTCGCAATTTGCGCCGCGACGCCAACGAAAGCATCAAAAAACTAGTCAAAGACAAAGAGGCCTCAGAAGACGACCAAAAGCGCTCTGAAGCCGATACACAAAAAGTCACGGATAAATTTATTGGCGAGGTTGACCGTTTAGTGGCCGACAAAGAAAAAGAGATTTTGTCGGTTTGAATATCTTTCGCAGCCTCACATCCGCCGCCAGCGTGCCCGCCGTGCAAATTCCACACCATATCGCTGTCGTGATGGATGGCAACGGCCGTTGGGCCAACAAGCGCTTTTTGCCGCGCGTGGCGGGCCACCGTCAAGGCGTCGAATCTTTGCGCCGCTGCGTGCGCGTGTGCGCAGACCGCGGCGTCAAGGTGCTGACGGTATTTGCGTTCTCGTCCGAGAACTGGAACCGACCTAACGAAGAAGTCTCGGGACTGATGGATTTGCTAGCCGGTGCGCTGGCGCGCGAGGTACAACCGCTAAAAGACTCTGGTGTGCGTATTTGCTTTGTTGGCGACCGCAGCCGTATGTCAGACAAAGTGCGTAGCGGTTTTGCCCAAGCTGAGGCCGATACGCAGGCTAACACGCGCATCTTGCTGAATGTATGCTTTAACTATGGAGGCCGCTGGGATATTGCTCAAGCAGCTAGTAAATTAGTAGCAGATGGGCTGCCCATTACCGAAGACAATCTTAGCCAGGCGATGGCGCTGGCCCATGTGCCCGACCCTGATTTGGTGATTCGCACAGGCGGTGAATACCGCATCAGCAACTTTTTGCTGTGGCAAAGTGCGTACAGCGAACTGCACTTTACCGATGCCTTGTGGCCCGATTTTGACGAGGCTGCGCTAGATATTGCGTTGGCTGACTATGCCAGCCGGGAAAGACGTTTTGGCAAAACCCCCGAGCAACTGGGCGCAGGGCCAGCATTACATAGCGGCCAGGTTGCCGGGCAAACTATGCTTCGCGCCAGTGCGGCTTAAACATACCTCAAGCCATGCTTAAACAACGCATCATCACCGCACTGGTGTTACTGGCTATTTTGTTGCCTGCATTGTTTGCAGCGCAGCCCGAATGGCTGATGCTGGTGGCGCTGGTACTGATGGTACTGGCAGCGTGGGAATGGGGCCAGCTCAATGGTTACAGCAAAAAAGTGTCATGGTGGGTAGCGCTGGACTGCGCTGCGCTGTGCGCTGTGGCTTGGCGGCTAGGTTTGCCTTATCGCAGTACACCCACTTTGTGGATACTGGGTGGCTGTGCGTGGGTACTGCTAGGCGCACTGCTGCTGCAGCGCGGCGTAGCTGGCTGGCCGCGCATGCACCGCTGGATGCGCATAGTAGGGGGCGTACTAGCGTTAACACTGGCGTGGCTGGCCGTGGCACAGGCGCGAGTGATCGGCATTAATTTGCTGCTGTCGATCTTGGTGCTGGTGTGGGGCGCCGACGTGTTTGCGTATTTCGCAGGTCGCGCTTTTGGCAGGCGCAAGCTGGCCATCAACATCAGCCCTGGCAAAAGCTGGGAGGGCGTTTGGGGCGGTATGGTGGGTGTTCTACTGGTTGCAGCCGTCTGGATGGCGGTTGATACCTCTTGGGCTATGGTAGTGCCCAGCTTGTACACCCGCCTCGCGCAGCATGGCCTGTGGTTGTTGGCACTGGCGTTGCTATTTTTATGCGCCATGAGCGTGGTGGGAGACCTAGTGGAGTCGTTAGTTAAGCGCAGTGCTGGCGCTAAAGACTCTAGCCAGCTGTTGCCCGGCCATGGCGGTGTACTAGACCGTGTAGATGCCCTGCTGCCTACCTTGCCATTGGCCATGATGTTATGGTCTTTGTTGGCTTAAATTAACTTGGCTTGGCTGCTATTGAATTGATGACTAAACAACGCGTTACCGTACTAGGCTCCACAGGTTCGGTGGGTAAAAATACGCTTGATTTTGTCGCGCGGCACCCAGATCGTTACGAGGTGTTTGCACTGACAGCGAACACCAATGTGGACGACATGCTAGCCCAGTGCGAGCAGTTTAAACCTCAAGTGGCGGTCATGGCAGATGCGGGTGCAGGTCGTTTATTAGCTCAAAAAATTAAACAAAAAGCACTGTTAACCCAAGTTGAATATGTTCAAGCAGCTATTGAAAATGTAGCGTCTTGCAGTCAAACAGATATCGTCATGGCGGCTATTGTGGGTGCAGCAGGACTAGCGCCCAGCTTGGCGGCAGCGCGTGCAGGCAAACGTTTGCTATTGGCCAATAAAGAAGCCTTGGTAGTGGGCGGCGCTTTGTTTATGCAAGTGGTTGCACAAGGTGGTGCTACTTTGTTGCCTATCGACAGTGAGCATTCTGCGATTTTTCAAAGCTTGCCTGAGCAGCGCAGTACGTGGGCCAGCAGGGTAGAGAAAATTATTTTGACGGCCTCCGGTGGCCCCTTTCGCAGCCGCGATGTCAGCACCTTCAGCGCCATTACGCCCGAAGAAGCGGTGGCGCACCCCACGTGGGATATGGGCCGCAAAATATCAGTCGATTCAGCTACTTTGATGAACAAGGCGCTAGAGGTGATTGAGGCGCATTATTTGTTTGACATGCCACCTGAGAAAATCGAAGTCGTGGTGCACCCGCAGTCAATCATTCACTCTATGGTGCAGTACCACGATACATCGGTGGTGGCGCAGCTGGGCAATGCTGATATGCGTGTGCCCATAGCGTATGGCTTTAGCCACCCCGAGCGTATGGCCAGTGGGGCGCAGCCACTGGATTGGCGGCGTGTGGGTGCTATGACGTTTGAGGCGCCTGACGCATCGCGCTTTCCTGGCCTGCTGCTGGCTTGGCACGCTATGCGCGCGCCAGAGGGCACCACAGCAGTATTGAACGCGGCTAACGAGGTGGCAGTACAAGCGTTCTTAGACCGAAAAATTCGTTTCGACCATATCCATGCCGTTAATTTGGAAACTTTAAGTAAGGTCTTACCGTCCAAACCTGCAAACTTAGGTGATTTGCTGGCTATTGATGCCATCAGCCGCGCTGCGGCCCAGAAGTTTGTTTTAACATTGCAAGGATCGTGATGCTGACCTTAGTTTCTTTCATCTTTACGTTAGCTGTATTGATCGCCATCCACGAATACGGCCACTACCGTGTGGCCGTGGCGTGCGGGGTCAAAGTGATTCGGTTTTCAGTAGGTTTTGGTAAACCACTACTGACCTGGAAGCCTAAAAAACAGCACTCTGGACAAGACACCGAGTTTGTGTTGTCTATGTTTCCCTTGGGTGGCTACGTCAAAATGCTCGACGAGCGAGAGGCCCCGGTTCCGCCCGAGCTGCGCCATGTCGCGTTTAATACCCAGCCCTTAAAGTCCCGCGCCGCTATCGTGGTGGCAGGCCCACTAGCCAATTTGCTTCTAGCGGTACTGCTGTATGCGGTAGTCAGCTGGATAGGCGGGCAAGAGCCACGGGCGATTTTGGCCAGTCCACAAGTTTCATCTTTGGCCTACCAAGCAGGCTTGCGCGGAGGCGAGGAGGTGCAGCGTGCAGGTTTCGTGGGTGATACCTTGCAAATAGTAGAGTCGATGGAAGATGTGCGCTGGCTGACTACTCAAGGCGCGTTAGACAAGAAAGACGTTGTCTTGTCGGTGATGCCCAGAGATAGCAATAGGGGCCGCGACGTGACGCTGCCGCTGGCCAGCCTAGATGTGCAAGAAGCCGACGCGCAAATGTTTCGCAAAATTGGCGTGGGTGCGCCCTGGACCCAAGCGTCCATTGGCGAGCTAGTGGCCGGTGGCCCAGCCGCTACAGCAGGCTTGCTAAAAGACGATTTAGTGCTCAGTGTAGATGGCGTCGCTATTTCGGATGGCATGCAGCTGCGCGACGCTATCCGTGCCAGCGTACAAGGCGAGTTACCGATTAAAAAAACTTGGCAAGTGCAAAGACAGGGTAAAAATGTGTCGCTTGATGTCACGCCCAATGCCAGTAGAGAGGGCAGTGTGTGGGTAGGCAAAATAGGTGCTTATGTCGGTGCTATGCCAGCGATGGTGGACATTCGCTACGGGCCCTTGGATGGTTTGTGGCGTGGCGTGGTCAAAACTTGGGAAATATCAGCGCTGACACTGCGCATGATGGGCAAAATGGTCATCGGTGAAGCGTCGCTTAAAAACTTGAGCGGCCCACTGACCATCGCCGACGTGGCTGGTAAATCAGCCAGTTTGGGGCTGGTGCAATACCTGCTATTTTTGGCCCTGATCAGCGTCAGTTTAGGCGTATTGAACTTGTTGCCGCTGCCAGTATTGGACGGTGGGCACCTCATGTATTATCTATGGGAGGCGGTCACTGGCAAAGAAGTGACGCAATTGTGGCTAGAGCGGCTGCAGCGCGGCGGCGTGGCTATATTGTTTGCCATGATGGGCGTTGCACTATTTAATGACTTGAGCAGAATGCTCAAGCAGTTTTTTTAATGGTACTTTGCTACAGGCATGCACCACGTCAAAGTATTTATCGGACTATGAAAAATCAAATGAAGTATGTGTCAAACCGCTCAGCGTGTGCGCTAGCCGCTTTGGCATTTGTAGCCAATGCTTGGGCAGTCGAGCCGTTTACAGTCAGTGACATACGTGTCGAAGGTCTGCAGCGGGTTGAGCCCGGTACAGTATTCGCGTCCTTGCCTTTTCGCGTGGGCGAGTCGTATAGCGATGACAAAGGTACAGCCGCAATCCGGTCTTTGTTTGCCTTAGGTCTGTTCAAAGACGTGCGCATTGACGTGCAAGGCAACGTGCTGGTAGTGATCGTCGAAGAGCGGCCTACCGTGGCTGATGTCAGCTTTACGGGCACCAAAGAATTTGATAAAGAAGCCTTGACTAAGTCGCTACGCGAAGTGGGCATCAATGAAGGCAGGCCCTTTGACAAAGCGCTAGCCGATCGCGCAGAGCAAGAGCTAAAGAGGCAATACATCAACCGCAGCTTGTACGGTGCTGAGGTTGTTACTACGGTAACGCCCATTGAACGCAATCGCGTGAATTTGAACTTCAACGTGGTTGAAGGCGATATTGCAAAAATCAAAGAAATTCGCGTGGTGGGTGCCAAGGTATTTAGCGAAAGCACATTATTAGGTCTGTTTGACCAAGACACCAGCGGCTGGCTAAGCTGGTATACCAAGAGCGATCGTTACGCCCGTACCAAGCTGAATGCTGACTTAGAGTCACTCCGTTCTTACTATTTGACGCGGGGCTATCTAGAGTTCAAGATCGACTCTACCCAAGTGGCCATATCGCCTGACAAGCAAGACATTACTTTAACCATCAACATCACCGAAGGTGAGCGGTACTATGTGTCTGGTATCAAGCTTGAGGGCAATTACCTTAACCGTGAAGATGAGTTTAAAACACTGATCACCGTCAAGCCAGGCGAGCCGTACAACTCGGAGCAGTTGGCGCAAACGACTAAAGCGTTCAGCGACTATTTTGGAACCTTTGGCTACGCATTTGCCCAAGTGCAAGCCAAACCCGAAATAGACCGCGCCAATAACCGCGTGAGCTTTGTGATTCAGGCAGATCCTTCGCGCCGCGCTTATGTGCGCAAGATCAACATCGGCGGCAACGTGCGGACCCGCGACGAGATTATTCGGCGCGAATTTCGCCAGTTTGAATCGAGCTGGTACGACGGTGACAAAATCAAGCTATCGCGCGACCGTGTAGACCGCTTAGGTTACTTCAAAGAAGTCAACGTTGAGACGGTCGACGTGCCGGGCGCGTCAGACCAAATCGATTTGATCGTGACCGTAGTTGAAAAGCCCACTGGTAATTTGCAGTTGGGCGCAGGTTTTTCAAGCGCTGAGAGACTGTCGCTTCAGTTCAAAATTGCCCAAGAAAACGTGTTCGGTACGGGGACCTATTTGGGTATTGACGTCAACACCTCTAAATCGAGCCGCCAGCTGTCTATCAGCAGTATTGACCCTTATTTCACCAACGACGGTGTGTCCCGTGCTGTGGATGTGTACTACCGCAGTACCAAGCCGCTGAACCAAAACGGCGGCGATTATCAACTAGTTACCACCGGTGCCAGTCTGCGCTTTGGTATTCCATTTACCGAACTAGACACTGTGTTTTTTGGCGGCGGAGTTGAAAACACCAAAATCAAGCCTGGCACCAACATTCCTGCCGCATATTTGGCCTATGCCAATGAGTTCGGCTATTCCAGCACCAACTTCCCGTTGACCCTTGGCTGGTCACGCGACTCGCGCGACAGTGCCATCTCGCCCAATACGGGCATCTACCAGCGCGTCAATGGCGAATGGGGTGTCGCTGGCGATGCGCGCTACCTGCGCAGCTCATACCAAGGCCAGTATTTTTATCCAATTAATAAAAAATTCACCATCGCGTTGAACGGCGAGCTAGGCTGGGGCAAGGGTTTGTCCAACCGAGCTTTCCCGGTCTTTAAAAACTTCACTGCTGGCGGCTTGGGTTCGGTGCGTGGCTTTGACCAAGGCAGCTTGGGCCCGCGCGATGTGACTGGTTCGTATATTGGCGGAGCCAAGAAAATCATAGGTAACATAGAGTTACTGGCACCATTTCCCGGTGTTGGCAACGACAAAAGCCTGCGTATATTTGGCTTTGTAGACGCGGGTAATGTGTTTGGCGAGCTGGATAAGTACGACTTTGGCAGTACGCGCGTATCCACAGGCGTCGGCATTAGCTGGATTTCGCCAGTAGGGCCGCTGCGTTTAGCGTATGCCAGACCTGTGCGCAAGTTTCCAGGCGATAGAATACAGAAAATACAATTTCAGATTGGAACCTCTTTCTAATGAAGAACTTAACCCGTAATTTTGTTGTTGCCGCTGGTTTTGTGGCAGCCACGCTGTGTACAGTCGCCAGCGCGCAGGAGTTTCGCGTTGGTTTTGTCAACACCGACCGTGTTTTCCGCGAGGCCAATATTGCCAAAGCGTCACAAACCAAGCTGGAAGCTGAGTTTGCCAAACGCGAGAAAGAAATTGTCGATAACGGCAATACGCTGAAGACCGCCACAGAAAAGTTTGAACGCGAATCGCCCACCTTGGCCGAAAGCCAGCGCAACACACGCCAAAAACAATTAGTAGAACAAGACCGCGATCTTCAGCGCAAGCGCCGTGAGTTTCAAGAAGATTTAAATTCACGTAAGAACGAAGAGCTACAAGGTGTCTTGGAGCGTGCCAACCGCATTGTCAAGCAAGTGGCTGAAGCAGAAAAGTATGACTTGGTATTGCAAGAAGCGGTCTATATCAACCCCAAGCATGACATTACCGACAAAGTCATTAAAGCACTTAACGCTGTTAAGTAACTAGAGTACGCTGGAGGACGTGGTGTTGCCTACGCTGTCCCACATTGTTGATAGCTTAGGTGGTATTTTGCATGGGCAAGGCAGCTTGGCAATCAAGCGCCTGGCACCACTGCAATCAGCAGGGCCTGCTGACATGGCTTTTTTCAGCCATTCTAAGTACCTTGCGTTTTTGCAGTCCAGCCAAGCGGGTTGCGTGATTACTGCACCAGAATTTTCGCAGGCCGCACGCCAACGTGGTGCGTGCATTGAGACCGAAGATCCTTATTTATATTTTGCCCGTTTGACGCAGTGGTGGCAGCAAAACATGCGGCCTGCCGCACCTGCTGGCGTGCACTCCAGTGCGGTGGTACATGCTAATGCATTCGTCGATCCTGCAGCCAGTATTGGTCCTTTATGTGTCATAGAGCAAGGCGCACGCATTGGCGCGGGCACGGTGCTAAAGTCTCGCGTGACAGTAGGTGAACATTGCACAGTAGGCCAGCGTTGCATACTGCACAGCGGCGTAGTTATTGGTGCGGATGGGTTTGGTTTTGCGCCTGATAAATCGCGCGCAGGCGTATGGGAAAAGATCGCCCAGCTGGGCGCAGTACGTATTGGTGACGACGTCGAGATTGGTGCTAACACCTGTATTGACCGTGGCGCGCTGGACGACACCATCATTGAAGACGGTGTGAAGCTGGACAATTTAATTCAAATTGGCCACAACGTGCGTGTTGGCAAACACACGGCAATGGCCGGTTGTGTGGGGATAGCAGGCAGCGCCACTATTGGCGCGCACTGCATGTTGGGCGGCGGCGCTATTGTGCTGGGGCATTTAACGGTGGCCGACCATGTACAAATTTCTGCTGCTACGACGGTTACGCGGTCCATTACCAAAGCGGGCAACTATACTGGCTTGTTTCCTATCGACGACAATGCCAGTTGGGAAAAAAATGCCGCCTCGCTCAAACAGTTGCACAAGCTGCGTGAACGCGTTAAGGCAATCGAGTTGGCGGTAGAAAAATCGACTGACAAATAATTTTAGAAAAATAAATACCATGATGGACATTTACGCAATTTTGAAGCAACTGCCGCACCGCTACCCGATTTTGCTGGTAGATCGCGTGCTGGAGATCGACAAAGGCAAGTCGATCAAGGCGCTGAAAAATGTGACCATTAATGAGCCGTTTTTCGAGGGACATTTTCCGCATCGCCCGGTGATGCCCGGTGTGTTGATGATAGAAGCCTTGGCGCAAACTGCTGCACTGCTGTCTTTTGACATGCTGGGCCAAGTACCCGACGACAAATCGGTTTATTATTTTGCCGGTATCGACCGGGCGCGTTTTAAAAGGCCGGTCGAGCCTGGTGATCAACTGCTATTGAATGTGCAGCTTGACCGATCCAAAGCGGGTATTTACAAGTTCAAAGCGCAGGCGCTGGTGGGGACAGAACTGGCCGTAGAAGCTGAGCTGATGTGCACCATGCGCATGGTAGGTTGATTAACCGATCCATGCTGAGCAATACAACATCAAGGCAGCCAAATTGAGCAGCAGTTTAATTCACCCCACCGCACTGGTTGACAGCCATGCGCAGCTTGACAGCTCGGTAAGCGTAGGGCCGTACAGTGTGATAGGCCCACATGTAAAAATCGGCGCAGGCACTACAGTGGGGCCGCATGCTGTGATTGAAGGCCACACTACCATAGGCAAAAATAACCAAATTTTCCAGTTCACATCGCTGGGCGCGGTACCGCAAGACAAAAAGTATGCGGGTGAGCCGTGCGAGCTGGTCATTGGCGATGACAATACCATCCGCGAGTTTTGTACTTTTAATATTGGTTCGCCCGGCGGCGGCGGCGTTACCCGCGTGGGCGAGCGCAACTGGCTGATGGCCTATGTGCACTTGGCGCATGACTGCGTGGTGGGCAACGACACTATTTTTGCCAACAATACGCAGCTGGCAGGCCACGTCACGGTAGATGATTTTGTTATTTTGGGCGGCTGTACGATGGTGCGGCAGTTCGTGCATATTGGCGCGTACAGCATGACGTCTATTGCGTCTATGCTGCTGGCTGATTTGCCGCCGTTTGTGATGTGCCAAGGCCAGCCGGCAGAGGCGCGCGGCATGAACTTAGAAGGCCTACGTCGCAAAAACTTTAGCGCAGAGCGTATCAGCGCTGTCAAAGCCATGCACAAGGCGCTGTACCGTGATGATTTGCCTCTGGCGGCTGCCATCACCCAAATTGACGCCTTAGCCATTAGCCACCCCGAAGCGCTGGCCGATGTGCAACTGATGAGCGGCTTTTTAAACCAAGTGTCAGCGCAGCGCGGCATTGTGCGCTAGCGCACGACGTATTGAAAACTGCTATCTATGTCCCAAGCTGCATTGCGCGTTGCCATGGTGGCTGGCGAGACCTCGGGCGACTTGCTGGGCGGCTTGTTACTGGACGGCATCCAGCAGCGCTGGCCGCAAGTGCAGGCCTATGGTATCGGCGGCGTGCAGCTGCAGCGGCGCGGCTTTCAGGCGCTGTGGCCTAGCGACAAGCTGGCTGTGCGTGGCTATGTCGAGGTGTTGCGCCATTACCGCGAGATTGCGGGCATTCGCAAGCAACTATTAAAGACGCTGCTGGCTGATCCGCCGGATGTATTTATTGGCATCGACGCGCCAGACTTTAACCTTGGATTGGAAACCCAGCTTAAAGCCCGTGGTGTAAAAACCGTACATTTTGTCAGCCCCAGCATCTGGGCGTGGCGGCCAGAGCGGATAGAAAAAATCCGCAAAGCGGTAGACCATGTGCTGTGCATTTTTCCGTTCGAAAAACCTTTGTATGACCAAGCTGGCATCGGTGCTACGTATGTGGGCCATCCGCTGGCCAGCATGATCCCGCTGCAGCCGGACCGCGCCGCTGCTAGGCTGTCACTGGGATTAGCTGCCGACGACTGTGTTGTAGCGGTGCTGCCCGGCAGCCGTCAGTCAGAGGTGCAGTACCTTGCTGAAGTATTTTTTAAGGCTGTAGCCCTCATAAATACTGCTCAAGCAGCTATTAAATTTATAGTCCCCTGCGTGCCTAGTTTAAAAAATACCATTGCCGCCCATACCCAGCGCGCGGGTGTAGCAGGCTTGGTGCAGCTGCTGGACGGCCAATCGCACACCGCATTGGCTGCGTGCGATGTAACCCTGATTGCCAGCGGTACGGCAACATTAGAGGCTGTATTGTTTAAGCGCCCCATGGTCATTGCCTATAACATGCACTGGCTAAGCTGGCAGATGATGAAGCGCAAAAAACTGCAGGCTTGGGTAGGCTTGCCTAACATCTTGTGCAACGAGTTTGTGGTGCCCGAATTTTTGCAAGACGCCGCTACGCCACAAGCTTTGTCAAAAGCTGTGTTGGACTGGTTGGCGCAACCTGAGAAAATACGTGTTTTAGAACACCGATTTGCCGCGCTGCACACTCAGTTGCAGCGCGACACTGCCCAGCTATCCACCCATGCCATCGCCCAAGTCATCTCCCGTTAAAGCCCAACCCAGCGCCAAACGCGCAAAGACCACCCAACCCTCGGTCATGGAACAGGTGTCTCTGGTATGGGACGTACCCGGCTTAGTGGCTGGTGTGGACGAAGCAGGGCGCGGCCCATTAGCGGGCAGCGTGGTAGCTGCCGCAGTTATCTTGGACGATAAAAATCCTATCAAAGGCTTGGCCGATTCTAAAAAACTCAGCGCGCAACAGCGCGACAAGCTGTACGACGAAATTCGTGCCAAAGCCTTGTGTGTAGGCGTGGGCCAAGCCAGTGTGGATGAAATTGACACATTGAACATCCTGCAAGCCACCATGCTGGCCATGCAGCGCGCCGTAGCGCAGCTGCGCTTAAAGCCTGCTTTGGTACTGGTAGACGGTAACCGCATCCCCCAATTGGACGTCCTGGCCGAGGCCATTGTGCAAGGCGATTCCAAAGTGCAGGCCATATCGGCGGCGTCCATCATCGCCAAAGTCACCCGCGACAGGCAGTGCGCCGATTTACACGCCCAGTACCCGCACTACGGTTTTGATAGCCACAAAGGCTACGGTACGGCAATGCACATGGCCGCGCTCACCACACATGGTGCGTGCGCCGAGCACCGCAAAAGCTTTGCACCTGTGCGCCAAGCTATCGAGCGCGCCGCACGCCAAGGCGCAGCATGAAAGCGCCCACCGTCATTACCTCGCGCGACAACCCACTGATCAAAGAGCTGCGTAAACTGGCCTCTGACGGCGCTGCTTACAGAAAAACAGGCCGTGTATGGATCGAAGGCGAGCATTTATGCAGCGCGTATTTGGCACGCGGTTTTACCCCATCCGTAGCCCTTATTTCTGAATCAAAAACGCTAATAACCCAAGTAAATCCTGCTCAAGCAGCTATTAAATCCATAGTAATTTCTGATGCGTTAATGCAAGAGATCAGTGGTTTAGAGTCTGTAGCAGGTATGGGATTTGTCTGCGATTTACCAAGTGGCAACGATATTGATGCAGCTGTCACTACCGTGGTGTTAGACCGACTGCAAGACCCTGGTAACGCGGGCAGCATCTTGCGCAGCGCTGCGGCTTTTGGGTTTAAGCAAGTGGTTGCGCTCAAAGGCAGCGTAGCCTTGTGGTCGCCCAAGGTGGTACGTGCGGGTATGGGCGCACACTTTGGCCTGCACATTGTCGAATCGGCCAGCATCGAGGATTTAGCCCCCTTGCAGTTACCTTTGGCCGTGACCAGCAGCCACCAAGGCCAGTTTTTACATCAGTTGCTATCAAAAAAAGAGCTGCCTGAGCAATTAAACTGGGCGCTAGGGCATGAAGGGCAGGGCGTGTGTGCTCAGTTGATACAAATGGCCAGTTTGCGTGTGCGTATAGCGCAGCCGGGCGGAGAAGAATCACTTAATGTGGCAGCAGCAGCCGCCATTTGCCTTCACGCCAGCGGTACGGCTCGCCGGTAGCAGTTTTTATTTCAAAAATATTTGCGTTTGCAGGGCGCGTTTGGCATCTGGCTAAGCCTAGTACAAACCCACCCTAAGCTATAATTAGAGGCTTTCCCGCAACCACCCCACGCCTTACGCATTCAAAGCCACTTCAACCAAGCACAGCTGCACGATTTAAGTCACTTTTACCCAAAAGTAGCCTTAAATTTTGAAGCGCTAGGGCGTACCCGAAGAAAAACGGAGAAAACCCAGTGCTTTTGTCTTTGAAGTCAGCCCATCCCCCCGCGATTCTCGCTCTAGCTGACGGCACCGTATTTGTCGGATCCTCCATCGGCGCAGCAGGCCACACCGTTGGTGAAGTGGTGTTTAACACCGCCATGTCGGGCTACCAAGAAATCTTGACCGACCCCAGCTACTGCCAGCAAATCGTCACGCTTACCTATCCGCATATTGGCAATTACGGCATCAGCCTGCAAGACATCGAGTCGCGCAAAGTGTTTGCTGCGGGTTTGATCATTAAAGACCTGCCTTTGGTCGCCAGCAACTTTCGCTCTGATATGAACTTGTCAGACTACTTGGTGAGAGAAAACTGCGTTGCTATCGCCAATATCGACACACGGCAACTCACACGGCACCTGCGCATGCACGGTGCACAAAATGGCGCTATCGTTGGCTTGAAAGCGGGTCAAGAAGTCACGCAATCTGCCATAGACAAGGCGATAGTCGCCGCCAGAGCCGCGCCTTCTATGGCTGGTTTAGACTTGGCTAAAGTCGTTAGCGTAGATACATCCTATGGTTGGACACAGACCGAGTGGCAGCTGTTCGGTGCCGATGGCAAGCCCGGTTATGGTGAGCAAACAGCACCCAAATTTCACGTTGTAGCGTACGACTTCGGCATCAAATTCAACATCTTGCGCATGCTGGCGCAACGCGGTTGCAAGGTGACTGTCGTCCCCGCGCAAACCTCTGCCAAAAAGGTCTTGGCACATAAGCCTAACGGCGTGTTTCTGTCTAACGGCCCTGGCGACCCAGAGCCATGCGATTACGCCATTGCCGCCACGCGTGAGATTATCGAAACTGGCGTGCCCACCTTCGGTATCTGTCTGGGCCACCAAATCATGGCGCTGGCCTCGGGTGCCAAAACTTTCAAAATGAAGTTTGGTCATCATGGGGCTAACCATCCGGTCAAAGACTTAGACAATGGACGCGTCAGCATCACCAGCCAGAACCACGGTTTTGCTGTCGACGAAAAAACCTTGCCTAAAAATCTACGCGCCACCCACATCAGTTTGTTCGACAACACGCTGCAAGGCTTGACGCGCACCGACAAACCCGCCTTCTGCTTTCAGGGCCACCCCGAAGCATCGCCCGGGCCGCACGATATTAGCTACCTGTTTGATCGCTTCATCAAACTTATGAGTGAGGTGAAATAACATGCCAAAACGTACCGACATTAAAAGTATTCTGATCATCGGCGCAGGGCCGATCATCATTGGTCAGGCTTGTGAGTTTGACTACTCTGGCGTGCAGGCCTGTAAGGCGCTGCGCGAGGAAGGCTACCGGGTGATTTTGATCAACAGCAACCCTGCTACGATCATGACCGACCCGGCCACGGCTGATGTGACTTACATCGAACCGATCACTTGGCAGACCGTTGAAAAAATCATTGCCAAAGAAAAGCCAGACGCGATTTTGCCGACTATGGGTGGGCAGACAGCGCTGAACTGTGCGCTGGATTTATGGCACAACGGCGTGCTAGACAAATACATGGGCGCTGCTACGGGCAAACCCGTTGAGCTAATTGGCGCTACGCCCGAGGCGATTGACAAAGCAGAAGACCGCCTAAAGTTCAAAGACGCGATGACTAAAATTGGTCTGGGTTCAGCGCGCTCTGGCATTGCGCACAGCATGGACGAGGCTTGGACAGTGCAAAAGACTTTGGGCTTCCCCACAGTGATTCGCCCCAGCTTTACGCTGGGCGGCACCGGCGGCGGCATTGCCTACAACGCCGAAGAATTTGAGACCATTTGTAAACGCGGCCTGGAAGCTTCGCCCACCAACGAGCTGTTGATTGAAGAGTCCTTGCTCGGCTGGAAAGAGTATGAGATGGAAGTAGTGCGCGACAAGGCGGACAACTGCATCATCATCTGCTCGATTGAAAATCTTGACCCGATGGGCGTACATACAGGTGACTCAATCACCGTTGCCCCTGCGCAGACCCTGTCTGACAAAGAATACCAAATTTTGCGTAACGCATCGCTGGCGGTGCTGCGCGAGATTGGCGTGGACACGGGCGGATCGAACGTGCAGTTCTCGATTAACCCGCAAGACGGCCGTATGGTGGTGATTGAGATGAACCCGCGTGTGAGCCGTTCATCTGCTCTGGCCTCCAAGGCCACCGGTTTTCCGATTGCCAAAGTGGCGGCAAAACTTGCCTGTGGCTACACGCTGGACGAGCTGCGCAACGAAATTACGGGCGGCACTACTCCTGCGAGCTTCGAGCCGAGCATCGACTATGTGGTGACCAAGATTCCACGTTTTGCGTTTGAAAAATTCAAAGACGCGGACGACCGCCTGACCACGCAAATGAAGAGCGTGGGCGAGGTAATGGCCATGGGCCGCACGTTTCAAGAGTCCTTCCAAAAAGCCCTGCGCGGCTTAGAAGTGGGCGTGGACGGCATGAACGAGAAAACCCAAGACCGTGAAGTGCTGGAAAAAGAGCTGGGCTCGCCCGGCCCCGAGCGCATATGGTACGTGGGTGATGCTTTTGCCCAAGGTATGAGCGTAGAAGAAGTATTCGCGCTGACCAAAATCGATCCATGGTTTTTAGTGCAAATCGAAGAGATTGTAAAAATCGAGCTAGAGCTAGAAAAAACGTCGCTTGATGCGCTGTCTAAAGACGAGTTGCTCAAGTTAAAGCAAAAAGGTTTTTCTGATCGTAGATTGGCTCGTCAGTTGAAAACGACGGACAAAGTCATTCGCGAAAAACGCCGTGCATTGGGCATCCGCCCAGTGTACAAACGTGTAGACACTTGCGCAGCTGAGTTTGCTACCAACACAGCCTACATGTACAGCACCTACGAAGGCTTTGTCACCGGCCCGTTCGCACCCGGTCAAAGCGCCGCTGAATGCGAGGCCGAGCCAACCAACAATAAAAAAATCATGGTACTGGGCGGCGGCCCCAACCGCATTGGCCAAGGTATTGAATTCGATTACTGCTGCGTACACGCCGCGTTGGCCATGCGCGAAGATGGCTACGAGACCATCATGGTCAACTGCAACCCCGAGACGGTATCTACCGACTACGACACTTCCGACCGCCTGTACTTCGAGCCGTTGACGCTAGAAGACGTGCTGGAAATTGTCGACAAAGAAAAGCCTTGGGGCGTGATCGTGCAATACGGTGGACAAACACCGCTCAAGCTCGCGCTTGATCTGGAAGCCAACGGCGTACCCATCATCGGCACCTCGCCCGACATGATCGACGCTGCTGAAGACCGCGAGCGTTTCTCGGCGTTGCTGCACAAACTAGGTTTGAAGCAGCCGCCCAATGCAACGGCACGCACAGAAGCCGAGGCCTTGGAAAAAGCCACGTCCCTAGGTTATCCACTCGTGGTCCGCCCCAGCTACGTGCTGGGTGGCCGTGCCATGGAGATCGTGCATGAGCAGCGTGACCTAGAGCGCTACATGCGCGAGGCCGTCAAGGTGTCGCACGACTCCCCCGTGTTGCTAGACCGGTTTTTAAACGACGCTATTGAGTGCGATGTCGATTGCCTGCGCGATCCCGAAGGCAAAACTTTTATCGGTGGCGTGATGGAGCATATCGAACAAGCAGGCGTACACAGCGGTGACTCTGCTTGCTCGCTGCCGCCGTATTCACTGTCTAAGGAGACTGTGGACGAAATGAAGCGCCAGTCTGCCGCCATGGCGGGTGCTCTTAGCGTGGTCGGTTTAATGAACGTGCAGTTTGCGATTCAAAACCAAGAAGGCAAAGACATCATCTATGTATTGGAAGTTAACCCCCGTGCCAGCCGCACCGTGCCTTATGTGTCTAAGGCCACCGGCATTCAACTAGCTAAAGTGGCTGCGCGTTGCATGGCGGGCCAGACTCTTGCTTCTCAAGGCATTACCAAAGAAGTCACGCCGCCTTACTTCAGCGTCAAAGAAGCTGTGTTCCCGTTTGTCAAATTCCCCGGTGTAGACACCATTCTTGGCCCCGAGATGAAATCTACCGGTGAGGTGATGGGCGTGGCCAAAACTTTCGGTGAAGCGTTTGTCAAATCGCAGCTGGGCGCGGGCACTAAGTTGCCTAAGTCCGGCAAAGTATTTCTTACCGTGAAAAATAATGACAAAGCACGTGCGGTAGAGGTAGCGCGTGCTCTGGTAGCTATGAATTTTGAAGTAGTAGCCACCAAAGGTACAGCAGCTACCATAGAAGCAGCGGGTATAGCGGTGCAAACCGTGAACAAAGTAGCCGAAGGCCGCCCGCACGTGGTAGACATGATAAAGAACAACGAGATTGCGATGGTAATCAACACTGTGGAAGAGCGCCGCAACGCCATTTCTGACAGCCGCGCCATACGTACGTCTAGTTTGCTGGCGCGCGTGACCACGTTTACTACCATTGCAGGTGCCGAGGCTGCAGTGGAAGGTATGAAGTATGTGGACAATCTGGGCGTGATCAGCGTGCAAGAAATGCATGCTGCGCTAGCTGCATAAGCCACCAAAACTAAGCTTTAAACTGCATTTACACGCTGTTTGCTGCTTAGTTTAAAATTCAATCTGACTAAACCGCTGATCATTGTGATCAGCGGTTTCCTTTTTACAGACCTCCAATATGGCCACTATCCCCATCACTAAACGCGGCTCCGAAAAACTCAAGGCCGAACTGCACCAGCTAAAAACCGTCGATCGCCCGTGGGTAATCAACGCGATCTCCGAAGCGCGTGCGCAAGGCGACTTGAGCGAGAACGCCGAATACGAGGCAGCCAAAGACCGACAAGGCTTCATTGAAGGCCGGATTCAAGAAATTGACGGCAAGCTATCTGCAGCGCAAATCATTGATCCATCTGAGGTGGATGCCGACGGGCGTGTAGTGTTTGGCGCGACGGTAGAGCTGCAAGACGAAGACAGCGGCGCTAAAGTAACCTACCAAATCGTGGGCGAAGACGAGGCCGATTTAAAACTTGGCCTGATCAATATTTCCAGCCCAATTGCCCGCGCGTTGATTGGCAAAGAAGAGGGCGATACAGCAGTGGTGCAAGCGCCCAGTGGCGAGAAGCACTACGAGATCATTGCAGTGCGATATGTATAGTCTGCGGATTTTTATATAAAAATTAATACTTTTAGGCGAAATTACCACCCTGTTGATAGCCAAGTGTTAATTTGTACACGGCCATACAAATTTACAATGTAACTATGGGCATCGTTTTACCCCATACTTGCAAGCAATGATTTCTAACCGCTTACGCCGATACGTTGCGCTGAACGCGTTGTGGGTGCTACTTTTTCTACAGCAAATGGCGTTTGCGCAGGCAACAGCTATCATTGCGCCCAGCCGCAGTCTGATGGTGCCCACTATAGTTTCAGCGTTTCAGCTGCCACTGGAGCAACCGCTAGATCCAGAAACGATTTGGCAGACGCCACAAGCCATCACCCAGCCAGCCAATGCGCTCGGTCGCTGGAGCGTAGTGGCAGGCAAGCGTACTGCTGCTAAATTTTCACTCACCACACAAAAAGACCATATCTTCACCATTGAAGTGCCGCTAGTGCGGATGGATAAAGTAGAACTATTTTGGCGTTTACCTGGACAAGCTTGGGAACATGCAGAGGCGGGCGACACAGTGGCGTTGTCTAAATGGCCTATGGTGGGACAGTTTCCTACGTTCGTAATGCATTTTGAAGGCAACACCTCAACCATGGATGTATTGATGGTGATGCAAAACACTGGCACTGCAAGTACGGCGGTGTATCTCAACGCCGACCGTGAGTCGCGTGAACGCAGGCTGCTGCAGGCCAACGCTGCAGGACTGCTGATAGGTGCGAGTGCCATGGTGCTGGTGATCAGCTTATTGCTTTTTCTGATGTACCGTAACCGATCTAGCGCTTGCCTATTGGTGTATTGCGCGACCATCACAGTAGGTACTTCCATCTTGAATGGCTATGCGGCTATTTGGTTCACGCCAGACTGGCCGGCGTTCAACGATGCAGCTAAACCATTTTTAGGTTCTGCTATTTCCGCCGCTATGCTGGCTGCCAGTACCAACGCCTTAGACCGCATGGCTTTGGGTAGAAAGGGGCGTTATTTAGCCTGGCTTGTGGTGTGCTCAGTATTGGCTTATGGTGTAGTGCAGGTTATTTTCTTGCATCCTCACTGGCGATTATTGGGTGGCGTTACTGGGGCACTTATTTGCGCAGTGGCGGCCATAGTGTTAGCCCTTGCGGCTTGGCGGCGAGGCGATAGGCATGCGCCATGGGTTATGCTGTCTGCACTGTTATTTACAGGATCAGCAGTCGTGGTGTCACTCGGCTATGTGCAAATTGCAGGTATGGATCTTTTTGCTGTGCTGATGACGCTAATGCTGGTGGCCAGTAGTTTGGTACTGCGGCATGTGCTAGTGGTTCGCGAGCGCTTTGGCCGTGCTGTGCAAGGGCGTGAACATATCACCCGCTTTCGCGACCCGTTGACTGCGTTGTTATCTTACGAAGGTTTTGAGCGCGCGGTAGATAACCTGGCCGTGCGCCAGCACTCTGGCGGCGGTGTGGCGCACATTTTGTACTTTAGCTTGACAGCGCTAGACAACTTTAGGCATGAGGACGGCTATCTGGTATGGCAGCGCGATTTGGTGCGATTTGCAGCGGTTCTGCAGAAATCTTTGGGCGTGGGTTGGCATATTGCGCGGCTTAGCAATAGCAAGTTCGGCGCAGTACGCCTGGACGACTATGGCTCCAAAACAAAAGAGTCTTTGTTGACTCTGGTGCTGTCCAGTTGTGCCCGCAAAATTGACACTGAAGGCTGGGCCGACCGTGTAGGCCTGCGCATGACAGGCACCACCACGCCGCTGACCACCACCGGCCTGCAAGACATCTTGCGTGTGCTGGAGCAAACAGTACGCGATTTACCGCTGGGTAAACGTATCGCCTTACTGTAATTTTCTGCATTTACGCCCCGGCAGGGTGACTATGGCCGATAGAATAAAGCCATGTATATCCACCTTCGCTTGCACACAGAGTTTTCGGTTGTAGACGGCACTGTCCGTATTGAAGAAGGCGTTAAAGCTGCGGCCCAATATGGTCAAGGCGCGCTGGCAATTACAGATTTAAATAATCTTTTTGGCGCGGTCAAGTTTTATAAAGACGCGCGCAACCATGGCGTCAAACCCATTGTGGGTGCAGAGATTTGGCTAGATGGCCTTGGCGTAGCCGAAACTGCAGGTGCAAATAAAGAACCAACACTGTCGCGTATGATTTTGCTGGTGCAAAACAAGCAAGGTTATTTGAACCTGTGCGAACTACTGGCCCGGGCGTGGACGCAAAACGTGGTGCGCGCCAATGGCATCGTCAAGCTGGAATGGCTTAAAGCGTTGAACGAGGGTTTGATTTTACTCAGCGGTGCACAGGCCGGGCCTGTGGGCCAAGCGTTAGTGCAGGGCGATACGCAGCGCGCCGGTGATCTAGCCATGCAGCTAGCGGCTGTGTTTACCCACCGCTTCTACATAGAACTACAGCGTGCGGGTAGGGCAGATGACGAGATACACGTGGCCGCAGCGGCCATCTTGGCTTCTAAACTCAAGCTGCCGGTGGTGGCGACGCACCCCATCCAATTTTTAGCAGCAACAGACTACGAAGCACATGAAGCACGCGTGTGTATTGCCGAAGGCGAAATTTTGGGCAACGCGCGGCGCGTGCGCAAGTTTACCCGTGAGCAATATTTCAAATCACCTGAGCAAATGCAGGCGCTGTTTGCCGACCTGCCCAGCGCCCTTGCCAACACAGCTGAGATAGCCAAGCGCTGCAGCATCACTATCGAGCTGGACAAACCCAGGCTGCCCGACTTTCCGACGCCCGAGGTGAACGGCCAGCGCATGACGCCTGAGGAGTATTTTCGCTACCTCTCGCACGAGGGTTTGAAAGAGCGTATGGCGCATTTGTACCGCGATGAGTCGGTGCGCGCCGCCGAGATGCCGCGTTATGTGGAGCGGCTAGAGTTTGAGATCAACACCATATTGAAGATGGGCTTTCCCGGCTACTTTTTGATCGTGGGGGACTTTATTCAATGGGCCAAGGCCAACGGCTGCCCGGTAGGCCCGGGCCGTGGCTCAGGTGCAGGCTCATTGGTGGCGTATTCGCTCAAAATTACCGATCTTGACCCGCTGCAATACAACTTGCTGTTTGAGCGATTTTTGAACCCGCAGCGGGTGTCCATGCCCGACTTTGACATTGATTTTTGCCAAGCCAACCGGGATCGTGTCATTGACTACGTGAAGGCCAAATACGGCAAAGAGGCCGTCAGCCAGATCGTCACTTTTGGCACCATGGCGGCGCGTGCCGCTATTCGCGATGTAGGTCGTGTGATGGACATGAGCTATACCTTTTGTGACGGCATCAGTAAGCTGATACCCAACAAGCCTGGCACGCACATGACCATTGACGGCGCGATCAAAGCCGAGCCCATTCTTGCCGAACGGCTAGAAAAAGAAGAAGAAGTGCGCACCCTGCTGGACATGGCGCGCAAGCTAGAAGGCATGACGCGCAACGTGGGTATGCACGCGGGTGGTGTGCTGATAGCGCCCGGCAAGCTGACCGATTTTTGCCCGCTGTACCAGCAGCCCGGCAGCGATTCAGCTGTAAGCCAATACGATAAAGATGACGTAGAAGCTGTGGGCTTGGTGAAGTTTGACTTCTTAGGTCTTGCGACCTTAACTATTTTAGAAATCGCCAAAGACTTCATTATCGAAAGACATAAAGGCCAAGAAAACTTTGCTTTTGAAGACATACCATTAGAAGACGCCGCCACCTACAAACTGTTTGCCGACGGCAATACCGAAGCCGTGTTCCAGTTTGAAAGCCCCGGCATGCAACGTATGCTGAAAGACGCACGCCCCACGCGGCTAGAAGACCTGATTGCGCTGAACGCGCTGTATCGCCCCGGCCCGATGGACCTGATCCCCAGCTTTGTGGCGCGCAAGCATGGCCGTGAGGTGATTGAATATCCGCATCCCTTAGTAGAAGAGATGCTCAGCGAGACCTACGGCATCATGGTCTACCAAGAGCAGGTGATGCAAACTGCGCAGATCTTGGGCGGCTACAGTTTGGGTGGCGCTGATTTACTGCGCCGCGCCATGGGCAAAAAGAAGGCCGAAGAAATGGCCGAGCATCGCGGCATCTTTCGCGCAGGGGCTGCCAAAAACGACATCAACCAAGAAAAAGCCGACGAGATTTTCGACTTGATGGAGAAGTTTGCAGGCTACGGCTTTAACAAGTCGCACGCGGCTGCTTACTCGCTGTTGGCTTACCACACCGGCTGGCTCAAGCGGCACTACACGGCCGAGTTCTTCTGCGCCAACATGACGGTGGAGATGGACAACACCGACAAGCTGCGGATCTTGGTGCAAGACGCGCAAGACAAGTTTGGCTTGACCTTTGAACCGCCTGATGTGAACCGCGGTAACTACCGGTTTGAGCCGGTGAGCGATAAGGTGATTCGCTATGGCCTAGGCGCTGTCAAAGGTAGCGGTCAGCAGGCGGTAGAAGCTATCATTGCAGCGCGAGAAGGACTAGGCCCCGATGCTAGCCAAGGCGGCCCATTCACCAGCCTGTTCGACTTCTGCGCTCGTGTAGAGCGCAATAAAATCAACAAACGCACGATAGAGGCCTTGATAAAAGCCGGCGCTTTCGACAGCCTGCAGCTTAACCGTGCGTCGCTCATGGCGTCCGTTGAGCTGGCCATGGACTACGCCGAAGCGCAAGAGGCCAACGCCAACCAAGGCGGCTTGTTCGATATGGGTAGCGATGATGACCACGGCAGCAGCACCCAAGAGCCTCCGCTGGTAGACATGACCCCGTGGGGCGTGAAAGAGCGCTTAACCGCCGAGAAGACCGCCGTAGGCTTCTACCTGTCAGGCCACCTGTTTGATGAAGTTGCCCGCGAAGTACGCCAGTTTGTCCGCACCAAAATCGAAGATTTGGTTGACTCGCGCGAGCCGCGCACCATAGTTGGCATCGTCAGCGATCTGCGCATCATCAACGGCCAGCGCGGCAAGCTGGCCATCTTCAAGCTAGACGATAAATCCGTCACCATCGAAGCCACCGCCGACGAGGCGTTGATCAACGCTAACCGCAACACCCTGAAAGACGACGAACTCATCATCGTCCAAGGCAAGGCCCAGCCCGACCGCTTCTCTGGCGGCCTGCGCTTCCAGGTTAATGCTATTTGGGATTTACCCACAGCCCGCGCCAAATTTGGCAAATACCTGCGTGTGTCCGTGGGTAAGGGTGTTAACGGCAAAGCCCCCGACATCGCCCGCATGGTGCGCGACTTTCCACCCAAAAAAGAGCAAACAGAACAGGGCGAGCTGCTGCGCGGGCTGAATGTGCGGCTGCAACTGTGGCGCACTGCTATGGGTGGGAGTGGCGAAGCAGGCGAGGGTGGCGAAGTTAATGCCACTGGTGAAATAGCCTTGGACGACCGCGCCAAGTTCTTTCCCAGCGACGCCGCGCTAGCCAGCTGGACCGCACAAGCACACGCAGGAGAGGCGCGCGTGGTGTACGAGTGAGCATGCGGGTACTATAAATTTCATAGCTGCTTGAGCAGGTTCTACGGCCTAGAACGGCTAAAACGCTTATAAATTGTGCTTTCCAAACTCGCAATACTTCTAACTTGGTTCAACTCAAGCAGCGCTAGTGCAAACCAAAATTTTACAGAGGCGGAAACCGTAACTGCGAAAACTGCCTACCCGCTTGAACTGCAGCGCGCTCAATAGCGCTGGCACTTTCAATCCAGCCTTTTTGCTCTAGGATGTTTAAAAACGCCCGGGTACTGACTTTTTGGCAACCCGGCGGCACAAAGAAAGTGTTGCGTGCAATGGCATGATCTTCAAACAACAGCACGGCGTTGTGCGGAGTTTCGCTTAAGGCAAACTGGTTCAACGTTTCTTGAATAGCTTGCTCACCCAAACGGGCTTTGCGCAGCGGGTTTTTAAGATGCATAGCCAGTGTTTGCGTAGGCAGGATGTCTACATTAGACTGCGCGGCCCACTGCGTAAGCTTTTCACTGGTGGGTGTTTGGCTGCGGGTAACTTCGTGCAGCACCATGTCAACCACTCCTACACGCCAGCCGGGTTTGAACAACACGTCCAGTGCGTTCGCGTAGGCCAGGGTGATCAGCGGCCCCGCATCGGGCAGCAGGGTAATGTCTTGCGCAGACTGCGGCATAGGCTGTGCGGCGGCCTAGGCAGTAGGCAACGTGTGCAGCGCCTGCACCATCGCATCCGTAGCGGCATCAGCTAAGCGCGGCATAGGCAAGTGCGCCTGCGCCATCAGTAAAAACAAGTCTTCAAAGCTATCAATGCCCAGCTTGTCCATCGTGGCCTGCGTATCTCTTTGCCCAAGCGAAAACGCCAGCAAATTAGGGTAGTTCTGGTTGCCCGATGCCTGCGCCGCATCAAAAGTCTCCACCAAATAACGCAGCTCCGCGTTAAACAGCGCGTTAATCGACGTGTCGTTCTGTGCAGCAATGACCTTGGCACGCCGTAGCAACGCGCGGTCTACAGCGCCTGTGAAGTTAACGGTGGAAGATGCGGCCATGGTGGTTCCTTGGAGGTAATCGGCGATGTTTAATCGCTAATATCATTCTACACATAATTATGTGTTATGCGTATTTATGCGTAATTCTGGGAAAGTAGCTATTAAGCATCTGGGTCAAATTTTGACAAAGTATTCGATCGAATACAATTGCGGCAATCTACCAGATAGAAACTACCGACATATTCGAAACCTGGGTTCAGTCGCTGGACAAACGAACGCGTATTCGCATGGTCTCGCGGCTGGCAAAGTTGGTCACGGGTTTGTGAGGTGACTGCAAAGCCGTGGGCTCGGGTGTGACTGAGCTCAGAGAGCATTTTGGCGCAGGCTATCGCATTTACGTCACCCAAATGGACACCGTGCTGGTGATTGCACTAGGCGGGGGCGACAAATCCAACCAGCAAAAAGATATTGACCGCGCCATCGAGCTGGCATCCATTTTGAAAGCCGCGCAGCTTAAAGCCACGCAAACCATGAAAGGCAAACAACCATGACCGTTAAAACCATCCCATTCGACCCTGCCAAATACTTGGATGACGAGCAGTCTATTGCAGACTACCTTACCGATATGCTGGAAGATGGCAGCCCCGGCCTGCTGGCTGCCGCGCTAGGCGACATTGCGCGCGCACGGGGCATGGCCCAAATTGCGCAAGACGCAGGCATTGGCCGCGAGGCGTTGTACAAAGCCTTGCGCGCCGACGCGCAGCCACGCTTTGACACCATTGCACGGGTGTGCAAGGCCTTGGGTGTCAAATTGACGGCGCAGCCATTGCACGGTTAATAAAAGGTATCTGACTAGGGTTCGTAAAGAGCTACCAGCACCGCGATAACAGCGACCCGAGCAGTAGGATTTAAATTCAATCTCTGACCAATACAGAACCTCAACCAAGACTTCACCATGAACATGGCCGAACTAAGCACCCTGCCGCTTGCCCAGCGCCTAGAAGCCATGGAAGTGCTGTCGGAATCACTCTCGCACGACAGCGCCTACGACCCCAGCCCCGCTTGGCATGCTGATGTGCTGGCGCAGCGCGTGCGCGAGATCGAAGCCGGCCAGGCCACAGACTGGGCCGACGCCAAAGCCCGCATCCTCACCCAAGCCGCGCAATTAAATAGCCAGCGCAATGCATAAAGTGCAAATTGCGCCCTCAGCCGAGGGCGATTTGCTGGACGGCTATGCGTTTTACGAGCTACAAGACCCCGGCCCGTATCGCACCGCGTCCAAGCGTTTTCCGTTCTCGATTTACTACCAGTTTGATGACAAGACTGCCACTGTTGCCGCCGTCTTGGACGCAAGGCGCAACCCCAAGACCCTGCGCCGCGTGTTGTCAGATCGGCATTAGCCAGACGGCGAGGGCGAGGGCGCGGCCAACTCAACTCTCTCCAGGTTGCGCAGAGAATTGCCGCCGCCAACGCTTGCTAGCCCGTGGCCCGCTGGCCACCGCCGCCCGCTACGAGGCGGGGCGCATCCACGTAGAGCTAAACAATGGCTGCGCATTCGAGTTCCCGGTACAGCGGGCCGAAAGCTTGGCAGGCGCCAAAGTGAGCGACCTGCGCACCATCCAGATTCAAGCTGCTGGCCTGGGCCTGCATTGGCCCAAGCTGGACGCAGACCTGAACGTGCAAAGCCTGGTCAAAGGCGTGCTGGGTACCAAAAAATGGATGGCCGAAATAGGCGCAGATGGAGGCCGTACCGCTAGCGCCGCCAAAGCACAGTCGTCTCGAGCCAATGGCAAGCTGGGCGGTAGGCCGAAGAAACAGGCCGTTTTGCACGCTGATTAAACGTTAAATTAGCGTTAGCCCAAGTAATTATTGCTCAGACAGCTATTAAATGCATAGTAATTAAGCTTCAACTTCAAGCTAAACCAGTGCTCGTGTGGGTCTGCAAAGTTATCACCCAAACCAAGATAAGCGCCTACAGTCACAGTGCCCACTGCGATGATTCTTCGCTGCAGCGCGCACTGTGCGATACGTCAACTACATCTGTTGTGTATATGTTGGGTCGTATTGTGCGGTGAGTCTTGATCAGCCACGACTGTCAATGAGTGATGAGGTGTGCGCGTAACACCCACTGCCTGCGCTGCCTATCTGCTGCCCGCTGCTTATAGCGAGTTGTGGATTTATACTGCCGAATTAAGCATTTCCCGACGTGAATATTTAATAAATTGCTATTATTTACAGAGCAATTTTGGTATTTTGAATGGATTCGTATACTGAAAATTGTGTTAGCTTTAAGATACATAATTTAGCCTGCTTGATACAATTCACTAGCAAATAAAAATGGAGAAACAATGAGGCAAAAGTCTGACAGTTTGCTAATTGCAATATTTGTGATTGGGATATTTTTCTACCTTTTCTTTTACAGCCTCGGCTGGTTATGGGGCACGATACTTATTGTTTGTGCAGCGATCATCGCCTACATTCAGCAAGTCAACCGTCCAATGTGTAGTCATTGCAGAAGTCAAATTGGACCACGTTATAGATTCGGCAGGATCGATGGTGGCGCAGATCGTCGCTACCACTCAAATCCGTTGATTTGCAGCGCGTGCAGTGCAGTTTGGGCACCAGTGAACTCCAAGTCTATTGGAAAGTAATTCAAAAAGTTTCAATTTTTTCTACAGATGTAGTTTGCCAAATTTATTCCACTAGATTTGGTCTGTTTTAATAAATTCAGCTCATTCACGTTACAAGGAGACTAAAAATCATGAGTAAATGTTATTTTTATCGCGAAGAAATTAATGTGCTCACAAGCCGAGAAATTCGTTCAGATCGTCAACCTGCCGAAATTGTAAAAACTTGCACGCCTTGGTGTGCTCACAAGCATTCATTAGTTAAAAAAAAGTTTGTTATGAATGTGCTGTGTGGTGCTGATTTACTTGTATGTGGCGGCTCTTTACAAAAATGTATGATCGCTGTAGAGAAACTTGCAGATATTTAATTGCTTTTTAAATCAAAATGATATTTGCAAAAGCACGCCTTGGATAATAAATGAGCATTGAATCGCTTCTTTCAGAATTAAACGAACCACAAAGATTAGCCGCATGCATGCAGCGCCAACACGCTTTAGTCTTGGCTGGTGCGGGATGCGGAAAAACGAAAACTATTATTGCCCGGGCCGCTTTTCTGATTTCTAACGGGACACCAGCCAACAGAATTCAAATTCTCACTTTTACAAGGCGATCTGCATCTGAAATAGTGGAGCGGGTTAGCGTCCATTTGGGAGCTGTAGCTGAGGGACTAAAAGCGTCGACATTTCATACATGGTGCATGTCACTTATTAGAAGTGCACCTATGGCGTTTGGCAGTAAAGGCTACTCAATAATAGATCGTGACGATCAATTACTGTTATTCAAAGTCTTGCGTGGCAAAAAAAGTTCATCGGTACTTCCTACTGCAAAGGAACTCTTAGATATATATTCATTCGCTAGAAATACGAGGCAGTCGCTAGACGTAACGCTTAAAAAGAAAGCACCAGAGGCTTACGATAAAAAAGATCAGATTGCCCCCATCATGCTTGCCTACGAAGCAAGAAAGAGAGATCGGAGATATCTTGACTACGATGACATACTTGATGTTGTTGCAACTCGAATGTCATCAACACCAGAAACCTGTGCTTGGGTAGGAAATCAGTACGATTACATACTTGTTGACGAAATGCAAGATACCAATCCACTTCAGTGGAAGCTGATTGACCCATTACGAAAGCATGTCACTATATTCTGCGTCGGGGATGATGCCCAGTCGATCTATGGTTTTCGAGGGGCTGATTTTAGAAACGTTCACAGTTTTTCTGAACGAGTTGAAAACTCTACCACCCTAAAATTGGAAAAAAATTACCGCTCAACTCAAGAAATTTTGGATGTGTCAAATTGGCTTCTTGCTGAAAGCCCACTAAATTACGATAAGGTGTTGGTGGCTGCGCGTGGACTAGGAAATCGACCTCAACTTCATACATTCGCAAATGAGTGGGAAGAAGGTCGATGGATTGCAGAAGATATATTGGAAAAAAGAGGAGCCGGTAATAGCTGGCGAGATCACATGATCCTGTCACGCTCTGCGTTTGCAGCGCGCGTCGTTGAGAGCTCACTCTTGGCAAAGGAAATTCCATACCAATTCATTGGCGGCACTAAATTGATGGAGTCAGCGCACGTTCGCGACGTTCTTTCCGTTTTGCGCCTTGTTGCGAATCCGCAAGATGAAATCGGATGGATGAGATTTCTCACACTGTGGCATGGTGTGGGTGAAGTCACCGCAACTAATGTAATCGAGCGTATTCTTTCTGAGGACACGCTTGAAGGTTGTATATCTGTTCTTGTGAGCGAATCCAAAATTCCAGAGACCGCTGCCTTGGTAGTAAATATCGTGAAAGAACTACAGGGTGCAGTTTCAAGCGCAATTTCTAGTGCGGTTAAAGCAATGGAAGAAGTTTTATCGGAGAAGTATAAAAATCAAGATTGGGATAGACGTCGAAGGGATTTCCGTCTTGTTGAAAAACTTGCTGAGAAACATACTTCGATCCTGGCTTTCATTGAAGAATACCTTCTTGATCCTGTGCATCATAGTCATGTAGATCGACTAGAGACAAATGATGTTGTGACCCTCATTACAGTTCATTCGGCAAAAGGTACGGAAAGCAAAGTCTGTTACGTTATCAACGTCTCACCTGGCGCGTATCCCTCGCAATACGCACTAGGTGACGAGGATGAGGTTGAAGAGGAACGGCGTGTTTTATATGTTGCTCTCACACGTGCCAAAGACGATTTGATTGTTACTCGCCATAGTTACAACTTGTGGGCGGTGCCGGGCCCGAGCATAGAGCAACCAACAACTGAAACTGAAACACCGTTGTACTTTTTTGATAATTTGCCTGATGAAATATTTGACGAAAAAATACACAAGCGTGAGAACTGGATACCAATGTCAAATTTGCCGGAAGCCACACAACCTCTAGCTGTTGGAATTGAGATTGGTTAAGTCATTTTTATTTTTTGATTGCATTTAGACAGCTCAACAAGTAATATCCTAGGTACTCCACTTGGAGGCTACCTCTCTGGCAACATTATCCATTGTGGGCATTAGCTGCGATAAAGTTACTCCGTCGCGATCAAGTAGTTTCAACAGCCGTGGCACATGGTCAGATTTGAGGAAGTGCCCTTTTAAAATTGGCTCAGTGACGACATTGGTATCGACTGAGAATACTTCTTCAAGCGATGGCCAGCGATCATTTTGCTTAAAGAACTCGTAGGTATTTTTGAGTTCAGTCAAAACCCCATTTTGAGCGTGCAAAAATTTATTTTCTCCGCGGTTTGGTTCATGCAAGAGGCACTGAATTTGACTAAACTTCTTTGGCGTTCCGTCGTCGTTCACAACCTTTGTAGCGTCTAATGCCCACACTGCGATTGCTTTTGAGTCTTTAGGTCTGAATAATGGCGAAGCAGAAAAATACGCAGCGGTAATGGGATTTCTTGTCCAATCTAATAATCGAGTCGGTATCCCGTGATGCTGAGCTAATGAAACAGTTTCAGTATTTGGGAAACTTGTGTTGTTCGTCCATGTATGTATTGATCCAATTTTGATAGGGCTTTCGTTTGGTGAAAGCGCCGCGCTAGATACACGAAAACCTGAATTATTTGTGTGCATCGCAAATTGGTTAAGAGCTTCTTTTTCTGCCGCCTCCCATTCGAATAGTTTTCTGAAATTGTCAGTCTCGTCACCATCCATGTCGAGATTCAGTGCGTGGATTGTTTCTATTAGCGGTGTTAGTCTATTTCCTTCGCCTGTAGGTCGCCATGCATGTGGCAATAAAGTCCAATTATCTGCATCGCCAACACCGCGAAAAACCCAACGGGACGTACCTTGGTGCCAACTATCGTTTGAAAGACGTAGCGAATTTAGAAACTCATCTGCGGTATTGAGGTAAATTTTTGATATTGCGGACATGGGTATATAGCTCTTGCAGCTACCAATTTTCTGCTGCCTAATATATTGTAAATCTAACCCGCCGCCTCCTGCCCACTCTCAATATGCGCCCGCATCGCCGCCTGCGCAGCGGCAGCATCCCGGCTCGTTAACGCCGCCATGATGGAGGCATGCTCGGCCAGGGACTCTTCAATCCGCCCGGCCTTTAGCAGGGACTGCGCGCGGTTGAGCTTCATCACTTTTCGCAGGTCGGCCACCATTTGACCTGCCCAGCGGTTGTTGGCTACTTCCAGCAGTTTGACGTGGAAGGCTTCGTTGAGCTGGAAGAATCTAAGGTGATCTTTGCGGTCTCGGGCGGCTTTTTCTAGCTGCTGGTGCAGGGCCTCTAGCGCTTGCAGCTGCGCTGCGGTGGCTGTGCTGGCTACCGTGCCTGCAGCGTCGGCCTCTAGCACGGCCATGAGGTGGAACACGTCGTGCAGGTCTTTGGCGTTGACCTCGGTGACGTAGGCGCCGCGCCGCATTTTCATGGTAACCAGGCCTTCGGCGGCCAGCACTTTGATGGCTTCGCGCAGGGGGGTGCGGCTGATGCCGTACTCCTCTGCCAGCTTGAGCTCGTCTATCCATGCGCCGGGTTCAAGGTCGTTGGCCTTGCCTGCAAAGATGCGCTGGCGTAGGAGCTCGGCTACTTCTTCGTACAGGGGGCGAGGTTTTAGGCGGGCGTGTGACAAGGGTGCGTTCATGCGTGGGTTTGTGTGAAGGCTTCGACAGGCTCAGCCCGAACGGTGGTGGGCTCAGCTCGAACGGAAATTGGCTTTAGTTTACACGAAACTGAATTTTGAATTCATAATTACGGATGAAATTGTGGGTAAAATTGCTGCATGACTGAAAAAGCTAAGCCTGTGAAATTAGAGCCTGCTAGCTCTGCGCCTGATAACTTCAAACCCGCCACATTGGCTGACTGGGCCAAGGCCGCTGCCAAATCTGCCCCCGGTGGCAATGTGGACGCTTTAAATTGGCACACGCCCGACGGCATTGCCCTCAAACCACTGTACACGGCGGACGACGTGAAGGACCTGCCGCACACCCACACGCTGCCCGGCTTTGAACCCTACCTGCGCGGCCCGCAGGCCACGATGTATGCGGTGCGGCCGTGGACGATACGGCAGTACGCGGGGTTTTCTACCGCTGAAGAGTCGAATGCGTTTTACCGCAAGGCTTTGGCCGCAGGCGGGCAGGGCGTAAGCGTGGCGTTTGACCTGGCCACGCACCGTGGCTACGACAGCGATCACCCGCGTGTGACGGGCGACGTGGGCAAGGCGGGCGTGGCCATTGACAGCGTGGAGGACATGAAGATTTTGTTCAACCAGATTCCGCTGGACAAAGTAAGCGTCAGCATGACGATGAACGGCGCGGTGCTGCCGGTGCTGGCGGGCTACATCGTGGCGGCAGAGGAGCAGGGCGTAACGCAGGCGCAACTGAGCGGCACGATACAGAACGACATTCTTAAAGAGTTCATGGTGCGCAACACCTACATCTACCCGCCCGCGCCCAGCATGCGCATCATTGGCGACATTATTGAATACACGGCCAAGAACATGCCGAAGTTCAACTCGATTTCTATTTCGGGTTATCACATGCAAGAGGCGGGCGCTAACCAAGCCCTCGAATTGGCTTTCACTCTGGCCGATGGCAAAGAGTATGTGAAGACGGCCATTGGCAAAGGTATGGACGTGGACGAGTTTGCCGGGCGGCTCTCGTTCTTCTGGGCGATTGGCATGAACTTCTACCTAGAGGTGGCCAAAATGCGCGCCGCACGCCTGCTGTGGTGCCGCATCATGAAGGGCTTTGATGCCAAGCAGCCTAAATCGCTGATGCTGCGCACGCACTGCCAAACCTCGGGCTGGAGCCTGACCGAGCAAGACCCGTACAACAACATTGTGCGCACCACCATAGAGGCGATGGCAGCGGTGTTTGGTGGCACGCAAAGCCTGCACACCAATAGCTTTGACGAGGCGATTGCGCTGCCTACCGAATTCAGCTCGCGCATTGCACGCAACACGCAGCTCATCATCCAGGAAGAGACGCACATCGGTGCAGTGGTAGACCCGTGGGCCGGCAGCTACATGATGGAAAAGCTCACGCAAGACATGGCCGACGCAGCGTGGAAAATCATTGAAGAAGTAGAAGCCATGGGCGGCATGGTGAAAGCCGTAGACAGCGGCTGGGCCAAGCTGAAGATAGAGGCCGCAGCGGCTGAGAAGCAGGCACGGATTGACAGTGGGCAAGACGTGATTGTGGGGGTGAATAAATACAAGCTGAAGACCGAGGACGCGATTGAGACGCGGGATATAGACAATGTGGCAGTGCGGGACGGGCAGATTGCCCGACTGCAAGAAATTAAGCAAAAACGTGATGTAACCCAAGTAAATGCTGCTCTGGCAGCTATTACTTTTGCAGCAGGGCATGAGGGCATGGGTAGTTCGCCTAGTGCGGTTGCTGGTGCTGCAAGTGCTGCAAATAGCAATGCGGGCGGCGCTGGGCAAGGCTCCAGCAACTTGCTTGATCTCACAGTCAAAGCCATCCGCCTGCGCGCCACGGTAGGCGAGGTAAGCGACGCACTAGAAAAAGCCTTCGGCCGCCACCGCGCCGACATCCACAAAGTCAGCGGTGTCTACGCAGCAGCTTACGATACGGATTCCAATGTAGGTGACACCATGGAATACTGGAACCAGCTCAAGAAAGACATCGCCGACTTTGCCGAAGCACAAGGCCGCCGCCCCCGCGTGATGATCAGCAAACTAGGCCAAGACGGCCACGACCGGGGAGCCAAAGTCGTAGCCACTGCATTCGCCGACCTAGGCTACGACGTAGACATGGGCCCCCTGTTCCAAACCCCCGAAGAATGCGCCCGCCAAGCGATTGAAAATGACGTACACGCCGTAGGCGTAAGTACGCTAGCAGCAGGCCACAAAACCCTAGTCCCCGCCATCATCGCCGAGCTTCAACGCCAAGGCGCAGACGACATCATCGTTTTCGTAGGCGGCGTGATTCCCCGGCAAGACTATGACTTTTTGTATGCGGCGGGTGTGAAGGGCATCTACGGGCCGGGCACGCCGATACCTGTGTCTGCTAAGGATGTGCTCGATCAAATCCGCAAGGCCTTAGCCTAGGAAACTGGGGTCAAATCCCCATTAGGAAAATAATGCAACCGGCGACAAACCAAGCTGAACGAAATGGGGCTCTGACCCCAATTTCCGCTGTGACCATCACTACAAGTGCTGGCACAAAACAGCGGCGGGCGATTGCCAAGGCTATTACTTTGCTTGAATCGACCCGTGCAGACCACCGCGTTCGAGCGGATGAGTTGCTTACTGCGCTGTTGCCTCAGACTGGCAAATCTTTTCGCCTAGGCATCAGCGGCGTACCCGGCGTAGGAAAATCCACCTTCATCGAAACGCTAGGTCTGTATTTGATCAAACAAGGCCACCGCGTCGCCGTGCTTACCATCGACCCATCCTCCACCATCTCCGGTGGCTCCATCTTGGGCGATAAAACGCGTATGGAAAAACTCTCGGTGCATGACAAAGCCTACATCCGCCCGAGCCCCAGCAGCGGCACGTTGGGCGGCGTGGCTGAGAAGACGCGCGAGGCTATGCTGGTGTGCGAGGCGGCAGGGTATGACATAGTGATTGTCGAAACCGTAGGCGTGGGCCAGAGCGAGACGGCGGTGGCCGGCATGACGGATATGTTTGTGCTGATGCAGTTGCCTAATGCAGGGGACGATTTGCAGGCGATTAAAAAAGGTGTTATGGAGCTGGCGGATTTGGTGGTCATTAACAAAGCAGACATTGACAAAGATGCCGCCACGCGCGCGCAGGCGCAGATCACTTCGGCCATGCGCTTGTTTGGCCAGCAGGGCAACCCGGCGTATGCGTTGCATGACAAGACGGTGTGGCATCCGCAGGCTATTCAGCTATCGGCTTTGCACGGCACAGGTGTGCAAGAGTTTTGGCAAAAGGTGTCGCAGTTTAAAGAACTGCAAACTAGAGACGGTAAGTTAACGCAGCGTAGACAACAGCAGTCGCTGGCGTGGATGTGGGAGCGGATTGAATCAGGCTTGAAGCAAGCGTTTAAGCAAAACCCGCAAGTGCAAGCGCTGTTACCGCAATTAACACAGCAAGTGCTAAAAGGTGAGCTAGCAGCCTCTACTGCAGCACGAAATCTGCTGGAAACCCAAGTAAATACTGCTCAAGCAGCTATGAAATAAATAGTAATTTAGACATATTGAGATAAGAGAATAGTTATGCAAGACATCCTGGAACAACTAGAAGCCAAGCGCCAACTCGCCCGCATGGGCGGTGGCCAAAAGCGCATCGACGCACAGCACAATAAAGGCAAACTCACCGCGCGCGAGCGGCTGGATATATTGCTGGACGAAGGCAGTTTTGAAGAATGGGACATGTTTGTAGAGCACCGCTGCGTAGACTTTGGCATGCAAGACCAGAAGATTCCCGGCGACGGCGTGGTCACCGGCTACGGCATGATTAATGGGCGACTGGTGTTTGTGTACAGCCAAGACTTCACCGTGTTTGGTGGCGCGCTAAGTGAAGCGCACGCCGAGAAAATTTGCAAAGTTATGGACCAGGCCATGAAGGTGGGTGCGCCCGTGATTGGCCTGAACGACTCGGGCGGTGCGCGCATTCAAGAAGGTGTGGCGTCACTGGGCGGCTATGCCGATGTGTTCCAGCGCAACGTGATGGCCAGCGGTGTGGTGCCGCAGATCAGCATGATCATGGGGCCCAGCGCGGGCGGTGCGGTGTATTCGCCTGCCATGACAGACTTTATCTTCATGGTCAAAGACTCGTCTTACATGTTTGTCACCGGCCCCGAGGTAGTAAAAACCGTAACGCACGAAGAAGTGACCGCTGAAGAGCTGGGCGGGGCCATCACCCACACTACCAAGAGCGGCGTGGCCGACCTAGCGTTTGAAAACGACGTAGAGGCCCTGCTAATGCTGCGCCGCCTGTACAACTACCTGCCCCTGAACAACCGCGAAAAAGCCCCTGTACGCCCTAGTGGTGACCCGGCTGCGCGCCTGGATATGTCGCTCGACACGCTAGTGCCCGATAACGCCAATAAGCCATATGACATGAAAGAGCTGATCGTCAAGACCGTGGATGACGGCGACTTTTTTGAACTGCAACCGGAGTACGCCAAAAACATCCTCATCGGCTTTGCGCGCATGGACGGGCAGACGGTAGGCATTGTGGCTAACCAGCCGTTGGTGCTAGCCGGTTGCCTAGACATCAAGTCATCCATCAAAGCTGCACGCTTTGTGCGCTTTTGCGACGCATTCAACATCCCGGTTATCACCTTTGTCGATGTACCTGGCTTCATGCCCGGTACGTCGCAAGAGTATGGCGGCATCATCAAGCATGGTGCCAAGCTGCTCTATGCTTATGCCGAATGCACAGTGCCTAAGATTACCGTCATCACCCGTAAAGCCTATGGCGGCGCATACGACGTGATGTCGTCCAAACATCTGCGTGGCGACGTGAACTTTGCCTGGCCCAACGCAGAGATTGCCGTAATGGGTGCCAAAGGCGCAGTCGAGATTATTTTCCGTGAAGACAAAGGCGACCCTGCAAAAATCGCTGCGAAAGAAGCGGAGTACAAAGCTCGCTTCGCCAACCCCTTCGTCGCAGGCGCCCGGGGTTTCATCGACGATGTGATCTTGCCGCATGAAACGCGCAAGCGTATTTGCCGCTCACTGGTGATGCTCAAAGACAAGAAGATTGAGAATCCTTGGCGCAAGCATGGGAACATTCCGCTGTGAAGATGCCTATCATTTACCTCGCGTACCGGAGCGGGCTGCCCGAGCGCTTTGCTGCGTGTCCCCCGGCCTGCGGCCTCCTCCTTTACCTTCGCAAAGCGCTCAGGCAGCCCGCTCCTCGATTGGCGACTCTAGTTTGGCGGTGTAAAAACCACTTCGCAGCTATGGGCTCGGTGCGTCTATCGCAGCGAAGTCAAGGGGGAGCCCGAAGGGCGGAGGACATGAGCGCAGGTAGACGCACCGCGCCCATTGCGAGCTCAGACATGATCTATGGCGATAGTCTCCGATGCAAAAATAGGATGCTAGGCATACGCAATCCGTGGCATCAGCACAAAAATATTGCACTTTTTGTGAATTTGTTAAATGTTTAAATTTGACTTTTAAACGGCTAAAAAGTACAATTAATGCTCTCATGAGAACATTTAATTTATCATCATCTCAAAGCATTTGCACTCAACTGGGTGGACGAATCAAGCGCTTGCGTCTTGCACAAAATTTGGCACAACAGCAATTGGCAGATATGACGCAAAGTTCGCTTTCATCTATTCGCAGGCTTGAAGCGCAAGGGCAGGGCAGTCTTGAATTTGTTGTGCGTGTTGTACAAGCATTGCAGGCTGTGGAGCAATTGGAGAGCTTGTTTGAGCAACCTGTGCATACCATTGCGCAAGCAGAGCGTGAACAATCACTAGCATTGAGGCAGCGTGCGCGTGTTCCTAAAGCTATTGTTAAGGCGCGTGCTTAGCCATGAAAAAGCTGCAGGTTATTTACGATGGTTGGGGTGAGCGCTGGCCTTTAGGCACATTGGCGGACACGGGGCGTGACATCATGTTTGAGTATTCACCGCAAGCCGTAGAGCGTGGTTTGCAGTTATCACCCATGCACCAACCGCTGCCACGCGCCGGTGCAGCTGCGGTTTCTTATAAGGGTGAGGCGCACTCTTATGGATTACCAGGTTTTATTGCCGACGCGCTGCCGGATGGTTGGGGCATGCTGCTGATGGATCGGGCGGTGCGCAAGCTGGGCCGTAATCCACGAGAAGTGTCGGTACTGGAGCGTTTGGCGATAGTAGGCGAGCGTGCTATGGGCGCGCTGTCGTTTGAGCCTTCTGATGAAGATATTTTGCCAGCAGAAAAACTGCAACTCAAAGAGCTTGCCAAAGAAGTCATCGCCTTACAAGCGGACGAAAATTCTGGTGCAGACAAAGCAGATGCACAGCTGCGTCATTTGATGCAATTGGGCGGCTCGCCACAAGGTGCGCGGCCTAAAGTGTTGGTTGATTTCAATGCGCGTACAGGGCAGCTCAGCAGTGGTATGCCGCTGACTGGCAGCGCAACGCCATGGCTGATGAAGTTTCCAGCGGAGAGCGAGCACCGCGAAGTCTGTGCTGTTGAAGAGCTATACGCTCGTGTGGCGCGCCATGGTGGCATAGATATGCCGCGCAGCCGCTTTTTTGACTTGGGTGCTAAATACAGCGCATTCGGTGTGGAGCGCTTTGACCGCGTCGTCAAAGACAAGCAGATCATTCGCGTGCCCATCATGAGTATGTCCGCGTATCTGCAAGCAGACCACCGCTTGCCTTCTTTGGATTACGAAACAATATTGCTAGCCACTTTACGAATTACAGGCGATCAACGTGAAGTAGTCAAAGCCCTCGAGCGCTGTATCTTCAACGTCATCATGCATAACCGAGACGACCACAGCCGCAATTTTGCCTTCCGCATGGACGAGCAAGGAATGTGGAAACTATCCCCAGCATTTGATTTGACTTACAGCTTCGGCCCCGGTGGCGAGCATTCGACCAGTGTAGCGGGGCATGGAAAACACATTACGCGTGCGCAATTATTGCAGGTCGCTAAAGCCGGAGGTATCTCCGTGCAAGTAGCGAATCGTTGTGTCAACGAATGGTTAAGCAGCGCCCAAGGCATGGCTAAGTTATTGAAAGAGCTACCAATTCGGCGCACTACTTTGAATGACCTTATGAAGTCTATGGCGTCACGCATTGAATTATTGAATTAAATTTGGAAGATATATGTTTACAAAAATTCTCATAGCCAACCGTGGCGAAATCGCTTGCCGTGTAATTCAAACCGCCCGCAAGATGGGTATTAAGACTGTTGCGGTGTACTCCGACGCAGACAAGGATGCGCGGCATGTGCAACTGGCTGATGAAGCGGTGCATATTGGTGCTGCGCCTTCGCGAGAGTCGTATTTACTTGCCGACAAAATCATTGCAGCTTGCAAGCAGACGGGTGCGCAGGCGGTGCATCCGGGGTATGGATTTTTGTCAGAGAACGCGGGGTTTGCCAAGCGGGTGGAGGAAGAGGGCATTATTTTTATTGGGCCTAAGCATTATTCGATTGCGGCGATGGGCGACAAGATTGAATCTAAGAAGTTGGCGGGTGCTGCGGGTGTTAGCTGCATTCCAGGTGTGAACGATGCAATTGAAACGGCTGAGCGGGCGGTGGAGATTGCCAAGGGCATTGGCTATCCGGTGATGATCAAGGCCAGTGCAGGCGGTGGCGGTAAGGGGCTGCGCGTGGCGCATGACGATAAAGAGGCTTTTGATGGTTTTACCAGTTGCCGCAACGAGGCGCGCAACAGCTTTGGTGATGACCGGGTTTTTATCGAAAAGTTTGTCGTGGAGCCGCGCCATGTCGAGATTCAACTAATCGGTGACAGCCAAGGCAATGTGATTTATTTGAATGAACGTGAATGCTCGATTCAGCGTCGCCACCAAAAGGTGATTGAAGAAGCGCCGTCGCCGTTTATCAGCGATGCGACGCGCAAGGCTATGGGCGAGCAGGCCGTGGCTCTGGCCAAGGCAGTGAAATACCAAAGCGCGGGCACGGTAGAGTTTGTAGTGGGCAAAGACCAGAGCTTTTATTTTCTGGAGATGAACACGCGCTTGCAGGTGGAACACCCGGTGACAGAGTGCATTACCGGGCTGGACTTGGTGGAGCTGATGATTCGTGTGGCGGCGGGCGAGCCACTGCCTATTCAGCAAAAAGACGTACAGCGCAATGGCTGGGCGATGGAATGCCGCATCAATGCCGAAGACCCGTTTCGTAACTTCTTGCCTTCCACTGGCAGATTGGTTCGCTTTCAGCCCCCATTGCAGACCATGCACCAAGCCAACACGCAAGACTTGTACGGTGTGCGTGTAGACACTGGCGTGCAAGACGGTGGCGAGATCCCGATGTATTACGATTCGATGATCGCCAAGCTCATCGTTCACGGCAAAGACCGCAGCGACGCGATAGCCAAGATGCGGAATGCCCTTAACGCCTTTGTGATTCGGGGTGTTAGCAGCAACATACCTTTCCAGGCCGCGCTGCTTGCACACCCCAAGTTTGTCAGCGGTGATTTCAACACGGGTTTTATTGCCGAGAATTACAGCAAAGGTTTTGTCGCCGAAGATGTGCCACACGACGACCCGAATGTGCTCAAAGCTATTGCCGCCTTTGTACGCCGCAAAGCCCACGAGCGTGAAGCAGGCATTAGTGGGCAGTTAGCAGGCTACCAAGTAAAAGTAGAAAAAGACTATGTAGTGGTTACGTTAGGCGCTGAAGGCAAGCATACCTACACGCCTGTGCACATAGAAGAATTTACGGGTCAAATAGGCTTCGCGCGGCTAAATATATGCTCAAGCAGCTATGAAATTTATAGTACCTCGCGTTTGAACGACATCGCTATCCACGGCACTATCAATGGCCAGCCATTTTCAGCACAGGTTGACCGTGGTACCCGCAACAACCCGCTAGCGTTGCGTGTGCAGCACAACGGTACGCAGATAGACGCACTGGTGCTACAACCCCGCGTGGCAGATCTGCATAAGCTGATGCCGCACAAGATGCCACCCGACATGAGCCGTTTTGTACTGTCGCCCATGCCCGGTTTGCTGGTAGATGTGGCTGTACAAGTGGGCCAAAAGGTGCAGGCAGGTGAACGTGTGGCTGTAATCGAGGCTATGAAGATGGAGAACGTACTGTTTGCCGTAGCCGATGGCATCGTGGGCAAAGTGTTGGCAGTCAAGGGAGAATCCCTCAGCGTAGACCAACCTATTGTGGAGTTTGCATAAGCCGCAGTACGAGTTTGCCTACACTATGAACAGACTTAGGAGTTACCTATGAACCAACCAGATTTTGAAGCCGCATTGCGCGCAGAAGCGTTTGATGCCGCGGTGTTGATAGAAAAGCCGGTGGGCTACAGTATGGATTTGCATCAACATCCTTTCGATGCATTTGCCTTGATCACTGATGGGTCACTGTCCATCAGCGTAAGCGGGGTAGAAATCACCTACCAAGCAGGCGATGTGTTCCGCCTAGCAGCCAATACGCCCCATCTTGAGAGCGCAGTGCCCCATGGCGTGCGCTATCTGGTTGGGCGTAAGCCTCAGCGGTTTAATTGCTCATCGCAGCCATGAACCAAGACGCTGTACTGATCGTAGTGGATGTACAAAACGGCTTCATGCCCGGAGGTGGCTTGCCTGTGCCGCGCGGTGATGAAGTGGTGCCAGTAATCAACCGCCTTGGCAAATTGTTTAGCAATGTGGTCATCACGCAAGACTGGCACCCTGCAGGCCATGCGTCGTTTGCATCTAGCTACAAAGGCAGCGCACCTTATGACATGATGATCACGCCCTACGGCCCACAGGTGCTGTGGCCTGACCATTGCATGCAGGGCACGCATGACGCGGCTTTGCATAAAGACCTGCAATTGCCCCAAGCCCAATTGATTATTCGCAAAGGCTTTCACCCGCAGGTCGACAGTTATTCGGCATTTATGGAGGCGGACCGTACCACCACGACGGGCCTGGCCGCATATCTGCAAGCGCGCGGTTTGCGCAAGGCCTATGTATGCGGACTGGCCACTGATTTTTGTGTGGCTTGGACCGCTTTAGATGCCAGAGCAGCAGGATTTGAAGCCGCAGTGATTGAAGATGCCTGCCGCGCAATTGACCTGAACGGCTCGCTCGCACAAGCGTGGAAAGACCTACAAGCCGCTGGTGTGCAACGCCTGCAATCTAACGACATAACCTAGAAAAATCATGACACGCCCTTTTAAAGTTCTCGGTATCCAACAAATTGCCATCGGGGCACCAGACAAAACCCGCCTAAAAACGCTGTGGGTAGATATGTTGGGCCTAGAAGTCACAGGTAACTTTAAAAGCGAGCGTGAAAACGTAGACGAAGACATTTGCGCTATTGGCAGTGGTCCGCATAAAGTAGAAGTCGACTTGATGCAACCCATCGACCCCGATAAAAAACCCGCTGTGCACACCACGCCACTAAACCATGTGGGCCTGTGGATTGACGACTTGCCCAAGGCGGTTGGCTGGCTTACCGCACAAGGTGTGCGCTTTGCGCCCGGCGGCATTCGCAAAGGTGCAGCGGGCTACGACATCACGTTTTTACATCCCAAAAGCAATGACGAGTTTCCTATCGCAGGCGAGGGCGTGTTGATTGAGTTGGTGCAAGCTCCACCTGAAGTGATCAAAGCCTTGTCATCGTAGTAAGGCTTCGCTCATACTACGGCCAACCCGCTCATCCTAAATTTGTAGAAGGGTTCATAGGCACTTCTACAAGTCACCATTCCGTTACTTTGGCTAGCGTCCCGCCAACCGTCAAACGCTGAATACTCGACGGGCTTTCTGCAAAAATAAAATCCTCTGGATCCCAACCAATACCGTCGCCGTCAAAGTCGCGCTCGTACAGAGGGTACTTTTGTGCTTTATCGCCAAGTTGCCGAAACTCAGGCAAATACCAGCAGACCTCAGCCTTTTTGGTCAACCAGTCACCTAAATCGCCTTTAAAAGCTTGCACTTGGGTAAAAGCCCACCACGTAGTTTGCCTGCGATAAAACTTAGGGTGCAAAAATTTACGCACCCCTTCGTTAGCCACTTTAGAACCGACAGCGCGAAACACTAATGCAGGGTCAAACTTGCCAAACCTATCGGTGTAATGGCGCGCAACATTACCCTGCTTTTTACGCCCCGCTTGCCACGCTGCAATCGACTCGTCTATTTCTGCTGGCAACATCGAGTCGTACAGCGCTATTACGGCCAAGCCTTGCTGCAGCAGCCATACATTAAGGTTGGTGCCGTCTGGCAAAATAATATCGCCTACAAAGCGGCCATATTTGTCGATCACAGCACCCGGGCCATCAGTGGATTTGAGTTCTGAAGTGAAGGTGCAGGGCAGTGGGTTATTACCAAAACTGGTTAAAAACTTAGCCAGCTTGACTACCGCTGTCTCAGCTTGGTTCTGTCGGTAGTCCTTGATCAGGCCAGTGCCTTTGAGCTTGCCGTCGCTGCCCTTGGCGTCAGGTCGGTAGTGCAGTTCAGGCGCGTCGATGCGTTGCAAGCGCACAGTCAGCGTATTGTTTTTAATAACCAGTTCTAGTTTAGCTACCCCGGTATCAGCATCTTCTTTACCTGGAATGCCTGCGCCTTCGTAGGCTGTGGTGGTTTGAAATTGCGTTTGCCCTGCTAGGCGAACGCGCACGCCACCGCTTGCAATCTTCAGCCGCAGTTTAGTGGTGTCCGCATCCGATTTACCTGCAGGCCAGAACTGGTCTAAATCAAGCGTACCTGCGATCTCTAAGCGGTGAGTTTGTGCCATAGCGTCCTCCATGAATGATGCCAATTTGCATGAAATAAGCATGCGTACACAAAGTGTATTCTTGATGACATCATCGCGCTAGTCAGCGTAGACATGTTTGCACCTGTAACCAGCGCGCAGCTAATGTGAGTCCTAAGGCGCTGCAGTATCTGCAATAAGGGTCTGAGAAAATAAGCGCTCAGACAAGTCTGCGCGCGTGTGCGTAGTTATCACATAACTGGCGTCAAACTGCTGGTAATTACGGCGTGTAGAGCTGGCATAGCCAGGGTCGTAGTGAATTTCTAACAGCTCGCGCACTACGCCCTGAACTTGCCCGGCATGCACGCGCGCTTTCCAATCTTCAATAACTGCAGTGCCACGCAGATCTTTCAGTACATCCAGTCGCTCGCAAAAAAACGCCGGGTCTTTGACAAAGAAATCATAGTCTTCCATCAGCAGCTCCACACGCTCTTCAACGGGCAGCTCCAACCGCGCGCAACTGCTGGTGCGCAACGCAGACATTAACGCATCCGGTATGCTCACATTGCCTACTTTTTTACTCTCGCTCTCGGCCCATACCAGTTGGCTCGGGTTTAGCTTACGCAGTACGTCCCACACGCGTGTGTCAAACTGTTTTTGACTAGGCTGCGGTTGGCCGGGGATTAAGCCCAGTACCGAGCTGCGGTGCTCGGCCAAAGCTTCTAGGTCTAGCACTTGCGCGCCTGCTGCAGCTAACGATGTGAGCAAGCGTGTTTTACCGCTGCCTGTGGGGCCACAAATCACGCGATAGTCAAAAATCGTAGCTAGCCGAGCAGTGTCTACCAGCATTTCAGCCCGAAAAGCTTTATAACCGCCGTCAATAATATGCACATCAAACCCAATTTGTGACAACACCAGCGATAGCGACCCACTGCGTTGCCCGCCGCGCCAGCAGTAGATTAAAGGTTTCCAGTTTTTAGGTTTAGTAGCGCAGTGAGTTTCTATGTGCCGGGCAATGTTGCGCGCTGCCATTACTGCTCCTCGTTTGCGGGCGTCGAAGGCGCTGACTTGCTTGTATTCAGTGCCCACCTCGTGGCGCTCTTGGTCATTCAATGTAGGCCAGTTGACTGCGCCTGGCAGGCGGTCTAGTGCATATTCGCTTTCGCTGCGCGCGTCGATGATGGTGTCAAAACTGTCCAGCTGCGCTAGGGCATCGGCAGCGTTGATTTTGGTAAGGGGCATGGGGACTATTTTAAATTTTTGCTGCGTTGTAAGGTCCTGGCTTAAGCAGCTTTATCAGCTCGGGCCATAAATTAGCCAGCATAGTAGGGTGGGCTTCGGCTTTGGGGTGAATGCGGTCGGCTTGGAAGAGCTTAATAGGGTCGGCAATGTCGGCTACGTCTTTAAGAAAAAATGGTACCAAGCCGGTCTTTTTAGCCACAGATACTTTTTTAAACGTACCAGCGAATTGTTTGCTGTAGTCTGCGCCAAAGTTGGGTGGTAGTTGCATGCCCACTAGCAGTACTTTGGCATGGGTCTTTTGGGCGGCGTCGGTCATGGCGCTCAAGTTATCGGCGGTCATTGCCATCGGCAGGCCGCGCAGTGCGTCGTTAGCGCCTAGCTCAATGACAACGTGGGTAGGCTTGTGCTGTGCTAACAGCGCAGGCAGGCGCGACCGGCCACCTGATGTAGTGTCGCCGCTGATGCTGGCGTTGATGACCTTGGCGGTGTATTTCTCGGCAAGCAGCTTTTTCTCTAGCAGCGCTACCCAGCCTGTACCCCGGGCCAGACCATATTCAGCGCTAAGTGAGTCGCCTACTACCAAAATCACGGGAGGGGCTATCTCGCTTAACGCTTTGGCCTGAGCAGACAGCAAAGATAGCCCTAAGCCAACGGCTAAGGCGAAAGTCGCGGTAAAGTGGCGTTTATAGAGATTTATAAGATGTAAGACCATGGCAGATTCCATTATCGCAGTAGAGCATGTTTTCAAAAGCGTGACCGACTCAACAGGTACTCTTGATATTCTGCGTGATATTGATTTTTCAATAGTGGCGAAAGATACAGTGGCTATTGTCGGTGCTTCTGGATCGGGCAAAAGTACTTTGCTGTCCATCGTTGCAGGGTTGGATACCCCTACGCGCGGAACCGTTCATTTAGCGGGACAAGATTTATTTACCATTACCGAGGACGACCGTGCCGCTTGGCGGGCGCAAAAGGTAGGCTTTGTGTTTCAAAGCTTTCAATTGCTCGGTAATTTAACCGCGCTAGAAAATGTGATGCTGCCGTTGGAGCTTGCAGGCCGTAAAGACTCACGCACGGCGGCTACCGACATGCTTAAACGCGTTGGTTTGAGTGAACGCATGCAGCACTACCCCAAGGTGATGAGTGGTGGCGAGCAGCAACGCGTAGCACTGGCTCGTGCCTTTGTGGTGCAGCCCGCTGTGCTGATGGCAGACGAGCCTACTGGCAGCTTAGACCATGCTACGGGCGACAAAGTGATGCAACTGATGTTTGATTTGAATGCTGAACTGGGCACCACGCTGGTACTTGTTACCCACGACCGCGCCATTGCCCAGCGCTGCGCTAAACGCATCACTATTGAAGCTGGTGCCATTACTTCCATAGCAGAGTCCCAAGCGTGAAGACCATCGAATCTTAAGGCGTAAAAAAACCACCCGAGGGTGGTTTTTTTGATTCAAGCAAAAGCCTAAGCTTTTACGCAAGACATGCTAATTACTTAGCGTGCTTGCCGATCAGGCCAGCCATCTCGAACATGGACACTTGGGCCTTGCCGAAAACTTCTTTCAGCTTAGCGTCAGCGTTGATCATGCGCTTGTTGATTTTGTCCTGCAGATTGTTTTTCTTGATGTAAACCCACAGCTTGCTCACGATTTCGGTACGTGGCAAGGCAGCTGCGCCTACTACGGCTTGCAGTGCTGGGCTGAGAGTCAGCGCCTTCATGAAAGCAGCGTTAGGTACGCGTTTTTTTGCGGGGGCTTTTTTAGCAGCAGCTTTTTTAGCTGGAGCGGCCTTCTTGGCTGGAGCAGCCTTTTTAGCTGGAGCAGCCTTCTTTGCAGGAGCAGCCTTTTTTGCAGCAGCTTTTTTAGCTGGAGCGGCGGCTTTCTTTGCTGGAGCAGCTTTCTTCGCTGGTGCAGCCTTCTTTGCGGCAGGTTTTTTTGCCGCAGCTTTTTTCGCAGTTGCCATGATTGATATCCTTCTATTTAAGTTAATTAACTGTCAATGATTCATTTGCTTCACTAACAAAACGGATGCTACTGTAAAAGGAGCGTTTTCTCCAGTGAAAAATAACGTTTTTGCAAAGTTTTTTCATTGCGCTTTGTTGCATGTGCGCTAGAGGCAGCGCTGCAAACTACTGTTTAAGCTTGGCGGCAAAGATCAACAGCACACCTGCAAGGATGATTCCCGAGGCAATCCACTCGCCTGTGCTGACGATTTCACCCGCTAAAACGACACCCAAAATCAGTGCGATCACCGGGTTCACAAAGGCATAACTGGTGGCTAAAGCGGGTGAGGCATTAGCCAGTAAATACAAATACGCGCTGAAAGCCACGAGCGAACCAAACACCACCAGATACGCCCACGATGCAGCGGCCAGCGCTTGGGGCGGCCAAGAAAATTGTTCACCCAAAATGAGAGCTATCACCATTAACACCGCGCCACCACACAACATTTCACTAGCAAAGCCCATAGGCCCCGGCGCCAGTGGCAGCCGGGTGGTTTGCAGTACTGAGCCTAGAGACCACATCAAAGTAGCCCCGCCAATAGCTACCAGACCCACCGTAGAGGCGTTAAAACTGCGCCCTTGGGCTAGGAGCACTATGCCCAACAAACCCACCGTCATGCCGATAAGCTCCAGCCGGCTAGGACGCTTGCCCCACAGCAACCCCCAGCCCATAGTGAGCATGGGCGCAATGGCGATGCTGGTGGCAATCAGGCCCGAACCAATGGTTTGCGAGGCCACTGCAGTCAACCCCATGCCTCCGGCCAGCATTAAAACGCCCACTATCAAAGCGTTGCGCCACTGCGACACCGAAGGCCACGGCGCACCTCGCAAACGCATGACAGCGAGCAATATCACCCCCGCAGTGAGAAAGCGCGTGCCCATTTGAAAGAAGGGTGGAAAGCTGACTAGCGCGTAGCGAATAGCCAAATAGGTCGATCCCCATACCAAATAGCAGGCTAAAAGTGCTGGAAGAATGTAGCGCGGTGCGTCGGCGCTGCGGGTTGCTGGAGTGGTTGAGGTTGTAGATAGAGTCATACGGTATTTTGCAGGTTGATAATACTGTTGCCCATACATGATTGACGGTAACATGCATGCACAGCCTTTAAATTCACCAAAAAATGAGAAGATAACTTATGAATACCGCAAGCACCGAGGACTTAGACCTGTATGACAGCCGAATATTGGCCGAGCTGCAGTGCGATGCACGCATCAGCATGAGCGAGCTAGGCCGCCGCGTGCATCTAAGCCAGCCCGCAGTGACTGAGCGGGTGCGCAAACTCGAACTGTCAGGCGTCATTAAAGGCTACCACGCGGTAGTAGACGCAGTGCGCTTGGGCTACGGTATCCGCGCCATAGTGCGGGTAGGGCGGTGTGACTACGCCACGGTGATCAAACGGGTAGAAGAAACCCCTGAGGTCATCAACGCCTATAACTTAACGGGTGAAGACAGCTGGCTGCTAGAAATCGCAGTGCAAGATGTGCCACACCTAGACGATGTACTGGCGAAATTTTGTTTGCTAACCGAAACATCCACCAGTATTATTTTGAACACTGTGCGAGAAAACCACCCGCTACTACCTGCTCTGCAAAGCCGCGCAAAGCCTTTATTTGAGAAATATGCTGCAAAAGATTCGATGCCTAAAACATCCCATAAATCTAAGAGAAAAGTGCCTTCTAAACCGTAGATACTGCTCAAGCAGCTATGCAATTAATAGTAAATTCTATTTTTCAATTATGTTTTAAGAAAGACAAAACCCGTGACATCAATCTCTACCTGCGACTTATGCGATGCACACGAGGCAGATACCAGCGGTGCTTTGCGTGTACTGCCCGATGTGTTCAAAAACTATGGCGGCCACGCCGCTTTCAGCGGTCAGGTGGTCACATTGCGCTGCCCCGAAGACAACTCGCGCGTGCGCGAAGCTGTACAAGAACAAGGCTTGGGCCGCGTGCTGGTCGTAGACGGTCTAGGCTCAGTACGCCGCGCTTTAGTGGGCGGAAACTTAGCCATGTCAGCGGCAAAAAACGGCTGGGCTGGCATTTTAGTCAACGGCGCTGTGCGAGACGTGGCCGAACTACAAGCCGCTGCCATCGGCATCAAAGCCTTGGCACTGTGCCCACTGCGGACCGACAAACAAGGCTTGGGCGCACGCGATGTGCCAGTGCAGATTCAAGGCGTGTGGGTGCGGCCCGGCGACTGGATTTATGCGGATGCGGATGGTGTGGTGGTAGGTGCGCAGAGCTTAGTTTGAAGATTGAATTTATAGTGCTTTAGCCGTTCTAGGCCGTGGAACCTGCTCAAGCAGCTATGCAATTGATAGTATTGACCAGTCCAATAACCTAACCGAAGCACGGGCTGCTTAAACCAAGTAAAGAACAATGTGACGAGTCGGGTTCGTCTCGATGAAAAATACGCAGAAAGGCGCGCGGTTCAAAAGTTAGCTAAACGCATCGCAATTTCGCGCGTGTTTTCGGAGTATTTTTGCAGCGAGATGCCCGGCTCGAGTCCAACTCTCCGGAGATACCGTTAGCCTAAAAACCAACTCATCGGCGCACACTCAACCAAACGGCCAACCCACCAAGTCGCACGCCAAGCCAACATGTCAAACGTAGCGCTATAACACCTCGCTAGCAAAATCTGCCAACCGAGACCTCTCGCCACGCGCCAATGTGATGTGCCCACCATGCGGCCAGCCTTTGAACTTATCGACTGCAAACGTCATACCCGACGAACCTTCGGTGAGGTAAGGCGTGTCGATCTGCGCCAGGTTGCCCATACAAATAATCTTGGTGCCTGGCCCTGCGCGGGTGATCAGTGTTTTCATCTGCTTAGGCGTTAAATTTTGCGCTTCATCGATGATGACGTATTTGTTCATAAACGTGCGGCCACGCATAAAGTTCATGCTTTTGATTTTGACTTTACTGCGGATCAGCTCATTGGTGGCTGCGCGGCCCCATTCGCCTGCGCCGCCAGAGTTGGCGTCGTTTTTGGTGAGGAACTCCAGGTTATCGTCCAGCGCACCCATCCACGGGCCCATTTTTTCTTCTTCGGTGCCCGGCAAAAATCCGATGTCTTCGCCCACGCTCACTGTGGCGCGGGTCATGATGATTTCGGTGTAGCGGCGGTCGTCCAGCACTTGGGTAAGGCCTGCGGCCAGTGCCATCAGTGTTTTGCCGGTGCCTGCGGTGCCTGCAAGGGTGACCAGATCTACATCGGGGTCCATCAGCAAATTCATGGCAAAGGTTTGTTCGCGGTTGCGGGTGGTCACACCCCACACGGCGTTTTTAGTGTGGCCGTAGTCTTTGAGCGTTTTGAGTACGGCAGTGCGGTCACGAATCTCGGTGACGCGGGCCTGCAAGGCCGGCTCGCCGGGGGCTTCAAAGTATACAAACTGGTTGATCAATAGGCTGGGCACTACAGGGCCGGTGATGCGGTAGAAAGTATGGCCACCTTGTTGCCAGCTTTCTACGGTTTTGCCGTGCTTGTCCCAAAAGTCGTTAGACAGCGCCAGCGCACCGCTGTACAGCAGGTCGCCGTCTTCCAGGGTTTTGTCGTTTTGGTAGTCGTCGGTGGGCAGGCCCAATGCACGGGCTTTCACGCGCATGTTGATGTCTTTGGACACCAGCACCACATCTTGCGCGGGCTGACCAGAGGCTTTGGCTAAGGCTTTTTTTGCATCGCCCAGCGCGCTCACAACGCCTAAGATTTGGTTGTCAGCTTTGCCTTGCGGCAGGCTGGTGGGCAGCGTGTAGTCTAGCGGCTGTGTTTGAAAAAACAGCCGCCCACCTGCGCCGCGGTGGCCCGTGCCGTCAAGCTTGAGGCCTTGGGCAATATCAGCGCCTTGCGCGCCTGCCAGTGCGTCCAGTGTGCGGCTGACTTGGCGGGCGTTGCGCGCTACCTCGGTCATGCCCTTTTTGTGGCCATCTAGCTCTTCCAGCACAATCATGGGCAAAAAGATGTCGTGCTCTTCAAAGCGAAACAAGCTCATCGGATCGTGCATCAGCACATTGGTGTCTAGCACAAAAAGCTTTGTAGGCCCGGTGGATTTGGGCTTTTTAGGTTTAGCGTGCGCTACAGGTGTACTATCAGTTTTATAGCTGCTTGAGCTGGTATTACTTGGGTTAGACGGCAGTTTGGCTTGGGATTTAGTTGACACCTCGTGCAGCAACGCCGTGGCGTCGCTATCCGCAGCGTCGTGGTGGCTGGCACCACCGCCTGCGCGGTCAAATAGATCTAGAGCTTGTGGTTTGCTACTTAGCGCATCGTCGTCAAACGTGGCGCTGCGCCCAGTGGGTTTTCGAGCTGCTTTGGTGGAGCTGTTGCGCGCGGGCGCGTCGTACGCTTCGGGCAACAGGAGTGCGGCTCGTTGGGTGGGGGCGGGAGGCAGTGGCATAGGGTAAGGAGCCTATTGGTAGGTGGGTGGAAAACTGAGGGGGTGGAAAGGCCAGCAAAGCCAGCTCGCAAAAATGAAAAAGCCACCCAGCAGGCCGGGTGGCTTGGTCTATTTGAGCAGCTTCAGCTATGAAAATGCGCCCGGGGGACAGCACCATTGGTATCAAATGCATAGCATTACTATACACCTGCCAAACATTGCGTCAATGAAATATTTGTGAAATTTGCACTAAAGATGAAAAGGCTATTAAATTTAGCGCTTTTCGGCGTGTCTGACTACAAGAGCAGGGGACTTTAGGCTGCCTGCTGGAAACTTGAATGGCTTTTTACGCGGCTTTTTTCAGCGCTTTAACGGCTTTGAGCACTTCTTCTACGTGGCCGGGTACTTTCAGGCCGCGCCACTCTTGCTTCAAAATGCCGTCAGCGCCTACCAAGAAGGTGCTGCGCTCGATGCCTTTGACTTTCTTGCCGTACATGATTTTGTTTTTGACCACGCCAAAGCCGTGGCACATTTTTTCTTCGGTATCGGCTATCAGCTCAAACGGAAGTTCCAGCTTGGCTTTGAACTCGTCATGCGACTTCATGTTGTCACGGCTGACGCCAAACACGGTAGCACCGGCTTTGACAAAGTCTTTGTACTTATCACGAAACTGCATAGCCTCGGTAGTGCAACCAGGGGTGTTGTCCTTGGGGTAGAAATACATCACCATCACATGGCCGTTGTGCGAGGTATTGGTTACTTTCAATCCGCCAGTGGCGTTAGCTTCAAATTCGGGGAGGGGCTTATTAACTACGACGGCCATTTGCTTAACTCACCTAACTGTATGGTTTGTGGCGTAGACAACTAGCAATTCAACTAGTATCTACCCCAACTGTGCTGACACTCTGCAAACACGTTTTAAAAGCGTTGCAAACAACCCCGTATTTTAACCTGTTTCGTTACAGCTTCCCATCCCCTACGACTGCTTGCACTTAACACTTTGCACTTAGGCGACACGGGTGTACTGGCTAAATTTAAGAAAAATTCACTGCGAATCGATCAAAAATACCCCTAAAACGTGCCTGTATTCGCCTGCAAGAATGTTGTAAGTACGGCAGGCAGCCAGTGTGTCCATGGTCTCCAGCCCAATGCGGGCGGCCATCAGGGTGCGTTGCAGTGCAGGGCTGGGAAAGCGCAGCTTGCCGCCGCTGCCAAACACAATTAGCTCAGGCTTGATCTGGGCCAGCTGGTCAAACAGCTCGGCGCTTAGTTGATCGAACCCCACGCCCGGCCAGTCCAGCCGCTCGCCACGTGACCCTACGACAATGCTGTGGGTGACTTTCTCAAGCTGCGGCACACCGTTGACAATGGTGCCCACGCTCACCCAGCCTGGGCCGTAGGCATTGATGATTTGCGTGTCGGATTTATCAGGCTGTAATTTCATCAGTCTTCTCTGTTGCGCTGCACAAAAATCGTGCAGAAATGTGGTCAAATTATAAGTTCCTCGATTTGAACTTTGCACCCGAAGGGCCACCGTGAAAACCTTATCCAAATCTGCCAAGCTGGCCAATGTGCTGTACGACGTGCGCGGGCCTATCGTGGACGCGGCCAAAAAGATGGAAGACGAGGGCCAAAAAATCATTCGCCTGAACATTGGCAACCTGGCTCCGTTTGGCTTCGACGCCCCCGAGGAGATCCAGCAAGACATGATCCGTAACCTGCCCAATTCGGCGGGTTATTCCGACAGCAAAGGCATTTTTGGTGCGCGCAAAGCGGTGATGCATTACACCCAGCAGCAGGGCATTAAGGGCGTAACGCTGGACGATATTTATCTGGGCAACGGCGCTAGCGAACTGATCCAGATGGCCGCTAACGCACTGCTTAACGATGGCGACGAGCTGCTGGTGCCCTCGCCAGACTACCCGCTATGGACGGCGGTGACATCGCTGTCGGGCGGCAAGCCAGTGCACTACGTGTGCGATGAAGCCAACAGCTGGATGCCCAGCCTGACCGACATTCGCGCCAAAATTACCCCGCGTACCCGCGCTATTGTGGTGATTAACCCCAACAACCCCACGGGTGTGCTGTACACCGACGACTTGCTCAAAGGCATCGTGCAAATCGCCCGCGAGCATGACTTGGTGATCTACGCTGACGAGGTGTACGACAAGGTGCTGTACGACGACGCACGCCACACGGCGATTGCCTCGTTGTCAGACGATGTACTGACGCTGACCTTTAACTCATTGTCCAAAGCCTACCGTTCGTGCGGCTACCGCGCGGGCTGGATGGTGGTGTCTGGCCCCAAGCACGAGGCCAAAGACTTTGTAGAAGGCCTGAACATGCTGGCCAACCTAAAGCTCGGCTCAAACGTGCCCGGCCAGTGGGCGATTCAAACCGCGCTGGGTGGCTATCAAAGCATTAACGACTTGGTTAAAGAAGGTGGCCGTCTGCGCCGCCAGCGCGACCTAGCGTATGAGCTGATCACCGCTATCCCTGGCGTTAGCTGCGTCAAACCTGATGCCGCGCTGTATATGTTTCCCAAGCTCGACCCCAAGATGTACCCGATTGCCGATGACCGCCAGTTTTTTATGGAGCTGCTCAAAGAAACCCGCGTGATGCTGGTGCAAGGCTCGGGCTTTAACTATTCTGACAATCAGCATTTCCGCATGGTGTTTTTGCCGCATGAAGACGATTTGCGCGAAGCGATTGGCCGTATTGCCAAGTTCTTAGAAGCCTATCGCACGCAGCATAGTAGGCCTAGTACTATTAATTTAATAGCTGCTTGAGCAGTATTTACGGCCTGAAACCACCATTTAACTAATAATAACTCTATGAAAAACATCCAAGTAGGCCTGTTAGGCATCGGCACCGTGGGCAGCGGCGTGTTCACTGTGTTGCAACGCAACCTTGACGAGATCACACGCCGCGCAGGCCGGGGCATTGAGATCACCATGGTGGCCGATCTTGACACCGCCCGCGCCAAGGCTGCTGTAGGCGACAAAGTGCAGGTAGTGAGCGACGCACGCGCCGTGATAGCCAACCCTGACATCGACATCGTCATCGAATTGATTGGCGGCTATGGCATAGCCAAGCAACTGGTGATGGAAGCGATTGCAGCAGGTAAACACGTGGTCACCGCCAACAAGGCATTGCTGGCCGTGCACGGCACTGAGATTTTTCAAGCCGCTGAAGCCAAAGGCGTAATGGTGATGTTTGAGGCCGCAGTGGCCGGTGGCATTCCCATTATCAAGGCGCTGCGCGAGGGGCTGACGGCCAACCGCATCCAGTGGATTGCCGGCATTATCAACGGCACTACCAACTTTATTTTGTCCGAGATGCGCGACAAAGGCCTAGACTTTAGCGTCGTGCTAAAAGAAGCCCAGCGCCTAGGCTACGCCGAGGCCGACCCTACGTTTGACATTGAAGGCGTAGACGCTGCGCACAAAGCTACCTTGATGGCTGCCATTGGTTTTGGCATACCTGTGCAGTTTGACAAAGCACACATCGAAGGTATTACCAAGCTAACGGCCACCGACATCAAATATGCCGAGCAGTTGGGCTACCGCATCAAGCTGCTGGGCATCAGCAAGCGCCGCGACGACGTGAGCGGGATCGAGCTGCGCGTGCACCCCACGCTGGTGCCGCACAAGCGGCTGATTGCCAATGTAGAAGGCGCGATGAACGCGGTGATGGTGCAGGGCGACGCTGTAGGCACCACGCTGTACTACGGCAAAGGTGCAGGGTCTGAGCCCACCGCCAGCGCCGTGATTGCCGACCTCGTAGACATCACCCGCATGGCCAGCGCCACCGCCGCCCAGCGTGTGCCCGCACTTGCCTTTCAAAGCGGTGCCATGAGCACCACGCCCGTGCTGCCCATGGCCGACGTGGTCACAGCCTACTACCTGCGTTTAAGCGTGGCCGACGAAGCGGGCGTACTGGCCCAAGTTACCGGCATTGTGGCTAACGCCGGCATCAGCATCGACGCCGTGCTGCAGCGCGAAGCTGATGAAGTTGGCGGCGAGGGCGCTACGTCGACCGACCTGATCATCTTGACCCACGACTGCAAAGAGGCCACCATGAATGCTGCGATGGCACAGATGCAGGCACTGAAGACGGTGCTAGCGCCGATTGTGCGGATTCGTAAGGAAGAGTTGGCTTAATTAAGGTTGCCTATGTATGCTTGTCCAGCTTGCCAGAGTCGAACGATTAGTTTCTTTAGAAAATGGTTGTCATTTCCGGCAATACCCGCCTATTGCAAGCAGTGTAATAGCTATTTCTTTTCTCAAAGAGCTTCGGGCAGCGTGGGTATTGTTGTGTCGGCCATGGTCATTACATTGTGCGGTTTTATGACTGCTGCATTGAAATCTCCTTGGCCACTAGTATTGGGTGTAGCTGCCAGTGCAATTTTTTATGTGTGGCATTGGCATGGAGTGAAGCTTGAACCTCTATCCTCACAACAGGTTACTGCTGCTAGAAAAGCTGAGGGTGTATTCGGCATCACATGGTTATTGTTAATATTTTTTAATTGACTTCGGGTATTTGTTGGGTACGAGTAAATATAGGGGTGTGCCAGCATTCCAAATAAAGTCTTCTCGAGCACTAGGGCTGTACACAAAGCATTTAAAATATGAAACTTTGACATAAAGCAAACTAACGGCCAAATTTGTCAGACGCTACCTCTTGACGCTGCCCCCAACCGGGTAAAAAATAAGGCTATGCAACGCCTTGTTCAGCTCGTTCAAAAACGCCTTGACGCATTACCCATGGCATGCACCTTGGTGCTGCCGGACAGCCAGCGTGTGGGCAGCCACAGTGCACCAATCACCTTGAAATTTAACGACTGGCGCAGCATTGCGCATTTAAGCGCTGGGCTGATCGGCCGACTGGCGCAAGACTATGTGCAAAGCCGGGTGCAGATTGAAGGCGGTTTGCGCGACCTGATGGCGCTGGCGTCGCACTTGGTGCAAGGCAACCCGGCGCAGGGCAAGGCATCGCACATTCCGCTGGGTTTGGCGGCCATGTGGCAGCGTGTGCGGTCCAAGGCCGCGCATACGCTGGCGCGCGATGCGCAGCAAATAGCTTTTCACTACGATGTGTCCGACGACTTTTATGCTCTGTGGCTTGACCCAACGCGTGTGTATTCGTGTGCTTACTACGCCAGCGATGCTATGACGCTTCAGCAAGCGCAAGAGGCCAAGCTAGACCATATTTGCCGCAAGCTGATGCTGCAACCCGGCGAGCGCCTGCTGGACGTGGGCGCAGGCTGGGGTGCGCTGCTGCTGTGGGCGGCGCAGCACTACTGCGTGCAGGCCACGGGTATCACGCTGTCTAAAAACCAGCATGCCTACGTTAACCAATTGATCGACGCCAAAGGCTTGCAGGGTAAAGTACAAATGCATTTGCGCGATTACCGCGATATGAATGAGGCCCAGCAGTTTGACAAAATTGCCTCGGTAGGCATGTTTGAACACGTCGGCGCAGCGCATATGACAGGCTACTTTGCCAAGCTGTCGCGCTTGTTAGCGCCCGGCGGGTTAGCGTTAAACCACGGCATCACTGCAGGCAGCCCGCACAACAGCCAGCTGGGCGCGGGTATGGGCGATTTTATTGAGCGCTACATCTTCCCCGGCGGTGAGCTATTGCACGCCAGCACCGTGCTGGCCCACATGGCCGATGGCGGCCTAGAAGCCGTAGACACCGAAAACCTGCGCCCCCACTACGCCCGTACCCTGTGGGCGTGGTCTGACGCGCTAGAGGCGCAGTTGCCCCGCGCCCGCGCCGTGCTACAAGCCTGTGCAGGCAGCGCCCGCGCAGAAGAAATTTTGCGCGCCTACCGGCTGTATTTGGCCGGCAGCGCCATGTGTTTTGAGCAAGGCTGGATCAGTTTGCACCAAATTCTGGCGACTAAACCAGACATGACACAGCTATCTGCACATCAAAGCGCTTACCCTTTTGCACGAGGCTACATGTACCATTAATTAGGCATAAGGTTGCATTAGTGTTGCGCTGGAGATAGCACCATTGCAATGTAAGGTATGGTAAAATCCTTTCAAAGTAATGTTTTGAAAGGATTATTATGTTTAACGCCACCTTAACCACCAAAGGTCAAACCACTATTCCCATCGAGGTAAGACAAGGGCTCAATCTACAGCCGCAGGATAAACTCAACTTTACTTTGCTGCCCGATGGCACCGTCATCATGCGGACCAAAAAAAGAGCTTTAACTGAGCTGATCGGTATCGCACGCTATACAGGCGCTAAAGTGAGCCTGGGCAAAATGAAGTCTGCCCGCGCAGCATGATTGGGCTAGACACCAACGTTATTGCCCGCATCGTACTAGCCGACGATGCTGCGCAAACCCGCCAAGCCGCCGCCATGCTGGAGGTCGCACAGAAGTGTGGTGAAGTGGTCTCGCTAAGTCTGCCCGTAGTGCTAGAGCTAGAGTGGGTGCTGCGCAGCGCCGCCAAACTTAACAAAACCGCCGTTATTACTACCCTGCGACATTTGCTAGAAACAGAGCTTTTGCAAATCGAGCATGAGGGCACTTTGGAGTATGCCTTGCACCTTTATGAAGGCAACAAGGCTGATTTTGCTGAATGCTTGTTTGCAGCCAAATACCGCATGCCGGGCTGCAGGGTGATGGTAAGTTTTGATACGCAGGCTTGTAAATTGGATGGGGTACTAGCGCCTAGCGCTTATGTGGGGTAATACAATTGAGGTTGTTCTCCCCTGACTACAGCTTCCATGAAATACCTCTCTACCCGCGCTCTATCGACAAATAAGGCTGACCGTAAACAGTTTTGTGACATTTTGCTAGAAGGCCTTGCGCCAGATGGTGGTTTGTATTTGCCAGAGCACTATCCGCAGCTTGACGATGCAGCTTTAACTAAGCTGCGCAATACGTTAGCCACGCAAGGCTATGCAGGCTTGGCATTTGAGATTTTGTCGCTGTACATTGACGATATTCCTGCGGCAGATTTGAAAGCGTTGTGCGAAAAAACGTACACCGAAAAAGTCTATGGCACTAAAGAAATAGTGCCATTGAAGAAGCTAGACGCCGCTATCAGCCTAGAAGCACTGTCTAATGGCCCCACGCTGGCTTTCAAAGACATGGCCATGCAGTTGCTGGGTAATTTGTTTGAATACCAGCTGGCGCGCAAGGGCGAGGAGCTGAATATTTTTGGCGCAACGTCTGGCGACACAGGCAGCGCGGCTGAATACGCGATGCGCGGCAAAAAGGGCGTGCGGGTGTTTATGACCTCGCCTGCGGGGCGCATGAGCCCGTTTCAGCAGGCGCAGATGTTCAGCCTGATGGATGCGAATATTCACAATATCACGATTGACGGCGTGTTTGACGATTGCCAAGATTTGGTGAAAGCTGTGTCGAATGATTTGGAATTTAAGCGCAAGTACAAGATTGGTACGGTCAACAGTATCAACTGGGCACGGCTGTTGGCACAGGTGGTGTATTACTTTGCGGGGTATTTTTATGCGACTGATCCAGCCTATGGGTTTGCCGCCGGGCCGTCCCAAGGCAAAACAGCCCCCATGGGGGGCAGCGGCGACACACCGGTGCAGAGCGTGGGGGCACGTAATGTCAAGGTCAGTTTTACCGTACCGTCAGGCAACTTTGGCAACGTGTGTGCAGGCCATGTGGCCCGCATGATGGGGCTACCGATTGACAAACTGGTGGTGGCCACTAACGAAAATGATGTGCTGGATGAATTTTTTCGCACGGGGGTGTACCGCGTGCGCGGCAGTGCCGATACGCACGAGACGTCTAGCCCGTCGATGGACATTTCTAAGGCCAGCAACTTTGAACGCTTTGTATTTGACCTGATGGGCCGTGACGGGGCTAAAAACAAAGACTTGTTTTCTACGCAGCTAAACGCCCAAGGCTGTTTTGACCTGAGCGAAACCGAAGCCTTTAAAACCGCGGCCACCACCTACGGTTTTGCCAGTGGCAAGAGCACGCATGCCGACCGTTTGGCCACCATTCAAGATGTTTTTAAAAAGCACGGCATGATCATCGACACCCACACCGCCGACGGCGTGAAGGTGGCGCGTGAGCACTTGACCCCGGGGGTGCCGATGATCGTTTTAGAAACTGCACTGCCGATTAAGTTTGCCGCCACCATTGTCGAGGCCTTGGGCCGCGAGCCTGACCGCCCGGCGCAATTTATCGGCATCGAAGCTTTGCCCAAGCGTGTGGTTAATCTGCCTACTGATGTGCAAGCCATGATGGAATATATTCGCAATAATGTATAGGTTTTAGTGCTTTTAGGCCGTAGATCCTGCTCAAGCAGCTATGAAATTAATAGTAGATTGCGCATGGTGTTTAACAAAACGTAAGAAGCAGGCGCACTGCTCCACACTCTAAATCGCCCTCAATTTTAAAATCGCACAATGAGAGTTTGTTCATGAAAGTTATCGGCTTTGCTGGGTTTTCTGGCTCTGGCAAAACCACGCTGGTTGAGAAGCTGATCCCCGAGCTGAAGGCGCGTGGCCTGCGCGTGAGCGTGGTCAAGCATGCGCACCACAAGTTTGATATTGACCAGCCCGGCAAAGACACGTTTCGCCACCGCGAGGCGGGCGCTTTTGAAGTGGTGGTGGCGTCGGGCAAGCGCTTGGCGTTGTTGCGCGAGTTTGAAAAACCTAGCGAGCTTAAAGTGCACCACTTGATTGCCGAGCTATACGACGGCGTAGACTGGGTGCTGGTAGAGGGTTTCAAAGAAAGCGATTTGCCCAAGATTGAGGTGTGGCGGCCCGCGCTAGGCAAGCCTGCGCTGTACAACACCGACGACTTTATCGTAGCCATTGCCACGGATGCACCCCAGCAGATTAGCCAAGGCACCCAGCGCCCGGTACTAGACTTGGGCAACGCGCAAGCTGTGGCGCAGTGGCTGCTAGACCAAGGCGACCGATTTGGCTACGACAATACTAAGTATCTGTAACCAGGCCTTTAACCAATACCTGTGATGACCCCATCCGCTAAATTCCCACCGCTGCGGTCGCTAGACAACGCCTTGGCAGAACTGCTGGGCAAGGTAACGCCGCTGCCGGGCGATGAGCAGGTGTCTACCTTTGACGCTGACCGCCGCGTGCTGGCCCGTACCGTTACGTCGGCATTGAATGTGCCGGGTTTCGACAACAGCGCGATGGACGGCTATGCCTTGCGTTCTGATGATTTACAGCCAGCTGGTACCCAACAAACCGATGCGGTGTTACGTCAACAAACCGGTGCGGTGTTACGTATCACCCAGCGCATACCCGCAGGCCACTTTGGCCAAGCTCTGCACGCAGGTGAGGCCGCCCGTATTTTTACCGGCGCGCCCATGCCGCCCGGGGCCGACACCGTGGTAATGCAAGAAGACTGCACCGACCTGGGCGATGGCACGGTACGCGTCAATGCCACCGCACAACCCGGCCAATGGGTGCGCCACGCGGGGGACGACATTGCGCAAGGCATGGTGGTATTGCCCCAAGGCACGCTGCTTAGCCCGGCCCAGCTAGGGCTGGCCGCCAGCATTGGCCTGCACCAGTTGCATGTGACGCGCCGGGCAAGGGTGGCGTTATTTTCTACAGGCGATGAGCTGGTGATGCCCGGCGACGTAGCCCCGCAAGATTTAAAACCCGGCACCATCTACAACAGCAACCGCTTTTTTCTACGCACGCTGCTGCAGCGCGCCGGGTGTGATGTGACCGACCTGGGCATCGTGCCCGACAACCGCGACGCAACGGTAGCCGCACTGCAGGCCGCCGCGCAAAACCACGATTTGATATTGACCAGCGGCGGCGTTAGCGTGGGCGAAGAAGACCATGTCAAACCTGCTGTGCAGCAGCTGGGCAGCCTAGACCTGTGGAGCATCAGCATGAAGCCCGGCAAACCTTTTGCCTACGGCACAGTAGGCGCGGCGCATTTTGTAGGGTTGCCGGGCAACCCGGTGTCCAGTTTTGTCACGTTTTTGCTGCTGGTGCGGCCCATGCTTGCGGCACTGCATGGGCAGCGGGGTGATTTGAAAGCTATTAAATCCATAGCTGCTCGAGCAGACTTTGCTTGGGTTAAAGCCGATAAACGCCGTGAATTCTTACGTGCGCGGCGTAATGACCATGGCGGCTTGGACGTGTACCCCAACCAAAGCTCGGGCGTGCTGACATCGGCCGTGTGGGCCGACGGGCTGGTAGACAACCCCGCAGGCGGCACCATCGCCCTGGGCGACACGGTGCAATTTATACCGTTTGACCAACTGCTGGGGTAATTGTCGTTATCCTTAGCCCACGCTGCCATCATTGTGTAACCTGACCATGAAAAATATCACCGTCAAATATTTTGCCTCGATCCGCGAAGCGGTAGGGCAGGGCAGCGAGCCGTTGGCCACTGCTGCCGTTACGCTAGGCGGCCTGCGCGCTGAGCTGGTAGCGCGTGGTGGCGCATATGCAGAGGTTTTAGGCATGGGCAAAGCAGTACGTTTGGCGTTAAACCAAACCATGGCCGATGACACGGCGGCGCTACCCGATGGCGCGGAAGTAGCCTTTTTCCCACCAGTGACTGGCGGTTGATATGCAGACATCGACGCACACCGCGCGCACCATCCCACGCGTCGTAATTCAAGCAGCGGATTTTGATGTGGCCGCCGAGATTGTTGCGCTGCGCGCGGCCGACATGCGTGTGGGCGCTGTCTGCAGTTTTATTGGCACGGTGCGCGACCGCAACGAGGGGCTGTCCGTCAGTACGCTGGAACTGGAGCACTACCCCGGCATGACGGAGGGCGCCATTGAGGCCATGATCGACGACGCCCTGCAGCGCTTTGATATCTTGGCAGCGCGCGTGGTGCACCGCGTTGGCCTGCTGCAGCCGCTAGACCAAATCGTCATGGTGGTGGTGACATCGTCGCACCGCGGCGAGAGTTTTAAGGCTTGCGAGTTTTTGATGGATTACCTTAAAACCCAGGCTCCGTTTTGGAAAAAAGAAGTCACGCCAGAGGGCGCGCGCTGGGTCGACGCGCGTGTTAGCGACGACGCTGCACTGGCCCGCTGGGGTATAAACGCGCGCAACTCAGCGGCCTAAAAAAACTAAATAAACGGCCTGTTACACAGATTGCTGTTACAAAGTTCGCTCCAATTTTCTGAGCGCGAAATTACAACGATTTCAATAAGTTAGCGCGCAAAGTCAAAGTAGTTTGCAACTTCCCCCAAGTTGGAGTAAATTTCGAGATCTTGCTTGTAGAACGTTGATTTCAATGGAGAAATCTCTCCCACCCATTCCTGTTAAGCGCTACTTCACCATCGGTGAAGTGAGCGAGCTGTGCGATGTAAAGCCGCACGTGCTGCGCTATTGGGAGCAAGAATTTACCCAACTGAAACCCATGAAGCGGCGCGGCAACCGCCGCTACTACCAGCACCACGAGGTGCTGATGATTCGCCGCATTCGCGACCTGCTGTACGACCAAGGCTTTACCATCAGCGGCGCGCGCAATAAGCTGCACGACTTGGTGCAAACCGAGCGCGACCGCCGCAAGGCCGGTGAGGTGATGCTAGACGGCGTAGATGTGCTGGACGGTGCTGACTCTGAATTGCCGCCCGATTTTGGGGACACCGAATTTGAAGACAGTACGATGGACGCGCACGGTGACAGCGACATCATTCATGTGCCTATCATGCAACTGCGCCGTGAGCTGTCTGAGATTCGCGACCTGCTGGCGGTCCCAGCCTAGTGGCGATTGACGCGCTGCTTGACGCAAATTTGCACCGCGCTATTGCCAAATGGCGCACCCGCTTCACGCTATAATCTGCAGCTTCGGTGTGTGGCGCAGCCTGGTAGCGCACTTGCATGGGGTGCAAGGGGTCGAAGGTTCGAATCCTTTCACACCGACCAATGTTTTTTAAACACAACGGGCCCAGAGACATCTAGGCCCGTTTTGCATTTTTATGCCGCAAACACACAGCTTATACACGGCCATGCCCAGCTTATCCACAGGCTCATCCACAAAGTTATGCAAACTGTTTCTAGCGGCAGGCTTGCCCGCACAAGCACAGCGCACTAGCATCGACTAGGATCGAAAGTTAGGAAAAATACACCACCATGTCCGCAGTGCTCCACCCCGTCGATGATGACTACACGCCCGATCTGTCCAGCTTTGGCGGCGACAGCCAAATAGCCCAGCTGCGTATTCCGCCGCACAGCATTGAGGCCGAGTCCAGCGTGCTGGGCGGCCTGCTGCTGGACAACGGCGCGTGGGACCGCGTGGGCGACTTGCTGGTCGACGGTGATTTTTACCGCTACGAGCACCGCTTGATTTACGCTGCCATCGGTTCGTTGATCAACGCCACGCGCCCCGCTGATGTGATTACCGTCTACGAGCGCCTGCAGTCTGAAGGTAAGGCTGATGAGATTGGCGGGCTGGTGTACCTTAACGCGCTAGCGCAGTACGTGCCCAGCGCGGCCAACATTCGCCGCTACGCCGAGATCGTGCGCGAGCGCGCTATCCTGCGCAAGCTGGTCAGCGCCAGCGACGAGATTTCGACCAATGCGTTTAACACGCAGGGCAAAGACGTTGCCAAAATACTAGACGAGTCTGAGCAAAAAATCTTCGCTATCGGCGAAGAAGGCTCGCGCATGAAAAAAGGCTTTCAGGGCATGGACAGCCTGGTGGTGCAGCTGCTAGACCGCGTGCAAGAAATGTCTGAGAACCCCAACGACATTACCGGCGTGCCCACTGGTTTTATCGACCTGGACAAAATGACCTCGGGCATGCAGGCAGGCGACTTGATTATTTTGGCGGCGCGGCCCTCAATGGGTAAGACCGCACTGGCTATCAACATTGCCGAACATGTTGCCCTCAAAGAGCAATTGCCTGTAGCCGTATTTTCGATGGAAATGGGTGCCAGCCAGCTGGCTATTCGTATCGTGGGCTCCATAGGCCGTATCGACCAAATGCGCCTGCGCACCGGCAAGCTGCACGACGACGAGTGGCCACGTTTGACCGAGGCGATAGAAAAACTGCGCAACATCAGCCTGCACATTGACGAAACGCCGGGCTTGACGACGAGTGAGCTGCGCGGCAACGCGCGCCGCTTAGCCCGCCAGATGGGCGGCAAGCTTGGTTTGATTGTGGTGGACTATTTGCAGCTGATGAGCGTGTCTAGCTCGATGAGCGATGAAAACCGCGCTACGGCCGTGGGCGAGATCTCACGCGGCTTAAAGGCGCTGGCCAAAGAGCTGCAATGCCCCGTTATTGCGCTGTCGCAGCTAAGCCGGGGGGTAGAGAGCCGCACCGACAAGCGCCCCATGATGAGCGATCTGCGCGAATCTGGTGCGATTGAGCAAGACGCAGACGTCATTATGTTTATCTACCGCGATGACTATTACAACAAAGAGGCCTCCAAAGAACCGGGCGTGACCGAACTGATCATCAGCAAGCAGCGTAATGGCCCCACGGGGACGGTGAAGCTGGCGTTTATTAAAGAACTGACGCGGTTTGAGAGCTTGGCGCAGGGGTATGGTGGAGGCGGCGATTTTTAAGCGTTTTAGGGCTTCTAGGCCGTAGAACCTGCTCAAGCAGCTATTGAATTTGTAGCGTTTTGATGGTTGTGACTTTCCTTGTGTTGTGCATTGGCTCGATGTTTGCCTTAGATGGATGACGTGGGATTGAGCTCCCCTGTGGCAATGCATGCTGTCCTTGTTTACCTTGGACGGGCGGCGTGACATGTCGCTGCAAAAAATCTCCGCGAACACACGCGTGAGGTAGTGGTCATCTAGGGTTGGTGGGCCGCGCCTCGCTACGATTTTTTCATCGACACGCTCACACCGCTCACCCTGGTGGATGGAGTAGTTTGAAGGCACGCTGTGCAAATTTATTGTGCGAAAGGTCGTAGTGAACCACAACGCAGTGTGTGACTAATTCAACCAGCGTGACTAATTTTGCGTGCAACCCCCAGCCAACTACAAGCGACCGGCTGTGGCGCAGCCCTGTCGCCACCGATTCGAGCCACGGGCTCGAAGCACGGAACGCAGGGGATCAGAAATTTAGATGTTTGAGCGCTTGCGCGAGTTTCTAAATTTCCCCCGGAGTGAGTACTGGAGACGCTTGCCGAAGGCCCGGGGTTCGGGTGGCGATAGGGCTACGCCACAGCTGGGCGCGTTCTAGTACAACGAGCCAATCAACGCGGAAAAAACGCTTCAAGAAGCACTTCAAACGCCATTTTTAACAGCAAAACAGCCCACTAACCCAAGTAAATCCTGC
>JANLPQ010000017.1:0-18934 GCA_031367325.1 Polaromonas sp. | reverse complement strand
AAGGCCTACCCATGGGCACACCTAGACATTGCCGGTACCGCCTGGAAGAGCGGCGGCACCGCCAAAGGAGCCACTGGCAGGCCCATACCGTTGCTGCTGAACTATCTGCTGCATTTTGACCCACAAAGCAGTGCTAAATTAACATCAAAATCATCGGTTCAGGCCGTAGAACCTGCTCAAGCAGCTACGAAAAAGATAGTAAATAAGGTGCCTTTGTCGCGTAAGGCTAAGGCCTAAACCTGCATCACGCCGCCCTATGCCGCAACTTGACTTTCACTTCAACGCACCCAGCAAAGTGGCCTACGCGTGCCGCCTGCTGCGCAAAGCCACCGCAGGCGGCGCACGCGTCGCGGTGCTGGCCCCGCACGAGCTGCTGGGGCCACTAGACCAAGCCCTGTGGACTTTTAGCCCGCTAGAGTTTGTGGCCCATGTGCGCGCACCCTGCACCCCCTTCGATAGTGCCCGCAGCCCCGTGCTGCTGTGTGACGATGCGCAACAAGCCGACGGATTTGGCGTGCTGGTTAATTTAGGCACCCAAGTGCCGCAAGGCTTTGAGCGATTTGACCGGGTGATTGAGGTGGTGGATCAAACCGATGCCGACCGCCAAGCCGCTCGCCTGCGATGGAAGCATTACACCGGCTTGGGGCTGGCCATTACCCGCCACGATCTCAACTTGGCCGGTTAGCAAAAATATGTAGCTGATTGACACCACTTTGCGTCCACATTAGCCCCCTTTTTTACTTATGCTTATGCAAAAACCTCCCTCCCAGTTTGTGCCTACCCTTACCGATGTGGTGTTGTCTGCCTCCGTGCCCACTGCGGTGTCCAGCAGTGTCGCGGCACCCGATGGGGCAGTGCCCGAGCAGGCGGTCTCTACAGACGCACTGTTCTCTCAAATACAGCAGCGTGTGTTGCAAGACGTGACTGACCGCGTTATGCAGCAAATCGAGTCGTCGCTGGAGCGCCATGTGCGCGAAGCGGTGGCCGCAGTGGCGCTGGCGCATGCCAACGCCATTGCCCGCGACTTGGCCCCTGCGATAGAAAGCGTGGTAACCGACACCTTGGCACAAGCCTTGCAAGACGCATTAGCCAAGGAACTGGGCAACAAATCTGGCTACAGATAACAGGTTTATCGTGAAAACCCCTAGGAATCTTGCGTCATCCTAGACATGTTGGCCCGCGTTTTGCAGTATCGTACAGGCCGTTGGGTAAATTTAATACTCTCAACTATTCTGGCGACTTTGTTTATCAATCCTAATAGGGGTTTTACATGAAATTGAAACTAACCGTACTAGCCGCTTTGGCTACCATCGCAGGCTTAGCATCTGCACAAGACATGGCCGTCGTAAAAATCGGTCACGTTGCACCCATCTCTGGTTCCCAAGCCGCTTACGGCAAGGACAACGAGAACGGTGCCCGCATGGCTATTGACGACTTGAACACCCAAAACATCGTTATCGGTGGCAAAAAGATCAAGTTTGAACTGGTTGCTGAAGACGACGCAGCTGACCCAAAACAGGGCGCAGCCGCTGCACAAAAACTGTGCGATGCTAAAGTCAACGGCGTAGCTGGCCACCTGAACTCTGGTACCACCATTCCAGCGTCCAAAATTTACAACGAGTGCGGTATTCCCCACATCACCCCGTCAGCTACCAACCCTAACTTGACCAAGCCTGGCTACAAAACCACCTTTCGCTTGCTAGCTAACGACAACGCCCTGGGCGCTGGCTTGGCTTTCTACGCTGCTGATGGCCTAAAGCTCAAGACCGTTGCCGTGATTGACGACCGTACCGCCTACGGCCAAGGCGTGGCTGAAGTGTTCAAGAAGACCGCCAAAGAAAAAGGCATGACCGTTGTGGATGAACAATTCACCAACGACAAAGCCGTTGACTTCATGGCCATCTTGACCGCTGTTAAAGCCAAGAACCCTGACGCTGTGTTCTACGGCGGCATGGACCCACAAGCCGGCCCTATGCTGCGCCAGATGGAACAACTTGGCTTGACCAAGCAAAAGTTCTTCGGCGGTGATGGCATTTGTACACAAGACCTGATCAAGCAAGCTGCTGGCGCTAAAACGCTAGACAACGTGATCTGCGCTGAAGGTGGTTCTTCATTGGCCAAAATGCCAAGCGGCGACGCATGGATGAAGCGCTACGAAGCCAAGTACCCCAAGCAGTTTCAAGTTTACAGCCCGTACGTGTACGACGCAGTGTTTGTCTTGGTTGACGCTATGAAGCGTGCCAACAGCACCGACCCGAAAGTCTACACCGCTGAAATTGGCAAAACCAACTTCAAAGGCGTAACCACCACAGTGCAGTTCGAGCCAAATGGCGAACTGAAGAACCCATCGATGACCCTGTACACCTACAAGGGCGACAAGAAAGTTGCTTTGAACTAATCTTCTAGTTCTTGCAAATCAAAAAGCCACCTTCGGGTGGCTTTTTTTTATGGACAAAACAGATCAGTATGGAAGCCTAGGCTGTTATCCGCAAGGCGCCCAGGTCTAGCCGCATGTGCAGTTTGTCGTAGTACATATCGCCTATTTTGATGGCACGTGGCAGCAAACCGTAAGGTACAAAGCCTGCGCGCTCATATAGGCGCACTACATGCGCGTTGGACGCAGTTACCGTGAGTACCAGTTGCTCCAGATGGGCGCTAGTTAAGGCACAGCCAATGCAGTGCGCTACTAGCTGTGTGGCAAAGCCTTGGCCTTGGGCATCGGGCGAGACCATCATGCCCACGACATGGGCGATATGGCGCTTTTTAATGCGGTCTTCCCGTTCTAGGGCAATGCTGCCCAGCAGTTGCGCTGGGTTTTGTTCTGGGCTCGATGCCAAGCTACCAGGCAGCCCTGCAAAAGCACCCAAGGCAAAATGGCCGCTGTCGGTTGCACCCATGCGCGACGCGTACATATCGGCAGGGCGGTCTTTACCACTTTCGTAGTCTGACGTAAAAGCCTCTGGCGCGCGCAGCAAAGCTTCGTCGCGCAAGGCTTTGTAAGCTGGCAGATCGATGTTTGTTAACGGGCGGATGTGAAACGGCATGACTTACGTCTGGTTGGCGGTGCAGCAAAGTGGGTCTTGGTCTATTATCAGACTAGATGCACCTTGGTCCGACTGCCGAGGTAAAGCGTTGACTTGAAAGCATATTTTTTTATACATTTTGAGCTTGTAACCCAAGTAAATCCTGCTCAAGCAGCTATAAAATCGATAGTATGATAAACACATGAAAGAAACTACACCATGATCAACTGGGAATCCCACGCCTGCCTGCCACTGCACCCTGATGCTGACTTTGCACCGATTGACGCGTTGCGCAAAGTAGGTGTCAACTATGTGTCGATCAACGTCGGCATGGACATGAACCCTGTGCCCCAAGTGATGGCCGTGCTGGGTGCGTTTCGCGCCAAGATTGCCGCGCAGCCTGATAAATTCTTGCTGGCCAGCAGCGTGGCCGATGTCGAAAAAGCCCAAGTCAACGGCCAGATCGCCATCGGGTTCGACCTAGAAGGTGCCATGCCCCTGATGGACCAGCCCGAGATGGTGGCGCTGTACGCCAGCCTGGGCGTCAAACAAATTCACTTTGCCTACAACCGCAATAACAGCGTGGCTGATGGCTGCCACGATGTAGAACGCGGCCTCACGCCCCTGGGCCTTCGCATGGTGCAAGCCGTCAACGACGCTGGCATGCTGATGGACTGCTCGCACACGGGCCGCAAGTGCAGCCTGGACATCATGGCCGCGTCTGGCAAACCGGTTATTTTCAGCCACGCCAATCCACTGGCACTGGCCCAGCATGGTCGCAACATCACCGATGAGCAAATTAAAGCCTGCGCTGCCACGGGCGGCGTAGTGTGCTTGTCGGGTGTGTCTGCCTTCTTGGGCAGTAACGAACCCAACGCCACCGACATGGCCCGACACGCTGCCTATGTGGCCGATTTAGTCGGCGTGCAGCACGTGGGTATTGGCCTGGACATCAGTTTTAGGCAGCCCGAACTGAACGACAACCCGCCCGGCAACTACGACCCCGTGTACTGGTGGCCGCGCGAGGCGGGCTACAACCGCGCCATCGCCCGCATGACCTACACCCCCATGGAAACTTGGCAGTTGCTACCGCAGGCCCTAGCCAAAATAGGTATGTCGCCCGCTGATGCTGCGCTGGTGATGGGCGAGAACATGGTGCGCGTGGCGCGGCAGGTGTGGCATTGAAAGACGGTGCGCCCCAGTCAATGCGCCGCAGTGTGCCAAATAGCCCCGCAGCTTTGCGAGGTAAAATCTGTCATTAATCCATAAAGACTGTAAGAGCGAGAAAGGCACTGCAGGTTATGACACCGCGAACTACGACGACACTTTTTATGCCTAAAACGGCAGGAGTCCGCGTGTAGATTGGCCATAACCAAGTTTGGCAGCTACGGTTTTTATAGTAAAACGCGGCCTAGAGTCGCGTTTTTGCATTTCCGCAGTCGCACATTGGAAAAGATTTCATCGTAGCGGCCCAAGATTCAAGTTAATTTATTCAAGAAGATCACCATGGTTCAAATCACACTCCCCGACGGTTCGCAGCGCGAGTATCCCGGCCCCGTTACCGTGGCCGATGTGGCGCTGTCGATCGGCGCTGGCTTGGCCAAAGCGGCACTGGCTGGCAAGGTAAGTTATGACGAAAACGGCGCCGATGCCAGCGTCGTCGACACCAGCCACACCATTAATCGCAACGCCCGGCTGGCCATCATCACCGCCAAAGACGCCGAGGGCCTAGACGTTATTCGCCACAGCACAGCCCACCTGCTGGCCTATGCCGTCAAAGAGCTGTTCCCCGATGCACAAGTCACCATTGGCCCTGTGATAGAAAACGGCTTTTTCTACGACTTCTCCTACAAGCGTCCCTTCACGCCCGACGACTTGACGACGATAGAAAAGAAGATGACCGAGCTGGCCAACAAAGACGAGCCCGTCACGCGCCGCGTGCTGCCGCGTGACGAGGCGGTGGTGTACTTTAAAAGCTTGGGTGAGCACTACAAAGCCGAAATCATTGGCGCTATTCCTGCAGGCGAAGACGTCAGCCTGTACCGCGAAGGCGCGTTTGAAGACCTGTGCCGTGGCCCGCACGTGCCCAGCACCGGCAAGCTGAAACACTTTAAGCTGATGAAGCTGGCCGGCGCCTACTGGCGCGGCGACCACCGCAACGAAATGCTGCAGCGCGTCTACGGCACGGCGTGGGCCACCAAAGAAGAGTTGCAACAGCACCTGACCATGCTGGAAGAAGCCGAAAAACGCGACCACCGCAAGCTGGGCCGCGAGCTGGATTTATTCCACATCGACGAGCATTCGCCCGGCACCGTGTTTTGGCACCCTAAGGGCTGGACGGTGTGGCAGCAGGTAGAGCAGTACATGCGCCGTGTGTACCAAGACAACGGTTATTTAGAGGTTAAAGGCCCGCAGATCATCGACAAAAGCCTGTGGGAAAAAACTGGCCACTGGGACAAGTACCGCGACAACATGTTCACCACCGAGAGTGAAAAGCGCGAATATGCATTGAAGCCGATGAACTGCCCCGGCCATATCCTCATCTTCAAGCAAGGCATTAAAAGTTACCGCGACCTGCCGCTGCGCTATGGCGAGTTTGGTCAATGCCACCGCAACGAGCCCACCGGTGGGCTGCACGGCATCATGCGCGTGCGCGGCTTTACGCAAGACGACGGGCACATTTTTTGTACCGAAGACATGATTCTGGACGAATGTACAGCCTACACCACACTCTTACAAAAAGTCTACAAAGATTTTGGCTTTACAAACATCATCTACAAAATAGCAACTCGTCCCGAGGCCCGCATAGGGTCTGACGAAAGCTGGGACAAAGCCGAATCAGCGCTGATTGAATCGCTGAAAGCCAGCGGTTGCCAGTACGAAATTTCCCCGGGTGACGGTGCTTTCTACGGCCCCAAGATCGAATACACCCTAAAAGACGCACTAGGCCGCCAGTGGCAGTGCGGCACCATGCAGGTGGACTTCTCCATGCCCGAGCGCTTGGATGCTGAATATGTGGCTGCAGATGGCAGCCGTCAGCGCCCGGTCATGCTGCACCGCGCCATTGTGGGCAGCCTAGAGCGCTTCATCGGTATTTTGATCGAACAGCACGCCGGCGCGCTGCCCACCTGGCTGGCGCCTACGCAGGTAGTGGTGTGCGGCATTACCGACGCGCAGGCAGATTACGTGGCCGATGTGGCTGCTAAGCTAAAGAGTCACGGGCTTAGAGTGATTACAGATCTGCGCAATGAGAAAATTAATTTAAAGATTCGTGAGCATTCAATGCAAAAGCCACCTTACATCTTAGTCATGGGTGACAAAGAGAAAGCCGCTGGTGCAGTGGCTGTGCGCGCTAGAGGTAACGTAGACCTTGGCGTCATGCCGGTTGATGATTTTGTAGCCAAAATCATCGCCGACATCAACGCCAAAACCTAGCTAGTTAATTTGCAACTGGCTTGCCATTAGGAAAGTAATTGTTCCCACTCGACAAAATTTTATTGTTAATATAGTCTCTTGTTTGCTGTGCAAATGTGGCGTTCCAAGCCACAGGCACGTCTTGCCAATCCTTGTAACTTGCAGTATCGCCAAGAATGTTATCCCTGTACAGCTCTATGCGTTCGTAAATTTTGCGTGAAGGGACCAGCCCTGCTTTGCTAAGTGCTGCTGCAAGTTTGGCGTTATCTATAGGCTGAACACCCCAAAAATGAAGCAATGGCCTTAAATCAACTCCGGCAGCTTTTGACAGCCTAAAGATACGGCTGTCGGTTCCCTCGCCATTATTAGCGCCAAAGTAATACTGACTGAAACCGTCATCAAATTGGGGTCTTCTATCCACTTTCAAAAATACAGCTCGGTCTTGCTCTTCCTTGAAGAATTTACCTATGGAATCCCAGCCAAACAGGGCCACAATGTCCACGTATTTTGCGTGGCCACGGAATTGGTAACTCATCTCATCGGCAAGCATAGTTTTACCATCGCGGAATTTTTGTGTGACCATCCAATCGACCGCAGCCGATATGCGGGTCGGGGGTTTACCGCCGAGCAATCCTGGGTGTGAATTACCAAAAGCAGTGTCTATATCTTGGCCCACCGCCTTTGCGTACAGGGCTACGGCGGGGAAATTCACAATAGATTCATACTCCGTGTTTTCACTGAACATGCTGACATGAAGCGTGTGCCCGTATTCATGGAAGTCAACAGTGGCCCAAAATTCTTTGCCTCCTGTAGCCGTGCCGTCTTGGTTTAAAAAATTAGGTCCAGTTCTGAGGTACCAAACATTCTCATTACCTGTCCTGGTGGAGTCGTTGTAAGCCCTGTAGTCGTCAGTGCTCATAGGGTAGCCAGCGGCACCGTAGAAATCGTGGTCCCTGTAAACATCGATTTGTTTAAACATTTTGACATTGCCAGACACCAGCGGCTGCCCATGCGAGCTGGAAATAGCGTCCATGCGTTTATCCCACTCAGCCATCAGTACGTCGGGGCGCGGGTAATTAAAGATAAAGCTGGTGGGCACCTGCAGCATAAACTTATCGGTCTCAAAGTCTGCCATCGGGCCCGGATTTTTGCGTTGAATTTCCCATTCAGCTAAAGTAGTTTTACGATGGCTGGTGCTAGAAAAGAAGGGTGAAGCAACGACATTGTTAATGTCCAGTGTCACAAGGCCATCTGCAGAGCCCAAGGGAACGATGATGTAAACACCGCCTCCGAAAGGGTTGTAAATTTTGGTGGTGGTGGATTTGATGGCGAATTCCGTATGCATAAGGTACGGTCTGTGGCTGTATTCGACAGCGGATTTATCGCTAGTGTGGCCGCCAACCAGTATTTTGTAGCCTTTGTTGACCAAACTGGTAGGCACCATAACTGTGCCCGCATCACCTGCTTGAAGAAAGTAACCCGTAGGCCGCCTTGCGTCCACATTGGCAAATCGTGGCGTTACGCCAAGATACTTAGGCACCGAGGCATTGATTTGCGCTTTGTAATTGGCTGATGCGGCATTGTTTTTAACGGCACCCGGAAATCCTTTAGATGTTAAAAACTTCTTTCCCTTAAGGAAGGTTTCGTATTTTGCATACACGTCTGGTTTGGTATAGACGTCCTCAAAGATGGCTTGTACTAGCGCAAATAAGGCGCGGTCTACAGAATAGTTATCAATAGAGTCATCGCTGGTTGGCTTGTCGCGTACGGGGACGTTTTCAAAACCACCATCGGTTTTTGAGCCCTGAGTGAACAGAGGCCCGCGTTTTGCGTCGTACAGGTCAATCAGCGCGAAAGCTTGGCTCAGCGTCGCCTCACTGCCCGCCAGTGCAGCCATAGTAGTGGCCATCAAAGTGTGGTGTTCGCGAATCTGGAGCGCTGTTAACACGGACGTTCCGTTTAAGTGGTTTGTCAGCTTGGCCAGTGCTGCTGAAAATATAGGCGCATTGTCACCATCGACAGATTTTTTGCAGTATGCGAGGCTTAAATCACCTGTTCCATAGTTGTCCAAGGTATTTCTGCTGAATTTATCCCGGCTCAACACAATATCTGCAGTCTGGTTAAATAAATACACAAACCTATGGCTTCTGGTGGTGTCTTTGGCTATGAGTTTGTGCATGCCATTGCCAAATGCAATGTCAGTTTTAACTCCGCCCAATTTAAGGGTGTCATTTTCTTTCAGTGGGGTGGTGCTGCCGACATTGGTGCAAGGCGCGTACCCGAGAAGGCCAAATTTAGCGTCGTCATAGGCCGGGGTAGTGCATGTTGCAGCAGCTGCGGGCGTGGCAGCCAGTTTGCCGTTAGTGCACTGGAAAGTGGCCTTACCTGTGGTAAGGCCACTAGCGTCGTTAACCGCTGCACTAGCGCCCGAAACCGACGCAGCGGCGCTGGCGTTACAGGTATTGCCAGCCACCACCCAACTAACAGGTGTTGCAGCGCAATCAGTAGAGGCAATAGTGGTCGTTGTGCTGGGATCAGAGTTAGTGAGGGTTGTTGTAATGGGTGGCGTGCTTGTTGCATCGGTCGCTACGGAGGAGCCACCACCACCGCACGAAATTAAGAAACTTGAAGCTATTAACGAGCTTACTAGCTTAATGTTGAAGCGCCCAATGCTAATTTGATGTTTAAAAAGCATATTTTCCCTACTAAAAAATCACCAAAAAATATCCTAACAGGGCTTCAGTGAAACTAAAAATGACATTTCCGTCATAAATCATTCTTTTGTTGCCGTTTTTACTGCACAAAGTTGCCTCCACCAGCACAAATTGCATCTGCTGATAGTTGAGACAACTGGAGTTTTTAGCTAAATTTACATGGTAGGGCATGATAACGTCAGGTTGCATTTGGCTGGTTGCGCGTTGCGGCATTACCTAGGCGCAGCCGATTACGTGGCCGATGTGGCCCAAAAGCTCAAAATCCAAGGGTTTAGAGTGGCCACAGACTTACGCAACGAGAAGATTACGCTTAAAATAAGAGAGCATTCGATGCAAAAGACGCCTTACATCTTGGTCATGGGTGACAAAGAAAAGGCAGCTGGCACCGTTGCCGTGCGCGCCCGTGGGAACGTAGACCTCGGCATGATGCCAGTGGACGACTTTATTGCAAAGATCGTTATTGACATTATCGCCAAAGCCTAAAAACAAGCCAATGTATTGACGTATTTGACGACATATTGGCGTGTAACCCAAGTAAAACGTGCTCAGCCAGCTATTGAATAGATAGCTAAAGCAACTATGCTTGAATAGTGATTTAGAAGGATTTGAACATCGCTACCGCACCATTTCGGCCCTTGGCACCGCGCCCGCCTCGCCCGCCCCGTCCCTCGCGCTACCACCGTGAAGAGCGCAAACACCGCTTAAACCGTGAGATCATGGCCCCCGAAGTGCGGGTCACTGGCCCCGACAATGAGCCTCTAGGCGTCATGAGTTTGATGGAGGCCATGCGCCAAGCGTCTGAGCTCGATTTGGATGTCATTGAAATCGTAGCCACCGCCACGCCCCCTGTGGTGCGCATCATGGACTACGGCAAGTTCAAATACCAAGAACAGAAAAAAGAGCACGAAGCGAAGCTAAAACAAACCGTGATCGAGATCAAAGAAGTCAAGTTCCGCCCCGGTACGGACGACGGTGACTACAACATCAAGCTGCGCAATATTCGCCGCTTTCTGGACGACGGCGATAAGGTCAAAATTACCCTGCGTTTTCGTGGCCGCGAGATTACCCACCAAGAGCTGGGCATGGCCCTATTGATGCGTATCAAGGACGATTTGGCCGATGTCATCATCGTGGAAAGCATGCCTAAACTTGAAGGCAAGCAAATGATCATGATGATTGCACCGGGTAAGAAAAAGCCAGCAAGCGTTAAGCCTGCAGCTACAGCCCACGCAGCCAAACCCAGCGCAGCTCCAGCCGCTGCGCCCGCCAGCCCTGAAATAGCGCCAGCACCTGCGCCGGTAGAAGCCAAACAAGCTGAATAACTCTCAGCCAGTTGCGATGCAGCTTGGGCTTGGCACAAAAAGGACTCTTCGGAGTCCTTTTTTATGGCCGCACGGCAAAGAACTGCCCGCACAACAATGCTGGAACCTTCTACGCGTTTAATCCCTTCATGCCCTCGTCGGTGTAGCGCTGGCCAGCAGCGATACCTGCAGGCATCGCTTGGTCAATTTTTTGCAGATCTTCTTTGGAAAGTAAAAGCTTTGCTGCAGCGATGTTTTCAGTCAGGTATTTGATGCGCCGCGTGCCGGGGATAGGTACCACATCATCGCCTTGGGCCAGCAGCCATGCCAGTGCCAACTGAGCAGCTGTGCAGCCCTTTTTCAAGGCCATGTCTTTCACTATGTCAACTATCAGTGTGTTCTTGTTTGCGTTATCGCCCAGAAAGCGTGGCAGGTGCTGCCTGAAATCTTTAGGGTCTTGGGACAATGCAAAAGCACCGGTCAAAAACCCGCGCCCCAAAGGGCTGTAAGGTACAAAAGTAACGCCCAGTTCCCGGCAGGCGGGCAGTACTTCAGATTCTGGGTCGCGCGTCCATAGCGAATATTCGCTTTGCACAACGCTGATGGGGTGAATGGCGTGGGCCTTGCGCAGCGTCTGTGCGGACACCTCGCACAAACCGATGGCGCGTATTTTGCCTTCTTTGACCAATTCACCCAGTGTCCCAATCGACTCCTATAATGCTGTGGCATGAGAGATGCGGTGTGCGTAATACAAGTCAATAGTGTCGATGCCCAAGCGCTGCAATGACGCGTCGCAAGCTTTGCGAATATAGGCTTCGCTGTTAGCCGGTGGGCACCTTGTACCAATACTTTCCCAACAAAAGCGCCTTGCTGGCAGCTGTGCTAGAACAGTATCTGGCCACGGTAATAGGCGCAGTAGAGTCTGTGTGCAACGCAGCTAAGGGGCAATCTGCGCAGAGCATTGCCAAGGCCGTGGTTAATGCCTACGTTGACGCCAAGCTGGGCAATGCACAAGCCGCCAAAGCGCTGCATGCCGTTGCCCATGAGCTAGGAGGCGCTGAAATCCGAGCCAGAATGATGCAACGCTACCAAATTGCTCTGTGCGACGCGTTGGCTACGGCGTCCGACGCCAAGTTCAACGACCTTAAAACGCTCAGTTTTGTACTGTCTAGCGCCATGGGCGGCCCCGTGTTGGCCTTGCTTATGGCCGACCCTACGCCACAGCGAATAGCCGTATTGCGTGAGCATCTGACCACATTGGCCAGTGCCTATCTCGCACAATATGCCTCCCCAGCTGCCTAAAAATCGTTTATAATCAAAGGCTTGCTGCATTCAATGGCCCTTAAATAAGGTCATCAGTGCGTTGCAAAATCAGTTATTACCCATCGCCGCAAGCTCAGTTGCCTGCAAATTGATGGGTTAATCACTGCACCACGCTCGGGGTCTACAAGCTTGCGCAGATTGCGCAAACACCTCACGAGATACACAGTAAGGAGCATCTAAATGCCCAAAATGAAGACCAAGAGCAGCGCCAAAAAGCGTTTTCGCGTCCGTCCAGGCGGCACCGTGAAACGCGGCCAAGCCTTCAAACGTCACATCTTGACCAAGAAGACCACCAAAAACAAACGCCATCTGCGCGGTGCCATTGCAGTGCATGAGACCAATATGGCCTCAGTCGCTCAAATGTTGCCCGGTATGGGCGTTGCTTAACACGAACAAGGAGAAATACTATGCCTCGCGTTAAACGTGGTGTTACGGCCCGTGCCCGTCACAAAAAAGTTCTAGCCCTCGCTAAAGGTTTCCGCGGTCGCCGTGGCAACGTCTTCCGTATCGCCAAAGAAGCGGTCATGAAGGCGGGCCAATACGCCTACCGTGACCGCCGCGCCAAAAAGCGCGTGTTCCGTCAGTTGTGGATTGCGCGTATCAACGCAGCAGCCCGTACCTGCGGCCTAACCTACAGCCAGTTCGCCAACGGTATCCGCAAAGCAGGTATCGAAATCGACCGCAAAGTGTTGTCTGACATGGCTATCCATGATATGGCTGCATTTACTGCCGTAGTTAACCAAGTCAAAGCCAAGCTAGCTACTTTGACTGCTTAATCCGCATTGCCGTCTGCTATTTTTATAATAGCTGCTTGAGCAGTAAAATAGAGGGCTAGAGCTTGAAAAGGCACTAGCCCTTGTTTGTTTCAGTCATCTGTAGTTTGCACCCTGTGATGTGTATTGTTTGATTCTCAGTCGTTAATTTCGTAGCCACTGATCAACCCACTTTCTTCTTATGAGCGATTTAGATTCCATCGTATCCAGTGCGCAAGCCGCTTTTGCTGCAGCCAACACCCCCGCTGATTTAGAAAACGCCAAAGCGCTGTTTTTGGGTAAGCAAGGCCAATTGACCGAGCTGATGAAAGGCATGGCAGCGCTGTCGGTAGATGAGAAAAAATCGCGCGGCGCAGCTATTAACGTGACCAAGCAAGCAGTGGAGGCCGCGCTGACTGCGCGCCGCCAAGCCTTGGCAGATGCCGACCTGGAAAAACAACTCAAAGCCGAAGCGTTAGACGTCACCTTACCAGGCCGTCAGCGTGGGCAGGGCGGTTTGCACCCCATCGCGCTGGCCTGGGAGCGGGTAGAGAGCATTTTCAATAGCATGGGCTTTGACGTAGCCGACGGCCCAGAGATCGAAAACGACTGGTTTAACTTTACCTCGCTGAACAACCCACCCAACCACCCCGCTCGGTCGATGCAAGACACATTCTACGTTGACATGAACGACGAGCAAGGCTTGCCATACTGCTTGCGCACCCACACCAGCCCCATGCAAACGCGCTACGCCGTGGCGCACGCCAAAAAGCATGCGGCTAATTTGTTAAGTCACGCAGGGCCGCCCCAAGGGGCGAACGCCCCCTCGGGGGGCAGCGAGCCTTGCGCAGCGGGAAAGCGTGGGGGCGTGTTACCTATGCCTGAGATTCGCGTGATCGCGCCCGGTCGTACTTATCGCGTAGATTCTGACGCAACCCATTCGCCTATGTTCCACCAGTTTGAAGGCTTGTGGATTGGTGAAAACGTGAACTTCAAAGACCTCAAGGTCACCTTTCTCAATTTCTGCAAAGCGTTTTTTGAGACGGATGATTTGACACTGCGTTTTCGCCCAAGCTACTTTCCGTTCACCGAACCTAGTGCCGAAATCGACATCGCCTTCAGCAGCGGCCCATTGGCTGGCCGCTGGCTAGAAGTAGCAGGCTCTGGCCAAGTGCACCCTACAGTGATCCGCAACATGGGGCTTGACCCTGAGAAGTACATTGGTTTTGCGTTTGGCAGCGGTATTGACCGACTGGCGATGCTGCGCTATGAGGTAAATGATTTACGGTTGTTTTTTGAAAACGATGTGCGCTTTTTGTCGCAGTTTCAATAGATAGTTGAAAACCGAAAACCGAAAACCGAAAACCGAAAACCGAAGATTTGGACGCGAAGGACGCTAAGGATTCGCGAAGGACGCGAAAAAGAAAATACCAAAATGAAGAAAAAAATGTATTTCAGATGCTCAATCGAAATTAATTTTTTATTGTGCTGACTTGTAATAGTTAATTGTATTTTCTTCATTTTTGTATTTCTTTCGCGTACTTCGCGAATCCTTAGCGTCCTTCGCGTCCGGTAGTTCTGTCCCCCGAATTTAGACACCCAAATTTAAAAGTTAGCCCACCATGCAATTTCCCGAAAGTTGGTTAAGAGAGTTCTGTAACCCCCCACTGTCCACCCAGCAGTTGGCCGATGCGCTGACGATGGCGGGGTTGGAGGTGGAGGACACTGCGTCTGCTGCGCCGCCGTTTACTGGTGTAGTGGTGGGCGAGATTAAAGAATGTGCTCAGCACCCGGATGCTGACCGTTTGAGGGTTTGCCAAGTGGATGCGGGAACTGGCGTTTTGCTTAACATCGTGTGCGGTGCGCCCAATGCGCGCGTAGGCATTCGTATTCCTGTCGCCACTGTCGGCGCGCTACTTCCACCGGGCGTTGACGGCAAACCGTTTGCTATCAAGCTGGGCAAGCTGCGCGGCGTGGAGAGCCAAGGCATGCTGTGCTCTGCCAAAGAGCTGGGTATTGACGAGGATGCTAGTGGCTTGCTAGAGCTGGCTGTGGATGCGCCGGTTGGCACGAACGTGCGCGAGTATTTGAAGCTGGACGACACGCTGTTCACGCTCAAACTCACGCCTAACCTGGGCCACTGCCTAAGCGTATACGGTGTGGCGCGTGAGGTGTCGGCTATCACGGGTGCGCCGCTGAAAACGCAAACTTTTCCTGTAGTAGCTGCGGTTCATGACGACAAGCTCCCCGTCAAAATATCTGCTACTGATTTGTGTGGTCGTTTCTCAGGCCGTATTGTCAAAGGTGTGAACACGAAGGCCAAGACGCCTCAGTGGATGGTCGACCACCTCGTGCGTTGCGGGCAGCGTAGTGTCACGGCGCTGGTGGATATTTCTAACTACGTGATGTTTGAGTTTGGCCGTCCGTCGCATATTTTTGATCTTGACAAGATTCATGGTGGCTTAGATGTGCGTTGGGGCAAAGCAGGTGAAAGCCTTAAGCTGCTCAATGGCAGTACCATAACCATCGACGACAAAGTGGGTGTGATTGCTGATGGCCATGCTGTGGAGTCACTGGCAGGCATCATGGGTGGCGACAGTACGTCTGTCACCGACGACACGCAAAACATTTATATCGAAGCCGCCTTCTGGTGGCCCGAAGCTGTAGCTGGCCGCTCGCGCCGCTTTAACTTCAGCACCGACGCAGGCCACCGCTTTGAGCGCGGCGTAGACCCTGCGCAAACGGTGGAGCATATCGAACGCATCACGCAGTTGGTGTTGGACATTTGCGGTGGCAAGCCTGGTCCTATGGACGATCAGCAGCTGAACATGCCTGTGCGCAAGCCTGTAACGTTGCGCGTGGCGCGTGCTAGCAAGGTCATAGGCATGCCCGTGACGGCTGCGCAGTGTTTGGACGCTTTCAAGCGCCTGGGCTTGCCCGCCAGTGAGCAAAACGGTGTGATTACCGTCATGCCACCACCATACCGCTTTGACATTACGATTGAAGAAGACTTGATCGAAGAGGTAGTGCGCATGGTGGGCTTTGACAATTTGCCCATGTCGCTGCCGATAGCACCGATCGCCCCTCAGATACGCAGCGAGACACAGCGTGGCCGCTTCGCTGTACGCCGTGCGTTGGCAGGGCTGGGCTACCAAGAGACGATTAACTTTAGCTTTGTCGAAGAACGCTGGGAGACCGAGCTGGCAGGCAATGCTAACCCGATCAAACTGCTCAACCCCATTGCCAGCCAACTGAGCGTGATGCGCTCGTCGCTTTTAGGTAGTTTGCTGCAAATTTTGAAGCATAACCTAGACCGCAAAGCCAGCCGTGTGCGCATCTTCGAGCTGGGCCGCGTGTTCATGCGCGATTCTTCTGTCAAAACCAGCGATACGCAAGTGGCGGGCATCCGGCAGCCATTGCGCATTGCAGGCCTTGCCTTTGGTGGTGCGGTGCAGCGCCAATGGAGTGTTAAAGACGCTGCAGCAGATTTCTTTGATGTGAAGGGCGATGTAGAAAATCTTCTTGCCCCTTTGCAAGCTACCTTCGTAGCTGCAGAGCACCCTGCCATGCACCCTGGCCGCTGCGCTAATGTGCTGGTAGACGGCAAAGAGATTGGCGTAATTGGCGAATTGCATCCGCGCTGGAAGCAGGGCTACGAATTGCCTGCTAACGTTGCAGCACCCGTACTGTTCGAGCTAGATTTAACCGCTGTAATGCAGCGTGATTTGCCTGCTGCCAAAGCCATAGCCAAGTTTCAAGACGTAGAGCGCGACATCGCGGTCATCGTGCGCGAGAGCGTAGGCCACGCTGCGCTGATGGCAGCAGTCCATGCCGCACCCACCCATGGTCTGCTGCAAGATGCGCTATTGTTCGACGTGTACCGCCCCAAAGACAGCAGTGTAGGTATGGCGCAGGGCGAGAAAAGCTTGGCCGTGCGCTTGACCTTAGGCAGTACAGATGCCACACTGACTGAAGAGCAGATCGAAGCTGCAGTAGCTGCAGTATTAAAGCAATTACAAGCAGATGTGGGTGGTAGGTTAAGAGCCTGAAACCATCTTGGTTACCATTAAGTTTTATATATAAAATAGGCTTTTGAGCCCACAAATACTGCTCAAGCAGCTATAAGATTAGGAGCAATTGATGGAATTTACCGTAGAAAGTCTAGAGACCCCAGCCCTTACCAAAGCGCAGTTGGCAGACTTATTGTTTGAGCAAATTGGCCTGAACAAGCGTGAATCCAAAGACATGATCGATGCGTTTTTTGAGCTGATAGCCAAAAGCGTGGTCGAGGGCACTGACGTCAAAATTTCCAGTTTCGGTAACTTTCAAATTCGCACCAAAGCCCCGCGCCCTGGTCGCAATCCGCGCACTGGTGAGGCTATTCCTATTGACGCACGCCGCGTTGTTACCTTTCACGCTAGCCACAAGCTCAAAGAGCAAATTCAAGGCTAAGGCTGCGCTAGTTTTAGTTCCAGTACTTGGGCTTGGCGGTGGTGTCAGCCGTCTCTCCACTGGACAATCGATCACCGCCCAGTTCTACCAAAATGTCTTGCCGCCAAAGCGACACTGCCATCGCTTTGTCCAGCAGATGCATAAAACCATGGGTCAAATTAGCTTCTAGCGCCATGGTAAAGCTGCGTGGCTTGTCCACATCGGGGAGTTTTTCACTAAAAACCAATTGTATTTGCCCGCTGGGTAAGGGTGTAATGTTGACCTCAGTCACTAGCAGAGGCTCACCGCCTAGCGGTAATTGACTAGGTTGGCCTTTAAAGGGTGTTTGAAAGTCTGATTTTTGTAAATGCTCATGCTTTTTAAAATCAGCCAGCATTTGCTGTGTAGCCGCATCGGATGTGGCCAAAGGCGAGATGTACTGCGACTGTGTTGTTTCTTGCATAGCGGTTTGCAGGGTAACCACCTGCGACAAAAGTGGTGCAAAACCTAACGCCAATCGCCGTGTAAACCAAAGACGCAGCTCTGCAGCATCGGTGGTATTGACACGCACCAAAATGCGATCGTGCTCTTGCAAATAATTGACACTGAGCTGATGAATATTCATCAACGCATTTTAGACGGCCTAGGTGGTTTTATCTGGGAAACCCTGATAACGTTTCAAAGCTATTGACTTAGTATTTAGCTATCTATATTTTGTCTAAACTGGGTATCACTATGAAACAACTTTCTTACCTTCGTCGTACAGGCTTTCTCGTAAGTTTGACTGCTTTAGGGCTTGCAGCAACATGGGCGGCAAACGCCGGAGAAATTCGCGTGATGTGCTACCAAGACGGTGTTGAGTGTGATGTAACTGCAGAGCAAGCCAAGCGATTTGAGGCCGCCAACCCAAGTACAAAAGTGGTGGTGGACATCGTGCCGTATAAAACTATCAACGAACAGTTGCCTGTTCAGTTAGCCGCAGGCCAAGGCCCGGATATTGCCCGGGTTACTGATCTAGGTGGTTTGTCAAAGTATTACTTGGATATCGGAGGCTTGGTCAAAGACAGCAAATATTGGGAGACTAACTTTGGAGCGACCCTGCCTTGGTTGCGTCCCTCGGCCACTGACAAAGGCATCTATGGCTTTATGTCGCAGTTGACCATGACTGGCCCGTATGTGAACAAAACTTTGTTTGACCAAGCTAAAGTTGCTCTGCCTGGCCCTAAAGCAACGTGGGATGAGTGGGTAGAGGCGACGCGCAAAGTAGCTACCGCCACGCAGCTAAAAGCAGGCATGGCGTGGGACCGTTCTGGCCACCGATTTGCAGGCCCAGCCATCAGCTATGGTGCCAAAATTTTGGATGCCCAAGGCAATTTGACATTGGACGCTGGCTATAAAACCACTATCAACAAATTTGTAGGTTGGCACAAAGATGGCGCCATGCTTAAAGAAGTGTGGGGTGGCTCAGGTGGCTCGACCTATGCTAACTCTGTGGGCGAATTTACTAACGGTCGCGTAGCAATGGTGTTGTCTGGCTCGTGGGCCATTAATAGCCTGAACAAAGAAATCGGCAACAAGTTTGATTGGGTGGCCGTGCCTAATCCATGTGGCCCTGCGGCTTGTTCAGGTATTCCGGGCGGTGCGGCATGGGTGGCTTTGAAGACCAGCAAGTCGCCTAAAGAAGTGGCAGCTTTTATGGAGTTTATAGCTAGTGAGGCCAATTACGCTGAGTTTACAAGCAAGACCAATAATATTCCGGCTCACCAAGGCCTAGCCAAGAAGGGCGTAACTTATGCTGGTGCAGCGCCCCCAGTGAGCGCTGCGTTAGGCGTGTTTGGTAAGGGTGTTGCCACCCTTACCACCGAAGCATTTACTTTCCAAGGCTACAAATTCAACCGCGCTATCATGCTGCCTACAGTCACGCGTGTAACACAAGCTATTGTGGGTGAAATGTCGGTGGACGAGGCTATCAGCAA
>JANLPQ010000101.1:0-65137 GCA_031367325.1 Polaromonas sp. | reverse complement strand
TCGCCCACCAGCACCGCCACGCTAATGGCCATGCAGCGCTCACCTGCCGAGCCGTAGGCCGCGCCAATCAATGCGTCGACGCACTGGTCTAGGTCGGCGTCGGGCATCACTACCATATGGTTTTTGGCGCCGCCCAGCGCTTGCACGCGTTTGCCGTGGTGCGCGCCAGTTTCGTAAATGTAATTGGCAATGGGGGTAGAGCCGACGAAGCTGATCGCCTTGATATCAGGGTGTACCAGCAGCGCATCGACGGCTTCTTTGTCGCCTTGCACCACATTAAAAACACCGTCGGGCAAACCAGCTTTTTTCAGCAGCTCGGCCATGAACAGCGCCGGGCTTGGGTCTATCGGGCTAGGCTTTAAAATAAATGTGTTACCCGCTGCAATGGCCACCGGAAACATCCACATCGGCACCATCACCGGAAAGTTAAACGGTGTAATGCCTGCCACCACGCCCAGCGGCTGGCGCAGCGTCCAGTTGTCGATGCCGGTGGATACTTGTTCGGTAAAGTCGCCTTTAAGCAGCTGTGGTATGCCGGTGGCAAATTCGACAATATCAATACCGCGCGTGACCTCGCCCTGCGCGTCGGTAAACACCTTGCCGTGCTCGGCGGTGATCATGCGGGCCAGGTCGTCTTTGTGCAAGTTCAGCAGCTCTAAAAATTTGAACATTACCCGCGCCCGCTTAAGCGGCGGCGCATCGGCCCAGGCTGGGAAGGCGGCTTGCGCTGCGGCTACCGCAGTGCCTACATCCACTGCCGATGCTAGCGCCACACGGCCGGTGACTTCGCCTGTGGCGGGGTTGGTCACGGCTTGGCTGCGACCAGTAGCGCCTGCTGCGCCAGCGTTTACGTGGCCATTGATAAAGTGATTGATATTTGCAATACTCATAGCGTTCTTTCAGAATAAGGCTAAATTTTGCTTGAGCTGAGCAGTAATAGCCAATGAAATTGGCAAAACATTACTATAAGTAATACTTATACAATACGCCGATGCGCAACCGTCCTATTGATCCTCGCCTGAGTGCCGCTACAACGCCTGCGGATGGTCTGAATGCCCGCCATTTAGCTGCGGCCCAGCTGCCGCTAGTTACAGCCAGCAGCTACGATTTGGCCAGTTTGAAAGCTTTTTGCGCCGTAGCGCGCGAGGGCAATGTGTCGCGTGCCGCCACACGCTTGCACCTGACCCAACCGGCCGTCAGCCTGCAAATCAAGGCTCTGCAAGAGCGCAGCAAACTGCAGCTGTTCACCCGCACACCCAAGGGTTTGGCGCTCACGCGCGACGGTGCGGCGCTGCTGCCGCAGGCTGAGAAGGTGCTTGCTGCGCTGCAAGACTTTGGCCAATCGGCGCGTAATTTGCACAGCACCTTGCGCGGTACGTTGCGGGTGGGCACTATCTTGGACCCTGAGTTCACGCGGCTGGGTGAGTTTCTCAAGCAGTTAGTTGAATCTGCACCGCAAATCGACACCGAGTTGCGCCAAGCCATCAGCGGCGAGGTGCTGACGCAACTGGCGCAGGGCGACTTGGACGTAGGCTTCTACTTAGCCGATTCGGACGCTGTTCTAAGCCAAAATATAGTACCAAATAGGCCAATAACCCAAGTAAAACCTGCTCAACCAGCTATTGAATTTATAGTACTGCCATTGACTAAATTTACCTACCGCGTGCTAGCACCGGCAGGCTGGGGGCCGCAAATACTAGGCCGCGACTGGCGCGCCCTAGCTGCGCTGCCGTGGATCACCACGCCACCCGCTTCTGCCCACCACCGCCTGCTAGCCAGCGTATTTGGTCCGCTGGGCATCAGCCCCAAACGCGCGGCACTGGTCGACCAAGAAGCCTCCATGCTGGACTTGGTGCGCTCGGGTGTAGGCTTAAGCCTGGTACGCGACTCTACCGCCATCCATGAGTCGCAAACCCGTGGCTTGGTGATTGCCGATAAAGTGTCGCTAGACTGTACACTGTGCTTTGTCTACGCCGCCTCCCGCGCCCACGAGCTGGTGATAGGTGCCGCGCGGCAAGCTCTGGACAATGTCTGGGGGAGTATTTAAGAGCCAAACGCTTACAAGTGATGGGGTGCGTTACAGGCTACTATTGTGTTTAGCCACCCTGAGCCTATGGACACACCCGCGCCACGCATTGACACACTGACCACGCCGCAAGGCCCGCAGTACGTGCTGCGCGGGCGCTGGACCGCAGCGCAGTTTGCCGACCCTGTGCAGTGGGACGCCGTACAAGCAGATCTTGCCAAAGCGCGTGCTTCCAAAGACACATCGTGGAATTTGCGCGAGGCTGAACAAATTGACCACATCGGTGCGCAGCTGCTGTACCAGCATTGGGGCCGCGCCTTGCCAGCTGGGGCTATCATGCAGCCCCAGCAGCGCGAGATGTTAGAGCGTGTAGCGCATTTAACAATACCGCTCCACACCGAACCCGCTAAGTCGTGGCATCAGCGCTACTTGGCACTGGGCGATATTTTGCTGCAGTGGCTGTCGCACGCACGCGACTTTGTGCGGCTGATTGGTCAGCTATTTCTAGACATAGTGCGTTTTGCCAGCCAGCCGCGCTTGGGGCCGTGGCGCGATATATCAGGCCATATGTACCAGTTTGGTACTACGGCCCTGCCTATTACTGCGCTGGTGGGGTTTTTGATTGGCGTGGTGCTGGCGTATTTGAGCGCGCAGCAGCTTAAACAGTTTGGAGCCGACGCCTACATCGTTAATTTGCTGGGCGTGTCGCTGGTGCGCGAGCTGGGGCCCATGCTGGCGGCTATCTTGATAGCTGGCCGCTCTGGCTCGGCCATCACCGCGCAAATTGGCGTCATGCGGGTCACCGAAGAGCTAGACGCCATGCTGGTGATGGGCATACCGCACGGGTTCAGGTTGGTCATGCCGCGCGCTTTGGCATTAGCTCTGGCCATGCCGCTGATCAGCGTGTGGACCACTGTGGCCGCGCTGATAGGCGGCATGCTGGCCGCCGACATTGCGCTGGGCATATCCCCCAAATTTTTTATCAACGGCCTGCCCGACGCGGTCGCGCTGTCTAACTTAACCTTGGCGGTTTTTAAGTCGGTGGTGTTTGGCCTGCTGATCGCGTTGGTGGGCTGCCACTTTGGCCTGCGTGTCAAACCTAACACCGAGAGCCTAGGCCAAGGCACCACGGCCTCGGTAGTCACCTCTATCACCTTGGTGATTTTGGTCGACGCGTTGTTTGCCATCGTCTTTAAGGATGTGGGCATATGACCAACGTGGTGGAAATCTCTAAACTATGGACGGTGTTTAAAACGCCAGAGTCTGAATCAGTCGTTCACAAAGACCTGGACTTGACGATTGCCCAAGGCGAAATGCTGTCACTCGTGGGCGGCTCGGGTTCGGGCAAAACCGTGTTGTTGCGGCAGATATTGGGCCTAGAGACACCGCAGCGCGGCACCATATCGGTGTTGGGCCAGCCCGTGTCGGCATTGGGCGGGCAGGGTGCGTCGGGCCGCGTGGGCATGCTGTTTCAGCACGGTGCGCTGTTCTCAGCGTTTAGCGTGCTCGACAACATTGCCTTTGCACTACGCGAGTTGCAGCAGTTGCCCGACGATTTAGTGCATGACGCCGCCATGGTTAAGCTGCTAATGGTGGGCCTAGACGCTAAACAGGCGCTGAAAATGCCAGCCGATTTGTCAGGCGGCATGATCAAACGGGTAGCGCTGGCCCGTGCGCTCATCATGGACCCGCCGCTGCTGTTTCTAGACGAGCCCACCGCCGGTCTAGACCCTGAAAGTGCCGACGATTTTTGCGCCTTGCTGCGTTCACTGCACAAAGAGCTGGGCTTTACCTTGGTGATGGTGACGCATGACCTGGACACCTTGCTCGACTTGTCCACGCGGGTGGCGGTGCTGGCCGATAAAAAAATCATCGTCAGCGGTACGCCGCAAGAGGTAATCGCGTACCGCCACCCGTTTATCGAGAAATTCTTTTTGGGTGAGCGTGGCAGGCGCGCGATGGCTACGTTGGCACCCCCTGTGCCGGCACCACATTAAGGACTAAAGCAATGCGTTACGTGTTAAGCACCATCTTGTTAGACAATAGTTTTGACACCATGCAGGGGAGGTTGTCTTATGGAAAATAAATCGCACGCACTGGCAGCTGGTGCGTTTGTACTGCTCATCACGGCCATTGTGGTGGCGCTGGCGTCGTGGCTGTCGCGCGATACCAAAATGCGTGACACCTACGAGCTGAGCACACGCGAGTCGGTCACTGGCTTGTCAGCCCAAGCACCCGTGCGTTACCGCGGCATCGACGTGGGGCGGGTAGACGCTATTGGTTTTGACCCTAAAGTCACCGGCAATGTACTGGTCAAACTGGCCATCGATGAGGCTACGCCGCTGACCAGCTCAACCTACGCCATGCTGGGGTTTCAGGGCGTTACCGGCTTGGCCTACATCCAGCTAGACGACAGCGGCGAATCTAAACAGCCGCTAGCCACTACGGCAGAGCGACCCACCCGCATCCCGCTGCGCACTAACTTGCTGACCAAGTTAACCGAACAGGGCAGTAACGTGCTGGTGCAGGTGGAAGAAACCACCCAGCGTCTTAACCAACTGCTGTCACTAGATAATCAAAAGGTATTGCTAGACAGCGTCAAGTCTGCTGGGCAAAGCGCAGCGCGAATTGGAGCTATGTCGCAGCGCCTGCAGGCCATTGCCGACGCGCAGTTTGGCCCGCAGCGCACCGACATTCCCGCGCTGGTCAAAGACACCAGCGGTGCCATGCGTGCGCTGCAGGCGACGTCTAGCGAGCTGAACAAAACAGCGCAAGCAACCTCCCGCGCTGCCAGCGCAGCCACCACCGCTATCACCTCGCTCAGCGGCAGATTGACCGAAAAAGATGGCGTACTGGACCAAGTGAGCGCAGGCGGTGCGGCCGTCACGCAAGGCGCGCAAACCTTCAATGCCAACACCTTGCCCCGTTGGGGCCGGGCGGCCGACAATACGTCTAAAACGGCGCGCAATGCAGAACGCGTGTTCAACACGATTGGCGAGAATCCGCAAGGCTTTATTTACGGCAATGGCACCGCTACACCCGGTCCAGGTGAGCCAGGCTTTGCGCCACCAGCACGTTAAGCCAACCGATCAGCTGCCATAGTGCGCACTGAGCCAGTACAACACAACAGATTAATTTGACATCGACAGTTCACTATTAATTTTATAGCTGCTTGAGCAGTATCTACGGGCTAAAAATGCTAAAACACACTAAAAAACTAAGCACTGAATGCATAAATTTAACGATCCGCCGTGTGTCAATGCTGGCGGCCATTGGCCTCTTGGCAGCTTGCGCCGCCCCACAGGCACCGGTGAGCAAATCGGTCTACGATTTGGGGCTGCCTGCTGCGCTGGCAACCGCAGAATTGCCCAAGGACTCGCCCGTCTTGGTATTGGCCGATGTGATCAGCCCCACAGCCCTGGACAGCACGGCGTTGGTGTACCGCTTAGCCTATGCGGATGTGCACCAGTTGCGCGCCTACAGCCTAGCGCGCTGGAGCATGCCGCCTGCGCAACTGGTGCAACTGCGTGTGCGCAACGCTCTGGGGGCGCGCGGCCCGGTGCTGGGCGTGGCCGATGGCGTGGCTCCTTGGCGGCTGCAGGTAGAGTTGGACGAATTTAGCCAGGTTTTTGAATCACCGGGTCGCAGCGCAGGTGTGGTGCGCCTGCGCGCTACGCTATTGCACAAAGAGCAATGGGTGGGACAACAGATTTTTAGCGCAAGTTCTAACGCTACCGCGCAAGATGCTGCCGGGGGCGTGCGTGCCTTAACCGCCGCGGCAGACGACGCCGTGGCCCAAATGGACGGGTGGGTCGCACAGCAAATGCAATTGCCTAAATAAGCGCGGCCTCAATGTCTTTGGCTAACGAGGCTGGGGTATCTTGCGGTGCATAGCGGCGCAGTACTTGGCCGTCTTTGCCCACTAAGAATTTAGTGAAATTCCATTTAATGGACTGGCTGCCCAGCAAACCCGGGGCTTCGCTGGCAAGCCATTTAAACAGCGGTAACGCCTGTGGTCCATTGACCTCAATTTTGGCCATCATGTCAAATTGCACGCCGTAGTTCAATTGGCAGAAACTGGTAATTTCTTCATTGCTATTGGGGTCTTGGTTGCCAAACTGGTTGCACGGAAAGCCCAGCACTACCAAGCCTTGTTTGCCGTACTGCTGGTGCAGCGCCTCTAAGCCCGCAAACTGCGGGGTAAAGCCGCAAGCGCTGGCGGTGTTGACGATCAACATGGCTTTGCCTTTGAACTTCTTTAATGCCACCTTGTGGCCCCTAGTGTCCAAAGCCTCAAAATCGTATGCAGTATGTGTCATGGTTCCGATACTAGTCTAGTTTTTAAATGCGTGTTTTGCTTGAATCGTTGTTTTTTATAAGCAAATTGGGCCAATTTCACACCCTGGGGCTTAAACAGAGGTTCGGCTCACGTCAGAATTTGCTTCATACCTGCGGATTGCATAGAATACAAATGGTAATAAATATGCTTATAAACAACTCTTTAGCAATCGAAAATCAGCCGAGTCATAGCGAATATTGCGCTTTATACGGCGGTATTTGGGCAACATGCTCGCTAAGCTCGGTGAAACGTGTTTACTGCAAAGGCCAGAGATGAGTACCCCTCACAAAATTGCGCTAGTAGGTTTTTCGTCCTTCGAAAGAGCCACATTTGAGTCATTTTTCAGGCTGGCCGCCCGTCGCCCGCCCGGGTATGTGCTGGTGGTAGAGCCTGAACAAGCCAATCTTGCGGTAGTTAACGCGGATGATGCCAACGTTCTGCAATCAGTCATTGCACAAAAGCCCTGCGTCCATGTCATGCTGATCGGCAATAGCGATGGCGGCACCGGTTGGGCTACGCAAAAGCGGCCCTTGAATTTGATGAAAGTGCTGACCACGGTTGAGCTAATGCTCAACGGTGCACCCACTGTTGCTGCACCCGCAGTGCCGCGGCCATTAGCATCGGCATCAGCATCTGCAGTGACTGCACCAGCGTCTAGTTCTGCCACACCAACGCCAACACCCGCATTGCCGCGTGCAGCAGTGCCGCCCGTGCCGACTTATCGCACGCCAGCTACCACCCCAGCAGTGCCAGCGCCGCGTACGGCAGTGGCACCTGCAACGGTCAGCAAGCCAGCACCAACAGCTGCACCGGCACGCGCAGTCCGTAACGACGTGCGCTTAGGCTCGGGCGACTTTACCAATAGCCGCGATGAAAACCCCGTCCTAGGCGGTGCTACCCGGCCTATGACTGTCGATGATGACCAAAATGTAGACCATATCTTGGTGGTAGATGACAGCGATATTGCGTTGAAGTTCATGCGTAATCGTCTCACCCGTTTTGGTTTTCGCACCGACTTGGTCAACTCCGGCGAGGAGGCTCTAGGGCGCATGAATGTGCGGCCTTATAAATTTGTTTTTCTTGATGTGATGATGGAGGGCTTGGATGGTTACCAAACTTGCCGCGCCATCAAGCAGCGCAAATACTCCGAAGGCAAGCCACCTGTGGTGGTGATGCTTACCAGCCGTGGCGGCACCATCGACAAAATCCGGGGCACGCTGGCAGGCTGCGACGCCTATTTGACCAAACCCCTCAACGAGCGCGACTTGATTGCCGTGCTGGCCAAGCACGACCGTACCGTCGCGCGCGGCTTCCAGCAGACTAATTACGGTGCGAGCGTGAAGTCTGGTTTTGGCGCTATTGGATCACGGTAAGCCAGATCTGGTGCGGGCCAAAAGCGCCCCAAACTTAAGAATAATCCCCGCTGCATACATTGCCCAAGGCAATGAAAACCGCGAACCAACAGAATGAGGAAATTATCATGAAAAAAGTTTTAGTAGTTGACGACGCACCAGTAGACGCGCAAAATTTGCAGCGCATTTTCTCTGATGCAGGTTGGGTAGTCGTATCAGCCAGTTCCGGCGCTGAGGCGGTGACCAAAGCCAAATCAGAGGTGCCAGACCTGATCATGATGGACGTGAATATGCCTGGCCTGGACGGCTTTTCTGCCACCCGCCAACTGATGCAAGACCCCACTACCAAGGGCATCCCAGTGGTGTTTGTAACGTCTAAAGACCAAAAAGCAGACCGCGTATTTGCGCAAATGCTGGGTGCCAAAGGTTACGTCACCAAGCCCTACACGTCCGATCAAATCCTGAGCTCTATTTAATGCGGAGCTTGGAAATCTGGTGCACAGTACTGCCACACCATCACGCAGCAATTAATGCGGGTGTGGGCTACAAAAACAGTATGGTAAAGAGTGCGTTGTGAAGCTAGCCCAAGGCATTGTCTGCGGTTCATGGGCCCTAGCGCTTTCGTTTGATTGGGCGCGGCAAATCGTCGAGACCTTTGAGATCAGCGCCGTGCCCAAGTCGCCAACTTGGCTTGTAGGTGCTGCCAACATAGAAGGCAACATATTGCCGGTGATCGATTTGGCCATCTACTTCAGCCCTAATACGGCCAGCTTGCAAGTATCTCCCCATCAGCGCTTGCTGGTCGGCGGCTTACAAAGCACGGGCGCTGACGATGCTGTCGCTTTCATTTTTAACGGGCTGCCACAGCAGCTGAACTACGAGCCGCAAGAGCTAACTTATGCTGGCGCTCTGCCGGCTAGTCTGCGCGAGGTTTGTGATGCGGTGGCGACAGACGCGACAGGGCGCAATTTTCTGGAAATTAACGTAGACAAACTGATGGCGGTGCTTGCCGATGAGCTGTCACTGCTGTAGTCTCTGCAAATTACAACATGTTGGAAATCAATGAATTCGTCGATGCAGCGCAAAAAACGCTCCGGCAGTTAACGTAAACGGAGTGAACTATGAATATTCGGCAAAAAATGCTGCTGGGCGCGGGCCTCTTAACCTTAGTGCCTGTGGCTATTACGGCGGCATTGATGTGGCAAGGGGCCTCCAGCTTGGCAGATCAGACTCTGCAAGAGCGCACGAGCGCCCAGTTGATTGCGCTACGCGATACCAAAAGCCAACAGCTTGCCGATGAATTCAGCTCTACTATCCGAGAGCTACAAGCCTTGGCAGCGCAAAAAAACACCATAGATGCAATGCGGCAGTTTAAAACCACTTTTGCTACAGCAGCTAAAGACAGCACTATTGCTCCTGCAGTTGCAGTTGCTGCTATTGCCGCTTATGCACAAAAAGAATTTGCAACAGAGTTTACCAAGCGCAATGTACAGGCGGCCCCTGACTTGGCTAAAAGCATTGCAGCGTTAGACGCTAACGGGGCAGCTTTGCAAACAGAGTTTATTACCAAGAACTCCAACCCCTTAGGCCAAAAAGAAAAGCTGATCAAGCCCGAAGGCAGCTACGCTTATGCGCAAGCCCACAGCCAGTACCATCCCAGCTTAGAGCGTGCGCAAAAGTTGTTTGAGTTCTACGATATTTTTTTGATCGACACCGAGACAGACAATGTGGTGTACAGCGTATTTAAGGAGTTTGACTTTGGCTCCTCGCTCAAGACGGGTATTGCGTCTGATAGCAAGTTGGCCGAAGCTTATAACAAGGTTAAGCAGGCAGCCAATCGCGACGCCGTATACCTATCTGATTTCGCGCCCTATCTAGCGTCGTATAACGATCAAGCGTCGTTCGCTGCAGTTCCACTGTTTGATGGCGACAAGCAAGTAGGCGTCCTCGCCATCCAGTTCCCCATCGACAAAGTATCTGAGGTGATGAACTCTAACAAAGCGTGGAAAAAAATCGGTTTGGGTGACTCAGGTGATATGTTTATCGTTGGAGCAGATAAGATTACACGCACCAACACACGCTATTTGCTAGAAAACAAAGAAGATTTTGTTAAAGCTATGGGCGACAAAATCAGTGCCGCCAATCAAGCGGTAATGCTGAAGAAAAACACTAATATCGGTTTGCTTACGATCGATTCTTTGGCCACTCGGGAGGCCTTGTCAGGTAAGGATGGCTTTGCAAAGTTTGTGGACTACCGCGGTATTTCCAGCTATGGCGCCTGGAGTCCATTCCGTGCACAGGGTTTGAATTGGGCTATCGTGGCGAAAATCGATGAGACCGAAGCAGACCAAGCGATTACTGCCATTAACCAACAGTCATTGATTCGTGCGTTGCTGATTGGTCTAGGTGTGGTGCTAGTTGCTGGCCTGTTGGTTACCTGGTTCCTGCGCCGATTCTTGGCACCGATTAAAAAACTGAGCGACACCGTGCAAGAGGTGGCATCGGGCAACACGGCTGCCCGCACGCTTTTAAAAGAACAAGATGAAATCGGCGCACTAGGCCGTTCGTTTGACGGTCTGCTGGATGATCGTATTGCATCGCTAGAAAAAGCCGGCAAAGAAAACGAGACACTGAACAACTCCGTGATTGCGCTTTTGCAGACCGTGTTTCAGTTAGGCAACCGCGACTTGACTGCGCGCGCACCTGTGACTGAGGACATCATTGGCACGGTGTCATCTTCTGTGAACCAGTTTACTGAGGAGACAGGTCGTACGTTGGCTGAAGTGCAAGATATTGCTGAGCAGGTACGTAAAACCTCTGAGGCTGTGCGTGTGCAGTCTGTCATGGTGGAGGAGACTGCTCGATCAGAGCGCGAGGCGCTGCAGTCAATGTCAGTTAACCTGAACCAAGCAACGGACCAGCTAGCCCAAATGGCCACACTGTCGACCCAGTCGAATAAAGTCGCTGAGCAAGCCGCTACTGCAACCCAAGCTGCCTTGACAGCGGTGGATGGCACGGTAAAGGGCATGGACCAGCTGCGTGACTCGATCTCAGACATGGAAAAACGATTTAAGCGTCTAGGCGAACGCTCGCAAGAAATTTCAACCGCGGTGCAACTGATCAACACCATTTCTGAGCGTACGCACGTGCTTGCTTTGAACGCGTCCATGCAAGCGGCTACTGCAGGTGAGGCGGGCCGCGGTTTTGCGGTGGTGGCTGAAGAGGTGCAACGCCTGTCAGACAGCTCGCGCCAAGCTACAGCACAGATCTCGCAGCTGGTGGGCAACATTCAAGCTGAAACCAACGAAACGCTATTTACGGTGAACCGACTGATTGGTGAAGTGGTAAAGCAGTCTGAACTGGCGCAGCGCGCGGGTGTGCAGATGAACCAAACGCAAACAACAACCCAGCAGCTGGTGAGCTTGGTGCGTCAGATTGCCACCTTCTCTGATCAGCAAGCACAGTTGGCTAACAGCCTGCAACAGTCGGTGCTTGACATTAACCAAGGTACTGAGCAAACGTCGTCCGCTATCGCGGAGCAAACGTCGTCCACGCAGACGCTGGCTGATTTCTCTCGTCGTTTAACCCAAGCTGTGGGCCAGTTCAAGCTGACAGAAAAAACCACGTAATGCAGTATTACAAGCTGCACGTACTGACTGCTAAACCGCTATGACACTGGACGATCTGCTGGGCTTGTTGCGCGAAGAGTTTGCGCTGGATGTGCCCGCCACCGAGCAAGCCATGGCAGGTGCTCTGCAGCATCCTGCGGCGGCTGCAGAGCACCTTGAACCCATGCTGGGCGTCATTGATCGCTCTATTCAAGCCAGTGCGCTGGTAGAGCTGCATGGCTGGGGCGGATATTTGCAGCAGATTGCTGAATTTGCAGCGTTGCAGTCTCAGTCGCCTGATGCGGCGTCTTTAGTGTGGTTACAAGGCTGGCTAAAACCTGCGCAAGCCTATTTAGAAGCCCCGGCCACCACACAAAGCGTGGCCACTATCTTAAATTATTTGCGCGCGTGTCCTGTAGCGCCAGACGAGTCTGTGCTGGATCTATTGCGCGATATGTTGCTGCAACCCCCTGCATTAGCCGCAGAAGAATTGGCAGCGGCCACGGCATTGCTTGAGCCCGCAACACCCGACGACGTCAGCTTGGCAATAGACGAGGTGGACCTTGGCTTGTTGTCAGCCATGCTGGCAGATGCACCCGAGCAGCTAGAACGGTTGCTCGTGCACTTGGATAATCTGGCAGCAGGCACCGTTAAAAAAGAGCACATGATTGAGGCGCAACGCATCGCGCACACGTTCAAAGGCTCCGGAAATATTATTGGCTTGCCGGGTATCGGGCGTACCGCCCACCGCCTTGAAGACGTCATGGAATGGGCGCTGGAGCGCGTGCAAGTGGGCGATGTTGTCAATCCAGCAGCAGTGCGCGACATGCAGCATGCCGTAGGGGTGATGCAGCATATGGTGGCCCATTTGCAAGGTGAAGAAGCTCCACCCACAGAAGCGGTAGAGTGTTTGCAGCGTCTTTTGGACTGGGTGGGCTGGATGCGTGATGGCAGCATTACCATACAAAACCCTGAGGCTTTGGCGGTGGGTGGGGCTGATATTACTGCTGCCCCACGCGCAGTAGTCGCGCAGGCTTCAGATGGCACTAGCAACGGCATAGCCACACCCGCTGTTGAAGTGCAAACGCTGCGCGTGGGCGTAGACCGCTTAAGCCGGGTGTTGCGCCGTTCAGGTCAGTCTATTATTAACACCCAACGTTTCAGTCAGATTGTCAAAGATGCTGACGAACGGTTGGCGGCGCTAGAGCTGCACCATGCCCAGTTAAACATCCGCCTGCGTGAGCTGGAACAAACGGTAGATAAACAGGTGGTACAGCTGCAAGAAAAACGCGAAACAGGCGAAGGATTTGATCCGCTGGAGATGGACCGTTACGACGCGTTGCACGGCCTGTCACGCTTTGTCAGCGAGGCAGTGCAAGACGAATTAGAGTTTGCCCGCGAAGCCAAAAAACATTTGGTGCGCGGTATGCAACTGCTGCGTGACGAAGACTACTCTTTGCGCGAACAGCACCGTGAACTACTGCAAGCGCGTTTGGTGCCTGTGAAGTCGGTGGTGGCCCGCTTGAAGCGTAACGTTGCGCAAACGGCCTCCAGCACAGGCAAGCTAGCGCAGCTGGTGATAGTGGGTGAAAACACCACCTTAGATGCCGACGTGTTGAACCGCTTAACGGAACCCTTGTTGCACTTGCTGCGCAATGCGGTAGACCACGGCATAGAAGACGCTGACGAACGCAGTATGTTGGGCAAATCAGAAACCGGCACTGTAACGTTGAGTTTTAGGCGCAGCGGGCAAGAGGTAGAGGTTATTTGTGCGGACGATGGTCGAGGCTTAGATCTGCCTACGGTGTATGACAAAGCTGTCGAATACGGTTTGATTGAACGCGGGGTGCAATTGTCTGAAGACGAACTGCGCCGCTTGATTTTGCGACCAGGTTTTAGTACCAAAGGTGAAGTCACTGAAGTCTCCGGGCGTGGCGTCGGTATGGATGTTGTCAATGACCGCATCAGTGCATTGAAAGGGCGTCTTGAAATTGCTAGCGAACCTCATAAAGGCTCAAGTTTTACGTTGCACGTACCTGTCTCGACAGGTGCTACGCAGTCACTTATTGTGAGCTGTGCCAATGAATGGGTTGCGCTACCTGCTGACCAAGTGGTGCAAGCGTTAGCAGCGGATGAAGTAAGGCTAGTAATTAAAGATGCGCAGACCTATCTTGATTATGCGAATGGCAGCTACCCTGCTTACAGCCTGGGCATGTGGTTAGGGTTTGAAGACCATGTCGATATGATGGCAACCCCTAGGCCATGTGTACTGTGCAAAGCATCGACAGGAACGATTGCTTTGGTGGTCGACACCGTCGTTGACGCACGCGAGTTGATCTTGCAAGACGTAGGGCGTCTTACGCGACGTATTGCCGGAGTTGTAGGTGGTGCTATGCGTGCAGACGGTAAACCCATGTTCGTGCTGGATGTTCCCGCGCTGGAGCGCGCTGCGCGTTCTACAGTGCGTGTGACAGCGTCGCTAGCGTTGCGCCGCCGATTAGCCGTCAAACGGACGCGTGTGTTGGTGGTAGACGATGCTTTGTCTGTGCGTCGTTCAATGGAGCAGCTGCTGGAGGATGCGGGCTACGAAGTTACCAGCGCAAACGACGGCTTCCTGGCCTTGGACAGCATGCGCGAAAAGCCACCCGCGATCGTATTGACTGACTTAGAAATGCCTAACCTTAACGGCTTAGATCTTACACGCCGGATACGCGAAGTACCTGCATTCATGGGCCTACCTGTCATCATGATTACTTCACGGGCAAGCGACAAGCATCGCGTGCTGGCTGAAGACGCTGGCGTAGATCTGTATTTAACCAAACCTTATACGGATGCTGTACTGTTAGAGCATGTGCGCCGATTAACCTCGCAAGACACAGCCTCGTTAATGATCTAAAGCGCTGTGCAACTTACAGCGTCTTTTGCAGTAACACAGCTGTGCAGCTGCAATCTAGGTTAATGGCTGTCTGACTTGTCTGCCATTGCTGCTGTAGCAGCTGCAATAAGTATCAGTGCGCCGCCTAGCAGTGTACGGGCGTTTAATATTGAGGCGCCTAACATCACAGACGACAAAGATGCAAACACGATCTCTGACAACATGATGATCGCCGTAGTGCCCGAACGCAGATGCGCTGCACCATACTGCAATGATAGATTGCTAAACAAAAATGCTACGGTAAGTCCCAGCAGCACACTAAGCCAGTCAAACTGCACATAGGGGATCGCAGGAACCCAGCCCACAACACCACCCCATAGCGCTATCGCGCCCGACATCATCGCACCACCCAAAAACATACTCAGCATGCGTGATGCAGCAGGAGCATCACGCAACTTCAGTAGCATCACATTCACCAGAGCAAAACTAAAGCCCCCCAACAGTGCTAGATAGTCTGGCAAACTTTGCGGCACAGGCCAAGCAGATCCTGGCGTTTTCAGGATCAATAGAACCCCTGCAAGCGCCACACTAAGCCGTACCAATGCCACCGCATCCACGCGCTCACGCAGCAAGCACCAAGCTAGCAGTACCGCCCATGCAGGCATTAAATAAAACAGCAATACCACACGTACTACGTCGCCTTCAGTTACCGCCCAGTTAAAACAGATATTGGTTATGCCAGAGCCCAGTGCCAGTAACCACATAGCCCGCTGTTGCATAACCCCACGCCATGCGGCGCGCTGTACCAACAAGATGCAAACTGACACCAGTGTGTAGACCATGGCAGTGGCCCACAAAGGATGCACGCCATAATTTTGGAGTATGCGAAAAGGCCACCACGACAAACCCCAAACTAGTGCGTTGATCATCAAAGCACCTACCGCCAAGCGCGTAATGGCTGCAGGTGCAGTAGGAAGGCGCATCACGGGTAGCAGCGCGGTTATTTAGCCGTGCAGATTATCATTGCGTGCAATGTGCAGCAATCGAGCTAGCTCTTGCGAGTGGTGAACTAAGTTGGACGCATGCCAGCGTTTGATCACCAGCATCATGCCCGCTACTAGCAAACCAAACATCGTAATGGCCAAATAAGCGCTGAGCTGCTCGGGCTTCAACGCACTCAAGCCTAGTTTTTGCGTGATGCTAAAGCGAGACCAGTTAACAGTAGCGACCAAGGTGTACAAGGCACCCAAACTCAAAATGCACGCTTGCTCGTTAAAATTTTGTACCGCAATCGAACGGCCGGCTCCCATTAAATTGTGCCCGCGGTGCTGTAACAACGCATTCATCGGAACGACCAAAAAGCCGCCGATAGCGCCCAGCAAAATTAAAAAAGGCGCGGCCAACCAGACGTTGGTAATTAAGTTGAGCACAATCATCAACAGGCCCATGGCAATACCCAGCGGCATTAACCTTGGCGCATGCTCAAGACGGGTTTTAAGCGACGCCAGTATGGCACCGACAGCGGTACCAATGGCGACCACACCCACTAGTGTCGATGCTTCTCTAGTGTTGTAGCCTAAAGCAGCCGCGCTCCACGCCAGCACAATGTAGCGCAGATTACCGCTAACACCCCAAAATAAAGTGGTAGTAGCCAACGAGATTTGGCCTAGCTTATCGCGCCACAAAGCCAGATTGCAGGTCCAAAAATCAGGCAGCAGGGTAAACAGATTACGCGGCAATGCCCGCATCTCGGCACCCGTCAGTGGAATACGATTGTTAAACCATGCTGCCAGTAAATAAATAACAACTAGCACGCAAATGGCAGCCTGGGGCGGTGTATCAATGCCCGTGTCGACCAATGGAAAATCAAACGACAACAGCAAATGAGACACGGAGCGTCCTACCAGTTGGCCACCCAAGACAACGCCCAAAATAATAGAGCCAATTGTCAGACCTTCGATCCATCCATTGGCTTTAACCAGTTGTGAGGAAGGCAAGAGCTCGGTCAATATGCCGTATTTAGCTGGTGAGTAAGCGGCAGCACCAAGGCCCACCACTGCATAGGCTAATAGCGGATGCACTCCGGTTAGCATCATCAGGCAACCTATGATTTTGATGCTGTTGCTCAGCAACATGACGCGACCCTTGGGTTGCGAATCTGCAAACGCGCCGACGAACGGAGCGAGCAGCACATAGAAAAGCGCGAACATGGGCACTAACGCTGCACGCTGCCATTCGGGCTGGCGCTCATCGCGCAGTAGCTCCACAGCAGCAATAAATAGGGCGTTGTCTGCCAGCGAGCTGAAAAACTGCGCCGACATAATGGTGTAAAAACCGCGTTTCACGTAAAGATTAGATTAACTATTTGGCAACAACTCGACTTTATAGCATGTGCAGGCACCCCACCGCGTAATCAGGTTGGGCCTACACTAGCGAATATCCTGCTTGACAGCCCAGCAATCTTCACCATCTGATCTACTCAGCCGTTATGCCGCGCCCTATATTAGCCACCATTCACACAGCCGGTCTGCGCCATAATTTAGCGCGCGCCCGCGCCAGAGCGCCCGATGCCAAAGTATGGGCGGTGGTCAAAGCCAACGCCTACGGGCACGGTATCGAGCGCGTTTTTGACGGATTTCGCGCAGCCGACGGCTTTGCCCTGCTTGATCTGGACGAAGCCCAGCGCGTGCGCAGCCTTGGCTGGCGTGGCCCCATCTTGTTGCTAGAAGGCGCTTTCGAGCTGCGCGACCTCGAGCTGTGCTCGCGTTTGTTGCTATGGCATACGGTGCATTGCAGCGAGCAAATCGATATGCTGGCGGCGCATAAAACCAATGTGCCGCACCGCGTATTTTTAAAAATGAACTCGGGTATGAACCGCCTGGGCTTTAAACCTGCGAGCTTTCGTAGCGCGTGGACACGGCTTAACGGGTTACCTCAAGTCGATGAAATTACCTTGATGACGCACTTTAGCGACGCCGATGGGCAGCGCTGCGGCGCGGATGGCATTGCCCACCAACTGGCCGTATTCAACGCAACGACCCAAGACCTGCCTGGCGAAAGATCGCTGAGCAATAGCGCCGCCACGCTGCGTTACAGCGCGGACCAAGTCCTTACTGACTGGACGCGCCCCGGCATCATGCTGTATGGCAGCGCTCCCGACTACCCACAACACTCGGTGCAACATTGGGATTTGCAACCCACCATGACTTTGTCAACGCAGGTGCTGAGCGTGTGTGACTTGTCAGCAGGCGACACTGTCGGCTATGGCTCTAGCTTTGTGGCGGACAAACCGATGCGTATTGCGGTAGTGGCCTGTGGCTACGCCGACGGATATCCACGCCTATGCTCTACAGGCACGCCTGTGTTAGTGGACGGCGTGCGCACGCGCACGGTAGGCCGCGTTAGCATGGACATGATTACAGTAGACATTACCGGCATGCAGGCTGTGCAGCAGGGCACCGAAGTGACGCTGTGGGGGCGTGCCAGCAACGGTGCGGTGTTGCCGATCGATGAGGTAGCGGCCACTGCGGGCACGGTGGGCTACGAGCTGATGTGTGCATTAGCGCAGCGTGTGCCTACTGTGGTTGAGGCTGAGGATTCTTAATTTCTTAGTTTTGTGACTTGGCTAAGGTTTATTTACTGGCTTAATCTCACTTGCGATCAATGTGGCGCGCCAACTAATTTGGCGACACGGTTGGGCATGTAGCGATCGACCGATTTCTGTTACCCCAGTTGAGAGGGCGATTGCTACATGCCCAACCGTGCGTACGCGACCAAGATGCCAAGAAAGAACTGCTCGACAGTCAAATGCTCCCTAAAAGAGCATTTTTAAGAGCAATTTAGCCTTGTAACCCAAGTAAATCATGCTCAAGCAGCCATGTAATCAATAGCGTACTAGAACGTCCCCGGAAAACTACCACCATCGATCAGCAGGTTTTGGCCGTTGATATACCCGCCGTGCATGCTGCATAAAAATGTGCAATACGCGCCGAATTCTTCGGGTGTACCTAACCGTTTGTTTGGCAGTGCAGCAATACGGCTGGCGCGCACTTCTTCAGCTGTCTTGCCGCTGCTCTTAGCCGCTGCTGCAAAATTACCTGCCAAACGATCGGTGTCAAAAATGCCTGGCAGCAGGTTGTTTAATGTGACCCCTTGGGCGGCTAAGCTGCTGCGCGCGACACCCGCCACAAAACCCGTTAGGCCGCTGCGTGCACCGTTAGATAAGCCCAAGATATCAATTGGCGACTTCACCGCGCTGCTGGTGATATTGACAACGCGGCCAAAACCGCGTGCCGCCATACCATCGACGGTGGCCTTGATCAGCTCGATAGGGGTCAGCATGTTGGCATCAATAGCTGCCAGCCAAGTGTCGCGGGTCCAAGTGCGAAAGTCGCCTGTGGGTGGGCCACCGGCGTTGGTGACGACGATGTCAAAGTTACTGCCCGGGCCACCTGCAGCTGCAAAAATCCGCGCGCGGCCGTCGGGCGTGGTGATGTCGGTTGCTACTGTAAGTATGGTGGCCGGGCAGACTGACCGCAAAGCGTCAGCGGCGGCTTCTAGCACCTGCGCCCCGCGCGAGACCATGACCACATTCACACCCTCGCGCGCCAGTGCTTGCGCGCAGCCCCAGCCCAGCCCCTTGCTTGCGCCACCTACCAAGGCCCAGCGGCCTGCAATACCCAAATCCATCATTAAACTCCTGTAGTTACACGCAGTAAGCTTACCATCGGGCAAAATGCGTTATAAAACTATGCAGTCACACAAACCTTAGGAATGACCATTGGTAAAAATTCATTGCAAACGTAACTCATTACAACCGAAACTTGCTTTACTAGGCCAAATAGCTTACCTTTAGATACTATGATTAAAAATGATGGACCTGGGACGGGGGCCACAAGGCCATTACCCACCCAAAGTGAAAGCCGCGTTATGCCGCGCGATAGCGCTTTGCGTGCGCAAGTAGCCAATAGCACCTTCGGAAATAGTGGCTTTGCCCCCAGTGGGTTTGGTAACAGCAGCTTTGCCAACAGCGGAGGTTTCAGCAACAGCGGCTTTGGCCCTAGCGGTATTGTGCCCACCAATGCACCGGGCATGCCGCCAAGCGTAATTGGTCTGCTGCAGGCCTTGCAACATGCCGACAGCCCCGACAGCGTCAAACTCACATTGGGTGTGGCCCAGTGGCAAGTTCTAGCAGGCTATCTGCAAACCTTCACTATGGAAGAAGGTCAAGCGCTGATCGAGCAAGGCTCCAAAGACACCACAGTGTATTTCATCGAGTCGGGTGCGCTTAATGTGTACCACACTGACGCTAATGCGCAAGCGCACGTGGCCATCATTGGCCCGGGCTCGTGTGTGGGCGAGGGTGCATTCTTCTCGCGCATGCCGCGCAATGCCACGGTACAAGCCGCCAACCGCTGTAAGCTATGGTCCCTGACCCCTATGCGATTTACCGAGCTGTCCAACCGCCACAGCGCCATTGCATTGGCACTGGTGATGTCGCTAGGATCCGTGGTGGCGCGCAGGTTGGGCAACAGGCCTAAGCGCGGCGCAGTGACCTAAAGCGAATTTTGCAACCATGCAAAACGGCAGCCTTAGGTTGCCGTTTTGTTTTGCATTGCTCGGGTAAAGCGCTAGGTGCCGCACAGCACACCTAGCCCGCCAGCAAACGTCAGCTCAAATGCTTGCCAATCAGGCCCGCAATTTGAAACATCGTTACTTGTGGCTGGCCAAACACGGCCGCTAGCTTGGTATCGGCGTTGATGCTGCGTTTGTCTTTGGCGTCTTGCAGGCCATTGGCTTTGATGTAGTCCCACAGCTTTTTAGTTACCTCGCCACGGCCATACAAGCCCTCGCCAATCACCGCGGCCAGCGCTGCGCTGGGCTTGAGCGTGCCAGCGCGTGGCACTTTGGGCTCGGTGGTTTTTGCAGCAGCCTTTTTGGCCACGGTTTTTTTAGCTGCTACTTTTTTAGCGGCTGGTGTTTTGACGGCCGATTTTTTTGCAGCCGCTTTGCCAGCAGGCCGTGCTGGCGTACCTTTTGCAGCACCCGCTGCGGTTTTGCGCGGTGGGTATTTGCTAGCTTCAAACTCAAAGCCCACTTTGTTTTCTTCTTTGTTCCACGACAAGAAGGCTTTGAAGCTGCGGCGTGTGCGCATCGACACAAACTTGTCCAGCAAATCGGTTTTGCCGGTCTCCAGCAGCTTGGTCATTTGCTCGCGCTCAATCGGCTGCTGCAAAATAATCTGGCCGCTTTTAAAGTCGCAGCTGGGCGTCACTTGTGCCTCGGTGGGCACCGATTTTTCGCACACATAGCTTTTGCCAAACTCTTTGACCGGGCTGCCGCACTTGGGGCAAGCGCCCAGCGACATCTTGGCTGACAAATCGACAATCTCGCCCGTCTCGGCAGCTTTAGCGTCTTCGCCAAAGTCAAACTCTAGCTTCCAGTTTTTTTCTTCTTCGTTGTACTTCAGCGCAATTTCTGCCACAAAAGGCCAACCAGCTTTAGAGCGGAAGCCCTCCAATGGGCCAATCTTTTTGTCGCGGATAAAGCCTTCGACTTCGGTAGGCTCAAAAGTGCGGCCTGCGGGCGATTTGCCAAAGCTAAAGCCGCAGCCTTCTGCCGCACCCGCCTTGCCGGTACAGGTGTAGCGGCGGTAGTTTTCTTTTACGATGCCGCCGCAGTTGGGGCACGGTGTGGCGAGCGTAGCGTAGTCGCCTGGGATGGTGTCACGGTCGTATTCTTTGGCTTTTTTGACGATTTTTTCCGTCATGGCGTTGATCTCGGCCATGAAGGCTTCGCGGCTGAGCTTGCCCTGCTCCATTAGCGCTAGCTTGTGTTCCCACTCGCCTGTGAGTGCGGGTTTGGACAATTCCTCTACACCCAGGCCGCGCAGCAGCGTCATCAACTGGAAAGCCTTGGCCGTGGGGATCAGCTCGCGGCCTTCGCGCAAAATGTATTTTTCGTTGAGCAAACCTTCAATGGTGGCGGCGCGCGTGGCTGGTGTGCCCAAGCCTTTTTCTTGCATAGCTTCGCGCATTTCGTCGTCGTCTACTAGCTTGCCTGCGCCTTCCATAGCGCCCAATAAAGTCGCCTCGCTGTAACGCGCGGGGGGCCGGGTTTTAAGAGCTTTGGCTTCGGCCACTTCGTTGCGCACCATCTCGCCGGGTTTCACGGCGACCAGCGTTTTGCTGCCAGCTTCCCCGTCTTTGCCGTCCTTTTTCTCGATCTCGTCGTCAGCTTCCTTACCGTAAATGGCCAGCCAACCGGGCTTAACCAGCACCTTGCCTTCAGTTTTAAAACTATGTCCGACCGCTGTAGTAATCCGCGTAGTCACTTGATATTCCGCACTAGGGAAGAACACCGCCATAAAGCGGCGCACCACCAGCGTGTACAGCTTAAACTCGGCTTCAGACAAGTTACTAGGTGACTGCAGGGTTGGGATAATCGCAAAGTGATCGCTAACTTTTGTGTTGTCGAAAATACGCTTACTGGGTTTGATGTAGCCATTGTTCAGCGCCGTCAACGCATGCGGCTCAAGGTGTTTGTGGCCACCGTCCGACAGCATTTCAAAGGTCTTTTTAACGACCGGCAAATAGTCTTCTGGCAGTGCACGCGAGTCGGTACGCGGGTAGGTTAGCGCCTTGTGGCGCTCGTACAGGCTTTGCGCCAGTTGCAGCGTGGTCTTGGCGCTAAAGCCAAATTTGCCGTTGGCCTCGCGCTGCAGGCTGGTCAAATCGAACAGCAGGGGAGACGCTTGCGTGGTGGGTTTGCTTTCTTCGGTAACGCTGGCAGATTTGCTTTTAACGGCATCGACAATGGCTTGCGCATCGCGCTCGTTCCAAATGCGGTCGGCCCTGAGCTCAGAAGCACTGGGCCCTTCCCCCGTGCCAGCATCGCTGCCCTTTTTCCACTTCGGGTCAAACCATTTAGCGGGGTACTCACCAGCTTCGCTCAAAAACGAAGCGTGAATTTCCCAGTAATCGCGGAAGATGTGTTTACGAATTTGCTCCTCACGCTCCACCATGATGGCCAGCGTAGGCGTTTGCACGCGGCCCACGGTGGTGAGAAAGAAGCCGCCATCGCGCGAGTTAAACGCTGTCATGGCGCGGGTGCCGTTAATGCCTACCAGCCAGTCGGCCTCGCTGCGGCTGCGCGCGGCATAGGCCAGAGGCAGCATTTGCTTGTCGCTGCGCAGGTTGTCAAAACCATCGCGGATGGCTTGCGGTGTCATGCTTTGCAGCCACAGGCGGGTGACGGGTTTGCCCAATGGCACTTTGCCGCCAGCGTATTGCTCGATCAAACGAAAGATCAACTCGCCCTCTCGGCCCGCGTCACAGGCGTTGACAATCGCGCCCACGTCTTTGCGCTTGGCCAGTTTCACCACCGCGTTTAAACGCGTTTTGGTTTTGTCTACGGGCTTCAAATCAAAGTACGGCGGGATGACGGGTAAGTTGGCAAAGCTCCACTTACCGCGCTTGACGTCAAACTCCTCAGGCGCTTGGATTTCTACCAAGTGGCCCACGGCAGAGCTGACGATGTGGCTGTCGCTCTCAAAGTATTCGTCGTGCTTTTCAAACTTGCCCCACACGGGCGTTAGCGCCCGCACGATGTCTTGGGCTACAGAGGGTTTTTCGGCAATGACTAAAGTTTTCATATCGGCATTCTCACACTAATTACATACAACCCACTACAATGCAGGTCTCGCGCACGCACATGCGCAGGCGCACACACCTGCGCGCGCCCATGATTCACCATACCAAATTTTTCGGGCTATGCCAAAAAACACCCACGCTGTCGCAAAAACCGACAAAAAAGACAAACTAAAAAAGTCAGACAAAAAAGCCCTGCAGAAGGCCCAAAACAAGGTGACAGACAAGGTGGCAGATAAAGCGACCGACAAGGCTGAAAAAGCCCTCAAAAAAACTCAGAAACTTGCCAAACGCACTGCCAAGCTCGACGCTTTGGTCGTACCGGGCAAGTTCATTGTTACCCGTAAATCGGGCGTGCATGGCAAAGGTATGTTTGCTGTGGCCCCAGTGGCCGAGGGCCAGCATTTGATCGAATACATTGGCCAGCGCATTAACTGGAAAGAGGCCTTGCGCCGTCACCCGCACGACCCGCTGCAGCCTAATCATACGTTTTACTTCTCGTTAGAGAGCGGCGACTGCCTGGACGCTAACGTCGGCGGCAACGACAGCCGATGGATTAACCACAGCTGCGCACCTAATTGCGAGGCTGACGAATTGCATGGCCGCGTGTTTATCAAAGCCCTGCGCAATATTGCCAAAGGCGAAGAGCTGTTCTACAACTACGGCCTGGTCATCGACGAGAAGTACACCAAAAAGCTCAAAGCCGACTACGCCTGCTGGTGCGGTGCGCCCAAGTGCCGTGGCACTATGCTGGCACCCAAAAGCTGCGCCTGACGGCGGTGGCGCAGGGGATGGATATGGGTCACACACCGTACTGCGCTCAGCACCTACCGTTGCGCAGCGCCTATTGCACAGCCCGCATGCCGAATGTGCCCAACGTGCATCCCACCTCCAGCTAGCGCATGGACACGCCTGACCACACTTTCCCCGCCAGCGCCGAGAGCATCTGGCAAGCCGTGATGGCCATGGGCTTGCCCAGCCTGGCAGGTTTTAGCGTAGAGGTAGTGCCCCAGATTGATTCGACCAATACCGAGCTGATGCGCCGCGCCCGCGCGGGCCGCACCGAGCCTACCTTGCTGGTGGCCCAGCACCAAACCGCAGGCCGTGGGCGGCTAGGCCGCCTATGGCACAGCGACGCGCCAGCGCCTGCAGCCCACAGCGTGGGCACCACCAACCCTTCGTTGACGTTTTCGCTCGGGTTGCTGCTGCAGCCGCAGGCTTGGGACGGTTTGTCTTTGGCCGTAGGCGTTAGCGTGGCCAGCAGCTTACATCCACGCATCCAGCTTAAATGGCCTAACGACCTGTGGGTAGACGACCACAAGCTGGCCGGTATCTTGATAGAAACCCAGCAAACTGTGGGGCCCGGTGCAGCAGCGGGCGGTGCTGGTGCGCACAGCAAAGCGCGTTATGCCGTTATCGGTGTGGGCATTAATATCGCGCCTAGGCCGCCCGAGGCGCTAAGCGGCGTTTCTACACCCCCTGCGGCGCTGGCGCAGCTAGAGCCATCCATCACGGCAGCACAGGCCTTAAATCGCGTGGCAGCCCCCTTGCTGCGCGACCTGCTGCAGTTTGAGCGCGAAGGCTTTGCCGCCTTTGCCAGCCGTTTTGCCGCGCGCGACGCTCTGGCGGGCCGCCCCCTGCAGTTAAGCGATGGCACGCAAGGCACCGGATGCGGTGTAGACGCCCAAGGCGCGCTGCGCGTGCACACGGCCAGCGGCGAGCAGCGGGTCAGCAGCAACGAGGTGAGCGTGCGGCCTGCTGGCGGGCCAATTGGGACCTCGCTAACTGCACTTGCCGCTGTAGCACCTGCTTTACAGCCCGACGCGCCGGATTCGGCACGTCGTAGTAGGTAACATACAGCTTTTTGGTTCCTTCAAGCCCTTCGGTAACTCACAGTCCACAGATACTTTCCTTTATGCTACGTTTGGTTGTTGTACTTTTATTGCTGGCTAACGGCCTGTACTTTGCGTGGACGCAAGGCCACTTGGCTGTCTTTGGCCTAGCACCCACACCGCAAACTGAACCAGCGCGCATGGGCCAGCAGATCAAACCCGAAGCCATTCGCTTGCTCAGTCCCAACGAGGCCAGGCCCGTTGACAGCACCGTTAACAGTGCAAGCAACCTCAACACTGCCAGCGCCACGTCGGCCAAGCCGCTGGAATGTCTGCAAACCCCGGTGCTGGGCGAGCGCATAGCCGCTGCGGCACGCAATGCAGCCCAATTGTTACCCGCAGGCAGCTGGAGCATGGACAGCGCCGAGCAAGCAGGCCGCTGGATTGTCTACATGGGCAAGTACAACGACCCTGAGGTGCTGGCCAAAAAGAAAAGCGAGTTGCGCCGACTGGACGTGACGATTGACACGCTGCAAAACCCCAAACTAGAACCTGGCATTTCCTTAGGCGGCCACACCAGCGCGGACCTGGCCAACCAAGAGTTGATCAGCTTAAACAAGCGCGGTGTACGCACCGCCAAAGTGGTCCAAGAAATCGCCCCAGCGCAGGGGCAGATTTTGCGTCTGCCCGCAGTGGACGACGTGTTGCGTGCGCAATTAGAGCCAGTCACAGCGGCACTGGGTGCTGTGGCGTTGCGTAGTTGTAGTTTGTAGTTTGTGTTGCATAACGCTATTGATTGCATAGCTGCTTGAGCAGGATTTGCTTGGGTTAGTGGCCTGTTTTGTTATTAAAAATGCTGTTTGAAGTGGTTTTTAGGGTGTTTTCTGCTGTGTGGCTTTGTACCGGGTTCGTTGTTGTAGTACGCGTGCTGCTGAGGCGTGTGTCCCATGCCAAACAGACCTGCGTGACCGCAAGGTGCCAAGACAGTAAAAGGTCAACGAACCAAGCGGTGCTGTGCGACTGCCAGGCACTAGGACGGCAAAGTCTGCATCGCCAGCAACAAATCTGCCCACGCTTTGGCTTTGTCGGGCAGGTTGCGCAGCAAGTAGGCTGGGTGGTAGGTGACGATCACAGGGGCTTGGTAGTCGCCGAATGAAAGGGCGTGCACCCGGCCGCGCAGCTTGCCCAACGGTTCGTTGCTGCCGGTCAAAGCTTGCACGGCAAAACGGCCCATGGCGAGAATAATTTTGGGTTGCAGCAGCGCGATTTGGCGCAGCAGGTAGGGTTGGCACATGGCCACTTCGGCGGCGCTGGGGTTGCGGTTGGCGGGTGGGCGGCACTTCAAAACATTGGTAATAAACACGTTGCTCTGGCGTGCCAGCGGTTGGCCGTTGACCACCATGGCGCGCAGCATGTTGTCTAGCAGCTTGCCGGCTTGGCCTACAAACGGCTCGCCTTGCAGGTCTTCGTTCTCACCGGGTGCTTCGCCCACGATCAGCCAGTCGACACGCGGCGCCAGTGCAGCATCGGTGCTGGGCTGGCCGACACCGAAGACGGTGTTTTTGCGGCTTTCGCACAGGTTGCAGGCTTGGCAGCTTTGCACGGCGGCTTGCAGTGGCAGCCAGTCCATGCTGGCAATGCCTGCAGGCAAGGGCTGCCGTGCGGATGAAATGGCGATGTTCACGGGCGCGCGCGGGGCGGCAGATGCGGGCGCAGCGCTTGCGCCCAATGTGCTGGTATGCGATGTGGTGGTGGCCAAAGACGCGGTGGCTGGTGAGGTGGTTGTTTGCGCAACTGCGGGATGTGCTGATTCTGATGTAGTCGCACTTGCAGAGATGGACGCTGTCGCACCCGCGCTTGCGTTCACACCCGCACCCGCACCCGCACCCGCACCAGCCACTACATTTTTAATGGCTGCTTGAGCAGGTTTTACTTGGGTTACAGCCTGTTTTTCTTCATAAAACGGGGCTTCCCACAGTTGAATGCCCATCGCGCTTAACATGCTGCGCTGGCGCGCATCCAGTGCCAGCGGTAGCGGCGCGCTGGCGGCGGCAGTGGCGGCGGTCGCGTTTGCAGATGCGGATGCTGTGGAGGTATCGCTCATAGTTTGTAGCTCATCACTATAGCGTCTTCGCGCAGGTCGCCGCCTGCAGGGTAGTAGCGTTTGCGTTCGCCCACGCGCCGAAATCCGTACTGCTCATACACTGTGATGGCGCGCACATTGCCCACGCGTACCTCCAGCCACAGCCACTGGGCCGACACGCTGCGCGACCACAGCGCCAGCGCGTCCAGCATGACGCGGGCCCAGCCTTGGCGCTGGTACGCCGGGGCTACGGTAAGGTTAAGCAAGTGCACTTCGTCCACGCCTTGCATGGCGATGAAATAGCCCAGCAGCGTACCGTCATTTGCTGTGCTTGCTGGCGCGCTGTGCAGGCCCGGTTGCGTGGTGCTTGGCGCTTCATCCGCGCCACCCATCAGCGTGAGGCATTGGTAACCTGCGGCAATGCTGTCGGCAATGTTCGCCTCGGTCCACGGCCAGTTGTAGGCGGCGCGCTCGGCGTGCAGTACCTGCGCCAGCGCAGCGGCGCGCATGGGTACCAGTTGCGCCTCACGTAGCGCGAGCGGCGAGGTGGGCATTACAGGGGCGGCGGGCAGGGCGCTCATGGGTCGAGTTTAAATCTTAAGCGGCTGGCGTGGCAGGTGTGGGTAGGGCGCGTGTTGGCGCAGCCGCCTCGCGCTCTGCCGTGGTTTGCGCCACTTTGTCGCGAATGTACAGCGGCAGCGCGTCTTGCGCGTCTACCAGGCCACCGCTGGTAATCAGCTGCGGTGCCAAGCGCAGCAGCGCCGTGGCCGTGGGCAGGCAATGCACATAGGTTGCGGCCAGCAATGCTGCGGGCAACTGCGCGTCGTAGGTGGGGCGCACATTGCCTGCCAGCAGGGTGGTAAATTCTGCCTCAAAAGGCTCTATATTTTGCGGTATTTTAAGGCTGTAGAAGCCGTCGATACTGCTCAAGCAGCTATTAAAAACATAGTGTTTGTAGTACACCTCACCCATGCGCGCGTCCAGCGCGGCGCATATGCGCCGCGGCAGCGCGACATGCGGCAGGGCCTGCTGCAAGCTGTGGCAGGCCTCGTTGGCCACAGCCATCAGCGTGTCTACCGGCAGCACGCGCACACCAGCGGCAAAAGCCAAGCCCTGCGCTACCGAGCAGGCCGTGCGCAAGCCGGTAAACGAGCCGGGACCGCGGCCAAAGACGATAGCGTCTAGCTGGGTAAACTGCAAACCAGCTTGTGCCATCAGCGCTTGAATGGCGGGGATCAGCGTGGCTGACGCTTGCGCACCGCCCGCACCCGTGTGCGTGACAATCTGCGCGCCGTGCTGCACGGCAATGCTCATCACTTCGGTTGACGTGTCAAAGGCCAGTAGCTTCATGGCATCACGCCTTAGCGGCTGCGGTAGTTGCTGCGGTGGTGGCCAAGGGCACTGCTTTACCCGCTGCGCGCACGCCCACCACAATACCCAGCGTTACCAGCGCCAGCCCGGCCGCCAGGTTCCAATGCAGCGGCTCGTTTAATAAGATCACCGCGCCCAGCGCCGACAAACCCGGCACGATGGCGGTCAGCATAGTGGTGCGCACCGGGCCAAAATATTGAATCATCTTGGTAAAAGTAATGCCCGAGATCACCACCGAGCCGCCGCCTTGCCATACAGTGTGAAAAATAATTTCGCTCCAAGGCGCAGTGGCCAGTTTGCTGTGCACCACGCCGCTAGCCACAAGTGCAGCGTACACGGGGATATAGGTCAGCACACAAAATACGATCACTGCAATGGTGGCAGGCACCGCGCCCAGCGCCTGCTTGCGGCAAGTGACCGCGTAAAACGCCCAGCAAGTGGACGCGCAGACAAACAAAATATCGCCCTTCCACACTTGGCTGCTACCGTCGCTGCCGAATGCGGCCTTAAATATCGACACGCCGCCTACCAACAGCGCACCGCCAAAAATCATCGCCAGCCCAGTGATGCGGCCCGCACTTAAATGTTCATGCAGCAGCCACACCGACAACAATGCCGTAGACAGCGGCAGCATGCCCGGCAGCAGCACCGACCCATGCGCTGCCGGTGCGTACACAAACGCGCTATAGGCCAGCACCGCATAGCCCACACCGCCAAACACCCCAATCAGCACCGTAGTGCGGCGCGGCAGCGGTGACAGGCCCAGCCAAGTCTGCTGACCCTGCCCGTTCGCCTTCATTTTGCGCACCATCACATAGCCCCAAGGCAGCAGCACCAGCGCCGCACCGATAAAGCGGCACAGCACAATGTCCAGCGGCGTTAGCCCGCGCAGGGCCATGAAGCGGGCAACCACGATAAACGAGGTCCAAATGGTAATAGTGATTACCGCAGCAGCGATGCCGACGGTCTTGGGAGATAGGCGCATGGCTTGATTATCGGGGGTGTTGCGCCAATCCACCCGGCCAAGGCTTTGTCTTTTTATAAAGCAGCGACCATCGCCGCTGCTTGGTGTTAGCTGCCTCTGCTGGGCTAACTGCGCTTACTGCTTGCGCTGCACAAACAAGTTGCGTTTCGCGTCCTCTGGGTAGGCAAAGGTCACCACACCGTTTTTTACCATGCCCATGACCAGCATGTTTTGCGTGACAGCGTCCTTGTCGTTTAAGGTAAATGGTTTTTCATACGTGGCTACCACGCCGTAGTAGGTACGTTGCATGTTCTCCAGCGCCAGTTTTAATGTAGGGCCGTTGACAACGCCATCGCGCAAACCAAACAGGGAGTACATCAAAAGATAGGTTGCGTCGTAGGCCTGGGCCGCGGCCATCGGTACTGCAATGCGCTTGGATTTGAACTTGCGCGCGTAGGCGCTTAAAAACGCCGCCCGGCGCTCGTTGCTAGGCTCGGCAATAAATGTTTGCGCCATCAGCGCGCCGTCGGCATTGTCTTTGGCGCCATCCATAAAGAATGGAAACGATAGCGTCCATGCGCCCACTTGCGGCACTTTCCAGCCCATGGCTTTGCGCCCGTTGGCAATCACTGCATTTTCAGGGCCTACGGTGTAGCTAAACACCACGTCGGCACCGGCGTCGCGGGCAGCTTTCAGGTCGGTGCTTAAATCTTTCACACCAGTGGCAAAACGTGCCACATACACGGCCTTGAGCTGTTTGGCCTCCAGCGCTTTTTCCACGTCTTTCAAGCCTGCCTCGCCGTAGCCGCTGGTGTCGGCAAAAATGGCCACCTTGGTCCAGCCGCGTTTAACAATGTCATCCACCACAAACGGTGCCTGAATACCGTCGCGCGCAGAGTTGCGAAAAATATAACTGTCTTGTGCAGGAAATTTAGCCGTCAGTGGCGAGCCTGTAGCGCACGGAATCATCAGCGGCAACTTGGCGGTTTGAAAAACATCTAAAGATTTGGCTGCCACTCCGGTGTTGCAAAACCCAATCACCACGTTCACCTTCTCGTTCACCAAAGCTTGGCTTTGCTTGAGGCCTTCGTCAGGGTTGGCTTTATCGTCTTTGACCACCAGTTCTAGCGGGCGACCCAAGTAGCCACCCACGGCGTTGATCTCGTCCACCGCCAGCTGAATGCCTTGCAGCATCGGTACACCAAAGTCAGCCGACGGCCCGGTAAACGGGCCTACTACGCCTACGCGAAAGGTATTAGTTTGTGCACAGGCTAAGCTGGTCGCCAAACCCAGCGCTAGCGCATAGGCGATGCGTAAAACTTGCATACTAAAAACCTCTAATTATGTGACTTGTTGCACATACTTTAAACCGATGCGTTCAGTAGTGCTAGCGGGTTGTTACTGAGTGTGACGAAGTCAATAACGATTTCTCAACGCAACTGGCCCAACTTAGTGGGCCTAGCATTGGGCTCAGCCGCTGGTTTAGGCTGCAGCAATCGCTCACTTTGCCAACGCACCAAATCAAGCCACATCTGGCGCATTTCAGCGACCAGTGGCGTGCGAAAAGCGCTCGGTAGTTCAATGGTCACCACTGGCATGCGTTTGTGAATACCGCCGTAATTGCCCAAGCTGCCCGGGAAAATGCCCACTTGGTCCAGGTACAGGCGGCCCAGTTTGTCGGGCGGTGTGGTGGGGCCATCAAAGTCCAGCACGCCGTAGGGCGCGTGGATGCTGACGATCATGTCGGGTTTAAAGCGCTCCATCTCGTCGTGCAGGTACTGCGACTCGGGCTCGCTTAAGGGCTTGGGGCCGGGCCAGCGACGCGGGTCGCGTTTGACTTTTTGCTCCCAGTACAGCGCGGCTTCTTTGTCCCAGTTGGGTGTAGGAAAGTTGCGGTTTAAATCTACACCATGCGCGTTGGTGCGCTGCGCGGGGCTGGTCAGCAACCCATCGGGGTTAAGCAGGGGTATAAAGCGCCAGTGGGTTTGCGCAGGAATTTCTTTGGCCAGTGCAATCCAGTGCAACGCCAGCGCAGCGGACGACAGCTCATCACCATGGATACCGCCCACCACAAGCACGCGCAGTTTGGGCTCTGTGGCCGGTAGGTCACGCACCCACAGCGGCTGGCCCTTAACCGAGCGCGCTTTGCTGTCTTGCAGCTGCGCGGCTTGGCACAGCGCGGGCGTGACGTTAGGCAGCTTGCGCGCTAGTTCGTCGCAGCCTGCGGCCTGCGCTGTGCCGTACAAAGCCAGCGCGCTAGCGACGCTGGTGGCCAAAACGCGTGTAATACGACACGCCGCATTTCGCACCCCACGCCCTACAGAGCCGTACAAGTGTGTGTTGTGTGTTGTGTGATGGTTCAACATTTAACTGCACACCTTTAGCCGCGCCGCCGCCAAGGCAGCGTCTAGTTGCGCGCCGATTAAATCTGCCGACGCCACACCTTCTATGCGCGGTGCTACCTCTGCGCCCTGCGCATCGAGAAATAAAACTGTCGGCGTTGTCTGTGCGCGGTAGCTGCTGGCAATGTCAGCCCCAGTGCTGGGCTGGCCTTGCAGATTGACTACACCGCGCTGACGATTGTTCACCACAATTTGAAAAGCTGGCAAGCCTTCTTTGCGCATGGGCGCCAAATAGTTGCGGCGCAACAGCTCACACCACGGGCAGCCGGGTAAGCTGACCAGCAGCACCAAGGGTGCACACTGGCGCTGCGCCTGCAGTGCCACTGCGCGCAGCGAAACTGGGGTAGGCAACGGCGTCTCGCGGCCCTGCGCGTGGGCACTGCTGGCCCAGGTGGTGCCTGCGATTGCAGCTAGCAGCAGACGGCGAGTAAAGGGTGCGGGCATGGCAAAACTGGCCAGTAAAAGATGCCTATATTATAAGCAATTTAATCGTTCTAGGCCGTAGATACTGCTCAACCAGCTATTGAATTAATAGCATTAAATTCGCGCAGCACTTCTTGCGTATGTTGCCCCAGCATAGGCGGTGGCAAATCTGTACGTGGTGGCGTGAGCGACATTTTGATCGGGCTGGCCACCAAACGCACATCGCCTGCCAGTGGATGCTGCCAGATGTGCACCATGCCGCGCGCTTGCACTTGCGGGTCGGTAAATACTTCGGCTAAATTATTAATCGCACCACAGGGCACCTTGGCAGCTTCTAACGCCGCTAGCCAGTCGGCTTTGCCGCGGGTTTTAAAAATCGCTTCTAGCAGCGGTACCAGCACAGCACGGTGGCGCACGCGGTCGGCATTTTTAGCAAAGCGCGCGTCGCTTGCCAAGTCATTGCAGCCCGCTACGGCGCACATCTTGGCAAACTGGCCATCGTTGCCTACTGCCAAGATAAAGTGGTCTTTGCTGCCGTCGGCAGCTGGTGCGGTTTCAAACACTTGGTAAGGCACGATATTTTGATGCGCATTGCCTGCACGGCCCGGCACGGTACCTGTTTTTTCCCCGCTGACTAAATAGTTGGCACCCAAGTTGGCCAGCATGGCCACTTGCGTGTCCAGCAGCGCCATATCGATATGCTGGCCGTGGCCCGTGCGTTCGGCGTGGCGCAGCGCGGCCAGTATGGCCGTACACGCATACATGCCGGTAAACAAATCGGCTACCGCTACGCCTACTTTTTGCGGGCCTCCGCCTAGGTCGTCGCGCTCACCTGTCACGCTCATCAACCCGCCCATGCCCTGCACGGCATAGTCGTAGCCAGCGCGGTCTTTGTACGGCCCGGTTTGGCCAAAGCCGGTGATGCTGCAATACACCAACGATGGTTTGATCTTGTGCAAACTGGCGTAGTCCAGCCCGTAGCGCGCCATATCGCCTACTTTAAAATTTTCTACAAACACATCACAGTGCATTACTAAAGCACGAATCGTCTGCTGGCCTTCTGGTGTAGAAATATCGCACGCAACAGAGCGTTTGTTGCGATTAGTACCTAGGTAGTACGCCGCCTCAGACGTGTCTTTACCTTCGAAGTCTTTTAAAAACGGTGGTCCCCAAGTACGCGTATCGTCCCCTCCCACGCCGTCTTTTAAAGGCCGCTCAATTTTGATGACATCGGCCCCTAAATCAGCCAGCGTTTGCGTGCACCACGGCCCTGCCAGCACGCGGGATAAATCGAGAATTTTGATTCCGTCTAAAGCATTCATAGGTGTATTGTCTATCCAAACGATAATGGCAACATGTTTCAATACCTAAAACAGCCATTTATGACCGTATTGCCTGCTCAAGCAGCTCACTTTTTAATAGTAATAGGGCTTCTTGGAATGATGCTGGGTTGCACGCCCGCATTCAATTGGCGCGAGGTATCTTTTGATGGTTTGCCGGTCAGCGCGCTGCTACCTTGCAAACCAGACCGAGGTACGCGCAGCGTGCCGCTGGCGGGCGCCCCGCGCGAGATGATGATGGCGGGCTGCCAAGCGGGTGGCGCTACGTTTACCGTGGCCGTGGTGAACGCAGGCGACGCAGCGACGGCGGCGCAAGTAACCGCCGCTTTAAAAACTGCCAACCAAGCCACGCACAGCCAGTACGCCAGCCACGGCGGCTTGGTGGTGCAAGCGGCCATTTACGGCACGCCACAAGCTGACCGCGATGGCCCCGGTGCGCTGAGTACGCAGGCAGTCGATACTTTTTTTAGCAATATCAAGCTGGCGGGCAAACCATGAGCGTGCAGACAGCAACACAACACGCACCTTTGCCACGCAATTTGGCCATTGAAGTGTTCTTGGCTTTTGCACTGGCCTACTTTTTGTCTGCACTGGTGCGCGCTATTACCGCTACGCTGTCGCCGGTGTTGGCTGCTGAGTTTTCACTGTCTGCGGGTGATTTAGGTTTGCTGGCGGGCGGTTATTTCTTAGGCTTTGCCCTTACACAGTTGCCACTGGGAAAGTGGCTAGACCAGCATGGCCCGCGCAAAGTGATTTTGAGTTTTCTAAGCGTAGCGGTGGCGGGGTGCATAGCGTTTGCGTTAGCGCCTAACTTCGTTGGCCTGCTGGCAGCCCGCGTGCTGTGCGGTGTAGGTGTTAGCGCTTGCCTGATGGCACCACTGACGGCCTACCGTCGCTGGTTCAAGCCCGAGCTGCAGCTACGTGCTAATTCGTGGATGTTGATGACCGGCTCGCTGGGTATGGTGGCCTCTACTTTGCCGGTGCAGTGGCTGCTACCGCAGGTCGGCTGGCGGCCACTGTTTGGCGGGCTGGCGGCGCTCATTGGCGTGGCCATCGTGGTACTGGCATGGCGGCTACCTAGTTGGTCTGCGCAAAAGCCTGTAGTAAATAGCGTAGTTGCACCGGACGGTGGCTACCGCACCATCTGGCAGCACCCGTATTTTCGCCGCCACATGTGGGCTGGGTTTTTTAACTATGGTGGTTTGCTGGCGGTGCAAACGCTATGGGCCGGGCCATGGCTGGTGCAGGTGAGCGGCAGCACGCCTGCGCAGTCAGCCACGGGATTGTTTTGGATTAACGTATGCATGCTGTGCACTTTTTGGACATGGGGTATGGCGAACCCCGCCTTGGCACGCAAGGGCTGGCATGCGGACTGGTTGATTGCGCGCGGCGCACCGCTTAGTTTGGCTGTTCTAGCTATTATTTGCATAGCTGGTCCAGCCACATCTTGGTGGGCTTGGGCCTTGTTTTGCATGTGCTGCAGCTTTATGTCGCTGGCGCAGCCAGCGGTAGGTATGGCGTTCCCGCAGGCGCTGGCGGGGCGCGCACTTAGCGCGTACAACTTGGTGATTTTTAGTGGCGTGTTTGTCGTACAGTGGGGTATTGGATTGTTAATAGATCTGTTTAAATCAAACGGGCTAGGCACAGTGGATGCCTTCAGAGCAGCGTTTGGGGTATTTTTTATCTGTGCGCTGGCGTCGTACCTGCGATTTGTTTTGGATAATAAGACGGTTTCACCTGCGCGGCAGTCGCCCAGTACGGCCACGCCCGCTAAAGTTTGAATTTTAATGTTGATTGCATGAACCATATCGTCATCATCGCCCACGCACCGCTGGCCTCGGCCCTGCGCAGCTGCGCGCTGCATGTGTTTCCAGACTGTGGTGCGCAAGTGACTGCGCTAGACGTGCAGCCCAACACACCACCCGAAGAAACGGTTGCGCAAGCACGCATTATGCTGGCCCAGCGCAGCGCGCCTAATGCATTGCTACTGGCCGATATTTTTGGTGCTACGCCCTCTAACGTTGCGCGCGAGCTAACCGACGGCGTAACCACCAAGCTGATTACCGGCGTAAACCTGCCCATGCTGTTGCGCGCTATTACCTACCGCCATGAAAGCCTGGACGCGCTGGTGGCCCGCGCGCTGGCAGGTGGCGCGCAAGGCGTGATGCAAGTGGCAGTGACTGCTCCCCAAAACCAAGCCCCTAAACCACATGATCCAGACCACTATCACCATCAGCAATAAACTGGGCTTGCACGCTCGCGCATCGGCCAAGCTCACCAAGATGGCCGGCAGCTTCCCGTGCGAGGTGTGGATGGCCCGTGGCGAGCGGCGCGTGAATGCCAAGTCGATCATGGGCGTGATGATGCTGGCCGCTGGTATGGGCATTGATGTGATGGTAGAGACGAATGGTGAACAAGAGCAAGAAGCGATGACGGCATTAGTTGCATTGATCAACGACAAATTTGGCGAAGGTGAATAAATGACCCCCACGCTTGTCACTGCGTGTACTGCGCTGTACGTGCCAACGCCAGAGGCGAAGGCTCTTCGTGCTGTCCAAACCTGCACTGGCAGATTTAGAGCCGCAGAACTCAGCCCCGAGGGGGCCCTCTCACCTTGGGGCGGCCCGGCGGCGCTCGCTTATCAGTTATGACCTTTTCCATCCACGGCTTGGCAGTCTCACGCGGTGTCGCTATTGGGCGGGCCGTGGTGGTGGCGTCCAGCCGGATGGATGTGGCGCATTACTTTATCAAGGCAACCGAAGTTGACGCCGAACTGCTGCGCGTTCGCGATGCCAAAGACACCGTGGTCGCCGAGCTGATCAAGTTGCAACATTCGCTGGTAGGCAAAGACGCCAAAGACGCGCCCAGTGAGCTAACAGCATTGCTCGATGTGCACCAAATGCTGCTGCAAGACCAAATTTTGCAAGATGGCGTCACGCATTGGATCAAAGACCGTTTGTACAACGCCGAATGGGCGTTGATTACGCAACTAGAGGTAGTTGCCCGCCAGTTTGACGAGATGGAAGACGAATACCTGCGCGAGCGCAAGGCCGACTTAGAGCAAGTCGTTGAACGGGTACTGCGGGTGATGAAGGGCGTGGCATCGCCCATTGCATCACCGCCACCGCCGCGCAAGCGCCAGCAAGGCCAACAAAGCCTGTTGCCCGGCGACCCTGACGTACCGTTGATTTTGATTGCACACGACTTAAACCCTGCCGACATGCTGCAGTTTAAAAGCAGTGTTTTTGCCGGTTTTGTCACCGATGTGGGTGGTAAAACATCGCACACCGCCATCGTGGCGCGCAGTATGGACATCCCTGCTGTGGTGGGTGCGCGCACGGCCAGCCAGCTGGTGCGGCAAGACGACTGGATCATTGTCGATGGCGACGCTGGCGTGATGGTGGTAGACCCCTCGCCCATTATCTTGGCCGAGTATGGTTTTAAACAACGCCAAGGCGAGCTAGAGCGTGAGCGCCTCTCGCGCCTGCGCCACACACCCGCTGTCACACTGGATGGTCAAAAAATTGAGCTGCTGGCCAATATCGAAATGCCTGACGATGCCGCCGCCGCCTTGGCTAGCGGTGCGGTAGGCGTGGGCTTGTTTCGCAGCGAATTTTTGTTCATGGGCCGCGCAGGTAAGCTGCCCGGCGAAGACGAGCAGTACGCCGCCTACGTGCGCGCTGTCGAAGGTATGCAGGGCCTGCCGGTCACCATCCGCACTGTGGACGTAGGGGCAGACAAACCGCTAGACGGCCGGGGTGACAAAAGCCATGGCGATGCATCCCACCTGAACCCCGCGCTGGGGCTGCGCGCTATCCGCTGGAGCTTGGCCGAACCCGCCATGTTTCGCACCCAATTGCGCGCCATTTTGCGTGCCGCCGCGCATGGCAAGGTCAGCATGATGATCCCCATGCTGTGTGCTGCCAGCGAGATTCGCCAAACTTTGCGTCAGCTTGACCTGGCCCGCGCCGAGCTGGACAACCGAGGCGCGGTGTACGGGGACGTGCTGCTGGGTGCGATGATCGAAGTGCCTGCGGCAGCGCTGTCGTTGAACACATTTTTAAAATATTTTGATTTCTTGTCGCTGGGCACCAACGATTTGATCCAGTACACGCTGGCCATTGACCGTGCGGACGAATCTGTCGCGCACCTGTACGACCCGTTGCACCCCGCCGTGCTGCAACTGGTAGCGCAAACCATTGCCGCCTGCAATGCCCAAGGCAAGGGCGTGAGTGTCTGCGGCGAGATGGCGGGTGACGTAACCATGACGCGCTTGTTATTGGGTTTAGGCCTGCGCACTTTCTCTATGCACCCCGCGCAGATACTTGCAGTTAAACAAGAAGTCCTGCGCGCTGACACAGCCAAGCTGCACAGTTTTGCGCAGCGGGTGCTGCAAAGCGACGACCCGGCAGCCCAGCTGCAGGATTAAGATTTTTTAAGATAAAGTTGCGCAAACTGTACGTACCAATCCAAACACGCTGGGTTGGCCATGGCGTCCTTATTGACGATCTTGTCCAGCGGCTGGCCGAGCAAGAGCTTTTTAATCGGCAGCTCCTGTTTTTTGCCACTCAGCGTGCGGGGAATTTCTGCTACTTGCAAGATGACGTTAGGAACAAAGCGCGGTGAGAGTGCAGTTTTAATCGCGTTGTTGATTTTGTCTTTGAGCGCATTGTCTAGCGTGATGCCGGGTCGCAGCGCGACGAACAGTGGCATATAGCTTTCTTTGCCCAAGTATTCCAAGTCCACCACCATGGAGTCCAGCACTTCGGGCAGTGCTTCCACAGCGCTGTAAATTTCGCTGGTACCCATGCGCAGGCCCATGCGGTTGATCGTAGCGTCGCTGCGGCCATAAATAATGCAGCCACCGTCTGCGCCAATTTTGAGCCAGTCGCCATGCCGCCATACCGGCTTGCGGCCCCCGTGGCCATCGGCAATGGTGTACATGTCAAAGTAGCTCGACAAGTAGCGTTTATCACCGCCGTCGTTCCAAAAATACAGCGGCATCGACGGGATGGGCTGTGTACACACCAGTTCACCTACTTCTCCTGTCACTGGGTGACCATCTTCATTCCACGCCTCAACGGCACAGCCTAACAATCGGCACTGCATTTGGCCAGGCACTTGCGGCAGTTCTCGGTTACCGCCTATAAATGCACCACAAAAATCTGTCCCGCCTGATATGTTGCACCACCAGATGTCAGGTGTTCCGAGCTTTTTAAATTGCTCTGTCCCCCAGCGCTGCACGTCATCTGGCAGCGGCGACCCGGTGCTGCCCAGTGCGCGCACGCGCTGCACATCACCACAGCTGGCAATATCCAACCCGGCTTTCATGCAGTTGGTATAAAACGCCGCGCCCGCTCCAAAGTAGGTGACATTGTGCCGCGCTGCAAAGCGCCACAGCACAGTCCAGTCCACCGTGTCTTTACTGCCTGAGGGGTTACCGTCGTAGATGCAAATGGTAGTGCCCGTAGCCAGGCCCGCCATTTGCGCGTTCCACATCACCCAGCCAGTTGAGCTGTACCAGTGGTAACGCTCGCCCCACGAGTTAGCGTGGTAGCTGCAACCTACATCGTTGCCTAAACTCTTCATCGCCAGCAGCGTGAGGATAATGCCGCCGTGGCCATGCACGATAGGTTTAGGCAGCCCGGTGGTGCCACTGGAATACACTATCCACAGCGGGTGATCAAAAGGTAGCCGTAGCGGCTCAAACGCTGCAGTTTTAGTATCGTTTTGTGCTGTGCAGGCCGCAAAACCTGCTCGAGCAGCTACGGTTTTAATAGTACCTGTGGCGTAAGGTGTGGCCAGCACCAGCACATGCTTTAGCGTGGGCAGACCCTCGCACAGCGCTTGCACCACGGCGCTGCGGTCTATGGCTTTGCCGCCATAGAACACACCGTCCACCGCAATCAACACCGTGGGTGTGATTTGGCTAAAACGGTCTAGCACAGCAGGTGTGCCCATGTCGGGGGCGCACACGCTCCACACGGCGCCGATGCTCATCACCGCCAAGCACGCCACGATGGTCTCTTGAATGTTGGGCATATATGCGGCCACGCGGTCACCGCGCTGCACTCCCATAGCTTGCAGACTCAGCGCCAGCGAGGCGACTTGGCGTTGCAGCTCGGGCCACGGCAGCTCTTTTACTTCGCCGCGCTCGTTTTCGCTCACCATGGCCACCATACCTGCTGCGTGGGCTGCCTGCGCGTGGCGCAGTACCTGCTGTGCATAGTTAACCTGCGCACCCACAAACCACTGGGCATGCGGCATATGATCGTACGTTAATGCGCAGGCGTGAGGTGTAGGAGACTGCACCTCAAAATAGTCCCACACCGACTGCCAAAACGCATTCAAATCTGTCACCGACCAGTGGTGCAATGACGCGTAGTCGGTAAAACTTAAGGCGCGTTCACGTTGCAACCAGTTTTGGTACAAGCGAATTTGTGGTGTGTAGGCGGGCTGCGGAACCACGTTAGCGGGGAAATTTATTGTCATCTGCACAATGGTACTTCCATACGGCAATGAAAAGCCCCAGGTATAAAACTCAGTCTGTGGATGCATTCAAACCCTGGGCAAGACAGCAATTTTGCACAGCCTGCTAAGTGACCAAACCAACACTAAATACAGCTAACTTAGTGAAAGCCCTAGGCCTTAGGTGCAAATTAGTACCATACCTCGTCAATTAAATACCACCATTTATCCACCAAATTGCTATTGTTCAACAGCCAACGGTGCGGTTTGCAGCGTTGCATGTTACTTAAACCCAGCGTCTAGCCCAAGGAGACTTTTAAATGAAATTGAAACCTAGCCTCGTATTAGCTGCCGTGCTGGCCCTTTCGGGCACAGTACAAGCGGCTACAGAACTCGTCGTAGCCACTGTGAATAACGGCCATATGATCGAGATGCAAAAGCAAACCAAAAACTTTGAAGCGGCTAACCCGGACATCAAAGTTAAATGGGTCACTCTAGAAGAAGGCGTGCTGCGCCAGCGCGTCACCACCGACATCGCCACCAAAGGCGGCCAGTTTGATGTGATGACCATCGGCATGTACGAAACCCCGATTTGGGGGAAAAAAGGTTGGCTGCAAGAACTCAAAACTGACGCTGCCTATGACGTAGACGACCTACTGCCGGCCATGCGCAACGGCCTGTCTGTAGACGGCAAATTGTTTGCATCGCCTTTCTACGGCGAAAGCTCCATGCTCATGTACCGCAAAGACTTGGCCGACAAAGCGGGCGTACAAGTACCCGATCGTCCTACTTGGACACAAATCAAAGACCTGGCAGCCAAAATCCATGATCCTAAAAATGGCGTGTATGGCATTTGTTTGCGCGGCAAGCCGGGCTGGGGCGACAACATGGCCTTCCTCACTACGCTGGTGAACACCAACGGTGGCCAGTGGTTTGACATGAAGTGGAAGCCACAACTGGAATCCAAACCATGGAAAGACTCTATCAACTTCTATGTGGATTTGCTCAAAAACTACGGCCCACCCGGTTCTTCGGCCAACAGCTTCAACGAAATCTTGGCGTTGTACAACGAAGGCAAGTGCGGCATGTGGATTGATGCCACCATTGCTGCGTCGTTTATCACCGACCCAAAGCAATCTAAAGTAGCCGACAAAGTTGCTTTTGCACAAGCCCCCACTGCTGCGACCCCTAAAGGCGCAAACTGGCTTTGGGCTTGGGCCTTGGCCATTCCAGCAGGCACAAAGAACGCTGATGCTGCGCAAAAGTTTGTGACTTGGGCTACCTCTAAAGAGTACATCCAGTTGGTTGGCAAAACCAACGGATGGGGTTCGGTTCCTACTGGCACCCGTAAGAGCACGTATGCCAACGCAGACTTTCTAAAAGCTGCCAAGTTTGCTGCTGCAGAAAAAATGGCCATTGATACAGCTAACCCGAACGACAGCACATTGCCTAAGTCGCCCTATGTTGGCGTTCAGTTTGCGGCTATTCCAGAGTTTCAAGCAATTGGCGCTGCGGTAGGCCAAGAGATGACTGCTGCGCTGGCAGGCAAGAAAACTGTGGATGCAGCACTTAAGGCATCGCAAGTGATTGCCGAGCGCGAAATGAAAAAGGGTGGTTACTACAAGTAATTGGCCATAGTTGAGTTGACATACGTTCTTTGATGGACGATTTACCCGGGGTCACTTGTTCAAAGTAACCCCGGGCCTTTTAGAGTGCTCCAAAGTGAACAATAGACTACTACCCCGCCTGCTATTGACTCCGGCAGTCTTGACGCTGTTCTTGTGGATGATTGTTCCGTTGGTAATGACCTTGTATTTTTCGGTCATTCGCTACAACTTAATGCAACCCGACCAAACAGGTTTTGTAGGGCTGGAAAACTTTGAGTACTTTGTTACGGACCCGTCTTTCTGGACCTCCGTCATCAACACCATCTTGTTGCTAGGCAGCGTGATTGTGATCACGGTCGTGCTGGGCATTGGCCTGGCACTTTTAATAGACGAGCCTTTTGCAGGCCGCAACATCGTACGCGTGTTGCTGATTTCTCCTTTTTTCGTCATGCCTACAGTCAATGCGCTGCTGTGGAAGCACATGATGATGAACCCGATCTATGGTGTGCTGGCGCAAGTGTGGCATTTCTTTGGCACTACACCTGTCGACTGGCAAACAGACTGGCCTTTGCTCAGCGTAATTATTATGATTTCCTGGCAATGGCTACCGTTTGCCACTTTAATATTTATGACAGCTCTGCAGTCACTCAACCGTGAGCAATTAGAAGCTTCGCGCATGGATGGTGCCACGTATTTACAGCAGGTGCGCTATATGTACCTACCGCATCTGGGCCGCTCAATGGCGGTGGTGATCATGATTGAAATGATATTTTTGATCAGTATATTTGCAGAGATTTTTATCACTACAGGCGGCGGACCAGGGGACGCCAGCACCAACATGGCATTTCTCATATTTAAGCAAGCCTTGCTCAATTTTGATGCTGGCGTGGCGTCTGCGGGTGCATTATTTGCCGTTATTTTGGCCAACATTGCTGCCGTATTTTTAATTCGCATGGTGGGTAAGAACTTGGACTAAGATCATGAACGCACGTAAAAAGAAAAAAATAGAAATTAGTAACGTCGTTCGTGTTACTGCGGCTTGGGTAATAACTTTATTGTTGTTTTTCCCGCTCGGCTGGCTATTTCTCACCGCTTTTAAAACGGAACTGCAAGCCATCTCGGTTCCGCCGTTAGTAGTTTTCAGCCCCACACTAGAAAATTTTCATGAGGTACAAGACCGCAGTAATTATCTGCAATACGCCATGAACTCACTGATCACGAGTGTGGTGTCTACCTTGCTAGGGTTGATGATTGCTGCGCCTGCTGCTTACTCTATGGCATTTTTTCGAAGCAAGCGTACCCGCGATATTTTGATGTGGATGCTGTCTACCAAAATGATGCCCGCCGTAGGTGCCTTGGTGCCTATCTATGTGTTGGCACAAAAGAGCTCTCTATTGGATACGCGCTCAGGTCTGATCATTATCTTTACTCTGTCGAATCTGCCCATCATGGTGTGGATGCTGTACTCACACTTTAAAGACATTCCCAACGAGATCTTAGAAGCTACCCGCATGGACGGTGCCACGCTATGGCAAGAATTCACACGGGTTTTGCTTCCCTTGTCTTTAGGGGGATTTGCTTCAACTGGATTGCTGTGTTTGGTACTTAGCTGGAACGAAGCGTTTTGGTCGTTAAACCTCAGCGCTGCCAAGGCAGGCACTTTAGCTACGCTGATTGCCTCGTACTCTAGCCCCGAAGGTTTATTTTGGGCCAAGCTATCGGCTGCATCACTGATGGCTATTGCACCTATTGTGGTGTTCGGCTGGTTCAGTCAAAAACAGTTGGTGCAAGGCCTAACTTTTGGTGCCGTCAAATAAATTTAAAAAGTATTAGGAAAATTTTATGGCATTTTTACAACTTAACGGCATAGAAAAATACTTTGGTGATGTTCATGTCATCAGAGGCATTGATCTGCAAATTAGAGCAGGTGAATTTATCGTTTTTGTTGGCCCATCTGGCTGCGGCAAATCAACTTTGTTACGCCTGATTGCGGGGCTAGAGTCAGTAGATGCAGGCGCCATGGTTTTAGATGGGCGCGACATTACCCAAGAGCCCTCGTCTAAACGCGATTTGGCCATGGTATTTCAAAGCTATGCGCTGTACCCGCATATGAGCGTTTACCAAAACATGAGTTTTGCTTTGAGCTTGGCAAAGGTAGATGAAAAACTGATTCGTGAAAAGGTAGGGCGTGCAGCAGATATTTTGAACCTCACACCTTATTTACAACGAACCCCCAAGGATCTATCGGGTGGTCAGCGCCAGCGTGTAGCGATCGGACGTGCCATTGTGCGTGCGCCTAAGGTTTTCTTATTCGACGAACCGTTATCCAACTTGGATGCTGCGTTGCGCGGCCAAACCCGCGTCGAAATTGCCAACTTGCACCGTGAGCTGGGAGCCACCACGATTTATGTTACGCACGATCAAGTAGAGGCTATGACATTGGCTGACAGGGTGGTTGTGCTGCGTGATGGAAAGATTGAACAGGTGGGTACGCCCTTAGAGCTGTATGATCGCCCCGCTAACCAATTCGTGGCTCAATTTATTGGCACGCCCCGCATGAACGTAGTGCCGTTCTCTGAGGCGCCTGCACTGACCGGATCTTTAGATTTGAAAAACGGTGAGAACGGATTTATTGGTATTCGCCCCGAAAGCATCTCCGTTGTGGGCACAGGTAGCGGACAACTGGAGGCTAAAGTTGAGATTATTGAGTCTTTAGGTGCGGAAACTCTTATGTACTTGCGTACCCATAGCGGCGTGCAACTAGTGGCGCGTCAAACGGACCGTACGCCGCTGCATGTGGGCGACTCGGTAGGAGTGCAAGTGGACATTACGCAACTGCACGTTTTTAGCGAGGCAGGACGTGTGCAAAGGTCGCCTAGTGCTACCGTTTCTAAAAGGTAGTTTGTAGATGACTTCTAATTCAACATACTGCATGCTGCATTTGGGCTTAGGCTCATTCCACCGTGCGCACCAAGCGGTGTATATGCACCAACTGCAGCAATTGGGTGACCATCGCTGGACTCTGGCAGGTGGCAACATTCGCGCCGACATGGATGACACCATCACCGCGCTGCAAAAGCAACAAGGTGCTTACACGCTAGAAACTGTGACACCGCAAGGTGTGCACCGCTATACGCGGGTGCAGTCTATCCAAGCCGTTGTACCTTATACGCTAGGCGTGCCTCAACTGGTAGAGCGCGGTGCCGACGCCAACACACGCATTATCTCGTTCACTGTGACAGAAGCTGGCTACTACTTTGATGCGCAAAACCGCCTAGATTCACAAGCAGCCGATATTGCGGGCGACCTGCGCGCTGCGCATGAGCAGCGTGCCGGCCAAACCATTTATGGCGCACTCGCAGCGATATTGCGTCAACGTATGTTGCGCAAATCAGGCCCCGTCACGCTACTGAACTGCGACAACCTGCGCCACAACGGCGACCGCGCGCGTGCGGGTTTGCTAGAGTTTATTGAGCTGACGGAGGATATCCAGTTGTACGAATGGGTACAAACCAACACCAGCTGCCCCAACGCCATGGTAGACCGCATCACCCCGCGCCCCACGGCCGCTGTAGCACTGCGCGTCAAAGCTGCCACAGGCTGGGATGACCAAGCCGCCGTCATGGGCGAGAGTTTCATTCAATGGGTGATTGAGGACAATTTCATTGCAAGCCGCCCGGCATGGGAAAAGGTAGGTGTTGAAATGGTCCTGTCTGTAGCACCCTACGAAGAGGCCAAAATTCGCCTGCTAAACGCTACCCACAGCTGCATTGCATGGGCTGGCACGTTAGCAGGCTATAGCTATATTCATGAGGGCTGCCTAGACAAAGAGATCCGGCAGTTTGCATTTGACTACGTTACCAACGACACTATTCCCGTTTTGTCGCCCAGTCCAATAGACTTGGCACAATACCGCGACGTGGTGCTGGATCGATTTGCCAACCCCTCTATAGCCGACACCAACCAGCGCGTGGCAATGGATGGATTTTCCAAGATACCTGGTTTTATAGCGCCTACGATTCGTGAGCGGCTGGCGCGTAAAGAGTCTATCGACAGCGTAGCCATGCTGCCCGCATTATTTTTGGCCTATCTTCACCAATGGCACCGCAACGCCATTCCTTATACCTACCAGGACCAAGCCATGAACCCCCAGCATGCCCACGCAATGTGTGACGCAGCAGATACGGTAGAAGCCTTTTGCCACAACGATGTCCTGTGGGGTGATTTGAAAGACAACACACACTTGGTCAAAGCCGTGCGCAGCGCCTACAACAAAGTCGAAGATTTTATGAAAGTACACTCAAAATGAGTTCTCGATTAGCTCACCGGCACGCATTGTTAACAGGTGCTAACGGAGGTATAGGCCTTGCGGTAGCAGCGGCCTACGTGGCACAGGGGGCAAGTTGCACTGTAGTCGATATGGCAAACGAGCCTTCCCAGTTGCTGACGCAGCTAATGCACCAATCGCCTGACCGTATTGTTTATGTCAAAGCCGATATTACGCAGTCTGCGCAGATTGATGCCATGGTCACCTCGGCTGTACAAAAGTTTGGCAATATCCATATACTTTTTAACAACGCTGCGGTTTTCGATCTGGCGCCACTGCTGGAGAGTGGCGAGGCTATGTACGACAAACTTTTTGCGGTGAACGTCAAAGGCATGTTCTTTGTCATGCAAAAAGTGCTGGCACATATGGTGCAACACCAAGTGCAGGGCTCTGTTATTAATATGTCGTCTCAGGCTGGTCGGCGTGGCGAGGCCTTGGTGTCGCACTACTGTGCTACCAAGGCGGCGGTGATCAGCTATACCCAGTCTGCTGCGCTGGCCATGGCACCGCACAAAATACGAGTGAACGCCATCTCGCCAGGGGTTATCGACACGCCCATGTGGCAGCATGTAGATTCACTATTTGCAAAGTACGAAAACTTGCCTTTGGGCGAAAAGAAAAAGCAAGTCGGCCTGGCGGTTCCGTTGGGCTATATGGGGGCACCCAGTGACATCGCAGGCGCCGCTGTATTTTTAGCCAGTCCAGACGCCTCCTACATTACCGCACAAACACTGAACGTCGATGGTGGTTGCGTAATGAGCTGAAAAATGCACACAATACATCATGGCCGCAAACGATTATTTCCATTCGTACCAAAAACAGCCTCAGTTTGAGACTGATTTAGGTCGTAATCCTGCGCTGGGTTATGAAGCCTCGCAGGATGCTGGTTTTGTGCGCTGCCTTGACCATGGCTACCCCACGCCATTGGCGCGTTGGCATTACCACGATGAGTATGAGTTGCACTTGATCGTAGCGACATCGGGTAAAGCATTTGTCGGCGACTACATTGGCTATTTTCAGCCAGGCCATTTGGTGCTGACGGGTCCCAAGTTGCCCCATAACTGGATTTCTTTAGACCTGCCTGAAGGCGGTGTACAGCAGCGCGATCTGGCAATACAGTTTTCGCACGAACCTATTATGGCTGCCAGCCAGCAAATTAGTGAGTTGAAAGAAGTACTGCCCTTGCTCGAACGCGCAAAACACGGCATCGAATTTTTTGATATTTCAGAACAAGCCATTTGCCATTGGCACCACGTTAAATCACAAAAAGGCTTGGCACGCTTCGCTGCGTTTTGTGAATTTTTAAGTGAGCTTGCGCAATGTACGGAATACCGTTTGCTGTCCCATGTGGCTATGCAAGCCATAGATAACGACATGGAGCTCGATCAAATTAACGGTATCGTCAGCCGTATCACCCAAAATTTAATCACGCCACTGAACGCAGCTGATTTAGCTATCGAACTAGGTATGACGGAGAGTAAATTTTCTCGCTTCTTTCGCCGAGCTACTGGCAATACGTTTACCGACTTTGTGACCCGTGTACGTATCAACCGTGCGTGCCAGTTGCTGATGGAGTCAGACCAGTACATAGCGCAGATCGGCTATGAGGTGGGCTTTAACAATATTGCAAACTTTAACCGCCGCTTTCAAGACGTGAAAGGCACCACGCCCAGCGAATTTCGCAAACAGGTAAAGGTTCGCTTTGGCGCTTAAGCTAAAGTTATCTGCGTCTTGATGCGCCAATAGACAGCGTGCAAGCTGTCTATCAAGCAGCTGCTTGTCTCAGGTACAGTTATAGCTATAACGTTATAGCCAGAGAACATTTCGCCATGTCACTTTCAGCGCCTACACTAAACCACCTGTGCGACCTCACAGTGTATGTTGCCAAGCCTGTCGAAGCGGGCCAACTACAAGGCGTGCACTCGCAAGGTCAACGTCGCATCATTCCCATCACAGGCGGTACGGTACGCGGCTCCTTACACGGCGCAGTGTTGCCCGGTGGCGCAGACTTCCAACTGGTACTCAATGAGACCACTGCCGAGCTAGACGCGCGCTATGTGTTGCTGCTGGACGATGGCTCGCATGTGTATGTGCATAACCGCGCTTTGCGCCGGGGCAGCGCGGATGACATGGCCAAGCTGGTACGTGGTGAGCCCGTTCCGCCTGAGCGTGTGTATTTTCGCAGCGCGCCTAGTTTCGAAGTAGAAAGTCCATCACTGCATTGGATGACGCAAAGCATCTTTATCGGCACGGGTGCGCGCTACCCAGACCGTGTAGAGATGAGTTTTTATGAAGTGATGTAGCGCATTTCACTATGAATTTCATAGCTGGTTGAGCAGGTTCTGTGGCCTAAAGCGGCTAAACAACTAGGCTGTGCATTGCCCAAGCAGAAGTTCACTCCGCCACATGCGACTTCAACACCGCTAGCGTAGCCGCATTGGCCGCAAACATATGTTCTACCCGTAGCGACGCTAGCGTGATGTCTTGCGGTGTGCCGAAGGTGGTGAACATGCTGAAAAAAGCCAATTCGCCATGCGCGGTAGCAAAGCGCGATGTCAGCACAGGCGCCGCTTGGGCAGGCCAATGCGTGTTGCCATGCTGATGACCTAAGCGGTCACGTAGCAGGGTGGCAAAAGCCTCTACCTTGGGCGTGAGCGTGGGCTGCACCGAGGCATCGTCACGCAGATGCGCTAGCAATGCGGGGCCTACTTCAGGCAAATTGGTCATGTGCTTAGTAAAGCCGTCTGGGTGCGACAGCATGTCCAGTAGATTAATCGGCGCGCTACTTGCGAGCGGGTTAGTCAACAGCGCTTTAGCCCAAGGCATCAAGGCAGTTGCCAACCAATGGCCACCGCGGTTAATGTGCAGCACATTCCACTGTGCGTCGATGACAAAGGCAGGCTGCGGATCATGCGCCTTGATCAGTTGCACCAGCGCGTCGTTGGCTTGCCCCAAGCTAGGGTCATCCAGTGGCGCAGCGCTGTAGGCTGGCGCGTAACCTGCTTGCAGCATGGCCGCGTTGCGCACCACCAGCGGTGCGTCTAGCTCGTGCAACCAAGCCATCAGCAACTCGCGGCTGGGCTTGGCGCGGCCACTTTCTACAAAGCTCACATGCCGCTGGCTTACACCCATGCGCAGCGACAGTTCCAGCTGGCTTAGGCGGCGCGCTTTGCGGGCTTGCTGCAAAGTAATGGGCAGGGTGTGGGTTAGCACATTCATGGCTCTATTGAACCATAGGCATGCGCTAATTCAATAACCTCTGAGGTAATTGCGCGTGTGACATGCGCATTAGATACTGGCTACACCAACTCTTGAAAGGCGCATTATGCAACGCAGTTTATTAATCCTTATTCTTGTTTTGTTTGGTGCGCTCAGTACCGTGGCAATGTGGCAGCACGGCTACTGGGGCATCATCGCACCGCACTTCAAAAGCTTCGGCGCGGGCCAAGTGCTGGCTGATTTAGTGATTGCAGTGACTTTGGCCATGCTGTGGATGTGGCACGACGCCAAGGCCACAGGGCGCAATATATGGCCTTGGCTTATCTTCACGCTGATTGCTGGCTCGTTTGGGCCGCTGCTGTATTTGCTCACTCGCAAAGCAAGCATCAAAGCTTGGTAGTACTAGATTTTTATACTTAAAGAAAGAAAACGCACCATGGATGGAATCAACCTTCTCCCCTTAGCAGTGGGCCACATGATTGGACTAGGCGCTATCGGTTCTTGCCTGGGCATTGGCATCATGGCTGGCAAATATTTAGAGTCTTCAGCCCGCCAGCCCGAGATGATGGAGCCGCTGCAAGCCAAAGTATTTTTACTGGTGGGCGTGCTTGATGGTGCGTTCATCATTGCCACTGGCATCGGCCTGTGGTTTGCGCTGGCCAATCCATTCACATAAGAAGGGTGCTATTTGTTGTTGCACTAGCAGCAACCTGCGGCATGTGCCGAAATATTAGCTCCTCAAGCCACCGCAGGTGCGTAGCCGTAGCAGTTAAATGCCATGGCGGGCTTATCGCCACATAACAAATCTGCCATCGCTTTACCCGAGCCTGCGCCGTGGGTCCAGCCCAGCGTGCCGTGGCCGGTGTTGACCCATAGTTTGTCGATCTTGGTGCGGCCAATGAGCGGGATATTGGTGGGCGTTGCTGGGCGCAAGCCGCACCAAAAATTAGGCTGTCCGCCTTGGGCCACAGTGCGTGTGTCAGCTACGCCGGGTAGCACGGTCTCGATGCGGTCTAGCAGCATTTGGCAGCGCTTTTGTGCCAAGCTGGAAGTGAGTGATAAATCATAGCCTCCTACTTCGATGGTGCCCGCTACGCGCAGTTCGTTGCCTAGGCGAGAGATGGCTATTTTTTTATCGTCGTCAATGCAAGACACTTGGGGTGCGGCATCAGGCTTAAGCAAGCGCAAGGTGGCGCTGTAGCCTTTACCTGGGTAGACGGGAATGCGCACACCCACTTTGCGCAGCAGCGGGGCTGAATAACTACCGCAAGCGACCACCACAGCGTCTGCACGCAGCATACTGATGGCCCCAGTGGGGATGGAGCGCACGGCTACAGAATCGACCGTGCTCCCCAAGGTGTTAAGCTGATCAATGTCATGGCTAAACAGCATTTGCGCACCGCGCTGCGCACACAGCAGTGCCAGTTTTTGCGTGAACACGCGCGCATCGCCTGACTCGTCACTGGGCGTGTAGGTACCGCCTGCAATCTGATGCGCAAAGTTCTTGTAGGCAGGCTCAATCTTGAGCAATTCTTCTCGGCTAACGACACGGCGGTCGACGCCATACTTTTGCATCAACGCCGCTTCGCCTGCAGCATCGTCAAACGATTTTTGGTCAGAGAAAAAGTGGGCGATGCCTTTTTCAAGGCGTCCGTATTCAATATGTGTAGCGCGCACCATGTCTTTCAACGCGGCATGGCTGTAGCGGCCCAGTGCTACCAGTTGCTGCACATTGCGCTCAAACGCTGCATCGTTGCACTGGGCCAAAAACTGCAGCCCCCAGGTGTACTGGGCAAAACCTTTGCCTAGCGGCCACTGCGGGCGAAACAGTAGCGGGGCCTCTGCGGACAGCATCCACTTTAAGGCTTTGAGCGGTGTGTCTTTGGTGGCCCAAGGCTCGCAGTAGCTGATCGAGATTTGCGCACCGTTGGCAAAGCTGGCCTCTTGGGCCGCGTCGGCTTGCCTGTCTACCACCACCACCTCGTGCCCACGCTCTAGCAAATGCCAAGCCGTGCTGATACCGATAATGCCTGCGCCTAAAACAATTACTTTCATAGCTTTCAAGTGTGCGCGAAGCCGCGCTATATTAGAAGATGTATTAACTTATTAGTAAAAACATCAGATAAACTAATAGTAGGCCAAGCAAAATGCCCGCATTTAGGCAGCGCCCAGCCACTGTACTTGCTATGAATGGACCAAGTTATGAGCACATTTGACCCTGATGCATTGGAATGTTTGGCAGCTATCGTTGAAGAAGGTGGTTTTGAGCGCGCAGCGCAGCGCCTGTCGATCACGCAATCGGCGGTGTCCCAGCGACTGCGTGCGTTAGAAGCCCAAGTAGGCACGGTGCTGATAGTGCGCAGCCGCCCGCTCAAGGCCACAGCGGCTGGGCAACTACTGCTTAAACACACCAAGCAAATGCGCTTGCTGCGCGCCGACCTGGAGCGCGATATCCGCGAACTGGCGCCCAGCTCGCTAGGCGGTGCGCGCGACGAAGAGCGTGTGTCGATTGCTATCAATGCCGACAGCATAGCCACTTGGGCGCTGGGCGCAGTAGGCGATTTGGTACGCGATGGTTTACCGCTAGAAATTATTGCTGACGACCAAGACTTTACCCAAGAATGGCTGCGCCAGGGCCAAGTGCTGGGCTGCGTCACGACACTAAAACAAGCCTTGCGTGGCTGCAAGGTGATGCCGCTAGGCGCTATGGAATATATCGCCGTATGCGCCAACGATGCAGCTGTGCGTGCCAAGCTGGACGCCAAAGCAGGCCTAACTGCGCACAATTTTCGCGGCATACCTTTTATTGCGTTTAACCGCAAAGACGATATGCAAACCGAGTTTGTGGCTAAAGCGTTTGGCCTGAAACGCGTGACGCTGAACCAAGTGTTTGTGCCCAGCTCAGAAGCACAGGTGCGCGCCGTGATGGCGGGCTGGGGCATCAGCGTGGTGCCTGCGCTGATAGTGCAGCCGCTGATCGACGATGGTAGATTAGTCAACATTGCGCCGCAGCACCAGTTGCATGTGCAGTTGTACTGGCACTGCTGGAATTTAGAGTCTGATGTGCTGGACAACCTGACCGCCGCACTGGGCGCAGCGGCTGCGCAGCAACTGCACCGCGTGTAATGCGCCTGGCGCTGTGAGCGCGGGGGCCGCTAGTACAAGCCTCGCGCCTGCGCATGCAGCCGCGCCAGGCCAAACAACGCATCGGTGTACGGCGTGGACACCTTCGTCAAGCGGCCCAGCTCTTGCACCGCGCCCACCAGTGCGTCCAGCTCCAGCGGTTTGCCGCCTTCCACATCTTGCAGCATCGACGTTTTAAAAGCCCCTAGCTTGCGGGTGACGGCATGGCGGTCTTCGGGTTGCTGGTCTATCGGTATGCCTATGCGCGCACCGATGGCTTTGGCCTCCAGCATGACGCTGGATACCAAGCCAAGCACCAAGCCATCGTCCAAAATTTTGTCTGTGGTGGCCCCGGTGATAGCGCTGATCGGGTTCATCGTCATGTTGCCCCACAGCTTGTACCAAATGTCGCGTTGAATTTGCGGTGACAGCGTGGCAGCAAAGCCCGCTTGCTGCAAAAGCGCCAACAACTCCTGTACGCGCGGTGTGTCAGTGCCTGACGGCTCACCAATGATCAAACCGTTGCCAAAATGGTGCTGCACCACCCCGGGTGCGCTGGTAGAACAACTGGCGTGCACCACGCAGCCAATAACGTGCTGCGCAGGCATGTGCCGCGCAATATCGCCTGTAGCATCCACGCTGTGCAAGCGCTGGTTGGCCAACGCACCTCCCAAGCCTTGCAAAAACCACCATGGCACACCGTTCATGGCGCTCAGTACGATAGTGTCTTGGCCCAGCATCGGCACGATCTGCGCCGCCACGGCGGCCAGCGCAGGGGCTTTCACGCTGATGATGACAACATCTTGCACCCCCAAGTCGGCTGCGTTGTCAGACGCGCGCACTGCAGCATGCAGCTTTTGCGCTGCGCCATTAGCCAAGGTGCGCTGCAACTGCACACCATTTTTCTGTACAGCCGCCAAGGTGGCACCGCGCGCTAGCACGCTCAGTTCTACATCACCCACTTGGCCCAATAGAGCCCCCAGCCAGCCACCAATAGCGCCTGCCCCTACGATACAAATGCGTGCCATGGCAGCGCTCCTATTTATAAGTGCTTTAACGGTTTCAGGCCGTAGAACCTGCTCAAGCAGCTATGAAATCGATAGTGTTTGAGGATGAGCAATGGCATCCACAGCCGTTATACAAGACTACTGCAATTCTGCGTTGATAATATTTATATGTACCAATTATTATGGCCCAGTGTTGAACATGTACCGCATTTTCAAGCGGCACTGGTGCGCGGCTGGTCGCGCAACAATGTGACTGCGGAGCGCACGCGGCTACAAGATTTAGAAAAAATCCACGCTGATCCGCAGGCTTTTGTAGACAGCTTGGTCAATTTAGAAGGCGGTGGAGACGACGTGCAGTTACCCGATGGCAGCTACGTGCCCAGGCTGCCGGGGTATTCGCGCTGGGTGTTTTCGCAGCAAGACAATTTAGCGCAGGGCGGCGCGCTTGAGTTTGTAGGCACCATTAATATTCGCTATGTGCCGGGCACGTCGCAGTTGCCGCATTATTGCTTGGGCCACATAGGTTACGCCATCGTGCCGTGGCAGCAAGGTCGCGGTGCGGCATCGTTTGCGTTGGCGCAGTTGATCAAAGAGGCGTCAGCAGCGGGGCATTTGCGAGGGATGCGCTATTTAGAAATTACCACCCAACCCGACAACCCCGCCTCGCAAGCAGTGATTGTGAAATGCGGCGGCCAGCTGATTGAGCGCTACACCGAGCCGCCGATGTACGGCGGGCAGGAAGGGCTGAGGTTTCGCATCTCCCTCACCCCAGATTAGCGAATACAAATACTGTACATAAATGCAGTATTATCGCCCTATGGCTAAAGAAAAAACTGTTTATACCTGCTCCGAATGCGGTGGCACCAGCCCTAAGTGGTTGGGCAAGTGCACCCACTGCCACGCGTGGAACACGCTGATTGAATCAGTCGCCGACAACGCCGCGCCTACTAAAAACCGCTTTGCGTCGCTGACCGCTGCCGCGCCGGTGCAAGCACTGTGCGACATTGAAGCGACGGATTTTGACCGTACGCCCACCGGGCAAGACGAGCTAGACCGCGTGCTGGGCGGCGGTATTGTCGAGGGCGGCGTGGTGTTGATCGGCGGCGACCCTGGGATTGGCAAATCTACCCTGCTGCTGCAGGCGCTAGACACGCTGCAGCGCGGCGGTATGAATACCTTGTACGTGACGGGTGAAGAAAGTGGTGCTCAGGTCGCGCTGCGCTCACGCCGCCTGGGCATCGTAGGCAGCCAAGTGAAGGTGATGGCCGAGACGCAGCTGGAAAAAATCCTCGCCACTCTGGAGGCGCAGGCGCCTAACATTGCTGTTATCGATTCGATTCAAACCGTCTATTCCGACCAACTCACCAGCGCGCCCGGCTCGGTCGCGCAGGTGCGCGAGTGCGCAGCGCACTTGACGCGCTATGCTAAAAATAGCGGCACCGCCATAGTGCTGGTGGGCCACGTAACCAAAGAAGGGACGCTGGCCGGCCCGCGCGTGCTAGAGCACATGGTCGACACAGTGCTGTATTTTGAAGGCGACACGCATTCAAGTTTCCGCCTCGTACGCGCGATTAAAAACCGCTTTGGTGCAGTTAACGAGATTGGCGTGTTTGCCATGACCGAAAAAGGTTTGAAGGGCGTGAGCAACCCGAGTGCGATTTTTCTCAGCCAACATTCTGAGCCTGTGCCCGGCAGCTGCGTGATGGTGACACTAGAAGGCACGCGGCCCATGCTGGTAGAGATTCAAGCGCTGGTCGACAGCGGCGGCCCGTCGCCACGGCGCTTGTCGGTAGGCCTAGACCGCGACCGCCTGGCCATGCACTTGGCGGTATTGCACCGCCACGCAGGCGTGGCCTGCATGGACCAAGACGTGTTTGTCAACGCGGTAGGTGGCGTGCGCATTACCGAACCCGCCGCCGACCTGGCTGTGATGCTGGCTATTACCAGCAGCCTGCGCGGCAAACCCTTGCCCAAAGGATTTTTAGCATTCGGCGAGGTAGGCTTAGCTGGCGAAGTACGCCCCGCCCCACGCGGCCAAGAGCGCCTGAAAGAAGCCGCTAAACTAGGCTTTAGCGTAGCAATAGTGCCCAAAGCCAATGCGCCCAAAAAGTCGCAGAGCAAAGAGTTTGAAGGGCTGACGATTCACGCGGTGGAGCGGGTGGAAGAGGCAATGAATTTAGTGCGCTCGCTAGCGTAGCGCTATTTATTTTGTAGCTGGTTGAGTAGGATTTACTTGGGTTACAGGGGTAAAACAATGAAAATTGCGGTTATTTCAGACATCCATGGCAATCTGCCCGCGCTGCAAGCGGTGTTGGCAGATATTGACCGCTGTAATGTCAACCAAATCATCAATTTAGGCGACACGCTGGGTGGCCCGCTCGCATCTGCCGATACTGCCGATGTGTTGATGCAGCGGCAAATCCCCATGATCGCTGGTAACCACGAGCGCCAATTGCTCACGCTGCCGCCCGAGCGGCTGAACCGCAGCGATGCCTGCACCGCCAGTGAAATCAGCCACGCACACCGCGCTTGGTTGGCCAGCGCCCCCGAAACCATGTGGCTGAGCGAGAACGTATTTGCCTGCCACGGCACACCCAGCAGCGATCTGCACTATTGGCTAGAAACCGTGACCGACGATGCTGGCCAACACGGCTCTCGCGGCGTGCGTGCTGCGTCAACGCCAGAGGTACTTGAGCGTCTGGGGTTGGGCCAGCACGTCGACAAGGCTAGCCTAATCTTGTGCGGTCATACCCATGTGCCACGCGTGGTCAGCGTACCTGCGCCCGGACATCAACGGTTGATCACCATTGTTAATCCCGGTAGCGTGGGTCTGCCAGCGTATGACGATGTGCATCCATTTGTGCACTATATTGAAACGGGCAGCCCACACGCACGCTATGGCATCATCGAGAAAACTTCGCTAGGCTGGCAAGTGGATTTGCACTGCGTATCCTATGATTTTGAGCCGATGGCGCGCATGGCGGAACAGCGTGATCGAGCTGACTGGGCGATAGCATTGCGTACCGGACGGATGCAGTGAAATTTTGCAAACTATTTGCACAGATTAGTGTAGTTGCTCCCATATAGCTACTATGTAATTCATAGCTGCTTGAGCAGTATTTACTTGGGTTACTGGCTTGTTTTGTTGTTAAAAATGCTGGTCGAAGTAGTTTCTAGGGTGAGTTAGTGCTTCGCGTTCATTTGCTCGTTGTTCTAGAACGCGCCCGGCTATGGCGCAGCCCTATCGCCACCCGAACCACGGGCCCTGCGGGCAAGCATCTGCGGTACGCATTCCGGGGGAAATAACGAGCCTCGCGCAAGCGCTCAAACATCTAAATTTCTGATCCCCTGCATTTGCGTTCCTCGAGCCCGAAGTTCGAATCGGTGGCGACAGGGCTGCGCCACAGCCGGTCGCTTGTAGTGGGCTGGGGTTTCGTGCGAAGTTGGTCACGTTATTTGGATTGGCCACACGCGGCGTTGTCGTTCACTTGACCTGCGCACATTCAACCCGGCGCACGTGCCTTCAAACTACTACATTCACCAGGGTGAGCGGTGTGAGCGTGTCGATGAAAAAATTGTAGCGAGGCGCGGCCCGCCAACCCTAGATGACCACTACCTCACGCGTGTGTTCGCGGAGATTTTTTGCAGCGACATGTCACGCCGCCCGCCCAAGGTAAACAACGAGCCATTGCATTGCCACAGGGGAGTTCAAGCCCAAGTCATTCGTCCAAGGTAAACAACGAGCCAATGCATTGCCACAGGGGAGTTCAATCCCAAGTCATTCGTCCAAGGTAAACATCGAACCAATGCACAACACTAGGAAAGTCACAACCCTCAAAACGCTACAAATTCAATAGCTGCTTGAGCAGGTTCTACGACCTAAAACATCGATTTCATTAAAAATACGCCGTAAGTAATCCACACAGCAAATCACAGCTCGCACCTGCGACAATATCGCCATGAAATTGCAAACTCCTTTTCTCTGGGCCGTCGGCGCGCTGTTGATTGCTGTGGCGTACCAGCGCATGGGCTGGCCCGGTGTGGCACTGGTGGTGGGCGGCATTGTGTTTTGGATGCTGCTGCACTTTAGCCGCATGATGACCGTGCTCAAGCGTGCGGCCAGTGCGCCCAAAGGCTATGTGGCCAGCGCCGTGATGCTCAACGCCAAGCTTAAGCCAGGCGTTACGCTGCTGCATGTGACAGCCATGACCAAAAGCTTGGGGTTGCTGCAAAGCACGCCCGACGATCTTGCACAAATCGCGCAAAGCGCTCATCAAATCGCCCAAAGCGCTCAGCCCGAAATTTACCGCTGGACCGACACCGGCGGCTCGCACGTGACGGCCACGTTTGTGGGTGGCAAGCTGACCGATTACGTGCTGTGGCGGCCCGACGTGCCCGCTAACGCCTGAAGCTTACGGCCCGATTTCTTAAGGTTTTTTTTAGAGCGCGTGCCGAGAACGTAATGGGTATGTTGTGGGCGTGCGGCGACGGTTAAGTACACCAACGGCCCAAGCCAGCGCCCGCCCGCGTAAAATCTAGTTTTTTAGCAAATTCACCCGATTGAAGGATCCGCAAATGGCAGCCCCAGCACCCACGTCAATGTCCGACCGCGATGGCAAAATTTGGATGGACGGTCAGATGGTCGAATGGCGCAACGCCAAAATCCATGTGCTCACCCATACCCTGCACTACGGCTGCGGCGCGTTTGAAGGCGTGCGCGCCTACCACTTGGCTGATGGCAGCACGGGTATCTTCCGCTTGGAAGAGCATACCGAGCGCTTGTTTAACAGCGCCAAAATTTTGCGCATGAAGATTCCTTTTTCTAAAGAAGAAGTCATGCAAGCCCAGCTTGACGTGGTGCGCGCCAACAAGCTGCCCAGCTGCTACATTCGCCCGCTGACCTGGATTGGTGACAAAAAACTGGGCGTATCGCCCAAAGGCAACGACATCCATTTGATGGTGGCTGCGTGGCCGTGGGGCGCGTATTTGGGCGACGACGGTTTAAAACGCGGTATCCGCGTAAAGACCTCCAGCTTCACGCGCCACCATGTCAACATCACCATGATCCACGCCAAAGCGGTCAGCAACTACACCAACTCGATCTTGGCCAACATGGAAGCTACCGATGAAGGCTACGACGAGGCGCTGCTGCTCGACCCGCAGGGCTTTGTGTCTGAGGGCGCAGGCGAGAATGTGTTTGTGGTGCGCAAGGGCGTGGTCTATACGCCAGACTCTAGCGCCGGTGCGCTCAACGGCATTACCCGCAATACGATTTTTGCCATTTGCAAAGACTTGGGGCTGGAGCTGAAAGAAAAAGCCATCACTCGCGATGAAATCTACATTGCCGACGAAGCCTTCTTCAGTGGTACTGCGGCAGAAGTCACGCCGATTCGCGAGCTAGACCGCATCGAGATCGGCAGTGGTTCGCGCGGGCCCATCACCGAGAAAATTCAAGCTGCATTTTTTGATATTGTGAACGGTCGCAACGCCAAGTACGCTAGCTGGTTGAGCAAAATATAACCACCTTGCGGGACAGACCAACGAACAGCGTATCGTTGCTTTGTCCTCAACTGATTGAAGGAACCCATGAAAACCATCGAACTCAAAGCCACCGACCTGAACCCGCAAGGCGGCGTGTTTTGCCCTAACAAGCTGGCCGGCATGGAGCTGTGGAACTCGCACCCCCGCGTGTTTTTGGACCTGGCTAATAACGCCATAGTGAAGTGCCCATACTGCGGCACACAGTACACGCTGAAAGCGGGCGAGCACCTAGCGGGCCACCATTAAAGCCACGTTATACAACGGCAGCCCCGCACCTTTAAACACCACCCGCTTTGGCCACCTCGCAGCCCGCTAGCCGTTCTCTCATCATCGCGCCCCAGTGGATAGGCGATGCCGTGATGACCGAGCCGCTGCTGCGCCGCCTGCACGCACGCGGCGAGCGCATTACTGTGGGCGCGCTGCCGTGGGTAGCACCCGTGTACCGCTGCATGCCGCAGGTAGCGCAAGTGATTGAATTTCCGTTTGCACACGGCGGCTTGCAGCTTAAAGCGCGGCGCGCACTGGCCCAGCAAATAGAAGATCAGTTTGACACTGCGTACGTGCTGCCCAATTCACTAAAAAGCGCGTTGTTGCCGCTGCTGGCAGGCATACCGAAACGGGTGGGTTATTTGGGCGAGGCGCGGGTAGGTTTCCTCACGCACCGCATTAAAAACCCACCTAAAGATAAGCGCCCGCCGATGGTGGCTTTTTACTCAGCGCTGAGCGGCGATGTAGATGTGCAGCATGACCGCCCGCAGCTTCATATTAATGACACCGAGGTAGCTGCTACCTTGCAAACTCTTGGCCTGCAGCGCGGCCAGTACGCCATCTTTGTACCCGGTGCAGAGTATGGCCCAGCCAAACGCTGGCCTGCAGCACATTTTGCTGAACTTGCCAAACTGTTAGACATGCCGGTGCTGCTATTTGGTTCTGGCAAAGACGCGGCGCTGTGTGACGAGATTGCCGCACTAGCCCCGTTGCAATGCAGCAATTTAGCAGGAAAAACGTCGTTAACCCAAGCAATTACTGCTCAAGCAGCTAGCAAATTAATAGTGACTAACGATTCAGGTTTGATGCATGTGGCTGCTGCGCTTGATGTGCCGCAAGTGGCCATCTTCGGTTCTAGCAGCCCACTGCACACGCCGCCGCTGTCCAGCGCTGCGCAAATTTTGTGGTTAAAAAATGATGCTACCTACCAGCCGCCGCTAGACTGCGCGCCGTGCTTTGAGCGCGAATGCCCGCTAGGCCACACGCGCTGTTTAAACGACATCACACCCCAGATGGTGTTAGCCAGTTGCCGCATCGCTATGATGCAGGCTTAAGCCTAGCTAGCATTCCTAGTTAGAACCCTCAACAAGACAATCTGACCACCAGTTCACCACCCGCCAACCCGATGGACGCACCCACCTCATCCGCCCCACCCGCCAAACTCACGTGGCTGCAAACGCTGAAGGTCTACACCGAAGCGCCCACGCTGCGCATGCTCAGCCTGGGGTTCTCTGCCGGTTTGCCGCTGTTACTGGTACTGGGCACGCTGAGCTTTTGGCTGCGCGAGGCAGGCATTAACCGCGCCACGATTGGCTACCTCAGCTGGATCGGCCTGGCCTATGGTTTTAAATGGTGCTGGGCGCCGCTGGTAGACCGCATGCCTATCCCGGTGCTCACGCGCGTACTCGGGCGCAGGCGCAGCTGGTTGCTGCTGTCGCAGCTGGCCATCATCGCCGCATTAATCGGCATGGCCATGAATGACCCCAAAGTATCGCTGATGCCGGTAGTGTGGTGCGCGCTGGCCGTAGCGTTTGCCTCGGCCACGCAAGACATTGCGCTAGACGCCTTTCGCATCGAGAGCGCCGACATGCAACGCCAGCCTGCATTGGCAGCAGCCTACTAAACCGGCTACCGCATCGCCATGATCTGGGCGGGAGCAGGCGTGCTCAAAATCGCTGCCCGTGCCGAGGTGTCAGATGCCGCCAGCTACCAGCACGGCGCGTGGCAAGTAGCCTATTTGGTCATGGCCGCCAGCATGCTGGTAGGGGTGCTTACCGTGCTGTTTACCGCCGAGCCTGCAGGGCGCGACTTGGCACCTACTAAGAACGTAGCGCAGTGGCTGGAAACAGCCTTGATCGAACCGTTTACCGACTTTTTCAGCCGCTACCAGCTACAAGCCGTGTTGATCCTCGCCTTGATCGCTATCTACCGCATCAGCGATGTAGTGATGGGCATCATGGCCAACCCGTTTTATGTGGACATGGGCTACACCAAAGACGAGGTGGCCAACATTACCAAGGTGTACGGCGTGGTAATGACATTACTGGGCGCGTTTATTGGCGGTGTGATGTCGATGCGCCTGGGCGTAATGCGCGTGCTGGCGCTGGGCGCGGTGCTATCGGCGGCCAGCAATTTACTGTTCGCCTGGCTGGGCACACGCGGGCACGATGTGCAGGCGCTGGTGTGGGTGATCTCGGCAGACAACTTGGCTGGCGGCATTGCGTCGGCTGCCTTTATTGCGTATTTATCTAGCCTGACGAACATTCAATACTCGGCCACGCAGTACGCGCTGTTCACGTCAATGATGTTGTTGTTACCCAAGTTTGTGGCGGGCTTTTCTGGCGAATTTGTCAATGCCTTTGGTTACCCTAACTTTTTTATTGCCACGGCGCTACTGGGAATCCCGTCCATAGCGTTGGTGCTGCTGGCGGCGCGGGCGCAGCCTAGGTTGTAGCGGCACAGCTGCCCTGGTACTTCGCAGGTCACGCAGCACTGTACGGGTCGTTGGGCGTTTAATGCCCTAGTACCTCGCGGTCACACAGCACCGCACGGCATGCCCATGCCAAACGGACCTGCGGCCCTTTATTGTTTGTCATAGGCACACCGAACGTTGCTGCGCTCCACTGGCGTGGTCGCTGGCAGATGGGTAGCGATCCCAACCAAGTACTGAATCAATCAATTGCGACCATCACAGCGCGAAACTCCAGCCCTGCATAAACGACCGGCTGTGGCCTAGGCCTTTTGCCACCCGTTGAGCCACGGGCTCGAAGCACGGAAAAATGGGGATCAGAAATTTAGATGTTTGAGCGCTTGCGCGAGTTTCTAAATTTCCCCCATTTTGAGTACTGGAGATGCTTGCCGAAGGCCCGTGGTGTCGGGTGGCAAAAGGCCTAGGCCACAGCCGGTCGCGTTCTGGAACAACGACCTAATCAACGCGAAAAAACACCCTAAAACACACTTCAAACGTCATTTTCAATAACAAAACAGGCCATTAACCCAAGTAAAACCTGCTCAACCAGCTATGCAATCAATAGCGTACAGCTCTACTGAATCCACAACCGCATAGCATCCCAAGTGCGGCCAAACCAACCCGCTTGGTCTACAGCTTCCAGCGCCACCAGCGGCAATTCAGCAAACGGTTGCCCTGCCACGCTGACCTTCAGGGTGCCTACGCGCTGGCCTAGCTTGATAGGGGCTACCAAGGGCTCGGGGCGCTCGATTTGGGTGGTGATTTTGCTCGCGCTGCCTGCTGGCACAGCCACGATCAGCGGCGTGGTGCTGCCCAGCTTGGCTAGCGATGCTTGGCCCTTCCACACTTTGGGCGTAGCGGCGGCTTGGCCTGCGTCAAACAGCTTGACCGCATCGAACGCGGTGTAGCCCCAGTTGAGCAATTTTTGGCTTTCGTTGGCGCGCGCATTCTCGCTGGCGGTGCCCAGTACGATGCTGAGCAGGCGGCGCGGGCCTACATTGGGTACGTCGCGCTTGGCGGTGGCGATCAGGCAGTAACCTGCGGCTTCGGTGTGGCCGGTTTTTAAACCGTCCACGGTCGGGTCACGAAACAACAGCAAGTTGCGGTTGGTGTCGTTGGCCACGGGCGTGCCTTCCATGCGGTATTTTTTAATCGCATAAAACGGCGTGTAGTCCGGAAACTCGCGCATGATGCGCGTGGACAGCACGGCAAGGTCGCGCGCGGTGGTGGTGTGGCCCGGCTCGGTCAAACCTTCGGGGTTTTTGTAGCTGGTTTTGGTCAGGCCCATGGCTTTGGCTTGCTCGTTCATCAGCTGCACAAACCGCTCTGCAGTGCCGCCCACGCCTTCGGCCAGTGCCATGGTGGCGTCGTTGCCCGACTGCACGATCATGCCCTTGATCAGGTCTTCTACAGGCACCTTCATTTTGGGGTCGATAAACATGCGTGAACCGGGCATCTTCCAAGCGCGTTCGCTGACTGCCATGGTTTGTTTCAGGTCAATTTTTTTGGCACGCAGCGCATCAAACACCAGATACGCGGTCATCAGCTTGGTCAGCGAGGCGGGCTCTACCGGGCTGTCTGCGTCTTTGGCAGCCAAGGTTTGGCCTGACGATAAATCGACCAGCAAATAAGCGCGTGCGGCTATCTCGGGCGGCTGGGGCAGGGTGGTGTTGGGTGCCGCTGTACTGGCAGCGCTCGCGGCTGCAGCAGGTTTAGCGGCAGTAGCCGCTGCGGGGGCTGTGGCTTTTTGTGCTGTGGCCGACAGGGCAGTCAATGCCAGTGCCAAGCCTACGGTGCATAGACGCGACTGGCATGCGGAAGATAAAAATTGCATAGTGATCGATTTATAAATTAGAAAAACTGGTTTACGCTACGGTATGGATGCTGCGATAACTTGCACTGTGCACAACGCGCTGCACATTGCATACTGCAAACAAAGCGCCACACAAAACTTACATCGCGACATACCGTTAAAGCGGCGGCGCCGACTTACCCGCCCTTAAACATCTGCCACCGGCTGCGCCATCACATGTCGCAGCGCTAAATATTTCAGAAGTAGCAATTGTCCATGAAAAAAATGCCCGCCCCCGGGCACGACAGTAACAGGCAGTTGCTGGGGCCGCGCCCAGTCCATCACGCTGGCCAGCGGCACGGTGTCGTCTTGCTCCCCGTGAACCACCAGAGTGCGCTCGTGCAGCGCAGGCGCAATCGGCACCACGCTAAAGCGCGACGCTGCCGTGCCGACAAAAATAATTTTTTCTAACGCATTGCGTTGCGCGGCAAAAGCAATAACCTGTGACGCCACAAACGTACCAAACGAAAACCCAGCCAAACACAGCGGCGTACCTTCGGTGCTGGTTTGCTCTATCACTTGGCGCAAGTCGTCTGCCTCAGCACGGCCCTCGTCGTATACGCCGCTGCTGCCGCCCACACCGCGAAAATTAAACCGCACCGCCGTCCAGCCCGCCTGTAGGCAAGCGCGCGCCAAAGTTTGCACCACCTTGTTGTCCATCGTGCCGCCAAACAGCGGGTGCGGGTGCGTAATGACAGCCACGCCGCGTGGAGTGGTGTCTGCATCAGGCTGGTCACGCAAGGCTTCTATAACGCCTGCGCTTCCTGTTAGTTGCAGTATTTCAGTGTGTGCATTCATGGGTTGGCAGCGGGTGATGCATCAAAGTTACTTTGCGCATAGTATCGAATAAGCTACTAATTGCATAGCTGCTTGAGCAGTATATACGGCCTAGACGGGCTAAAACGTGCCCAAAGCACCCGTCTAGCAAGATACTGGCGGTGCTAAACAGCTAAGACCCCAAATACGCTGGCGTGCGCAGGCGCTCGACGATGACGCCGTCTTTCAGGTGCGACTGCACGATCTCGTCAATATCATCATTGTCGACATAGGTGTACCACACGGCGTCGGGGTACACCACGCACACGGGGCCGGCGTCGCAGCGGTCTAGGCAGCCGGCTTGGTTGACGCGCACTTTGCCTGGGCCGCTGATGCCTGCGGCTTTAACGGCATTTTTGCAATGTTTGGCGGCTTTGTCAGCGTGGTGGTCGCCGCACGACGCGCGGCCATCGTCTCTTTTGTTGGTACAAAAAAAGATGTGGCGTTGGAAGTAGCTGTCGGTGGGGGGCGCTGCGCTGGCAGCGGCAGGAGTGCGTGGGGTAGATGACATAGATTTGATTTTATCGCCTTGGGGCTTAAAGCGACCGCCGCGCGGGGATTGCCAAGATGTAAGCCTTAGTCTGTCAATGCAACCGCACTAGTTGCCGGGCGATGGCGACTTGTCTGAACGTGTCTTTGCGTTACAGCGTATCAACATCCCGCTGCGACAGCCGCCGAACCGCCACCCACAGCGCCGCGTACGGCCAGGCCCAGCCTATCCACTGCGCCACGCCATGAAAGCGGATAAACCGGCCTTGTTCCCAATCTTGCAAGGTTTGCGCAAAATACGGCGTGCTGGGTATTGTGTTGACCAAGCTTAGCTGCCACACCAGCGCCAGCAGCAGCAGCGCCAACGCCGCGCGTGGGCGCAGCAGCACGCACGCAGCGGCCAGAGCACCGCCAACCATCAGGCCCCATTGCACGGGGCGCGACAGCCATTCCCACGCGTTGTCGGGCCCATAGCTTAGCGCGGCAGACAAGCTGCTGGCCAGCACGGCCAGGCTGCACACCAGCAGCCACACTGCGGCGCGTTTGCCGGTGTCTTTGATAGCTGCGTAGCCCAGCAGGCAAGGGATTAACAGGCCCAGCGCCACGCACAGCACCTCGCCCAGTGCGGTGATGGGTTGCAGCTCGACAGTGCGCAGCGGCAGCCATTCTAAAAACGGCGTGCCTTCCA
>JANLPQ010000012.1:0-39205 GCA_031367325.1 Polaromonas sp. | reverse complement strand
TGGATGTCGTGAAAGGCAAATAGTTCATCGTCCTCAAAGACTTTGCGCGAAGGGATAGCGCCTTGGATAATTTTGCAAAAGATGCAGTTAGGGTCAGCGCTCATGGGTCAATAGCCATAGTAGAAAATAAATCAGGGCGCGCGGTTGCCATTAAAGTGCAGCCAGCCCTTGATGCACCGGTACAGGTACCACAAACCGACGATGGCCCAAGCCACTACGCCCGGTATCCACAGCAGCAGATACAAAGGCGATGTAAGGACTAGCCAAAAAAGTGCCCACCAAAAAGTACTGATCATGTAATTGTGGTGCGCGATATACATAGAGTCGGTTTCGTCGCCACGCTTGATGTAATTCACGATCATGGCAACTACCGCCAAGGTAAATACGGTAAAAGGTGCAATGATGTGCAAGCCGTACAGAACATGCATGACCGTGCGGTCACCCGAACTTTTGGTTTCAAAATCTGCATAGTTGGTTTGTGTCATATCGTCCCTCTCCTTCTTCAAGTTTACTTTGCCTCTAGCTCCCGCGCCTGCGCCTTGCGGGCGGCTTTTTCTTCTAGGCCGCTGGTGCCCACGCGCTTGTCTAGCTCGGCGATCACGTCTTGCGGCTCTAGGCCATAAAAACTCAGCGCCACCATGCTGTGAAACCACAAATCTGCCGTTTCGGCGATGATTTTGGCCTTTTGCGCGTCGGTTTGTCCACCGTGGTCAGCGTCTTTGCAGGCCATCACCAGCTCGGTGGCTTCTTCGCCGATTTTCTTTAAAAATGCGTCAGGCCCCTTGTGCAGCAGGCGCGCTGTGTAGCTGGCCTCGGGGTCGCCGCCTTTGCGCGATTCGAGTACACGAGCCAGTTGGGCTAGGGAGTCGTTAGAAGTCATAGGTTCTATTTGTAGATCGCATCGGGGTTTTTCAAGACGGGGGAAGTTACTTTCCATGCGGCTTGGGGGGTATTGGCAGCTTCTAGCTGGTTAAAAAAGCAGCTGTGGCGGCCTGTGTGGCAGGCAATGCCAAGTTGATTACCCAGCTGGGTCACAGTTAACAGCAGCACGTCGCCATCGCAGTCCATGCGCAGGCTGTGCACGGTTTGCACATGGCCAGACTCTTCGCCTTTGAACCACAGCTTGTTACGCGAACGGCTAAAGTACACCGCGCGGCCCAGCTCGGCAGTTTTTTGCACCGCCTCGCGGTTCATCCACGCAAACATCAGCACATCGCCAGTGCCCTGCTCTTGCGCGATGACGGGCACCAAGCCCTTGTCATCCCATTTGATATCGTCGATCCAGTTCATGGTGTGATTGTGCAGGATTTATGGGGTGAATGTGTGTGCGACTGTGCTGCGTGGGCAGGGTGTGTGCAGGTGTACAGTCAGCCACACTACTATTAATTTCATAGCTGCTTGAGCAGGATTTACTTGGGTTACTGGCCTATTTTGTTCTTAAAAAGGCTGTTTGAAGGGCTTTCAGCCGTGTTTTTACATACTTATTTGGGTATGTAGCGAGTTCGTTGTTCTAGTACGTGCACTGCTGCGGTTTGTCATAGGACACAGGCCACAGCAGCGCGCTTGTAGTCGGCAAGGGTTTTTGGCGACAAGTCGCTGATAGTTTTGGTGCGATCTTGGCCAGTTCGCTTTGATTTTATTGAAGCACTCATACAGGTTCGACAAGTTCACCCATCTACAAGCGCACCGGTATGCCGCGTGCATGCATCTGCGCCTTGGCCTGCTGCACCGTGTATTCGCCATAGTGAAAAATGCTGGCCGCCAGCACCGCATCCGCCCCGCCCTGCTGTACGCCGTCGGCCAGATGGTCCAGGTTGCCCACGCCGCCCGATGCAATCACGGGCACGCTGACCGCGTCGGCCACCGCGCGGGTAAGCGCTAAATCAAAGCCGCTTTTAGTACCGTCGCGGTCCATGCTGGTGAGCAAAATCTCGCCGGCGCCCATGTGTGCCATTCTGCATGCCCACTGCACGGCATCTAGCCCAGTATTTTTGCGGCCTCCGTGGCTGTACACGTCCCAGCCCTCACCTACGGGCTGGCCGTCGGCGTTCAGGCGTTTGGCATCTTCTGCAGTGCGCTTTTTAGCGTCAATCGCTACCACAATGCACTGCGCGCCGTATTTGGCCGACGCATCGGCTATCACCTGCGGATTGGCTATAGCGGCTGAGTTAAAGCTCGTCTTATCAGCCCCCGCGTTCAGCAGCCGCCGCACATCATCCACCGTGCGCACGCCGCCGCCCACCGTCAGCGGGATAAACACCTGCGCGGCCACCGCCTCGATGATGGGCAAAATCAAATCCCGCCCGTCGCTGGTAGCCGTAATGTCCAAAAACGTCAGCTCATCGGCCCCTTGATCGTTGTAGCGCGCGGCAATCTCCACCGGGTCACCGGCGTCGCGCAGTTCGACAAAATTCACGCCCTTGACCACGCGGCTACCGGTCACGTCTAGGCAAGGGATGATGCGTTTAGCAAGCATGATTTGACTTTTATGATTTTATTGACAATTTAATTAATTATGACAGAATATAAATTAATGTCTATTTTTAACGAGGGCTCAATATGGCTTCTCTTGCAATGTCTGAAAACGGGCGGGTTTTAATACCTGTCGAGTTACGCGAAAAACTGGGGTTTAAGCCCAAATCGCCCATCTATGTAGAAATTAAAGATGGCAGCTTAGTTTTAACTTCTGCTTTGCAACGCAGTGTGCAGCGACGTGCTTATTTTGACAATTTATTCAAAGAACTGGGCGTCGACCCCAGCACCAGCTTAAGTGATGAGCTTATCGCAGATCGTCGTGCAGAAGCGGCCAAAGAATAAACCGAGACTTCAAACATGATGTATGTGATGGACGCGTCAGCGCTATTGGCATTGATGCATGGTGAGCCCGGCAGTGCTGTGGTGGACGAGCTGATACAAGATCAAGAATGCATCGCTAGCAGCGTCAATATTGCTGAAGTTGGCACCAAGCTGATAGACAAAGGCCTTGCGCCTGCACATTTAACGAGAACTCTGAAAGAGCTCAATGTGCAAGCCATTGATTTTGATTTAGAACAAGCCACCCTGTGCGCCAGCTTGCGTTTAAGCACCAAACACGCTGGGCTATCGCTAGGTGACCGCGCTTGCTTGGCACTGGCTCAATTGGTTAAAGGTACGGCAGTGACTGGGGATTCAGCTTGGAGCGATGTGGCTGAGGCGGTGAGCGTGAAGGTGTTGATGATTCGGTGAATTCAGCAAGTTCGACACTGTTCATGTTAATAATGTACAATTAAAATGTACATGAAAGGCGAATTATGTCCATCTCTATAGCCCAATCTCGCCAGCAGCTATCTTCATTGATCGACGCAGCCCAAAGCACGCCCCAGGTCATTACCAAGCGCAACACACCCGTGGCAGTGCTGGTGTCTGCCGACTATTTCAAGCGCACCGAGGCCGCAGCGCACAGTGCAGACAGCTTTTACAACACCTTGATGGCGCTGCGCGATACATATGTCCCGTTAGATAACGCAGGTATCCCCGGGGCAGATGCAACACGTATGGCCACATGGACGCGCGCCAACAGCTTTACGGATGCCCAATAGGCACTATGGCGCTAACTATATATTTGGCCGATACCAATGTCCTGAGCGAGCTAGTCAAAAAATCTCCAGATACGCACGTCATGCAGTGGGTGCAATCTGCCCAGCTCATCGCCATCTCAGCCATCACAATCGAAGAAGCGCATTTCGGACTAGCTTGGCAACCCAACACTCGCAAGCTCAGTTTGTTCAACGCCTTGGTGCAAAACCTGCATGCTGTCTATCCCGTCACTGAGTCCATAGCGCAGCGCGCGGGTATTTTGCGAGGCCAATTCCAAGCGCAAGGCATTACGCGCAGCCCACCCGACATGCTGATAGCTGCTACTGCGCAAGAGCATCAACTGATTATTGCGACCCGCAATGTGCGTGACTTTGTGGGCTGTGGGGTGCAGGTGGTGAATCCGTTTGAGCAGCTTATTTGAGCAAAGTGGCCGTTACTCCTACCTACCCCACTAATGGCTCCACGGATTGATGATTTTCACTCCCGTATTTTGAAAATCTTTCACATTGCGAGTGACGACTGTTAGGCCATGTACAAGTGCTGTTGCTGCGATAAACGCATCGCGTATGGGCTGCGGGTTTGGTACATGAAGTTGCGCGCTGCGCTGCGCTACATCTTGGCCTATATCCAAAATGCGCGCATCGAATGCGGGCACTACCTGGTCATTGAGCCACGCTCTGAGCACTGCGCCTTGCACCGGATCGCGCCGCTCTGACAGCAACACGCCAATTTCCAGCTCATGAATTGTGATCACCGAGATATACAAGTCAGCAGCATCCACACTGTCTGCCCACTTGGCAACATGGCGGTCTGCTTTGCCAAGCCGCACCTTGCGCAGTTCAGAAATTACATTGGTATCTAGTAAATACACAGTGCGAATCAACCCAAGTCTGCAGATTGTGCCAACTCGCTTGACCGCGGTATCTCTAGCTCAATCAGCTCAGCGTTAGGCATGGCCAGCAAGTCAGCAATTTTTGTGGCTTTACGCTTACCCGACATTTTTTTGTACGCTTCAAAAGTCAACAGCGTAAATGCAGGCCGCCCACGGTCCGTAATGATGACCGGCCCCTGCGCCGCCGCGCGTTTAGCAGCGGACACATCGCGCGTGAAATCTCGGCTAGAAAACGTAAGTGATGGCATAACTTGATCCTTCAAAAACTGAATGTTTGTATGTTATGACAAATTTAGCTATTTGTCTACTGAAGGGATGTAAATCTGCCTTAAACCTTCCCTAAAGCAGCTAGCAAGCGAAACCTGTTTTATGCAGCATTTTTCGCTTGCGGCTTCGGCAAAGGCTTTTCAAATTACCCGCTCCACGGCGCTACAAATCACAACTACCTAGCCTAAATCTGTCGATTTTCGAATTCAGCGCCAATGCGTGCCCTACTAAACTGCACCGAGAACGATTGCGCCCAAACAATCCCTGTCGATTGCGCATCTTCGACACGCTTTTCAAGTGGCGCTAAGCTGTTGAAAAGACTCGGTTTGTTGAATCGTGTGTCAGAAAGAGAAATAAAAAAGCCCTGTCAATCAGGGCTTTACATAAGATCCGTAGTATGAGGTCAGTCGTACAAAAAAAAAGCACTTTTTAGGGTGCTTTTGTGAGGTTGTGGCAAAACTAATTTTTTGAAAAAGCTTAGTCTTTGGCCCAATTTCCAGTTAGATTAGTTGTGCTAACGTACGTACCGTCGGAACTCATCTGTGCTGCATTTGTTGTGAAGCCATTTTTAATTTTCTTAACTAAAAGAAAAGTTGTAGGACATTCTTTTTTATTTGATTTTAGTTCAAAAATTAATTGACCAGAAGAGACTCTTTTTTGAGAGAAAGTTATAAGACCTTGCTGAGCGCAAGACTGATCCTTGAAAGCCTCAAACAAAAAAGAGTTTTTTTGTTCAGATGTGATTTTAATTCGTGCACCACCTTTAGCAATAGTCTGATTTTGCTTATTGATGTAGTCGGCAGTATAACTACCAGGATCTATTCCTAAAATTTCTTCTTTACTATATACATTACCAACAAAGAGGATAAATGAAGACGCGATGATGGCGATTGATTTAAAGAACTTGTTCATGATGAACCTTTCTGGGATTGTAATCCCGCTTTACATAAGATCCGTAGTATGAGGTCAGTCGTACAGTACTTCTTAACAAGGAGTACTGAATGGTTACGTGTTATCTTACCGGAACAAAGTTTGACACCGCTCAAGGGTTTGTACTGAACCGTCGCTGGGTGCGCGAGCAAATCAATACGCTCAATGAACAGTCGGCGCGATTTGAGCGCCTGATGGCCCAGTTTGGCCCGCTAGACAAGGTGTCTCAAACTGCGGGGGGCAGAGTCCATTTCCAGCACCGCTTGGTATGCCACACTGCCGTGCAGGCGTTGTCCAGTGGTATGGCCGATGTAAAGCTTTTTATTCCTTGGAAAGAGTACCAAAAACAGCTACAGAAATATCAGGCCATCGATAAGAAGAGGCAACACCCTCAACCTAAAGACCAGCATGCGAAGTAGCACCATGCTGCAACCCATACTCGTTCTGGGTACCGCAGAGCTGGCGGGCGACTTGGTACTGCGCCGCCTGTGCAAAGCCAAACAAACCGAACAGGCATTAGTGGTGGTGGACTACACAGCGCAGCTAGGTGGCCGCCTGAGCCGTGCTAACACTGCGGGCCTGACCGCCAAATCTACCCTGTGGCTGGATTTGGCGCATAAGGTAAAGCCGGTTGCGATATTTCGGCTGGTGCAAGGCGAACATTTACATGCTTTATTAATCGCATGGTTACGCCGCTGTGCAAAAGAGGGGCAGGTGGTGCTGAGCTTGGCATGTTTGCAAGCTGTTGCGCAATTGGCTACCCAATTATGCAGCGCGGGCACAGTGGGACTGGTGGCCTTGGCCACCAGTTTGCGCAGACCAGAACTCACCGCCACCTCGCGCCAAGATGCGCGCATTGCCGCAGAGCTGGATACTTGTGCAAGTTTGCTCGAGTGGATGCTGCGCTTTCCGGCTGTGTGGGCAATGTCTGAGGGCAACAACGCTTTGGACTTGGCTGGTGCTGTGCGCATGGGTAAGGTGCTGTGGTTGACGCTGCCTCAGGCGTACCTGCAGCCGTCTGAACGGCGATTGGTGGCTTGGATGGCAGAGCTTGCTATAGCGCAGGCTGTGTGGGGTAGCGCAAAGGAAGCAGCGGTTCATGTCCCGTTGATGCTTAGCGTATTGCCGCCTAGCCTGCCACTAGGTGTGGAGCTTGGTGCACAAATGCGTCAAGTGGCGGTGCTCGGGTTTGATCCATCCAAGCCGCTGCACAGCGCGGCCGCCACTTGGTTGGCGCACCAGGCGGATGTCTGGGTGGTGGGCCCCGTACATAGCAAGGTGGCGAACGATAAGCACCCCTGGCTGCCTGCGGATCAGTGCCAGCGTGTACAGCAGTTGCAGGCTGGACAGGTGTGGGTGATCTCAGGCAAGAGTCAAAAAGGCGTGACGGCTTTGGTCAAGCACACTGCGTTTGAGCTGAACGTGTCACAAAGCTGGCAACATTTGACGCTGGGTAGACTGGCAGCATCACCCACCCGCCAGTTTGGATGGTCTCCCGCGCTCACAGCGCCCAGTGCACACCAAGGCTTGTATGAAAAGCTGGCCAGCCCTGACATGTTGCTGGCGGGTTGGATGCGCGTGCGTCAATCCCAAAAATATTCGCATGGCATAGACCGCGTAACGGTAGAGCAGTTTGGTACGGCGCTGGACAGCGAGCTGCAGCAACTTGCAGATGAACTGCGTGAGATGCGCTACATGGCGCGCCCTTTGCGCACCATTCGGCTGCCCAAACCCGACGGCGATACGCGTTTGATCAAGGTGGCGTGCGTGCGCGACCGGGTAGTGCAGGCGGCATTTCTGCACCAGGTGGAGCCGTTGTTTGACACCCGCATGAGCCAGCGCAGTTTTGCCTACCGTCCTGGGCGCAGCGCGCACCATGCTTTGGCGCTGGCGCGCTCGGCTATTCACGCTGGCAAACACTGGGCTGTGGTGGCAGATATTAAAAAATGCTTTGACAGTATTGACCACGACATTTTGTTGCGCCTTTTTGGCGATGTGGTGTCAGACCGCCCTATGCTGCGGCTGCTGCGCCAATGGCTTCAGGGAGATGTGGTGGATTTTGGTGCGCTGCTGCCCACAGAGCTTGGCGTGTCGCAAGGGGAGGTAATCTCGCCTTTGTTGGCCAATATCTACTTAGACCCCATGGACAAGGAATTTGAACGCTCTGGGGTTTACTTTGTGCGCTACGCAGACGATTACTTGGTGTTGTGCGATACCAGCGCTCAGGCCCAGGCAGTTTTAGCGCAGATGCGGGATTTTTTGCATAGTGCTTTGCAGCTACAACTCAAACCCGCTAAAACGATGTTTTGCCATTTGGACGAAGGAGTAGTGTTCTTGGGTGTGGAGCTTACTTGTAAGCTGGTTCGCATTCCTGCTACGAAACTGCTGGAGATTCAAGAAGGGGCTTTTGAGCTGGTAGATCTGGCCGCAGATGAGCAGGCCAATTCAGTACAAAAATTTAAATCTATAGAAAAATTGGGTGCTCGTATTCGTGGAATACGCAACTATTTCTACCTAGACGCTGCCCCTGTCATTGCGCAGCAACTCCAAGGTTTGGATGCCGCACTTGATGCGCATGTGCAAAGCAAATGGTCAGATGCCCTGATGCTGGATTTGATGTGGACTAGGCGAGAGCGGTTTATGCAGCCGGACAGTGGCGGTGCCGACACCGCTGACACGGCGATGGCAAGCCTGGGGTTGTATGCGGCTGACGCAGCCCTTTTGGGCGACACCCCCGACTTGCATCGAACCCGAATGGCAGGGCAAGCGGTGCCAATCCCCACCATTTATACGCCGGTGACTGGCTTGCAGCGCAACGGCGATGACCAGAACGTTTTTTATCAAACTGGTCAACTCCATGTGATGAAGGGCGGCTGCTACGTGACAGTGCAGGGTGATGATGTCGTTATTAAGCGCAAACGGCTCGTTTTAGCGCAGCACCCTATTGCACAGCTTGAGCTTGTGTACCTGGAAGGCAGAGGCATTGCCATTTCTGCGGACTTGACGATGCACTTAGCGCAAAGGGATGTGGCAATCGTTGTAGCGCCTTTGGTCGGTTTGCCCAGCGCTATGATGCTGCCGATTCAGTCGCAGCGCAGCCACATTCGCCAGCTGCAAGTGCTGCGCAAGAGTGATCAAAGTGTCTTGCGTTGCGGCTTGGCGATGCTCGCTGCGAAGGTGGCCAACCAGGCCTCGGTTTTGAAATACTTTGCGCGGTACCGTAAAAAAACGGATGAGGCCCTTTATTTGGAATTGGCGCGCTGCGCCGATGCGGTGCGCGAGGTGGCTACCCTGCTGGAGAGCCTGGACGCTGGTGGTGTGCAATTGCGTGCTACTGCGATGGGGCTGGAGGGGCGTGCTGCCAGCCTATATTGGCAGGCGTTTGCATTGCTGGTGCCTGAGCAGCACGCTTTCACTGGGCGGCACACGCGCCATGCCACAGACCCGGTCAACAGTTTGCTGAACTATTGCTATGGATTGCTTTACGGCCGTGTGTGGCAGGCCATTGTCAAAGAGGGCTTAGACCCGTACTTTGGCATCATGCATGGATCACAGCGCGACCAAGGTAGCCTCGTGTTTGATGTGATCGAAGAGTTTCGCGGCCCCTTTGCCGACCGCGTGGTGTTGGGCCTTCTGGGGCGCGGATTTGATCCGGCACTTGACAAGGACGGCCTGTTAAAAAGCGCTGTACGCATCAAGCTCGCAGCGGCTTTCTTTGCTTTGTGGAATAAGAGTTTGCGCTGGAATGACCGCAGCGTGACCCCGGCTGCACTGTTGCAATCGCAGGTGACACAGCTGCGCAAAATGTACGAAAAAGGTGACAACTACCGAGCTTTTCGTTTTCGCTGGTAATTTTTTGACTATTCTTAACTTTATGCCAGTTGGACTTGCGCTAAAGCAGCTTGCCAACCCGCTCAATATGGCACAGCAAACTCGGGTTACCGATCTGTTTGAGCAATGACAAGTCGATGGTGTAGGGCAGCATCAAATCGTCAAGCTCACCGTTGATGCGCAACAGATCAGAGAACATTAAACTTGGCGCATCTAGTGTCAAATCAATATCGGAGCCTGGTCGAAAATTGCCTTTGGCACGAGAGCCGTAAACGATGGCACGCTCGATGCCAGCATGCTGAGCCAACACACCGCGCAACATGCCCAGCGTGCGCGGCGATAAACCAAAATCAGTGCTTGCTACCATGTTTATGGCCGTGTGCGATGCCTGTCATTTTTTGCTCAAGCACTGCAAACAAAGCAGCATACGAGGTGGTGATTTTTTGCACCAAGGCTCTGGCGGTGTCGCGGTTATAGGTGTGGCAGGACAGGTTGCGGCTAATGATCATGTCCATCCAGTTTTCGCCATCCACAATCAGCTCGGCCGCAAATGCTGCGCGCGTGGAATCACGAGAAGCGATGACTGTGATGTTGCCTAATGAACGCAAATAGTCTTTCATCACATTCCAAGCCAGCTCGTGGGTAAATTCAAAGGCTTGGATCAAACCTTGCTGTTCTAGCTCACTCAGGCTGCGCTGCGAGCCTAGATCGACTGCCGCTTGCAATTGCTGGCGGGCACGCTTAAAACTGTCTAGCCGTTGCAGCCAGCGCACATCATCAGCTTGAAAGTCAGTCATAGTCTTTTTCAGTTTAACTTATCTGCCCGAATCACCCATTCAATTCATCCGCCCAATTCATCCGCACGAATTTGCGCAGCCGCAAAATCCAAATCCCCAGAATAAATCGCTCGGCCGCAGATGACGCCTTGTACGCCTTCGCCTTCCACGGCGCACAGTTTTTCAATGTCGGCCATATTGCTCAGGCCGCCAGAAGCGATGACGGGGATAGTAAGGGCTTGAGCGAGTTTGACTGTCGCCTCGATGTTCACGCCGCTCAGCATGCCGTCGCGGCCAATGTCGGTGTAAATTATGGATTCCACGCCGTAACCTTCAAACTTTTTAGCAATGTCGATCACGTCGTGTTTGGTCAGCTTGCTCCAGCCGTCGGTGGCTACTTTGCCGTCTTTGGCGTCTAGCCCCACAATGATGTGGCCGGGGAATGCGGTGCAGGCGTCTTGCAAAAAGCCGGGGTTTTTGATGGCGGCGGTGCCGATGATGACGTATTGCAGGCCGGCGTCGATGTAGCGCTCTATCGTGTCCAGGTCGCGGATACCGCCGCCTAGCTGCACGGGGATGTCTTGACCCACGGTTTTTAAGATGCTTTTGATGGCGGCCAGGTTTTGCGGCTTGCCAGCAAACGCGCCGTTCAGGTCGACCAAATGCAGGCGGCGGGCGCCTTTGTCAAACCAGCTTTGCGCCATGGCTTGCGGGTCTTCGCTGAAGATGGTGGATTGAAGCATGTCGCCTTGCTTGAGGCGTACGCAGTGGCCGTCTTTAAGGTCAATAGCGGGGATGAGTTGCATGGTGCTGCTGGGGGTTAACAAAAAGTTCAAGGGTTCCAATGAAGGAAATTGCGGTACAGCGCTAGCCCTTGAGCAGCGCTTTTTTCAGGGTGAAACTGTGTGGCAAAAATATTATCACGCGCTATGGCGGCTGTAAACAGCGCGCCGTAGTCGGCCTGGCCTACACTGTGCGCGGCCAAGCTGGGCTGGGCGTAGAAGCTGTGCACAAAGTAAAAATACGTTTGGTCGTCAATGCCGTTCCACAAAACATGCGGTTGAGACTGTGCCACACGGTTCCAGCCCATGTGCGGTACTTTAAAACGGCTGCCGTCGGCCTGCAGGCGGCCGGCCAGATCAAATTTGCGCACTTTGCCGGGTATAAGGCCCAGGCCGGGCGTGTTTTGCTCTTCTGAATGGTCTAGCAGCATTTGCATGCCTACGCATACGCCAAACAGAGGTTTGCTGCGTGCAGCATCTAGCACGGCGGGCAGCAGGTTGCCACCTTCTGCTGCGCCCAGCTGCTGCATGCTGGTGCGCAGGCGCTTGTCTGCGGCGTGCGCCTCGTGCAGCTCGCGCATGCAGTCGCGCATGGCGCCTTGACCGGGTAGCACGATACGGTCTGCACGGCGCACGTCGTCGGGGCGGTTGGTCACCAGCACCTCAAACCCTGTGCCCTTGGCGGCTTCTTTGACGGCGTTAGACACAGAGCGCAGGTTGCCCATGCCGTAGTCGACGACTGCTACTGTCTTGGTCATATCTGGGTGGCAACAGGTGACTGTAAATTGCTATAAATTCAATAGCTGCTTGAGCAGGTATTACGGCCTAGAACGGTTAAAACTCTGTTAATTTTAAGCACAAAACGAGGGAATGGGCTTTGCAAGCTGTCTTTGGCAGATATTACAAACTACCTTTGGAAAACATTACAAACTACCTTTGGTAGAGGGTATCACCCCCGCAGAGCGTGGGTCAAGCTCTAGCGCCATGCGCACAGCGCGTGCAAAGGCTTTGAACACGGTCTCGCTTTGGTGGTGGGCGTTCTCGCCCGTCAGGTTGTCAATATGCAGGGTGACCAGTGCGTGGTTGACGAAGCCTTGGAAGAATTCATACGCCAGCTGTGTGTCAAATTCGCCCACCATACCCGACTTAAAAGGCACGTTCATGTGCAGGCCCGGGCGGCCCGAAAAGTCAATCACCACACGGCTTAGCGCTTCGTCTAGCGGCACGTAGGCGTGGCCGTAGCGCTTAATGCCTTTTTTGTCGCCCACAGCCTTAAACACGGCTTGGCCCAGCGTAATGCCCACGTCTTCTACCGTGTGGTGGCCGTCAATATGCAGGTCGCCTACTGCCTTAATGTCCAGGTCAATCAGCCCGTGACGGGCGATTTGGTCCAGCATGTGGTCGAAAAACCCAATGCCCGTGGACAGGTTGGCTACGCCCGTGCCGTCGAGGTTGACCTTGACGGTGATTTGGGTTTCGTTGGTGTTGCGCACGACCTCCGCTTGTCGGGGGGCGTTCGTGGATTTTTCTTCAGCAGTGCGGTTCATGTCAGTATTGTCGCACTATGGCGAGCATGGATTATGTGGAGATGGTGTGCAGGTTCAGTTTAGTAGCTGTAAACATCGCCCAACAAAGAAAGTTGATGTTTAGCCCATTTTTTGAGCAATTTATCGTCTTGCACATCCACTACATCCAGCTGCAGCGATGCCACCATGTCTTGCAGGCGCTGGGTTTGAAAACGCAGGCCACTGTCTAGGTTTTTCTGGCTCACGTTGCCATAGCCCACGTCAAACGCCATTTGTATATGCCCCAGCACGCTCTGGTATTGGGCCTGTAGGTCTTTCAGCTGGCTTTTCAGCATGCGGTTAAAGCCGCGCAGCTTGTCGTCTGCCATGGCGGCTACGGACGCGGGGTTAATCTGGTCTACCTCCATTTGCAGGCGCAGCAGGGCCAGCAAGTCTTTGCTGTCGTTAGCGGCGTTGACGCGCACCATCAGTTGGGTTTTGCGGGTACGTTCTGCAGGGTCAGTCTCGCGGTCAGGGTGCAGCGCGCTGACCAGTTTGCGGTAGATGGTGCGCAGGGCACTGTGGGCGTCTAGCTGCTCTTGTTCGGCTTGTTTCTGCTTGGGCGATTTTTTGCGTTTGGCTTGGCGTGCAGCGTGGGCTTGTAGGGCGGCCTCCTCATTGGCTTGCATTTTGCGCATCAGCGCTTCAATCATGTCGTCGGTAGACAAGGTGTCGTCGTTATCCACCGGCACGCCCATGGCCTTCGCCATGGCGCGGTTCAGCTCAGACGATGTTTCCAAGTCCAGTCCATCTTCTAGCCCACCATCATCTTCTTCATAACGGTCTGCCACAGCTTGCAGTGCGGGGCTGGGGTCGCCTGCACCTAGCAGCTCGTCTAGCAAAATACCAATCAGCTCTTGCACATCGGCGCACACGCGCTGCGACAAACCTTTGGGGGCTTGCAGGCGCTGGTCTAGGTACAACACCAGTTTTTCTTGCAGCTCATACACCTGCTGGCGCAGGGGCGCAAGTTTAGCCGCGCGGTCGCTGGCATGGGTGCTTGCCAGTGTTTTCAGATTACTGAGTTCTTTACTTTGCTTTTCAATCTGGTCTAAGAGTTGATTGAACAGCTGTTGCTCAGGACCGAGGTTTTGCGCTGCGATAGCCAATGCGTTTGATGCAGTTGACGTGCCAGAGCCGGTTGGTGCATCGTTAGCAGCCATTGTTGGGCTGCGCTTAGGCGGGGATTTTTGAGGTTTAGCCATGCAAAGTTGAGGCCTTGGTGTCTTTGTTGCGGGTAGTTATCAGATATTAACTAAAGTGAAGGCTTTCTTGCAAGGCCTTCAGCAACAATTGGTTCTCTTGCGGTGTGCCTACCGAAACTCGCAAGGTGTTGGCCAGCAGCGGGTGCATATTGCTTACGTTTTTTACCAGTACACCGCGTTGCTTAAGACTGGCAAACACCTTGGCCGCATCAGCTACGCGCACGAGGAACATATTGGCATCGCTTTTGGTGGCTTGCGCACCGGGCATGTGGTTAATTGCTTCTAAAAGAATAGCTCGCTGAGCACATATCTCCTGGGCTTGCGACGCAAACACTTCTTTATTTTCCAGTGCAAACAGCGCGCACTCGCAGTTCAACACGCTAATATTGTAGGGGGGGCGCAGCTTATCTACTTCGTTCACCATCGCGACTGGCCCGGTCATGTAGCCTAGGCGCACGCCGGCCAAGCCAAACTTGCTGAGTGTGCGCATTAGCAGCACATTGGCATTTGCCTCGGGCGCGGCGTGGATGTGGGTGATCCAGCTTTGGCTACTGAATGGTTGGTAGGCCTCGTCCATCACCACTATGCCGCCATACTGCGCGCAGGCTGCGATGATTTTTTTGATCACGCTCTCGTCCCACAAATTGGCCGTGGGGTTGTTGGGGTAGGCGATGTAGGTAATCGCTGGTTTTTCTTTGTCTATGGCGGCGAGCATGGCGGGCTCGTCCAGCTCAAAATCTGCCGTCAAAGGCACGCCGATAAATTGCAAGCCCTGCAGCTGCGCGCTCATGGCGTACATGACAAAGCCGGGCAGTGGGGCAAGTATTTTTGCTCCCGGTACGGTGCAAGCCATCGCCAGCAACGAAATCAGCTCATCGGACCCATTGCCCAGCATCAGACCGTAGTCTGCTGGCACTTGGGCGTAGCTGCGCAGTGCAGTTTTTAAATCTTCTACCCGCGTGCCGGGGTAGCGGTTAACCGCTAGCTTGCCCAGCCGCTCGCCCAGCTGGGCTTGTAAATCGGCAGGCAAGGCGTAGGGGTTCTCCATTGCGTCCAGCTTGACCATGCCAGCGGCATCTTGCACAGCGTAGGCGTGCATAGATTGCACGTCGGGGCGAATGTGGGAAAGAATTGGGGACTTTAGTATCGTTGTCATGAAAGATCGTTCAGTAGTTCTATCGAGGACACAAAGGGGTTAATCACCTGCACCGCGCCGTAGCGTTGATCGTGCGCCATGTCTTCACTGATCACATAACGGCAACCCAAGTGCTGCGCAGCGGCAATCATCAAGCTGTCCCAGTAGTGCAGGCCATAGCGGCTTTCTACTGCCCAAGCAGATTCAACCGTTGCATGGTCAATTTGCCAAGGCTGCCACAGCTCGTAACGACGCACTTCGGCCCGTGCATCGCCTGCTGGCATAGGCGGCTTGATCTTGCGCGTCACCTTGACATAAAACTCATTGAGCACCTGCGTGCTGACACGGCCTGTACCCCGCGCCCACAAAACACCCAGCCATTGCAAAGCTTTCTCACGCTTGACCGGGTCTGCACCATCCTCGCTGTAAATCAGGATACTGGTATCGACAAATACGCTGCTCATAGGCTGCGATCGTAAAGATCTGCACGTTTATCGTAGGCACTGCCGTCAGACCGCCAGGTGCGGTCTTTGTTAGCCCAATCATGCGCTGCGCGTTGGTAGGCATCGGTCAGGCGCATCTTGTCTGCCAGCATTTCGCCCACTAGCCTAGACACACTGGTATTGCGCTTGGCCGCTTCAATCCGCGCCCACTCCAAGGCCGACTCTTCTACGGTGATGGTGACATTTTTCATGGATCGAATAGTAACACGAATTTCGTGTGACACGAAATTCGTGTTAATTAAACGCTAACAATAGAGATCCACAAAGCGCTAAAAACGCCATGAAACAGAAAACTGCCGCCATGCCCCAATCAGCAGGCAGCTGCGGTTCTTCAGGTTGCTTGGGGTTAACGACCATCCAGACAGCGGGAGCCATCAATCTTTGCTCTTGAAGATCGCCTCTCCAACGAAGCGAGTATTTTTGGGATTGATACCAATACTCAATGTCAGCGTGTTGCCAGCCAGTCGCATTGTTATCGTTGTCACGTCCTGTGACCTCTTCCCACTTCTTTAAAACACGCACCTGAACTCTAGGCCAACGGTTAACACGCACAAGCCATAAAGCTATGCAAATGCACAACAACATTAATCCAATAAAAATACTCATAGTCAGTTTTGAGATAGTGAGGCGATCATCCGCAGCAGCTATTAGTCAGCAAGAGCTACATCGCGCCAGCCTAGCTGCAATGCATCGCTTCGATCGGCAGTTGTATCGCCACCGTAGAGCACTACATTTTGCGTTGGTCGCCCAATATGCCGCTGCACTGTTTGCAAGCCTTGCGACCATTCAGATCGGTAGGTTTCGCCTGATTTAATTTCTATCAGTGTGATACCGCCGTTTTGCTCTAGCAAAATATCGACTTCGTTGCCAATATTGTCGCGCCAGTAATAAATAGGCTGCGCATTGCCGCGCACAGCACGCCATTTAATTGCCTCTGTGACGGCCCAGGTTTCAAACAAAGCGCCACGTGCGTAGTGGGTTTGCATTTCAGCTTCACTGGTAATGCCCAGCAGCCAAGCGCACAGACCTGTATCTAGAAAGAACAGCTTGGGTGCCTTGACTAAGCGTTTGCCAAAGTTGCGATAGTAAGGCGCTATGCGCCGCACGATAAAGCTGGCCTCTAGCAAGTTCATCCAGGCGTTAGCGGTGGGTTGTGCAATACCGCAGTCGTTGGCCAAGCTATTAAGGTTGAGCAACTGGCCCGTGCGGGCAGCGCACAAGCGCATAAAGCGTTGAAAATTGCCCAGGTCTTGCACCGCAGACAGGCTGCGCACGTCGCGTTCAATGTAGCTGGCCACGTAATCTGCATAAAAACGCTGCGGGTTCAGCTGACGGGCATGCACAGCAGGGTAGCCGCCCTGCAGCATCAGCGCATCAATAGATTTTGGTTTGTCACCTGCGTCGATTAGCTCTTTCAGGCGCAAAGGGTGCATCTCGATCAAACTGGCACGCCCCGCCAGGCTTTGGGTAACACTGGCCATGAGAGAGAACTGCTGCGAACCCGACAGCACGTATTGCCCCATTTGGCCCGAAGTATCTACCGCAGTTTGGATATACGAGAACAGGTCAGGCACGCGCTGCGCCTCATCGATGATCAAAGGCGGTGGATACCGCTTTAAGAAAGCTCTGGCGTCGCGCTGGGCAAATTCACGCAGGTCTAAATCTTCCAGCGACACCACAGGCCAGCTGGCCAAGGCGGTTTTAAGAAATGTAGATTTACCTGCCTGGCGCGGGCCAGTTACCACCACGACTGGGTAGTCTTTGAGTGCTTGTGCTAACAAGGCGGCGGTAGAGCGAACATAGAAGGTTGGCATTTTGCTATTTTAATATTGAATCTTAAAATAGCAAATTTTCGTTCACGCCATGCTAAATTATGCGTTTAACGCAACCGCATCTCAGCTGCCCGCGCATGCGCCTGCAGCCCCTCACCATACGCCAGCTCGGCAGCAATTTTTCCCAGCACTTGCGCGCCCTGCTCGCTCACTTCTATCAAACTACTGCGCTTTTGAAAGTCGTACACGCCTAGCGGGCTGCTAAAGCGGGCGGTGCCGCTGGTGGGTAGCACGTGGTTGGGGCCTGCGCAATAGTCGCCTAGGCTCTCGCTGGTGTACGCACCCATAAAGATAGCGCCGGCGTGTTTTAGCAACGGCTCCCATTGGCTGGGCTCTCTACTGCTGATTTCTAAATGCTCGGGCCCTATGCGGTTACTGATGTCGCAGGCCTCTTGCATGCTGCGGGTGTGGATGAGTGCGCCACGGTCGTTTAAGCTTTTAGCAATGATGGCACGGCGCGGCATATCGGGCAGCAGCTTTGTGATGCTGGCCTGCACGGCTTGTATGTAGGTCATGTCGGGGCACAGCAAAATGCTTTGCGCCAGCTCGTCGTGTTCAGCTTGGCTGAACAGGTCCATCGCCACCCAGTCGGGCGGCGTAGTGCCGTCAGCCAGTACCAAAATTTCGCTCGGCCCGGCAATCATGTCGATGCCGACGATGCCAAACACGCGTCGCTTTGCGGCGGCTACGTAGGCGTTGCCAGGGCCGGTGATTTTGTCTACTTTGGGAATAGTTTGCGTGCCGTAGGCTAGCGCGGCTACGGCCTGCGCACCACCGATGGTAAAGGCCCGGGTGACGCCAGCCACGTAGGCAGCAGCCAGTACCAAGGCGTTTTTTTCGCCTTTAGCGTCTTTGGATGAGCCATCGCTTTTAACCGGTGTAGGCACCACCATGATGATTTCGCCCACGCCTGCTACGTGCGCGGGAATAGCGTTCATCAGCACACTGGATGGGTAGGCCGCTTTGCCGCCGGGCACGTAGATGCCTGCGCGGTCAATGGGGGTGACTTTTTGGCCCAGCAGGGTGCCGTCAGCATCAAAGTAGCTCCAGCTTTCGCCGTTGGCTTTCTTTTGTGCTTCATGGTAGGTGCGCACGCGAGCGGCGGCGGCTTGCAGTGCGTCGCGCTGGGCAGAGGGCAGGCTGTCGAAGGCGGCTTTAAGCTCAGCCTGCGTTAGTTCTAGCTGCGCCATGCTGGTGGCTTGCACGCCGTCCCAGCGGGCGGTGTATTCCAGCACCGCAGCGTCGCCACGCTGCTGCACGTCGGCCAGTATGTCGGCTACGCGCTGCTCAATGGCAGCGTCGGTAGCAGCTGACCAATGCAGCTTGGCTTTGAATTTTGATTCAAAATCGGCACTGGCCGTTGATAATACTGCTGGAACAGCTATTAAATTCATAGTACTCTGCTTCTAAATTAAGAAGGGGTTAAAAATAAAATGCGGCTGTTTAGCTAGCCACCACGGCGCTGGCAAACGCATCTATCAGTGGGCGAATGCGCGCTTGTTTCAGCTTTAGCGAGGCTTGGTTAACCACCAGCCGCGAGCTGATGTCAATGATCTGCTCTACTTCTACCAAGTGGTTGGCTTTAAGCGTATTGCCCGTAGACACTAAATCTACAATCGCGTCGGCTAGTCCCGTAAGCGGTGCCAGCTCCATGCTGCCGTACAGTTTAATCAAATCGACGTGTACGCCTTTGCTGGCAAAAAATTCTCGGGCAATGGCTACGTATTTAGTGGCTACGCGCAGCCGCGCACCTTGCTTTACGGCGGCGGCATAGTCAAAATCTGCACGCACCGCCACGCTGATGCGGCATTTAGAAATATGCAAGTCCAGCGGTATGTACAAGCCTTGGTGGCCGGTTTCTAGCAGCGTGTCTTTGCCCACTACACCCAAGTCTGCACCCGCGTACTGCACATAAGTGGGCACATCGCTGGCGCGTACCAGCAAGATGCGCACGTCGGCTTGGTTGGTGGGCAAAATCAGTTTGCGAGACTTCTCAGGGTCTTCCAGCACCTCGATACCAGCGGCTTTCAGCAGCGGCAGAGTTTCTTCAAAGATACGGCCCTTTGATAGCGCGAGCGTAATCAAATTCGTTTCTCCCATAGCGCAAGCGTAATCATTGGATTCGCTCTATATCAGCGCCAATACCGCGCAGCTTGGCTTCCATGCGGTCGTAGCCACGGTCCAGGTGGTAGATACGGTCAATCAGTGTTTCACCTTCGGCCACCAACCCTGCAATTACCAGTGAGGCAGACGCACGCAAATCAGTTGCCATCACGGTGGCACCCGACAGCTTGGCTACGCCCTCAATCACCGCTACTTTGCCATCGGTTTGAATATGCGCGCCCATGCGCTGCATCTCGGGTACATGCATAAAACGGTTTTCAAAAATCGTTTCGGTGACTTTAGCCGTACCTTCCGATATGACGTTCAGCGCCATAAACTGCGCTTGCATGTCGGTAGGAAAGCCAGGATATTCGGTGGTGCGAAAGCTCTGCGCTTTCAACCGGCCTTGCGACTGCACGCTAATACCCGGCACGCTGTGGTCGCCGTCTTTAATCTCTACCGCTTGCACCGTTACGCCCGCCTCGCGCAGCTTGTCGATCACGGCGTCCAAATGGTCAGCGCGGCCATGCTTTAACACCACGTCGCCACCGGTAGCAGCCACAGCGCATAAGAAAGTGCCGCATTCAATACGGTCGGCCACGACAGCGTGTGTACAGCCGTGCAGTTTTTCAACGCCATGGATATGAATTTTGCTGGTGCCGTGGCCAGTGATTTTGGCCCCCATTTTGATCAGCATCTCGGCTAAATCGCTAATCTCGGGTTCTTGCGCGGCGTTTTCTAGCACCGTCTCGCCATCGGCCAGCGCGGCGGCCATCATAAAGTTTTCTGTCCCAGTCACGGTCACCATGTCGGTGGTAATGCTGGCTCCTTTAAGGCGCTTTTGGCCTGCGGGCAATTTGGCAATCATGTAGCCGTGCTCCACCACAATATCTGCGCCCATGGCCTGCAAGCCTTTGATGTGCTGGTCTACCGGGCGCGAACCAATGGCGCAACCGCCGGGCAAACTTACCGTAGCTTCACCAAAGCGCGCAAGTAAGGGGCCCAGCGCCAGTACGGAGGCACGCATAGTTTTTACCAGCTCATACGGTGCCTCGGGCGACGACAGGCTACCGGCGTTGATGGTGACCGAGCCGTCGGTTTGCACATCGGCCACCACGCCCATATTGCGAATCAGCTTGAGCATGGTTTTAACATCTTGCAGTTGCGGCACGTTTTGCAAGGTCACAGGCTCAGCTGTGAGCAAAGCGGCGCACAGCTCTGGCAAGGTGGCATTTTTAGCGCCAGAGATCAGCACTTCGCCGTGCAATGTTTTACCGCCGCGAACGATAAGTTTATCCATACAAAAATTTTCTAAAAAACGTTTAAGCCTGCGCAGCCGCCCATTCGGCGGGCGTGTGGGTTTTCATCGACAAGGCATGCACCTCATCGGTTTTTATTTTCTCGCCCAGTGTGGCGTATACCGCCTGGTGGCGTTGAATCAGGCGCTTGCCTTCAAACGCGGGAGACACAATCACCGCGCTCCAGTGGCGGCCGTCGCCATCGACCTCTAAATGGTCACACCGCAAGCCTGCGGCAATGATGGCGTGAAGTTGCTCTGCGGTCATACTGTCAATCTCAAAAAAATAGTGTTTAACTGCGAATTTTGTAGCCAATGCGCAGCAAATGTACCGCCACAGCGCTGACTACTATAAAGGCTGTACCCACAATGCCCAAGCTGAGCCAAGGCGATACATCACTGACACCAAAAAACCCGTAACGAAACCCGTCGATCATGTAGAAAAACGGATTGAAATGACTGACGGTTTGCCAAAAACTGGGCAGTGAATGGATAGAGTAAAACACACCGCTTAAAAACGTCATCGGCATGATGACAAAGTTTTGAAACGCCGCCATTTGGTCAAACTTCTCGGCCCACAGCCCGGCTATCAAACCCATCGCGCCCAGCATGCCCGCACCTAACAGCGCAAACAGCACAATCCACAGCGGTGCCACGATACCAGGCTGGCCAAACCAATAAGTGACTGCCATCACTCCCGCACCCACCGCCAAACCACGCGCAATTGACGAGCCCACGTAGGCGACAAACCAGCTCCAGTGGCCCAGCGGCGTGAGCAGCACAAACACCAAGTTACCCATGATCTTACTTTGAATCAGGCTAGACGAGCTGTTAGCAAAAGCGTTTTGCAGCACGCTCATCATCACCAAGCCGGGCACTAAAAACGCGGTGTAGCTGACCTTGCCATACACCAAAACTTGCCCATCCAGTACATGGCCGAAAATCAGCATGTACATCATGGCGGTCAGCACAGGCGCAGCCACCGTTTGAAATCCTACGCTCCAAAAGCGCTGAACTTCTTTATAAAAAAGTGTCTGCCAACCCGTCATGACTTTGCCCCCATCACGTCCAGAAACACATCTTCCAAATCAGCCTTGCGAATCTCTACATCGTGCGCTTCTAGCCCGGCCTGGCGCACGGCGGCAAGGTAGCTTTCAATCTCTGCGGCGTTGTGCGCAGGAAACTGCACTATACGGCCGGTGATGCGTGCTTTGCTGGCCAGCGCTGGCGGCAGTTCGCTGTCTACTTTAAAACGCAGTACGTTGGACGATGCTGCCTTTAATAACTCTGAGGTAGGTGCCAGTGCCACCACTTTGCCTTGTTTGAGCATAGCTATGCGGCTGCACAGGGCCTCGGCTTCTTCTAAATAATGGGTGGTCAGCAGCACAGTGCTGCCTTGCTTGTTAAGCTTGGCAATAAATTGCCACAAGGTTTGGCGCAGTTCAACATCTACACCAGCGGTAGGTTCGTCCAGCACAATCACCGGTGGTTTGTGCACTAACGCCTGAGCCACCAGCACGCGGCGCTTCATACCGCCAGACAACTGGCGCATATTGGAGCTGGCTTTGTCGGTCAGGCCTAGGCTGTGCAGCAGCTCGTCAATCCATGCATCATTCTTTTTGATACCGAAATAACCGGACTGGATGCGCAAAATATCGCGCACATTAAAAAACGGGTCAAACACCAGCTCTTGCGGCACCACGCCCAGCATGCGGCGAGCGTTAGCGTAGTCGCTGCGAACATCATGGCCGTGCACCAAAATATGGCCTGACGAAGCACTGGTTAGGCCTGCCAAAATGCTGATCAGCGTAGTTTTGCCGGCCCCGTTAGGGCCCAACAGGCCAAAAAACTCGCCTTGGGCTATGTCTAGGCTTACATTGTCTAGCGCTGTGAGCGTACCGCGTGCGCCAGAGTAGTGTTTGGTAACGGATTGGACTGAAATTGCTGGCATGAGTCCTAGATTGTAGGGCTTGGAGTTGCATGCCTAGACTAACCAGATCTTTGATTTGAACAGATGTGTCCAAATTTTTAGTAAGACACCCAACGCTTACGGCGCAGCTGGCAACAGCTCAGCTACGCCGTACATGCTGGCCAGCGCCCGCAGCTTGGGCGGCAGCGCCCGCACAGAAAATGTTTTACCCGCCACCTGCGCCTCGCGGCGGCAGTTAAGCAGCACCGCCAGTGCTGATGAGTCAAAACGTACCAGATCTGAAGCATCGGCCACCACGGCAGAGTCGTTCTGCTGCAAAGCTTGTGTCAGCATGTGCGCGCAGCTGCGCGCACTGCTGTGGGTGATTTCGCTAGGGAGCATCAGCATGGTAAGCCAATCTAATTTGGTGGCTTACTTCTTGGCGTTTTTGTTGCGCTCGGCCAGCTTGGCCACCAAGCCGTCTATGCCAGCGGCGCTGATTTCTTGCGCAAATTGGGCACGGTAGGTCTCCACCAGCCAGATGCCCAATACATTCAGGTCATAGATCTTCCAGCCCGTGGCGGCTTTTTCCATGCGGTAATCCAGCTGAATCGGGTCACCACGGCCTTTGATCTCGGTGCGCACGACGACTTCGGTGTCTTCAGGTGCACTGCGCAGGGGCTTCATGGCAATGGTTTGGTCACGCACTTCAGATAATGCGCCAGAGTAGGTGCGCACTAGCAAGATTTTGAATTCTTCTTGCAGGCGTTTTTGCTGTTCTGGCGTGGCTTGCCTCCAGTTGCGGCCCACGGCTGAGGCTGTCATGCGGGCAAAGTTGACGTTGGGCATGACTTTGCTGTCCACCAAGGCTATCACTTTGCTAGTGTCACCTGACTGAATGCCTTTGTCAGATTTGATAGATTCCAGCACCTCGGTAGACAGGCGCTTGATCAGCACATCAGGGCCTTCTGCAGTCTGGGCCCACACTGCGCCTGACAAGCCAAGGCTTGCACTTAAGGCTATAGAACTAACAACAGTAAACCAACGACGGTTCATCAACATAAATTTCCTTTAAACGGCATAGGCCGTGAACTGATAACGCAATCCTAGGGGTTTAGGAGGACGCTTGTTTTAGCCAGACGTATCTGAATACGGTTATTTGTGATCAATTGCGCAGTTTAAGCCCTGTTTGCGCCATTCACTTGCATTGTTTACGTCTGCGATTACCAACAGTTTTAAGGTGTTTTAGGCGGTTCGGCTACGGGTGGGGTGGGTGCGGGCTTATCGGCCTCGGGAGATTTGGTGAAATCTTCGCCGCCCTTGTCATCGTCTTCTTCGTCAGACTTTTCACCGGGTGACTTATTGGCTGAGCGGGCTACATCTGCATTGCGTTTGGCCAAGTATGCATCGCGCGTGAAGCTGTATTTATCTAGCGCTGCGTCGTCTAACAAGCTGCCTAAACGCAAAAAATTAGCCCGCGAATTAACAACGCGAAACGCATTGGTAGCGAGACGGTCGCGTGAAGGGTTTATCTGCGAGACGGGGTCGTATTGGGTTTCTATGACCGCGGTAATACCGTCGCGCACCGTTGAGGGGCCTAGTATGGGCAGCACAATGTAGGGGCCGGATGGCACGCCCCAGCGGCCCAGCGTTTTACCCAAATCTTCGTTGTGCTTGGGAATATTAATCTCAGTAGCAATGTCTAGCAAACCACCAAAGCCAAAAAACGTATTGATGCTGAAACGCATAATACTTTCCACAGTTTTTTGCGGGCGCAATTGCAGCGCGCTGTTCACCGAAGTCCAAGCATCGCTCAGGTTACTGAAAAAATTAGTCACCCCCGTGCGCACTGCGGTTGGCGTGATGGCCACATAGCCTGTTGCCACGGGCTTGAGCACGGCCCGGTCCAAACCCTCGTTGAAGCTGTTGACGCCGCGGTTAAAAGGCTCAAACGGGTCGCGTGGGTTGGCATTAGGCCCGGTGGCACAACCTGTGAGCACTATCAATGCGGCCAACGCTAACCAACTGGCTAATCGGTTGAAATAACTGGGACGCACACTCATTTTTTAGCTCCGTTGGGTGCAGCCGCCGCACCGTCGGTTGACTTTCCGTCGGCTGCTTTGCTGTACAAAAACTGAGAAATCAAATTCTCCAGCACCACGGCTGATTGCGTGCTTTTAATCACATCGCCTTGGGCTAGATTTTTATCATCCGCGCCGGGCTCTACGCCTATATACTGCTCGCCCAGCAAGCCGCTGGTTAAGATTTTTAGCGAGCTGTCTTTTGGAAAAGTGTACTGGCTTTGCATGGCCAGATTGACGCTGGCTTGGTACGATTTGACGTCGAAAGTAATAGATTCCACACGCCCCACCACCACGCCTGCGCTTTTGACAGCGGCGCTAGATTTAAGGCCGCCAATATTGTCAAACCTGGCCGAAACTTTGTACGTGGTGTCGAAATTAAAACTGAGCAAATTAGCCGCCTTGAGCGCTAAAAACAGCAGCGCTGCGCCGCCTATCAGCACAAATAGACCTACCCAAATATCGTTGCTAGAGCGTTGCATACGCACTCTCCCTTTTACAAATTCTACAAATCAAACCGTTAAATTGAAAACATCAGCGCGGTTAGCAAGAAGTCTAGCCCCAGCACCGCCAAGCTGGCCACTACCACTGTGCGCGTTGTGGCACGCGAAACACCCTCGGGTGTAGGCTGCGCCTCAAACCCTTGCTGTATCGCCACAAAGGTGACCACCACACCAAACACTACACTTTTAATCACGCCGTTGCCCACGTCTTTCCACACGTCAACGCCGCCTTGCATCTGGCTCCAAAACGCGCCGCCGTCTACGCCGATCATCATCACACCAACAATGTAGCCACCCAATATACCTACTGCGCTGAACACTGCGGCCAGTACCGGCATGGCGATCACACCTGCCCAAAAACGCGGTGCCAAAATACGTCGCACCGGGTCAATCGCCGTCATTTCCATGTAGCTGAGCACTTCATCGCGCTTCATTAAACCAATCTCAGCGGTTAGCGCCGTACCAGCGCGGCCTGCAAACAGTAGAGCTGTGACCACAGGCCCAAGTTCCCGCACCAAGCTGAGCGCTACCAGCAAACCCAGCGCCTCTGACGAACCATAGCGCTGCAGCGTATAGTAGCCCTGCAGTGCCATCACAAAACCCACAAACAAGCCACTAACCGCAATAATTAGCAGCGAATAGTTACCCAAGAAGTGAATTTGATCGCGCACCAAGCTAAAACGCTTGAACGTGGGGCCTACCAGTGCAAACAAACGCACCAGCAGGCGTGCGCCATAGCCCCAGTCGGCCAGCTTGCTGCGCGTGGCAAAACCTACGTCGCTAGGGTTGTACCAGCTCATTGCACGCCTCCTGTACTGCGCACGCCCGAGCCAAAGTCTTGCTCGACCGAGTTGCCAGGGTAATGAAAGCGCACGGGGCCGTCCGCCAGTGCATTAACAAACTGGTGCACCAGTGGGTCAGTGCTGTGGCGCACCTCGTCTGGCGTACCTTGGGCGGCTATCTTGCCGTTGGCCAGCACGATAACTTTGTCGGCAATGCGAAAGGTTTCTTCTAAATCGTGCGACACGATGATGCTAGTGAGACCCAGCACGTCGTTTAAATCGCGTATCAAGCGGGCGGCCGTGCCTAGCGAAATGGGGTCTAGCCCGGCGAAGGGCTCGTCATACATCACCAGCTCGGGGTCGAGCGCGATGGCGCGGGCCAGCGCTACGCGCCGCGCCATGCCGCCGCTCAGCTCGCTGGGCATCAGCGTGTGGGCGCCACGCAGGCCGACGGCTGTGAGTTTCATGAGCACAATGTCTTTGACCAACGCCTCAGGCAGATCAGTGTGCTCGCGCAACGGGAAGGCTACATTTTCAAACACACTCAGATCGGTAAACAGCGCGCCAAACTGGAACAGCATGCCCATGCGGCGGCGCAGTGCGTACAAACCGCCCGTGTCCATGGTGGTAATGTCGCTGCCCTCAAACAGGGCTTGGCCGCGTTGCGCTTTGGCTTGGCCGCCAATCACACGCAGCACGGTGGTTTTGCCACCGCCGGATGCACCCATCAACGCGGTAACTTTGCCACGCGGTACGGTAAAGCTCACGCCGTCCAAAATAGCACGTTCGCCATAACCAAAGCGCAGGTCTTTGAACTCGATCAAAGGGCTGGCGTCGGCGGCAAGGGGCTGGGATGGGGGTATTACAGGTGAATCCATAAAAAAATGCCGAGCATGGCCCGACTCTTGATCATAAAGGAATTTGTAAACTGCCCGGGATGGCGGGGTGCTGCTAGATTAAGCTGCCATTAAGATGTCATCCTGTGCTTGGCTTTTTTGTCTTGTACGGGAGCTGACAGGCGGTGTACTCCATGTTTTGTACGGGAGCTGGCAGGCGGCGTACTCAGCTTCGCGGCTGTCCTCCGTGGTGGCCTATGGCCACCCACTCCCCCTTTATGCCGCTGCGCTGAGTACACCGCCTGCCAGCTCTTGCAAACATGGTGGGCGATCAACCACTGTTGCTCCAACCAACTTTGTACGCAGCCCTGGCGCTTGGTGTGAACAGCGCAGCGGCATAAAGGGGGAGGCCGAAGGCCGGGGGAGGCCGAAGGCCGGGGGACAGCCGCGGAGCTGTTCACACCAAACGCCAAGGCGTGCACAGGGCTGGCGCTGAAGGCACGCTGAGCGTATTCTGAGGCCCGTTTTCAGAGTGTTTTAGGCCTCTAACCGAGGTAAATCCTGCTCAAACAGCTATTAAGTTAATAGCAAACTAACAGGCCTTGCACACACCATACAGCGACAGATTAACGTGGCAAGTCGCTAAAACCCATCAAAAACTCATCCACCGAGCGCGCAGCTTGGCGGCCCTCACGGATGGCCCAGACGACCAAGCTTTGGCCACGGCGCATGTCGCCTGCGACAAATACTTTGGGCACGTTGGTTACGTAACCGCCGGTAAATTCGGTGCTGGCTTTGGCGTTGCCGCGGGCGTCTTTGTCGATGCCAAAAGCATCCAGCACACTGCCTACCGGGCTGATAAAGCCCATGGCCAGCAGCACTAGGTCGGCTTGAATGGTTTCTTCAGACCCCGCCACTTCGGTCATCTTGCCGTCTTTGAACTGTAGGCGTACGGTTTTCAGCGCTTTGACTTTGTTTTTGTCTTTACCCTCGCCTGCGATAAATTCTTTGGTGGCGATGGCAAATTCGCGCTCGCAGCCCTCTTCGTGGCTGGAGCTGGTACGTAGCTTGGTAGGCCAGTACGGCCAAACCATGGGCTTGTTCTCGTGCTCGGGGGGCATGGGCATTAGCTCAAACTGGGTGACGCTGACCGCGCCGTGGCGGTTGCTGGTGCCTACGCAGTCGCTGCCGGTGTCGCCACCGCCAATGACAACCACGTGTTTGCCGTCGGCACGCAACTGGTCTTTTAGCTTGTCGCCTGCATTAACTTTGTTTTGCAATGGCAAAAATTCCATCGCAAAGTGCACGCCTTCCAAGTCGCGGCCAGGTACGGGCAGGTCGCGGCTTTGCTCGGCGCCGCCGGTCAAAATAACTGCGTCAAAGTCTTTTTGCAGTTGCACGGGGCTGATCGTTTCTTTGGCCCAGTTGATGACTTTGCTGCCTTTGTCCAGGGCCGCTACCATCACGCCGGTTTTGAAGGTCACGCCTTCGGCTTGCATTTGCTCTACGCGGCGGTCAATATGGATTTTTTCCATCTTGAAGTCGGGGATGCCGTAGCGCAACAGGCCACCGACGCGGTCGTTTTTCTCGAACAAGGTCACATCATGCCCTGCACGGGCCAGCTGCTGGGCCGCGGCCATGCCTGCGGGGCCGCTGCCGACGATGGCGACTTTTTTGCCTGTTTTGTGCTGTGCCACTTGCGGTTTGACCCAGCCCTCGGCCCAAGCACGGTCAATGATGGCGTGCTCAATCGACTTGATGCCCACGGCGTCGTCGTTGATGTTCAGCGTGCACGCCGCCTCGCATGGCGCGGGGCAAATGCGGCCCGTGAACTCGGGGAAGTTGTTCGTGCTGTGCAGCACGGTGATGGCATTCTTCCAGTCGCCTTGAAACACCAAATCATTAAAGTCTGGGATGATGTTGTTCACTGGACAGCCGTTATTGCAAAACGGCGTACCACAGTCCATGCAGCGCGCGCTTTGTGTTTTGGCGTCCACATCGCTTAAACCGATGACAAACTCTTTGTAGTTTTTTACGCGTTCGGGCACTGGCTTGTAGCCTTCTTCAACGCGTTCAAATTCTAAAAATCCGGTAGCTTTTCCCATGGTGCTTTACTCTTTAGGGTCAATGTTAATTTGAATTACTATTAATTTAATAGCTGCTTGAGCAGGTTTTACTTGGGTTACTGGTTTAAAAGGCTTATAAAAAGGCTTTTAGAACAGGCTTAAAACGATGTTTATGCAACCGCCTTAACAGCTTGCGCCGCCTTGACCGCCATCTCGCCCAACGCGCGCTTGTACTCCAGTGGCATCACTTTGACAAACTTGCCGCGTTGGTCTGTCCATTGGTCCAAAATCTCGCGGGCGCGCAGGCTGCCGGTCCAGCGGTGGTGGTCTTCTACCAATTTTTTCAGGATGACATCGTCTGTTTGGCCCAAATGCAGCGGGTCGGTTTGCTCAGCAGCAGGCAATACCTTGCCCAAGCCCACCATCGCCGTATTGCAGCGCTTGGCAAACTGGCCGTCGACGTCGTACACATAGGCCACGCCGCCGCTCATGCCAGCGGCGAAGTTGCGGCCGGTTTTGCCCAGCACGGCCACGGTGCCGCCCGTCATGTATTCGCAGCCATGGTCGCCTGTGCCTTCCACCACCGCGGTGGCACCCGACAGACGCACGGCAAAACGCTCACCAGCTACGCCGCGCAAAAAGGCTTCACCCTCCGTTGCGCCGTACAGCACGGTGTTGCCAACGATGATGTTTTCGTGGGCATTGCCTCTGAAGTCAATGCTGGGGCGCACGATGACGCGGCCACCCGACAGGCCTTTGCCGGTGTAGTCGTTGGCCTCGCCAATCAAATACAGTGTGATACCGCGTGCTAGGAACGCACCAAACGATTGGCCGCCCGTGCCTTCTAGCTGAATGCGGATGGTGTCGTCAGGCAAGCCTTTGGATCCATAGCGCTTGGCTACTTCGCCCGACAGCATGGCACCGACTGAGCGGTTCACGTTGCGCGCTTGCTCGATGAAGTGCACCTTCTCGCCTTTTTCTAGCGCGGGTTTGGCTTTTTCTATTAGTTTTAAATCCAGCGCTTTGTTCAGCGCGTGGTCTTGCACGCTTTCATGCTTACGCGGCACGTCGGCTGGCAAATCGGCTTGGTAGAAAATACGGCTGAAATCCAGGCCCTTGGCTTTCCAGTGCGTAATGCCTTTTTGGGTGTCTAGCAGCTCGGCGTGGCCGATTAAGTCGTCAAACTTTTTAATGCCCAGTTGCGCCATCAGGCCGCGCACTTCTTCAGCTACAAAGAAGAAATAGTTGACCACATGCTCAGGTTTGCCTTGGAATTTAGCGCGCAACACGGGGTCTTGCGTGGCCACGCCCACGGGGCAGGTGTTCAGGTGGCATTTGCGCATCATGATGCAGCCTTCAACGATGAGCGGTGCGGTGGCAAAGCCCATTTCGTCTGCGCCCAACAGCGCGGCAATCACCACATCGCGGCCGGTTTTCATTTGGCCGTCGGCTTGCACGCGGATGCGGCCTCTTAGTCTGTTCAAAACTAAGGTTTGCTGCGTTTCAGCCAAGCCCAGTTCCCACGGTGTGCCTGCGTGTTTGACCGATGACAGGGGCGATGCGCCCGTGCCGCCGTCGTGCCCTGCAATCACCACGTGGTCGGCCTTGCACTTGGCCACACCTGCAGCCACCGTGCCCACGCCCACTTCACTGACCAGCTTGACCGAAATATCGGCAGCGCTGTTAGCGTTTTTCAGGTCGTGAATCAGCTGCGCCAAATCTTCAATCGAATAAATATCGTGGTGCGGTGGCGGGCTAATCAGGCCAACGCCCGGCACGCTGTAACGCAGCTGGCCAATGTAGTCGCTCACTTTGCCACCAGGCAACTGGCCGCCCTCGCCGGGCTTGGCGCCCTGGGCCATTTTGATTTGGATTTGGTCTGCGGATACCAAGTATTCTGCCGTCACACCAAAGCGGCCCGAGGCTACTTGCTTGATCTTGCTGCGCAGCGAGTCGCCTGCTTGCAAGGGGATGTCGGACACAATACGGCCTTCGCCTAAGCTGGTGCCGATGCTGTCACCTGCTTTGATCACCGGAATGAAGCGTTTACCTGTGCCTGCGGCTACGCCAAGCTTGGCGTTTTCAGTTTTAGCAGCGTCCATTTCGGCGCGGTAGCGCAGCGGGTCTTCGCCGCCCTCGCCAGTATTGCTTTTACCGCCAATGCGGTTCATCGCCACGGCCAAGGTGCTGTGCGCTTCGGTAGAAATGGAGCCGAGTGACATCGCACCTGTTGCAAAGCGTTTAACGATCTCTTTAGCCGACTCGACTTCGTCAATGCTGATGGCCTTGGCGGGGTCAAACTTAAACTCAAACAAACCGCGCAAGGTGAGGTGGCGCTTGCTTTGGTCGTTGATGATTTGCGCGTATTCTTTGTAGGTGGCGGCATTGTTGGCGCGGGTGGCGTGCTGCAGCTTGGCAATCGCGTCAGGCGTCCACATATGGTCTTCGCCGCGCACGCGCCACGCGTATTCACCACCGGGCTCCAGCATGCTTTCCAATATCGGGTCGTTGCCAAATGCTGCGGCGTGCACGCGAATGGCTTCTTCAGCAATCTCAAACACACCGACACCACCCACTTGGCTGGCCGTACCGTAGAAGTATTTGTCCACAAACGGTTTGTCCAAGCCCACAGCTTCAAAAATCTGCGAACCGCAGTAGCTCATATAGGTGCTGATGCCCATTTTGGACATGACTTTGTTCAGGCCCTTGCCTACGGCTTTGACAAAGTTATAGACGGCTTTATCAGCGTCAATGTCTTTGGTGTGGCGGGTTAACTCGATGACGGTTTCCAGCGCGAGGTACGGGTGAACCGCCTCTGCACCGTAGCCTGCCAGCAATGCAAAGTGGTGCACTTCGCGCACGCTACCTGTTTCGACGATTAAGCCTGCGTTGCAGCGCTCACCCGCTTTGACCAAGTGTTGGTGAATCGACGACGATGCCAGCAGCGCGGGCACGGGCACGCGGCTGCTGTCCATTGCGCGGTCAGACACGATCAGTACGTTGTGGCCGCTCTTGATAGCGTCTACTGCCTCGGCGCACAGTGATGCTAATTTTGCCTCTACGCCTTCACGGCCCCAGGCTGCGGGGTAGGTAATGTCGAGCGTGTAGCTTTTGAACTTGCCGCGCGTGTGGGCCGCAATGTCGCGCAGCTTGGCCATGTCATAGAAGTCCAGCACGGGCTGGCTCACCTCTAGGCGCAGCGGTGGGTTGACAGCGTTGATGTCTAGCAAGTTAGGCTTAGGGCCTATAAAGCTGACTAGCGACATGACGATTTGCTCGCGGATCGGATCAATCGGCGGGTTGGTCACCTGCGCGAACAACTGTTTAAAGTAGTTATACAGCGGCTTGTTTTTGTCAGACAACACGGCCAGTGGGCTGTCGTTGCCCATGGAGCCGGTGGCTTCTTCGGCGTTGGCAGCCATCGGGGCCATCAAGAACTTCAAATCTTCCTGGGTGTAGCCGAATGCTTGCTGGCGGTCTAGTAGTGTGTCTTTAGGTGCTGGCAACACGGCTGCGGACGTGGGCACGTCGTCTAAACGAATGCGTACCTCGTCAATCCACTGACGATACGGCTTGCTGTTGGCCAGCTGGCTTTTGAGTTCTTCGTCGTCGATCAATCGGCCTTGCTCAAGGTCGATCAAAAACATTTTGCCGGGCTGCAAGCGCCATTTTTTGACGATTTTGCTCTCGGGGATGTGGTGCAACACACCGGCTTCTGATGCGCAAACCACCAAGTCGTCATCGGTCAAGATGTAGCGTGCTGGGCGCAGGCCGTTGCGGTCTAGCGTGGCACCAATCTGGCGGCCGTCGGTAAAGGCAATAGCGGCTGGGCCGTCCCATGGCTCGATCATCGAGGCATGGTACTCGTAGAAGGCGCGGCGGCGCTCGTCCATCAGGGTGTGCTGCTCCCATGGCTCGGGCATCAGCATCATCATGGCGTGGCTGATGGGGTAGCCTGCTGCGGTCAGCAGCTCTAGCGCGTTGTCAAACGTAGCGGTGTCCGACTGGCCTTCAAAGCTGATGGGGTAGAGCTTTTTCAGGTCATCACCGAGCACGGGCGACTTCATCACGCCTTCGCGCGCGCGCATCCAGTTAAAGTTGCCGCGCACGGTGTTGATCTCACCGTTGTGGGCAACATAGCGGTACGGGTGGGCTAGCGGCCACTCAGGGAAGGTGTTGGTAGAAAAACGCTGGTGAACCAACGCCAGCGCAGACACGCACTTGGCGTTTTGCAAATCTAAAAAGTACTCGCCCACTTGTGTAGCCAGCAGCAAGCCTTTGTACACAATGGTGCGGCAGCTCATGCTGGGCACATAGTATTCTTTGCTGTGCTTGAGGCCTAAGTTTTGGATCGCAGCGCTAGCAGTTTTGCGGATGACATACAGCTTGCGCTCCAGCGCATCGGGCACGGTCACATCAGCACCGCGTGCGATAAAAATCTGGCGAATAATCGGCTCTTTTTCGCGCACGAATGGCGACATGGGCATCTCGCGGTTCACCGGCACATCACGCCAGCCAATGACTACTTGGCCCTCGGCTTTGACAGCGCGCTCCAGCTCTTGCTCACACGCCAGCCGTGATGCATGCTCTTTAGGCAAAAAGATCATGCCCACGCCATATTCACCCGGCGCTGGCAACTCGATGCCCACTTTAATCATTTCTTCACGGTAAAAATCATCGGGCAGCTGGATCAAAATGCCCGCGCCGTCACCACACAATTCATCCGCCCCCACAGCACCCCGGTGGTCCAAATTCTCCAGAATTTTCAACCCGTTTTGGATAATCGCATGCGATTTAGCGCCTTTAACATGCGCCACAAAACCCACGCCACACGCATCTTTCTCGCTACCAGGCTGGTACAAACCACCGGCTGTAGCCGCTGCAATCTCAATATCTAAGGCACCCATGTGCTTCTCCAATTAACCAAAAGGGATGCTGATTTTAGTGCAGCGCAGCAAATAACTCAAACCATTTAAATGGGGTCAGATCACATTTAATTTTTACTTATTTAAAAATAATATTAAATGGGGACATATCAAATAGGATAGCTGCTTGAGCAGTATCTAAGTACTAAAAAGCACTTTAGATGGTCGAAAACTAGTCAACTATTCGTAGCAGTGATTTTAAAGGGTCGGCCCTTTACGCCAGGTTTAATGCTCTTTTGGGTACTTTTCTCTAATTCCGTCAAAAAGTCTTCATCACCTAAAGCGCCGCTTCGTTGGGTGCTGCGCGTGAGTAGCTTTTCGTCTGCCCCACTTAAACCGGCGCGCACAAAGTCCACATACGCTGCCTCGCGGGCAAACGGCGTGTTGCCCAGGCTCCAAAAATGCGGATGGGGCGACACCAATGCATCCGTGCGCAGGCCAGCATAGTAGCCGTAGCTGCTCCAAACATAGTCTTGCGGCTGCAGCACCATGCCCGCCCGCACAGGATTCAGGTCGATATAGGCCATGCAGGCCAGCAGGTAGCGCTCAGTCTGCACCAAGGTACTTTTGTAGCGCCCGTCAAACAGCGTGCCAGTGCGGCCGGTGCGCTTGTTAAACAGCTGCACGTAGCTGCGCCCTACTTGTTGCATCATCAGTGACAGGCCAACATCGTCTTGGGGCGTAGCTAGCAGATGCAAATGGTTGGTCATCAGCACGTAGCTGTGGATGGCCACTTTGTGCTGCAAAGCCGCTTCGCGCAGTAGATTAAGCATCGCTTGGTAGTCAGCACTTGATGCGAAAATAGCTTGCCGATTGTTACCGCGTTGGATAATGTGGTGCGGATAATCGGGTACGGTAAGTCGAGGTTGGCGAGCCATTCGTGGATCATATCGGATTATGATAAAGTGGATCTGACCCCAATTAAATAGGTATTTTGGCTGCTAATTAATCATAAAATATTTGTTGCTAATTGTTAGATCAACATATCTCATCGCTCGAAACCCATATGCCTACGCTAGCCCATACTTATATTCGCACACCGCAAGGGCGATTCACGGCGTTTAACCCTGGCGCTGTAATGTTGCCGCCCTTGAAAGCGCTGCTCAAGGCGGTGGACGGGAAACTCAGCACCAGCGAGCTGGAGTTGACCTTGTCGCATTTGGGCAATGTAGAGGCCTTGTTGGCAGATCTGGAATCTGCCGGGCTGATAGCGGATAAGAGCGTTGTTTTCAGTCAAGTGGGCGCACGCCAGACGCAAGATGGGGCGTTGGTAGATTCTGAGAACCCATTGATGCAGACTAATTTTGGCGGCCTGGGTGGCGATGGAGTTAATCCTTGGCAGAACACAGCTGGCTCTGCATTGGATGCACTCACACCAACATTAGCACCAGCATTAACACCAGCCAAGCCAGACACTTTACTGGACCGCATGGCGCAGCAACTGGCTGACACGATGGCCACGTTTGTATTAACTCACTTGCCAGAAAAAGCTTTTAAAGAGCTTGTGACCATAGAAAATATTCATACGCCGCAGCAACTTGAGGCTGCTCTGCCCCAGTACGAAATATTGGTGCAACCACTGGGCGAGGTAGGCATCAAACATGTTGCGCAATTAAGGCAATTGATGCATAAGATTTTTGCGCAATAAGCAAGAGTGAGTAGTCCCAAACTGTTAGGTGCATTACCATAGGGCAAGCGTATTAGCCAAACCGGCTGCTCTGCCCCACCAGTTTCTTAGCCAATTCATCCAGCAAACCCTGCGTTACTTGCACCGCGGGGTAGGTGGTGTTGATCAACTCAAACCCATCGGTATTGGTTACCCGAAAAACCACTTCACCGCGATCATGGTCAGGCGTCATCATGATGGAGCCGCGCACATGAGTTTGGTAGTCAAAAATATAGGCCAGTAGCTTATTGGTGTCAGGGTGGCGCTGCTCTTTGCGGTCGTGCGGCACTTGGCCGGTGGCCAGGCGCTGAGTTACGCGCTCTAAGTCAGGCGGAAAGTTGACCGTCACGCTGTGGGTGGCTATTTTGCCTGTGGCGGGCTGCAGGTCCCAGCCTACACCTATGTGGTTATGTACTTCTTGGTTGCGCAGCATTTTTTTACGCGCATCGCAGCGAAAATTTTGCAGTACCAGCGCGGGGAATGCGGCCTTGCCGTCTAGGCTGTAGTTGCCGTGTGCCGGGGGCTGAATGACGTTGAGCTGGGCGCACAGGTCTTGCATATATTTACTGGCGATTTTGCAGGCATATTCCGTGGCAGCGGTGTTAGCGGCCAAATCTTGGTGTGCGCCTTGCTGCTGGTTTTGCAGGTTCTGCGCTTGATTTTTAAGGTCGTTAAGAAAGCTCATGGGCGTGGTGCTGTGTCGTACGGTTGCGTGCTGTGTCGCACAATTTTAACGGGCATCGGCTGTGTCATTTACCGCAACCGATCGTGCTCTTTGATGGCAAACCGGTCTGTCATGCCGGCAATGTAGTCGGCCACCGCGCGGGGCGTGTTGGCAAGTTGTGCGTAGGCTGCAGGCATATGGGCAGGGTGCCGCAGGTAAATGCCAAACAAAGCGCGCACTGTGGCTTTGGCCTCATCAGTAGTGCGCCCCACTTGCGGGTGGCGGTACAGGTTGTGAAACAGCCAGCCCTTAACAGCGCGAGACTCTAGCTGCATGGCAGGAGAGAACTGTACTAGCGGCTTGGCTGCGCGCACGTCACCCGCGCTGTGCACGCCGCTGCGGGCAATGGCCTGCTGGGTGGCGGCTATCACGTCGTGCACCTGCGCGCTGAGCATGCGCCTGATGGTCTCAAACAGCACACGGCGGCCTTGCAGGCGGGGGTAGTCGTGCATCACTTGGTCGTGAAACCTGGCAAACAAGGGCACCGCTGCCAGTTGCTCCATGGTGATCAGCCCTGAGCGCACGCCGTCGTCAATATCGTGCGCGTTGTAGGCTATTTGGTCGGCAATATTGGCCAGCTGTGCCTCTAGGCTGGGCTGGGTGCCGTGAATAAAACGGTGGGCCACGCCCTGCGGTTCGTCCGCCTCGATGCGGCGGGCGTTGGCGGCAGAGCAGTGCTTCAAAATGCCCTCGCGGGTTTCAAAAGTAAGGTTCAGGCCGTCGTACTGCGGGTAGCGCTCTTCTAGCGTGTCCACTACGCGCAGGCTTTGCAGGTTGTGCTCAAAGCCGCCCAACGCGTCCAGGTGGTCTTGCATGCAGTCGTTCAGCGCGTCTTGGCCCGCATGGCCAAAGGGGGTGTGGCCCAAGTCGTGGGCCAGTGCAATGGCCTCGACCAAATCTTCGTCCAGCTGCAACGCGCGCGCAATCGACCGGCCCAGTTGGGCTACCTCTAGTGAATGCGTCATGCGGGTGCGAAACAAATCACCTTCGTGGTTAAGAAACACCTGTGTTTTGTACACCAGCCGCCTGAAGGCGCTACTGTGCACTATGCGGTCGCGGTCACGCTGGTAGGCACTGCGCTGCTCGGGTGAAGGTTGCAGCTCGGTTGCAGACTGCTGCGGAGACGCAGCTTGTGTTGATGTAACTTGCGTGATCGCATGCTGCACTGCAGGCTCGGCGTGCAGCCGCCCACGCGTGTGCGCAGGGTCGCAGGCGTAGCTTTTTAATCGCATAGGGCAGTAAAATTATGATCGTTTTAGTGGTTTCAGGCCGTATAACCTGCTCAAGCAGCTATGCAATTCATAGCATTTAGCATTGGGTTTTGAATTGGTTTTTGCAATAGGTTTAGTGCATTAAGTCAATGCACTAAGCTTTGGCTAAGCATTGCGCTATCACGCTGTGCACCACGGCGTCCGGCGCGCTGCGCACACCTGCTTGGCCAGGCCGGTCAATGGTGACAAATTTAATCGCGCCGGCCTCAGATTTTTTGTCCACGCGCATGAGCTGCATGTAGCGCTCGATCACATTGGCTGCACCGGCCAGTGGCAAATGCGGTGCCACCGTAGGCAAGCCAGCGCGCGCAATCAGCTGGGTAAGCCGCTGCACAAAGCCTTCATTTACGCCGCCCAAGCGCTGCGAAAGATGCGCTGCTAAGACCATGCCACAACCCACTGCCTCGCCATGCAGCCACGCGCCGTAGCCCATGCCCGCCTCGATGGCATGGCCAAAGGTGTGGCCAAAATTCAGTATCGCGCGCAGGCCTTGCTCGCGCTCATCGGCGGCTACCACGCGCGCTTTAATCTCGCAGCTGCGCTGCACCGCGTGGGCTAGCAGCGCGGTGTCACCTGCCCGCAGTGCGTCCATATTATTTTCTAGCCAGTCCATCAGCGGCATGTCGGCAATGGGCGCGTACTTAATCACCTCGGCCAAGCCCGCCGACATTTCACGTGCAGGTAAAGTGGCCAAAGTAGCAATGTCGCACACCACCAGCGCGGGCTGGTAAAACGCACCAATCATGTTTTTGCCCAGCGGGTGGTTAATAGCCGTTTTACCGCCTACCGACGAATCGACCTGCGCCAAGAGCGTAGTGGGCACTTGCACAAACGGCACGCCGCGCATATAGCTGGCAGCGGCAAAACCCGTCATGTCACCCACCACGCCACCGCCCAGTGCAAACAGCACGGTTTTGCGGTCGCAGCCGTGGGTTAGCAGCGCGTCAAAAATCAAATTCAGCGTTTCCCACGTTTTGTATGCCTCGCCGTCTGGCAACACCACCGTGTGCACGGCCTTGTACTGCCCCGCCAGCGCCTGTGCCAAGCGTTTTGCATACAAAGGCGCCACCGTAGTGTTGGTCACTATCACTGCCGATTGCGCAGACGGCAGTGCCGCATAGGTTGCCGCTTGGTCAAACAAGCCCGTACCGATGACGATAGGGTAACTGCGCTCGCCCAGCGCGATGGACAGACTGTGGTGTAAGGAGGTAGATGCGTTCACCGACAGATTATCGCCTCAGACGTGTCAGCCTTGCATGCTGCAGGTTCTACTCTGTGTCCAGCAACGCGCGCCTTGCTGCATATTTTTCATCGAGACTGACCCGACTCGTCACATGGTTCTTTGCTTGGGTTACACAGACTGCGTTTCGGTTGGGTTATTAGGATGGTCGTTACTATCAATTTAATAGCTGGTTGAGCAGTATCTGCGGCCTACGACAGCTAAAACACTCTGAAAACAGGCCTCAGAATACGCTTGGCGTGCCTTTAGCGCTTGCTCTGTGCCCGCCTTGGCACTTGGCGTGAACAGCTGTGCGGCTGTCCTCCGGCCTTCGGCCTCCCCCTTTATGCCGCTGCGCTGTTCACACCAAGCGCCAGGGCTGCGTACTGACTAAGTGCGAGTACAGTGGTTGATCGGCCACCATGTTCACGAGAGCTGGCAGGCGGTGTACTCAGCGCAGCGGCATAAAGGGGGAGTCGGCGGCCCTAGGCCGCCACGGAGGACAGCCGCGAAGCTGAGTACGCCGCCT
>JANLPQ010000106.1:0-4865 GCA_031367325.1 Polaromonas sp. | reverse complement strand
CTGGCAAGCGTGCGCCATGCCAAAACGACGTATCGGTGCTTTACAGGGCATTTTAAGTGCCAACAGTGCCTGTAATCCAAGCAAATCCTGCTCAAGCAGCTATTAAATTTGTAGTGTCAGGGGTGTGTGATGCAGCTGTATACGGGGTTCCCCTCTCGGCTTTAGGTGGTAAGTTGTTAAAATTTGTTGCAGAAACGGGTATCGATGCTAGTTGTATTGCTGCCGCCTTTATCGCAACCCATCCATTTTTCACGCTAAGCCCCTATGTTGAACCACCTTGCCCCCCGAGTTTTGAGTATGTGTTTGCTGGTGCTGCTAACCGCTTGTGCGGGTACGGTAAAGCGTGAGCCGGGGCAGATGAACAAGACGTATGTTACGGCGGGCGTAGCGGCGGTGCAGGTCAGCATGACGCCAGAGGCGCAGGCGCTGCTGAAAGACAACCCGCAGTTCAATACGCGTGATTTGCAGGGCTATATTCAGCGGCGCTTAGAGGGCAATGGCACGTTTAACGCAGCGGCGGCGGAGCGGGTAGAGGTGGTGGTGACCAGCATTCGCGTGCGGTCGACAGCGAGTGCGGTGATTTTTGGGGTGCTGGCGGGGCAAGACCATATGGAGGGCAAGGTGCGCGTGTTCAGCCCCGAGGGGCGGCGCTTGCACAGCTTTGACGTGAACGCGTCGTACGCCTTTGGTGGTGCGGCTGGGGGCGACGGGCTGCGCATGGGCTGGATGTACGAGAAGTTCTCTGAGCTGGTGCTGGCGGAACTGACGGGTACCACAGAGGCGTCGGCAGTGGACAAGAAGAACCGGGCTAAGCCGTTGCCTGCTGTGCCTGTTGCAAATGCCGCTGCTGCTGGGGCACAGGCTGCTGGCGCGTCTGAGGCGGGTGGCACATTCGCATTCACACCCGCCCTCGCCAGGCCTGCCGCGCGCATCAGCCCCGAGCTGTTTAACATCGACGCACTGCCCACTAAAACCGACCGCGTGCGCGAGATATACCGGGACTGGCTAACGCAAAAATCGCCACGCGCTGTGGTACTGGCAGGGGTTGAGGGGCGCAATATATTTGCCACTTGGGGTGTCAAACCGCTGAACCCTGACGAAGTGACCGACCCGACCGAGCGCGCCCTGCAGCGCTGCCTGAAAGCTGGCCACAGCAACTGCAAGCTGTACGCCGTGGACAGCGAGATAGTGTGGAAGCCTTGAACGGGCCTGAGTAGCGCCGTACAGCCCTGCACAGGCTTACAAAGGCCTTGTAGAGCTTAAAATAATAGACAAATAGGCCGGTAACCTAATTAAATACTGCTCAAGCAGCTATTAAATTGATAGTGTTACTACTGCTACCACTACTGCCACTACTGGGTACTCTTTGCCGCAGTTGGCTGCCTAGCACTGCAAATTGCCATGAAGATCACGCCTCAGTGTTTCCTTCAACGGAATTTTCAAGCGATTTAGTAAGGGCGCCAATCACAGCGCGCGCCAGCATTTCGCCTGCCACCACATGTTTGCCCACATAACGCAGCGGCACGCCTTGCGGATCAGACACGACGGCCATGGCGTCTGTGCCGGTGCCGGTGGCAATTGCGCCTGACTTTGCACTTTTTACGTGCAACGCTTGAAGTACAGCCGCCTTGGCTTCGGTGGCCACCATCAAGGCCTCGACCATGGCACTTTGGGCTAAGCTGGCGTTGGTGCTGACCACCAGGTTAATCGTGCCGGCCGGCAACGCGCAGCCGCTGTCCATCACATCGACATCTGCCAGGTCGCCAGCGCGCCGGGCGTTGGCCAGTCCGGTGGTTACGAATGCCGAAAAATAAAGCTCACCAAACCAGCAGGTGTGATGCCTGAAAGTGTCCATAGGTGCCGCCGTCATCATGCCCAGACATTTTTCTGTCAAGCCCAGCTCAGCACATCGGTTTAACAAAGTAACGGCGGGATCTTCAACCACAGTGTCATCGTGAATGACTCTGAGGTTCAGTACATGCCGCACCTGCTGCAGCCCACCGTTGAGCACACAAGAACTCAAGGCCTGCATGGTTTGATGGAACGTTAACAGCATGTACTTTTCTGTTTGATGTATTTCGCAAGCTGGCATAACGCAACTACCCTTTAGCGATGGATTGAATGGTTGCCCAGCCACGCCCGCGATGGGGAACCACGGTTGGCCGCACAGCGCCACATTGCGCAAATTTCATAAGACATCATCATAAATGGTGCGCTTGCCCCACATGAACCGCCCGAGTAGCTGATGCAGCCCCGGATAGCGGGCGGATTGGTGGCGCGTGAACCGTACGGTTAGGAGCACAATAACCGCTCTTAATTTAATAGCTGCTTGAGCAGGATCTACGGCCTCAAATGCCTATTTGATATATAAAACAGGGCTGTGACGAGAGTGTTTAGTCTGCTACAGCATCGTCCGCCGCGCCTTGCGCCATGCGCTCGCTTTTCCAGTACACATCGTCGCCCACAGTGCCATCGGTGCGGTGACGGTTTAACACGCGGGCCAGTACAAACAATAAGTCGCTCAAGCGGTTTAGGTACTGGCGCGGATTGTCTTTAACTTCTTCAGCATTACCCAGTGCCACCACCACGCGCTCGGCGCGGCGCGCCACGGTGCGGCACACATGCGCCAAGCTGGCGGCGCGCGTACCTGCGGGCAAGATGAACTCTTGCAGCTTGGGTAGCGTAGCGTTGTAGGTGGCTAGGGCATTGTCCAGTTGTAGTAGTGCGTCGGCCTTGAGCAGCTCGTAGCCGGGAATGCACAGCTCGCCGCCCAGGTTAAACAACTGGTGCTGAATTTCCACTAGCAGCTCGCGCACATCACTGGGCATGTCTTCGCACAGCAGTACGCCGATATTGCTATTGAGCTCGTCTACATCGCCCATGGCGTGCACGCGCAGGCTGTCTTTGGGCACGCGGGTGTTGTCGCCCAAGCCTGTGGTGCCGTTGTCGCCGGTGCGGGTGGCGATGGCTGTGAGTCGGTTGCCCATGGTTTTTTCCTTACTGTGTGCGTTGGCTCTATTGTCGCAGTGTTGGGTTGACCTCTTTTTGTTTGTAGCTTGCCAGTCACCTGTCACGCGCAGAGTTTAGTTTGTACGCCCTGACGCTGGGTGTGTACAACTACGCGGCTGTCCCCCGCCCTTTGGGCTCCTCCTTTATGCCGCTACGTCGTACACACCCAGCGTCAGGGCGGTGAAAAAGGTAGGCGCGCGACGGTTGATCGCCACCACGTCCCCAAGAGCTGGTCGGCGGTGCATTCAGCGCAGCGGCATCAAGGTGGAGTAGTCGGCCCTAGGCCGACACGGGGGACAGCCGCGTAGCTGAATGCACCGTCGGCCAGCTCTAGTACAAGACACAAGACACAAGACAAAAAAGACAAACCAAGTGCAATGCAAACAGCAGCGGCATAATGTAGAGCTTAAGCCGGAGACTACAGTATGAACGCCCCCCTGCCAACCCATCTGCTGCCCGCCATCGCCCAACGCGAGGTGCCTGATGCGTTGATCGATGCGCTAAAAAAGCGCTTTGGCGCGCAGTGCTCTACAGCGCTGGCCGTGCGCACGCAGCACGGCCGCGATGAGTCCAGCTTTGAAGTGCCACCACCAGCCGCCGTGGTGTTTGCACAAAGTACGCAAGATGTGGCCGACGCTATCAAGCTGGCCGCGCAGTACAAAACACCGGTCATTCCGTTTGGCGTAGGCAGCTCGCTAGAAGGCCACTTGCTGGCAGTGCAAGGCGGCATCAGTATTGACGTGGGCCGCATGAACAAAATATTGCACGTCAACGCCGAAGACCTTACCGTGACTGTGCAAGCCGGCGTGTGCCGCAAGGCGCTGAACGAAGAAGTAAAGTCTACCGGCCTGTTCTTTCCTATCGACCCTGGGGCGGACGCTACCATTGGCGGCATGAGCGCCACGCGTGCCAGCGGGACGAACGCCGTGCGCTACGGCACCATGCGCGAGAACGTGTTGGCGCTCGAAGTGGTAATGGCCAGTGGCGAGATTATTCGCACCGGCACGCGTGCCAAAAAGTCTGCCGCTGGCTACGACCTGACGCGCCTGATGGTGGGCAGCGAAGGCACGCTGGGCGTGATGACCGAAATCACTTTAAAGCTGTACCCGTTGCCCGAAGCCATTAGCGCAGCCACCTGCTGTTTCCCCACCATCGCCGATGCGGTAAACACAACCATTGCAGTCATTCAAATGGGCGTGCCGATAGCGCGGGTTGAGCTGATCGACGCCAACACCGTGCGCATGGTGAACGCGCACAGCAAACTCGGGCTGCGCGAAGAGCCGCTGCTGCTGATGGAATTCCACGGTTCGCCCGCCGGCGTCAAGGAGCAGGCCGAGACCGTCCAGGCGCTGGCGTCCGAACTGGGTGGCACCGCATTCGAATGGGCCACCACGCCGGAAGAGCGCACGCGCTTGTGGACGGCCCGCCACAACGCCTACTTCGCTGCAATCCAGTCGCGCCCGGGGTGCCGTGCGATCTCCACCGACACCTGCGTACCGATCTCGCGGCTGGCCGACTGCCTGCTCGACTCCGTGGCGGAGGCCGATGCCTCGGGTATTCCGTACTTCCTGGTCGGCCACGTCGGCGACGGCAATTTCCACTTCGGCTATCTGCTGGACCCGACGCAACCCCAGGAACGCGAGACGGCCGAGAAGCTCAATCACCAGCTGGTTGCGCGCGCGTTACGGCTGGAGGGCACCTGCACCGGGGAGCATGGTGTGGGCCTGCACAAGATGGATTTTCTGGTGACCGAGGCCGGCAACGGCGCGGTGGAGATGATGCGTACCATCAAACGCGCGCTCGACCCGCACAACATCATGAACCCGGGGAAGATCTTCACCCTGTAGGCACAGGGG
>JANLPQ010000094.1:0-26411 GCA_031367325.1 Polaromonas sp. | reverse complement strand
ATGGCACAAACCGTTGTTCCGCAACTGCGTATTACTAACGCTGCCGCCAGCTTGTCGTACTATGTTGACCAGCTAGGGTTCGTCGTTGATTGGAGGCACCAGTTTGAGCCCGGCTATCCGCTGTTTGTGCAAGCTACCCGTGAAGGTCAGACTATCTTTCTTACCGAGCACGCAGGGGACTGCCAAGTCGGTGGTGCGGTGTACTTTATGGTCGCAGACGCGGATGCATGCTTTTTGCAGTTCGCAGCTTGCGGTGTTGTCGCTACCAACGCCCCCGGCAATACGCCTTGGGGCACGCGCGAATTTGTGTTGACCGACCCCGACGGAAATCGCTTGCGGTTTGCCAGCGATATTTCTGTTTGATAGCCGCTGCGGCTAAACCATTACTAAGATTCTTAATCTGACATAGTTGATGGTTGTGCCGCGCAGTTCGTAGCAAGCGGAGAATACACAACAGCCTCTTAGAGAGCATTTTTTATAGTAGAAATAGGCTTGTAATTCAAGCAAATCCTGCTCAAGCAGCTATAATTATTATAGCGTCTAGATTTTCTGTGAAAAATGTCACTAAATGTCGCATTTAGCCATAGCGGCCTTAGTCTGAGCCGATAAGATGCGATATTTGAAAACCAAGGTAAACATAGGGTAAAACCCTCGTGCGGCACTTTCACATTGCGCGCTAAGTGCTTGGTTTATAAGGATATTCTTTAGATGTACTGTGCACAATAACAGCTCTAAGTCCTTGATTTCATTGAACATTTTTACAGTTTGCCCCTTGTAAGGGTGTGGATTCCTGCTACAGTGGTAAATAGTGCAAAAAAGTGGATATTTCTATCCATATGCTGCATTTTCAGCACACCACCATGTTTCAAGGCGCTTCCGCTCTCGCTCTCGATGCCAAAGGCAGGCTCTCGGTCCCCACGCGGCACCGGGAGGTGTTGAGCGCGACCGCGGGCGGGCAGCTCACCATCACGCGCCACCCCGATGGCTGCTTGATGATTTTTCCGCGCCCTGAGTGGGAAAAATTTCGTGAGCGTATTGCCCAAGTGCCTATGTCGGCGCAGTGGGTTAAGCGTATATTTTTGGGTAACGCAATGGATGTTGAGATGGACGGCACGGGCCGCATTCTTATATCCCCCGAGCTGCGGGCTGCCACCGGGATCACCAAGGACACGGTGATGATGGGCCTAGGCAGTTACTTCGAGCTGTGGGATAGGGCCACACACGATGCCAAAGAGGCACAGGCGCTGCAAAGCGAAGTGCCCCAAGCGTTTAAAGACTTTTCTTTTTAACAGGCGCACGGTGGCAACTACATGGCAACACACCACCGTCTTGTTGAACGAAGCAGTCGATGCACTGATATCAACACCAGACGGTCACTATGTCGACGCAACTTTTGGGCGCGGTGGACATTCACGTTTGATCCTCTCGCGCCTGAGTGCACAGGGCAAATTGACAGCCTTCGACAAAGACACCGAAGCATTGGCCGAAGCTGCCACGATCAACGACACACGCTTTGCGATTCGCCACGAAGGCTTTGCCAATATGGGCGATTTGCCCAGTGGCAGTGTGCACGGATTGTTGATGGACTTAGGCATCAGCAGCCCGCAGATCGACAACCCGGCGCGCGGCTTTTCGTTTCGCGGCGATGCACCGCTGGACATGCGCATGGACACCACGCGCGGCCAAAGTGTGGCGCAGTGGCTGGAGACGGCAGAGGAACTTCATATCAAGGAGGTGATTCGTGACTATGGCGAAGAACGGTTTGCTGGGCCCATTGCAAAGGCGATTACAACGCGCCGACAAGAACGGGGCCCGATTCGAACCACCCTTGAACTGGCCAGCCTCGTGGCTAGCACGGTCAAAACCCGCGAGCAGGGCCAGAACCCTGCAACGCGCACATTTCAGGCTTTTCGGATTTTCATCAACGCTGAGCTCCAAGAGCTCGAACGCGCGCTAGAGGCCAGCCTTGATTTACTTGCACCCGGAGGGCGTTTGGTGGTGATCAGTTTTCACAGCCTAGAAGACCGCATCGTCAAACAATTTATCGCCAAGCATTCGCGCGAGGAGGTAGACCGCCGCTCGCCCGACTGGATGCTGCGCAAAGCGCCCGAGATGAAGCTAACGGCGATGGGGCGTGTGAAAACCTCTGACGAAGAAGTCAAAGCCAACCCACGCTCGCGCAGTGCAGTAATGCGTGTGGCACAGCGCAATGCAGCGCACGCAGCGGCAAACGCAGGGGGCAAGTCTAATGACACGCCTTAACATCGTTTTGCTATTGGCGGTGCTGGTAAGTGCTTTGTACTTGGTGCGCACGCAGTACGAGTCACGCCGCTTGTTTGTGGAGGTAGAAAAAGCACAAAGCCTAGCCCGCAAACTAGAGATTGACCACGAACGACTAGAAGTAGAAAAGCGCGGCCAAGCTACGCCACTGCGCGTAGAAAAACTGGCCAAAGCCCAGCTGCAAATGCGCAGTGCCACACCTGCCGTAACGCAGTATGTGCGGGTGGCACAAGCTGCAACGCCTGCATCGGGTGCGGCGACGGGAGCTACCCCATGAAAAGCGTGGCCTACCATTCCAGTCCGTTGCTGGCTAGCAAAACGCCGGTATGGCGCAGCAAATTTATCGTTGCTGCTATTGCGCTAGGTTTTGTAGGGCTGGCCGGTCGCGCAGCGTATGTGCAAGTGTTTAACAACGACTTTTACCAGCGCCAAGGCGAAGTGCGTTTTACGCGCACGCTAGAGCTGCCCGCCAACCGTGGCCGCATACTGGACCGCAATGGTTTGATACTGGCCTCTAGCGTGCCAGCGCCCAGCATTTGGGCAATTCCGGAAGATGTAGAACGCGATAAAGTCAAGCTGGCGCAGTTGGCCAAGCTGCTAGACATGCCGCTGGCAGAGCTGAACAAAAAACTTGAAGACGAAGACAAAACCTTTGTCTGGATCAAACGCCAAGTTGATGAGCCTGTGGCCCAGCAAATTGCCGCGTTAGGTATCAAAGGCGTTTACTCGCGCAAAGAATACAAACGCCAATACCCCGAGGGTGAAGCCGCTGCGCACGTGGTAGGTTTTACCAGCATAGAAGACAACGGCCAAGAGGGCGTGGAGTTAGCGTTTAACAAAGATTTAGCCGGCAAAGCAGGCAGCCGCCGCGTGATCAAAGACCGCTTGGGTCGCGTAGTAGAAAACGTCGGTGACACCATAGCGCCGCTGGATGGCAAAGATCTGCAATTGTCAATTGATAGCAAGGTGCAGTTTTTTGCCTACCAAAAATTACGCGACGCCGTGGTGGAAAATAAAGCCAAAGCGGGTAGCGTGGTAGTGCTGGATGTGGTGACAGGCGAGGTACTGGCGTTAGCCAACTACCCCAGCTTTGCACCTAATAATCGACACAACGTGAGCCCTGCACAAATGCGCAACCGTGCACTGACTGATACCTTTGAACCTGGCTCGGTCATGAAGGCTTTTACGGTGGGGATTGCACTAGACACTAATCGCGTCAAGCCGTCAACACAGATCCAGACTGCACCCGGTCGCATTCAAATTACCGGGTCTACGATCAGCGACTCGCACCCGCACGGTGTGCTGACCGTGCAAGAGGTGATTCAAAAATCTAGCAACGTGGGTACGGTCAAAATGGCTATGCAAATGCAACCACGCGAAATGTGGGAAACATTTTCACTTGCAGGCTTTGGTCAAAAACCACAAATCACATTCCCAGGCGTAGTGTCGGGTCGCTTACGGCCCTATAAAACTTGGCGGCCTATTGAACAGGCCACGATGTCATATGGCTATGGTTTGTCGGCATCGTTGTTTCAAATGGCACGCGCCTACACCGTGTTTGGCCATGACGGCCAAGTACTCAACACTACATTGATTAAAAGCGATGAACCTGCCACCGGCGTGCAAGTGTTTTCAGCACAAACTGCCAGCGAGATTCGCAAAATGCTGCAAATGGCTGCAGGCCCCGGTGGCACAGGACCCAAGGCCCAAACATTGGGCTACTCAGTGGGGGGGAAATCAGGTACGGCCTACAAGCAAATTGGCAAAAGCTACGGCACAGAGGGCAACCGCAAATACCGCAGCTGGTTTGTAGGCATGGCGCCTATTGATAAACCCAGAATTATTGTGGCGGTGATGCTGGATGAGCCTAGTAACGGCAAATATTTTGGCGGTGATGTTGCGGCCCCTGTGTTTAGCGAGACGGTTGCCCAAACTTTGCGTATGCTAGGTCTGCAGCCAGACATGGCTGTCAAACCGCAAATAGTGGCCAACGCTGAAGAGGAGTCGTTTTAATGCACGTCCTCACTACCCCAGAACAAGCCAGCCAATGGCTGCATGCGCATGTCACAGGTGCGCTGCGTACTGATAGTCGCAAGGTAGTTCAAGGCGATGGATTTATTGCATGGCCCGGCGCGGCTGTCGATGGGCGCCAGTACGTGCAAGCTGCGCTAGCGGCGGGTGCTGCGGCCTGCATTGTTGAGGGCCGAAGTGCGCAAAGTTTTGGTTTTACCGACGCACGCATTGCCAGCTATGACCAGCTCAAACCAGCCACCGGCTTGATCGCCGCGCACTACTATCAGCAACCTAGCCAGCAAATAGATGTGGTAGCCATCACGGGAACCAACGGCAAAACCTCCACTGCATGGTGGGTGGCGCAGGCTTTGAATACGCTGCGCTATCGTCTTGACACCCCCGTAGATCAGGTTACTGCAAATTCTAAAGTACTATCAAAATCAGAGCTGCTTGAGCAGTATTCGTGTGGTTTAGTAGGCACTTTAGGTGTAGGAATACCCGGAAAATTGGTGTTTAACGGCAACAGTACGCCCGACCCAGTACTGCTGCACGCTGCATTTGCAAGCATGGTGGCGGCCGGTGCCAAGGCTTGCGCGATAGAAGCTACCAGCATTGGTTTGGCAGAGCAGCGCTTGGCGGGTGTGGCCATCAAGGTAGCAGTATTTACTAACCTAACGCAAGACCATTTGGACTACCACGGCAGCATGCAAGATTATTGGCAGGCCAAGTTAGCGTTGTTCGACTGGCCGCAACTACAAAGCGCTGTGGTCAATATGGACGATGCCAAGGGTGCAGAAGTTGCCGCCCATTGCGCTGCGCGTGGCGTACAGGTGTGGACCATCTCGCAGCTGCGCACCGACACACGTTTGTGGGTGCAAGACATTAGCTACACAGACACGGGTATGCAGTTTGTAGTGCGGGAAGGCGCAGGCAGCGCGCCAGTGCAATGCAATACGGTGGGCGATTACAACATCTCTAACTTGTTGTGCGTTGTGGGTAGTTTGCGTAGCTTGGAGGTACCGCTAGCTGCAGCGTGTGAAGCAATCTCTCGGTGCACAGCGGTGCCGGGCCGTATGGAATGCATTGCCCAGCCCAACGCCCCCTTGGTTGCCGTGGATTACGCCCACACCCCCGATGCGCTAGAAAAAGTATTGCAAGCCATGCGACCTATGGCGCGTGCGCGCAGTGGCCAGCTATGGTGTGTGTTTGGCTGTGGCGGCGACCGAGACGCCAGCAAACGCCCTGTGATGGCCGCCATAGCTGAGCGCAACGCCGACAAAGTGGTGGTCACCAGCGACAACCCGCGCAGTGAAGCGCCCGAGGCCATCATCGCGCAGATTGTTGCTGGCTTGTCTGCGTCATCACGTGCCCAAGTGCAAACTGACCGCGCCAGCGCAATTGCACATGCCGTATTGCAAGCAGGCGTACACGATGTGGTGCTGATAGCAGGCAAAGGCCATGAAGATTACCAAGACATTGCTGGTGTGAAACACCCTTTTTCAGACAAGGCCCAAGCGCAGGCAGCGCTGGTGCAACGTGCAGGCAAGGCGGCCGCATGATGATGAGCCTACAACGCGCTGCCAACCTGCTGCACAGCCGTGGTGTGACTGCCCGCTTGGTAGGTGACGCTGCAGTGGCTGTGCAGCGTGTGCATACCGATACGCGCAGTGTGCAAGCAGGTGATTTGTTTGTAGCGCTGAAGGGCGAGAGCTTTGATGCGCACGATTTTTTAGCCCTAGCACAGCAAGCCGGAGCAGTCGCAGTTTTGGCACAGCACGGCATTGAAGCAGCAAGACTGCATGGGCTTGAAGTAGATGACACCAAACTGGCCTTGGGTCAATTGGCCGCTGCTTGGCGCAGTCAATTTGATCTGCCATTGATTGCAGTGACAGGCAGCAACGGCAAAACCACTGTGACGCAAATGGTAGCCAGCATACTTAGAACGGCCTGTGCGGACCAGGCTTTGGCCACGCAAGGCAATTTCAATAACGATATTGGTGTGCCACTTACCTTGCTGCGTTTGAATGCAACGCACAGCATGGCCGTGATTGAACTGGGTATGAACCATCCCGGTGAAATAGCCTATTTGGCTCAGCTGACGCAAGCCACGGTTGCTGTAGTGAATAACGCACAGCGCGAGCACTTAGAGTTTATGCACACCGTGGAAGCTGTGGCGCAAGAAAATGGTGCCGTCATCGAGGCGTTGCCACAAAACGGCGTTGCCGTGTTTCCAGGTGATGATGCGTATGCGTCATTGTGGCGCAGCCTGGCAGGTATGCGCCGCTGCATCACCTTTGCTATGGCAGGTGCTGCGGACGTCACCGCCCGCGCAGAGTGGGAAGACAGCGCATGGCGCGTGCAAGCTGCTACCCCTTTGGGTGCTATGAACTTTAAGCTGGCCATTGCGGGTAAACATAATGTGAAGAACGCACTGGCCGCCGTGGCTGCCAGCCTAGGTGCAGGTCTGTCGCTGGAGTTGATTGCCCGTGGCCTAGAGTCGTTTGAAGCTGTCAAAGGTCGCTCTCGCGCTTTCAGTGTGAGCATGCGCGGCAAACCCATCACCATAGTGGACGACACTTATAACGCCAACCCCGATTCGGTGCGTGCTGCTATTGACGTGCTGGCTGATTTACCAGCACCGCATTTGCTGGTGCTGGGTGACATGGGCGAGGTAGGCGACCAAGGGCCAGAGTTTCATGCAGAGATTGGCGAATACGCAGCCGAGCGTGGTATAGAGTCTTTGTTGTGCGTGGGCGAGCTGATGCGCTATGGCGCGGCAGTGTTTCCTGGTGCGCGGCATTGCGGCAGCATTGACGCACTCAACACTTGCGTATTGGCGGATATAACGCAATACCGTAGCGTGCTGGTCAAGGGTTCGCGCTTTATGCAAATGGAGCGTGTGATCCAGGCGATTACAGCTCCCAAAAATTCTCCGATAAAAAATACAACACAAGAGGCAAACCATGCTGCTTAGTCTGGCCAGTTGGCTGCAATCGCTATCACCCGAGCTAGGATTTTTTCGGGTATTTCAGTATTTGACTTTTCGCGCTGTGATGGCGGCGCTAACTTCTTTGCTAATTGGTTTATTCGCAGGTCCGTGGGTGATTCGTCGCCTCACCGCACTCAAGATTGGGCAGCCTATACGTGAATACGCGATGCAAACCCATCTGGCCAAGAGCGGCACACCCACGATGGGCGGCGTGCTGATTTTGCTATCAATCGCCATTTCAACGTTGCTGTGGTTTGATCTGTCCAATCGCTTTGTGTGGATCGTGTTGATTGTGACTTTAGGTTTTGGTGCGATTGGCTGGGCAGACGATTGGCGCAAGGTGGTGCACAAAGACCCCGAGGGCATGCGCTCGCGCGAAAAATATATGTGGCAATCACTGATTGGGTTGATTGCTGCGTTGTATCTGGTATTCAGTATTTCAGAGAGCAACAATTTGCGCGTCTTGGACTTATTCATTAAATGGGTCCAATCAGGCTTTGACGTGAACTTGCCGCCCAAGGCGGGTTTGATGGTGCCGTTTTTTAAAGAAGTCAGTTATCCATTGGGTGTTTTCGGCTTTGTCATCATGACCTATTTAGTGATCGTGGGTTCTAGCAACGCTGTAAATTTAACCGACGGTTTAGATGGCCTGGCCATCATGCCTGTGGTGATGGTGGGCTCAGCTTTGGGGGTATTTGCCTATGTGACTGGCAGCGCAGTATTTTCTAAATATTTATTTTTACCGCACATTCCGGGAGCCGGCGAATTGCTAATTTTTTGTGCCGCGATGGCGGGTGCGGGGTTGGCGTTTTTATGGTTCAACACCCATCCAGCGCAAGTGTTTATGGGTGACGTAGGTGCTTTGGCCTTAGGCGGCGCGTTGGGTACTGTGGCCGTGATCGTGCGTCAAGAAATTTTGCTCGCCATCATGGGTGGTATTTTTGTGGTGGAGGCGCTGTCGGTGATAGCGCAGGTGATGTACTTTAAGTACACCAAAAAGAGATACGGCGAAGGTCGCCGTATATTGAAGATGGCCCCACTGCACCACCATTTTGAAAAATCCGGCTGGAAAGAAACCCAAGTGGTTGTGCGTTTTTGGATTATCACCATGCTACTGTGCTTGGTGGGTTTATCAACTTTGAAACTACGTTGAAGCAGCGTTAATGAGCACTTTGCAAGATACCTCTGTACTAGTTTTAGGGCTAGGCGCTTCAGGCTTGGCGATGGCGCGCTGGTGCGCGCGCCTGGGTGCGCGCGTGACCGTAGCGGATACGCGCGAATCGCCACCACATTTAGCCCTGCTAAGGGCGCAGCTACCAGATGTAAAGTTTGTACACGGTGAGTTGGCTGCCAGTTTGGTAGAAGGCACAGATATTCGTGCAGTGCTTAAAAGCCCTGGACTGACACCCGCACAAACCACTACTGTCCTGAACGCTGCACGTGCCAGCGGACTATGGATCAGCGGTGAACTGGGTTTGTTTTCCCAAGGGTTGGAGACTTTAAAAGAGTCGCAAGCGTATAGCCCAGCCGTATTGGCCATTACTGGAACTAACGGTAAAACTACGGTTACGTCATTGACGGGGCAACTGGTAGAGCGCGCTGGCAAATCGGTGGCAGTGGCAGGCAACATTGGCCCCACGCTGCTAGACACTTTGACAGCGCATATGGATGCGCAAACGCTGCCGCAAGTATGGGTGTTGGAGTTGTCGAGTTTTCAACTGGACGAGGTAGAAGGTTTTATGCCTACTATGGCTACAGTTTTGAACCTCACACAAGACCATTTAGACTGGCATGGCAATATGCAAGCCTATGGCGCTGCCAAGGCGCGCATTTTTGGTGCACACAGCCCAGAAGCAGCGCCTATGCTGCTCAATCGTGATGACGCTGGTGTGATGGCCATGGTGCCCGCGTTGGTTAAAGGTAAACCTCAAAGGCAGTACATAACCTTTGGCACCGATAAACCCAGCAGGCCTAGCGACTGGGGGCTGGAATCTGTCAACGGTATGACGTGGTTAGTCAAAGCCATGGAGGCTGATGAGACGCGTCGCCGTCGCAAAGACGATGCCGAAGAAATCCATATTCAGCGCTTAATGCCAGCGGATGCATTGCGTATCCGTGGGCGTCATAACGCGGCTAACGCATTGGCTGCCTTGGCGCTGGCCAGTGCCGCTGATTGCGCACTGGCACCTATGCTGTATGGTCTGCGCGAATACCGCGGCGAGCCCCATCGTGTGGAGCCCATAGGCACAGTGCAAGACGTAGAGTATTTCGACGACAGTAAAGGCACGAATGTGGGTGCAACGGTTGCCGCGTTGACAGGCTTAGGCACAGAACGCAAGCTGGTGGTGATCTTAGGTGGTCAAGGCAAAGGTCAAGATTTCACGCCGTTAGCAGAGCTTGTGGCGAGTTATGCGCGCGCCGTGGTGTTGATCGGTGAAGATGCGCCTGCCATTGCCAAAGCTTTAGCAGGCTGTGGTGTAGAGTGCATCAACGCCGTTGACATGCAAGACGCCGTGACGCTGGCTGCAGAGCATGCCCAAGCAGGGGACGCTGTGCTGATGTCACCAGCTTGCGCAAGTTTTGATATGTTCAAAAACTATGAACACCGAGCCGAAGTATTTTGCGCAGCTGTGAACGCACTGGCTACTGACGCTGGTGTATCTTTGGTGGAGGGCGCATGAGCAATGTCGCTGGCTCTAGTGCTGCTGACCAGACAGGTATGGTTCAGCGCATCATAGCGTGGTTTGCTGGCATGGGCGCAGCAGCACAATCTGCGGCTGAAGTGTTGCCCGTGCGTGTGGGCAGCGCCGAATATGCGCGCACCCGCTCTACGCCTGCACACGTGCTGGGATTCGACCAAGTACTGCTGTGGGTTACTGTTGCTTTGCTGGCTTTTGGATTGGTGATGGTGTATTCCGCCTCGATTGCTATGCCAGACAATCCCAAATTTTCGCGTTACACGAGCACCCATTTCATCATGCGCCACGTACTTTCTATGTGCTTTGCATTTATAGCAGCCTTGATTGCATTTCAAATTCCCATGCAGGTTTGGGAAAAATTTGCGCCTTGGCTGTTTGTAGCATCGCTGATTTTGCTGATGCTTGTTTTGATACCTTTTATCGGCAAAGGGGTGAACGGGGCACGTCGCTGGATTTCACTAGGCTTTATGAATTTTCAGCCCTCTGAATTAGCCAAATTTGCTGTATTGCTGTATGCCGCCGATTACATGGTGCGCAAAATGGATGTGAAAGAAAAATTCTTTCGTGCTGTATTGCCGATGGCTGTAGCTGTAGCGGTAATCGGTTTGCTGCTGCTGGCAGAGCCAGATATGGGTGCGTTCATGGTGATTGCTGTGATCGCCATGGGAATATTGTTCTTGGGGGGTGTGAATGCACGCATGTTCTTTGTGATCGGTACGGTGATGGTGGTGGCATTTAGCTTGATGGTGATGTTGTCCGACTGGCGACGTGAGCGCATTTTTGCGTACCTTGACCCTTGGAGTGAAAAGTACGCATTGGGCAAAGGCTACCAGCTATCGCATTCGTTGATTGCTATCGGGCGTGGTGAGATTTGGGGTGTCGGTCTAGGAGGTAGTGTAGAAAAATTGCATTGGCTACCAGAAGCGCACACTGATTTTTTATTGGCTGTCATAGGCGAAGAATTTGGTTTGGTGGGTGTCTTAACTGTGATTGGACTGTTCTTGTGGATGACGCGTCGCATCATGCACATTGGCCGCCAAGCGATTGCGCTTGACCGTCTATTTGCAGGTTTGGTAGCGCAAGGCGTGGGTATTTGGATGGGTTTCCAAGCCTTTATCAATATGGGTGTGAATCTTGGGGCACTGCCTACGAAAGGCTTGACTTTGCCGCTGATGAGCTATGGTGGTTCAGCCATTTTGATGAATCTGGTAGCGCTGGCCGTCGTGCTGCGCGTGGACTATGAGAATAAACAACTCATGCGAGGGGGTCGCGCATGAGCAAGGTAGCGCTGGTGATGGCAGGTGGCACCGGGGGACATATTTTTCCCGGTTTGGCGGTAGCTGAAGCTTTACGCGGACGTGGTTGGCAAGTGTATTGGCTGGGCGCGCCCAACAGCATGGAGTCGCGTTTGGTACCGGCGCGTGGTTTTGCACTGCAGACCATTGATTTTTCAGGTGTTCGCGGTAAGGGATTGGCGACGCTTGCGCTGCTGCCATTGCGTTTGCTCAAAGCCTTCTGGCAAAGTATTCAAGTGATTCGCCGGGTCAAGCCAGACGTGGTGCTGGGTTTGGGCGGTTATATCAGCTTCCCGGCAGGCATGATGGCCGTATTGTTGGGCAAACCATTGGTGTTGCATGAGCAAAATTCAGTGGCGGGTATGGCTAATAAAGTATTGGCACGGGTAGCTGATAAAGTTTTTACCGCATTCCCGGGTGTGCTGGCCCAGGGTCAGTGGGTGGGTAATCCACTGCGCAACGAGTTTTTGCACCAAGCGCTACCAGCCGATCGATTTGCAGGCCGCAGCGGCGCATTGAATTTGTTGGTGGTGGGCGGCAGCTTGGGTGCCAAGGCTTTGAATGACATCGTACCCAAGGCTATAGCTCTCATGCCAACGGCACAGCGGCCCCGCATTGTCCACCAAAGCGGTGAAAAACAAATCGATGCTTTGCGCACTAACTATGCTGATGCAGGCGTGCAAGCCACCCTCACACCATTTATTGACAACACGGCGGCCGCATTTGCGCAAGCAGATGTGATTGTTTGCCGTGCAGGCGCATCTACCGTGACTGAAATTGCGGCAGTGGGTGCTGCGGCCATATTCGTGCCTTTTCCGTCTGCAGTGGACGATCATCAAACTACCAATGCCCGGTTCTTAAGCGACCATGGTGCCGCACACTTAGTGCAACAAAAAAATTTAACTCCACAATTATTGGCTGATATGCTATTAAAATCAGAGCTTAACGAGCTATTGTCTACTGCTCAAAAAGCTAAAAACATGCAAAAAATTCATGCTACTGAGGCCGTCGTAGAAGCTTGTGAAGCATTAGGGGTACGCAAATGAAGCACGCTGTTCGTCGTATTCATTTTGTGGGTTTGGGCGGTTCGGGTATGTCCGCTATTGCAGAGGTGCTGCATACCTTGGGCTATGTCATATCGGGATCTGACCAATATGACTCACCTGCACTTAAGCGCTTGGGAAGTTTAGGTATTACAACGTTTGTTGGTCATGCGGCAAATAACGTGCGCGGTGCTGACGCTGTAGTAATCTCCACGGCCGTCAAACCAGACAATGCGGAAGTAATGGCTGCACGCGAACAGCGCATCACCATCGTGCCTCGCGCGTTGATGTTGGCAGAGCTGATGCGCTTGAAAACTGGCATCGCTATCGCTGGTACCCACGGTAAAACCACAACAACCAGCTTGGTGTCTAGCGTGCTGATAGCTGCGGGGCTTGACCCGACATTCGTGATCGGTGGCAGGCTCAATAGTGCTGGTGCCAATGCGCGTTTAGGCAAAGGCGACTACATCGTGGTCGAGGCCGACGAATCCGATGCATCATTTTTGCATCTATTGCCTGTGATGGCGGTGGTGACCAATATTGACGCTGACCATATGGAAACCTATGGCCATGATTTTGAACGTCTTAAGGGTGCGTTCATCGATTTTTTGCATCGCATGCCTTTTTATGGCACGGCAGTTTTGTGTACAGACGACGCCGCAGTACGCGACATTATGGGCAAGGTGACGTGCCCTATTACCAGCTATGGATTCAATGAAGGCGCGCAAGTACGTGCAGTGAATGTGCGCCCAATGCATGGCCAAATGCACTTTACTGTGCAACGCCGCAATGGCGTGACATTGCCTGATTTAGAGGTGGTTTTAAACCTGCCTGGCAACCACAATGTACTCAACGCTTTGTCGGCTATCGCTGTTGCCACAGAGCTGGACGTGCCGGACGCTGCAATTCAAAAAGCTTTATCTGAATTTCAAGGCGTTGGCCGACGCTTTCAAAGCTACGGCCAAGCACCGGCCAAAGACGGTGGCACTTTCAGTGTAATTGACGATTACGGTCACCACCCTGTAGAGATGGCGGCTACTTTGGCGGCTGCGCGCGGGGCTTTTCCTGGTCAGCGCTTGGTATTGGCGTTTCAGCCGCATCGCTACAGCCGCACGCGTGATTGTTTTGAGGATTTCGTCAAAGTGATTGGCGAGGCCGATGTGGTGCTGTTGTCAGAAGTGTATGCCGCTGGCGAGGCGCCGATCGTCGCAGCAGATGGTCGCGCTTTGACGCGCGCATTACGCGTAGCAGGCAAAGTAGAGCCTATTTTTGTGGACGATATAGCCACCATGCCCCAAGCGGTGGTGGATACGGCACGTGCAGGCGATGTCGTGCTGTGCATGGGTGCGGGTTCGATTGGTGCGGTGCCTGGAAAAATTATTGAAATGCTATCAAAATAAGAGCTAAATGAGCAATAATAACGTGGGTTTGAGTATTTAAGGACTTATAAGTTAATGAACTTCGGTAAAGTGGCGGTTTTGTATGGTGGTGCGTCGGCAGAGCGAGAAGTCTCACTCATGTCAGGCGCGGGTGTGCTTAGAGCGCTGCAATCGCGCGGCGTGGATGCGCATGCATTTGACCCTTCGTTGCGCGACATGAGTGAGCTCAAGCGCGAAGGTTTTGCGCGTTGCTTTATTGCGTTGCATGGCCGATTTGGTGAAGACGGCACGGTACAAGGTGCGCTTGAGTTGTTGGGCATTCCTTATACGGGATCCGGCGTGATGGCTTCATCTATCGCCATGGATAAAGTTATGACCAAACGCGTCTGGGTGTCTGAGGGATTAGCTACGCCGTCTTGGCGTGAAGTCAGTAGTGCGCTGGACACCGAAAAAGCCTTGGCAGCATTAGGCTGCCCGATGATCGTCAAACCTGCGCGCGAAGGATCTACCATTGGTTTAACCAAAGTTACTGATGCAAGTCAATGCGCGCAGGCCTACCAGTTGGCTGCGCAACATGACCCGTTTGTGCTGTGTGAGCAGTTTATTAGCGGCGATGAGGTTACTTGCGTAGTCTTGGGTACTGGTGCCGGCGCGCGCGCGCTACCGGTAATCCGGGTAGTTGCGCCGGGTGGCAACTACGATTACCACAATAAATATTTCGGTGAAGAGACTCAGTACTTTGTACCTTGCGGCCTACCTCAAGGTGAAGAAGCGGTCATTCAAGCGCTAGTGGTCAAAGCATTTCGCACATTGGGTTGCAGCGGCTGGGCGCGCGCTGATGTCATGATTGACAGCGAAACACGTAAACCCTATTTGCTAGAGATTAATACATCTCCGGGCATGACCAGCCATTCGCTAGTACCCATGGCGGCACTTGCAGATGGAATGAGCTATGAAGATTTGTGTGTGCACATACTGGGCACCACAGCTTTGGAGCATACGAAGCCATGAATGCAATTTTGCCAACACCTATTGACGTCCGTCTGATGAATATCAGCGCGGCGCTACTGGGTGTGTGCGTATGCTTGGCAGCTTTAGTAGGTGGTGTAAGTTGGGCTGTTCGTCATCCGGTATTTTCGATTGCACATATTACCGTGCTCGGTGATAGCGCGCATAGCAACGATGTGACCTTACGTGCCAACATAGCTTCTCGGTTGCAGGGGAATTTTTTCACACTGGATTTAGCGCAAGCGCGCGCAGCATTTGAATCGGTGCCTTGGGTACGTAAAGCTGTGGTCAAGCGTGAGTTCCCAAATCGTTTGCGCGTAACATTAGAAGAGCATCGCAGCGCTGGTTTTTGGGGCGCAGACAGCGAGTCACGATTGGTGAACTCTTTTGGTGAAGTGTTTGATGCCAACGCGGGCGACGCTGCAAGCGAAGAGTTACCACGTTTAGTGGGCCCGGACGGGCAAGGCGCGCAAGTTTTAGAGGTGTACCGTAATTTGAATGCGTTGTTCACCCCTTTGGATGCCAGCATAGAAGAGTTGGAGTTGACAGGTCGTGGTGGCTGGCGGATTCAGCTAGATGGCGGCGCTGTGATGGAACTAGGACGCGGCACTGCGCAGGAATTGGTTGCAAGAACGCAGAAATTTACCCAGACTTATACACAAGTGCTCTCGGCTTATCAGCGCACGGGTCTAGACCGTATCGAATCGGTCGATTTACGGCACAACCAAGGTTACGCCATTCGGTTGCGTGGCGTCACCACGCTGGTAACTGTGCCGGGTACGGACAAAAAATAGAGGCGAAACATGGCAAAAGACTATAAAGATTTAGTGGTAGGTTTAGATATTGGTACCTCCAAAGTGATGGTGGTGGTTGCTGAGGTCATGCCTGGTGGCGAGCTGAAGTTGGCCGGATTAGGTATCGCACCGAGCAATGGCCTCAAACGTGGCGTGGTGGTGAATATCGACGCCACAGTACAGAGCATTCAGCAGGCCTTGAAAGAAGCCGAATTGATGGCCGATTGCAAGATTACACGCGTGTACACCGGCATTACAGGCAGCCATATTCGCGGTATCAACTCAAGCGGTATGGTGGCGGTAAAAGACCGTGAGGTCACACCAGCGGATGTGGCACGCGTAGTAGAGACAGCCAAAGCCATCAACATTTCTAACGATCAGCGATTGCTGTTGGTAGAGCCGCAAGAATTTGTGATTGATGGGCAAGACGTGCGAGAGCCTATCGGCATGAGTGGTCTGCGTCTTGAAGCTAAGGTGCACATCGTCACGGGCGCACAAAGCGCGGCAGAAAATATTATCAAATGTATACGCCGCTGTGGACTGGAAGTAGAGCAACTGATGCTCAACCCGCATGCCTCCAGCCAAGCAGTATTGACCGAAGACGAAAAGGATTTGGGCGTGGCTATGGTGGACATCGGTGCGGGTACCACCGATGTGGCTATTTTCACGGGCGGTGCTATTCGTCACACAGCGGTTATCCCGATTGCTGGTGATTTGATTACGAGCGACATTGCGATGGCCTTGCGCACGCCCACTAAAGATGCAGAAGATATTAAAGTAGAAAGTGGTTGTGCTAAGCAACTTCTGGCTGATCCTCAAACGCAAGTTGAAGTGCCTGGCTTGGGTGATCGCGGGCCGCGCATGCTGGGCAAGCAGGCGCTGTCAGGTGTGATCGAGCCACGCGTCGAAGAAATTTACTCACTGGTGCAACAAGTAATTCGCGAGTCTGGCTACGAAGAAGTTTTGTCTTCAGGCATCGTCATCACGGGTGGAAGTTCGGTGATGACGGGCATGATCGAGCTGGGCGAAGATATATTTTTAAAACCTGTGCGCCGTGGGCTGCCCCAGTACAGCAGCGCGCTGTCGGACATGGTAGCGCAAACACGCGCGGCTACTGTGATGGGCTTGTTAGAAGAGGCACGCTTGGCGCGTTTAAGGGGTTTCAAAGTGGCTCAAAAGAGCGGTTCAGTCAAAACTGCCTTTGGCCGATTCAAAGACTTTGTGGTGGGGAATTTTTAAGATGTTTAAAAAACTCTACATGGCACGAGGAAGCCCGCCCCGATGGCCGGGTAAAGACCCCGGTGAAACGCTTGATTGGATAGACAGCTCCTGAAAGAGCAAGTCAAAAATAAAAAGTATCTAAGTTAATAATTTTCGGCAACTGCAATAAACGATTTAAGGAGAATTCAAATGGGTATCGAAATGATCGAAGTCGAAGAGTTCAATCTCGGCACACAAATCAAAGTCATCGGTGTAGGTGGCGGCGGCGGTAACGCCGTAGAGCACATGATTGCACGTAGCGTACAGGGTGTGGAGTTCATTACTGCCAACACCGACGCGCAGGCGCTCTCGCGCAGCGCAGCGCACAAAACAATCCAGCTCGGTACGACGGGTTTAGGCGCGGGTAGCAAACCCGAAAAAGGTCGTGACTCTGCGCAAACGGCAGAAGACGACATTCGCAGTGCTATCGATGGCGCGCACATGCTGTTTATCACTGCTGGTATGGGCGGCGGTACAGGCACCGGGGCGGCACCTGTCATTGCACGTATCGCCAAAGAGATGGGCATTTTGACAGTGGGCGTAGTAACCAAACCATTTGAATGGGAAGGTGGCCGCCGCATGACCAATGCCGACAATGGTTTGGCCGAGCTGGAAGCTAATGTTGACTCACTCATCGTGGTGCTTAACGAAAAGCTACTAGAGGTGCTGGGCGACGACATAACCCAAGACGAAGCATTCGCGCACGCTAACGATGTGCTGAAAAATGCAGTGGGTGGCATTGCCGAGATCATCAACGTACCAGGCCATGTGAACGTCGACTTTGAAGACGTACGCACGGTAATGGGCGAGCCTGGCAAAGCCATGATGGGCACGGCAGCAGCCAATGGCCCAGACCGCGCACGTATTGCGGCTGAACAAGCAGTAGCTTGTCCGCTGCTAGAGGGGATTGACTTGTCGGGCGCTAAAGGTGTGTTGGTCTTGATCAGTGCAGCCAAAGGCTCGCTTAAGTTGAGCGAATCCAAACTGGCCATGAACACGATCCGTGCTTATGCCTCACAAGAAGCGCATGTTATTTACGGTACGGCCTATGACGACAGCTTGGGCGAGGACATTCGTGTCACTGTAGTGGCCACCGGTCTGAGCCGCCAAGGTGTGCGCCGCACTGCACCCCCACTGCAAGTGCTGCGCACAGGTACCGATAACGTCCCGTTTAACTTACCTACCGTAAGCAGTGGCGCAGGGCAAATGCCTAGCACTACAGTGGGTAACGGAATGGGTGTTGCGGGCGTGCAACCCGACTACAACGGTATGGCAGTACCTAGCGTATGGCGTACCAATCGCACCCAAGCTGCAGCTAAGGTAGATGCTTTGTCATCGGGTGGCATGGATGATTTTGAAATCCCGGCTTTTTTGCGCAAACAAGCGGATTAAACGCCACATGATTGGTTGATATTTAAAGCCCTTGGACGATCCCCGAGGGCTTTTTTCATGGCAGCCCTTAAAATACCTACGTGTTGCAACAAAGAACTATCAAATCACTGACCAAGGCCGTAGGCGTAGGCGTACACAGTGGTCAACGCGTCGAGTTGACCTTGCGGCCAGCGCAGCCCGATACGGGCATTGTGTTTCGCCGTGTGGATCTGCCTGTGCCAGTGGATATTCCGATTTCGGCACTGTCCGTGCACGACACGCGGATGGCTACTACTGTCATGGCGGGTGGGGCTAAAGTGCAAACGATCGAACACTTTATGTCGGCTTGTTCCGGACTGGGGATTGACAATCTTCAGGTAGACATCACGGCTGAAGAGGTGCCTATTTTGGACGGTTCGGCCGCATCGTATGTGTTCTTATTGCAAAGTGCAGGCATCGTGTTGCAAAACTCACCTAGGCGTTTTATTCGGGTTACCAAGCCCGTGCAAATACGTCAAGGCGAAGGGGTCGACAGCAAATGGGCGCGTCTTGCGCCTTACGAGGGCTTTAAACTGAGTTTTGAGATCGAATTTGACCATCCTGCCGTAGACTCTACAGGCCAGCGCGTAGAGTTTGACTTAGGTACCGGCAACTACAGCCGTGATATTGCCCGTGCCCGCACTTTTGGCTTTACCCGGGATGTAGAAGCTTTGCGCGCCAATGGTTTGGCATTAGGCGGCGGGTTGGACAACGCTATAGTGATGGACGACTACAAAGTACTCAACACTGGAGGCTTGCGTTACGACGACGAGTTTGTGAAACACAAGATACTGGATGCCATGGGTGATCTGTACTGCTTGGGTAAACCGTTACTGGCTTCCTATACAGCATTCAGATCGGGCCATGCACTTAATAATTTACTTTTGCGGGAATTACTCTCACAACCGGATGCCTATGAGATCACCAGCTTTGATGATGCGCGGCAAGCACCAGCCGGGTTTGCTCAATTGGCGCCAGCTTGGTAACAGCAAGGGCTTACGGTGACTGAAAAATTGAAAACTAGTCTGAAACCAGAAGCGGGTGCGCGGCTGACCTTGCAAGCCGCGCTGGTGGATGCACCAACACCTACCTTGCGCGTCACTCCAGACATGTCGCCAGAAGGCACTGGACAACTTGAACCCGCAATGGCCAAAGATACTTGGCAAGCACTGCAACTGAGCCCGCAGGAAACAGCTGCAAAGTTAGCTGAACTGCGCAAAGCCAACGAGACTAATGCGATAGCGACTAAAAAGTTACAAGCATTGCAAACCCAAGCTGGGAACTTGCAACAACAAGTACAACATTTTGAAGCCAAGCAATGGCAGCAACCTGCTTTAGTAGTTGCCAGCGTAGCATGCTTGGCAGTTGGTTGGCTATGGCTAAGCGAGCGTAAAAAACGCTTGGCTGTTCAAGCCGATGTGCATGCTCTGAATGAGGCATCTCATAGTGTTTTGGATATGCCCGAGGGACCCTCACTTAATTTTACGGAACCAAGTGCTCCGCAGCCACGTATCTCTGATCTGATTACCGATCTTGGTCCCCAACGCGACCCCGTGTTTTACCCGGTGGTCCATGAGACAGTTACCAAGGTAGAGGCCGCCGAGCCATGGTGGAAGCGCAACAAAGGCAAATCGACTCTTGCAAACCCAACAGCTGGTGGATTTGAGACCTTGTCAGCTTACCCCAGTACGCAAACACCATCGCGCTTTGAAGGCACCGATTCTTACTTAGACGCGGCTGAAGTAGCTGACATGCAAGCGTTTGGGCAGGCGCCGCATGACCCCGATTTTGCCAACGTAGAGGTACTGTCGCAAACGCGTATCAAGCCCACGTCTAGCGAGGATGCGATGGAGCATTTGCTAGAAGTACGCATGGCTGTTCAAGCGCTTCGCTTTCTTGAGAAGCCTTATGCGGCCCAAAAGCTACTCATTGAGCATATTGATGCTGTGCCGGCTACTTGTGCATGGGCTTATTTTGAATATCTAGAGTTAAGTGCCCAAATAGGCGCACGCGATCAATTTGAGGATATGCGCAAGCGTTATCGCTTGCAGTTTAATCGTCTTGCTCCGTATTGGATGGAGCCTAACGCGGCGGTTCAAAGCTTAGACACGTATGAGCGTCCTATGGCAGATCTGTGTGCAGTATGGTCGTCACCAGAGCAGGCTAAGACATTGATTTCAACATGGCTGCTGGGTACCTTGCATTCGCGGCGGTTATTCCAGCTGCCTGCATACCACGACCTGCTAGAACTGTATGAAATGCTAGAGTTTTACGAAGCTGGCACCGTGACACCTGCAGGTGAGTTTGTGCCCACGGTAAATTTGTTAGATCTAGACTATGAATTTGCTGTGGAGGTGACGCTAGACGTTGAATCTGAGGCAGATGCTTTGCGGGCTGTTCCCACCGTGAAGACCGGAGATTTCGCAGTCGACTTTAATTTGACCCAGGGTCATACTCGACCGGGTGCTTTGACAGGCTTTACCTTTCCTCCTGAAGCCATCCCATCGTCTAAAGCGCCTTGATACCAGAATTGTATTTTCATGTTTATATTGTTTGAAGAGGGCGGCAAATTTTTAGCGGGCCGCGTGTTATCCCAAGCCGAGGCTTCTTTGCAAGTGGAGCTGGATTCTGGTAAACGCGTCAAGCTGAAATCTGCTTTGGCCTTGCTACCATTTGAAAAACCTGCGCCCGTTGAGTTGCTAACCCAAGCTGCCATGATGGCCAGTGGTATGGACGTTAATTTGGCGTGGGAGTTTGCCGCAGACGACGAGTTTGGCTTTGCCGATCTGGCGCATGACTATTACAGCGCGCAGGCTAGTACGGTAGAACTTGCGGCCTCGCTGATGTGCTTGTTCAATGCCCCGCATTATTTTCGCCGTGCAGGCAAGGGTCGATTCAAAAAAGCTGGTGCTGATGTGGTAGCGCAAGCACTGGCCGCTATCGAGAAGAAAAAAGCTATTGCTGCCCAGATCGACACGTGGGCGCAAGAGCTAGTGGCAGGCGCTGCACCCCAGGCCATACGCGACCAGTTGTACAAAATACTATTTAAGCCAGATAAAAATGCACCTGAATACAAAGCCGTGGTGCAAGCATCGCGCGCCAGCCATACTGCACCGCTAGACCTGTTGCAGCAAACCGGTGCCATCAGCTCGGCCTACCAGTTTCATTGGCAGCGATTTTTGTTTGACCAGTTTCCCAAAGGTGTGGGCTTTCCTGCGCTGCAAGCGCCGGAGATCAAAGATGACTTGCCCACCGCCACAGTACAAGCGTTTTCTATTGACGATAGCCACACCACCGAGATTGACGACGCGCTGAGCGTGCAAGGTTTGGGCAGTGGCACAGTCACTATAGGTATTCATATTGCAGCCCCTGCGCTGGCTATCAGCGCGGGTAGCGCGGTAGACAAAGTAGCGCGGGACCGCATGTCTACGGTCTACATGCCTGGCAATAAAGTGACTATGCTGCCCGATGCCGTGGTACAAAACTACACACTGGCCGCCGGTCGCGACTGCCCCGCTGTCTCTTTGTATGTCACCTTGGATGAGGCCAGCCTTGCGATTCAAAGCACAGTGACCAAGCTAGAGCGTGTGCCGATAGCGGCTAATCTGCGCCACGACGTGCTAGACACCGAGGTGACCGAGGCGGCACTGGCTGACGTAACTGCGTGGGAGCAAGCGCCCGGTCAAACGCCCGTGGGCATGCGCCGTCAACTGGCATTTTTGTTTCGCCTAGCGCAGCACCTTAAAGCGCAGCGTGAAGTGGTGCGCGGCAAACCCGAGACATTTAACCGCCCGGATTACAACTTTGCTGTGCAAGCCAGCGACGGCGGCTTGCAAGGCCACGAGCACGTCACTATCACCACCCGCCGCCGGGGGGCACCGCTTGACTTGATCGTGGCAGAGGCGATGATTTTGGCCAACAGCACGTGGGGCCAGTGGATGGCCAGCCTAGGCGTGCCGGGCATCTACCGCAGCCAGGCTAGCCTAGCGCCCGGGGTGAAGGTACGCATGGGTACCAAGGCGCAGCCGCACGCAGGCATTGGCGTGCCCAGCTACGCGTGGAGCACCTCGCCGCTGCGCCGCTATACCGACATGGTCAACCAATGGCAAATTATTGCTTGCGCCCGCTTCGGGCAAACCGCTGCGCTGGCCGCACCGTTTAAGCCTAAAGATGCGGAACTGTTTGGCATCATCTCCAGCTTTGATGCCGCCTACAGCGCCTACAACGGCTTTCAAAACGGCATGGAACGCTACTGGACGCTGCAGTATTTGCAGCAGAATAAAGTGACAGAAATCGTCGGCGTAGTCTTTAAAGAGGGCATGGTGCGCGCTGACGACTTGCCTTTGGTACTGGCCGTGCTGGGCACGATGGATGTGCCACGTGGTAGCAAAGTACGCGTCAAGTTAGGGGCTATCGACGAAATTACTTTGGATATTGGTGGCACTTTGCTAGAGCGTTTGGACGCGCCAACACCTGAGCAGTCCACCGAGGCAGAGGACGACGAGGAAATGGCAGGCCCTATTGCCATAGCGATGGATGTGAACGAGGCACCAGAGGCTGGACCGGTGCCTGCTGCCTAGCGATAATAAGCGCTGTGAAGTTCTTTCAAAACCTAAGCTTACTCACGATCACGCTGGGCGTGTCGATTTTTGTCCATGCTGCTTTGCTGGCTATGCGTTTTGCAGCGCCCGATCAGTTCAACCGGATTTTTCAAGACTCGCCGCTTGAGGTGATCTTGGTCAATGCTAAATCTAAAGAGCGCCCAGAGCTGGCCAAAGCTATTGCCCAAGCCTCGTTGGCCGGTGGTGGCGAGGCCGACAAAGGCCGTGCCACCACGCCCCTGCCGCCCAGCGCACTGAGCGAGATAGGCGACGCCACTGAGGACGCGCAACGCAAACTAGACGCCCTGCAAGAGCAGCAAACCATGATGCTGGCGCAAATTAAAAAACAACTCGCCACCATGCCGCTGCCCGACCCGCAGCAAGCCGCGCAAACCTCGGACGCCACCGCCCAAGAAGAAAAGCGCCGCCAGCTGATGCGCCTGCTGGCCGAGATTGAAAAACGCATTAACGAAGAAAATGCGCGCCCTAAAAAGCGCTACATCAGCCCTGCTACGCGTGAAGAAGCCTACGCTGTCTACTACGACGGCCTGCGCCGCAAAATAGAAGACCGTGGCACACAAAACTTTCCTGAGGCTGCGGGCAATAAGCTCTACGGTGAGTTAACGATGATCGTTACCGTTAACTTTGACGGTCGCGTGCTGGCCACCGACGTAGTAGAAACCTCGGGCAATCTCACGCTAGACCGCCGTGCGCAAACCATTGCCCGCAACGCTGGGCCGTTTGGCAAGTTTAGTGACGCTATGCGCGCCAAGGCAGACCAAATCGTTGTGGTGTCACGCTTTAAGTTCACGCGAGACGAGACGCTTGAAACCAAGCTGACCTCGCGTTAACGCTTCAAATCGTGTTGCAAGCGGTGGCTCAATTAGTGGTTCAGGCAGTGGTTCAAGTGCTATTTTCAGCAGCAGGGGCACTATGCTCAAAGCGCTAATGCGTTGGCTGCTGCTGGTCACGCTGGCTTTGTGTGCGCTGCAATTATTTTTTGTGCTGCGTATCGTTAGCATGCTTGTGATTGACCCACAGTCCACCGCGTTTGAGCGTTCTGAAGCATGGCGCGTGCTGAATTTGCCGGACAAACCGTTTAAGTGGAAGCAAACGTGGGTGCCCTACGAAGGTATGCCCAACAACCTCAAACGCGCTGTGATAGCCAGCGAAGACGGTGATTTTGTCTACCACGACGGCGTGGAATGGGACGCGATTGAGCGCGCGTGGCAGCGCAATGCCAAGGCTGAGGAGCAGGCTATTGTGCGCAGCCGCAAAGGCAAAATCAAGGTGCCCAAAATCATCGGTGGTTCCACCATTACGCAGCAGTTGGCTAAAAATTTATTTCTATCGGGCGAGCGTACCTTGCTGCGCAAAGGCCAAGAGTTTGTACTGACACTGGTGATTGAGCTGGTATTGCCCAAGCAACGTATTTTAGAAATTTACCTTAACAGCGTGGAGTGGGGCGAAGGTGTGTTTGGTGCCGAGGCGGCTGCGCAGCGCTACTTTCGTAAACCCGCCGCGCAACTCAGCGCGTACGAGGCGGCGCGTTTGGCGGTGATGCTACCGCGGCCTAAATTTTTTGAACTGCTGCCTAATTCAGCCTACATCAACAGCCGCGCGCAGACCATTGCCGCGCGAATGGGTGATGCAGAGTTGCCTTAAAGTTGCGCCGCAGCGTGCAGCTTTGCTAGTGCAAAGATTACGCATACCCAATGATAAAGCTATAAATTGCATAGCTGTTTGAGCAGGTTTTACTTGGGTTACCAGCCTAAAAGCCTGTTAAAAAGACTCTGGTAACGTAATACCCAGCTGCTCACTGACTGCGCGCAGGTGCGCACGCAAGGCAGCGTTATCGGCTTTCAGCAGCACTAAAGCGTTTTCTAGCGTTGTCACCCGGGCCAACAGCCCGTCGGCCTCGGCGGCGGTGGGTGCGTTGCTGGTCAGCGCGTCAACGTCTACCTCGCCGCACATCAAATGCACCCAGCGCTGCTCGCGTGCGCCGCTGGCGCGGGGTAGCTTGAGTACCGTGGTGGGGCCGCCGTCGTCACCACGCTGGGCTAGGGCTTGCAGCACAGCGTCTACCGCTGCAGCGTCGGCAAATTTGTACCAGCGTTCGCCTGCGGTGCGCAGCTCGGCCGGGGTTTGCGGGCCGCGCAGCATCAGCAGGCCCAGCAGCACGGCTTGCGGCTCGGTGGTGCCACATACGCGCATAAAGTTGTGCTCAAAGCGCGGCACGCGGCTAGAGCTGGCTTCAAACACCAAGCTCATGGCTTTAAGAGCATCTAGTGCCGTGCGCGTGTCGTCGTCTGATATGTCCATCACCGGGTCGCGGCTGGTCTTTTGGTTGCAGCCTAGCACTAGCGCGTTCAGCGACAAGGGGTAGCTGTCGGGCACAGTGCGGGCTTTTTCCATCAGCGTGGCCAGCACGCGGGCTTCGATAGGGGTAAGTGAACGCATAAGTACGAGGGATAATAGAGAGAATGCAAAAGATAGTGATCTTAATCTCTGGCGGTGGCTCTAACATGGCCGCCATCGTGCGCGCAGCGCAAACGCAGGGCTGGGCTGCACGGTACGGCGCGCACGTAGCGGCTGTGGTCAGCAACCGGGCGGACGCCAAAGGCCTGCAGTGGGCCGCTGCGCAGGGCATAGCTACTGCGGTAGTTGACCACAAGGCCTTTGCCAGCCGTGATGCGTTTGACGCGGCGCTAGCCCAGCAGATTGACAGTTATGCCCCCACGCTGGTGGTGTTGGCGGGTTTTATGCGCATTTTGACGCCCGGTTTTGTGCAGTGCTACGCGGGGCGGCTGCTGAATATTCACCCTTCGTTGTTGCCAGCGTTCCCGGGTTTGCATACGCACCAGCGGGCACTGGACGCGGGTTGCCAGTTTGTCGGTGCCACCGTGCACCAAGTAACTGCAGAGCTAGACCACGGCCCCATCGTGGCGCAGGCGGTGGTGCCTGTGCTGGCGGGCGACACGGCAGACACGCTAGCGGCGCGGGTGCTGACGCAAGAGCATTTGATGTACCCGCGTGCGGTGGCTAGTGTGCTGTCCGCCTATCAGTCAAACGCTATAAATTAAATAGCTGCTTGAGCAGCATTTACTTGGGTTACCGGCTTAAAAAGCTTATGAAATCAGGGTAAAACGGGTTTGCTCTATACCGTCGATCACCACCGTTTCATTGAACATCGCAGCGGGCCGCACCCACAGGCCCATTTGGCCATACAGCGCGCGGTACAAGGTCATGGGTTCTAAGGTTTCTGAATGGCGCACGGTGCCTACGACGTCGTATTCGCCGCCTTTGTAGTGGCGGTAGCGGCCTATGGGGGTTTCAATCAGCGGGGGCAGGTCGTGGTCGGTCATGGCTCATTATCTCGCTTCTGTAGGCGGTGGAGGGGTTGCTTGTCTTTGGACTAAATGTATGCCGGAGAGCTGGTTGTTCGGGTAAGCGTGCGCTGCGTTGAGTTGGTCGCTGCTTTAGCGTGCGCACCGGAGAACTGGACTCGAGCCGGGCATCTCTTTCGCGAAAAATACTTTGCAAACACGCGCGAAATGAGTTCTTTGATTGGCTAGCATTTTTAATGCGCGCCTTGCTGCGTATTTTTCATCGAGACGAACCCGACTCGTCACATGGTTCT
>JANLPQ010000082.1:0-17476 GCA_031367325.1 Polaromonas sp. | reverse complement strand
GGTGGGTGAAATCACACTGGCAGACGCACCGGGCGGTGGCACGCTCTACAAAGCCGTTGCGCGGCACTGGAGTGCTACCGACCTCGAAGAACACGTCAAGATGGGCTTTCACCAAGGCTGGGGCATCGCGGCAGATCAGCTAGAGGCCTTGGCTAAAACGCTGTGATCCATGCGCTTATTGCAGCAACCCCTTGCGATGCCGCACCACATCGGCAGCGCTCACAGGTTCGGCTTTATTGCCCCAGCTAAAACGAATGTAACTGGTCACAGCGGCAATGTCTTCGTCGTTTAGCACATGCACAAAGGGCGGCATGCCAAACGGGCGGGGGTTGCCTGCGGTGCTGGGTGCGTAGCCGCCTGCCAAGATAATGCGCACCAGATTGCTGGTGGTGGGCATGGTGACAGCTCGGTTGCCAGCCAGCGCCGGTAGTGCCACATTGCCACTCACCTGCAGCCCTTGCCCATCTGCACCGTGGCAGCTGGCGCAGTGCTGCGCAAACAACTGCTCACCGCGCGGCAGTAAGGGGCTTTGGCTAGGTTTGCCGTGGTTAACAGGTTTGATCTCAGGCAGCGACTGCAAATACGCGGCTGTGGCTTGCAAATCAGCATCGGTCCAATACTGCGTGCTTTTAGACACTACCTCGGCCATCGGCCCGGCCACGCTGGCGCTGGGTGCTACGCCGGTTTTTAGCAGTGCCACCACGTCGGCTTGCGGCCAGTGCATTACGCCCGCTTGGCTGGCGTCCATCAGCGACGGGGCGTACCAGTCTTGCATGGGCATCAGCGCGCCGCTTAGGCTTTGGTCGTTGATGGTGGCACCCAATGCGTTGCGTTGCGCGTGGCAGGCGCTGCAGTGGCCCAGGCCGCGCACCAGGTATGAGCCGCGTTCAATAGTTTGCGTATTTTTAGACTCATTTTGGCTGCTAACCCTTGTAATTCCTGCTTGGTCAGCTCTTTTTTCTGTAGCATCTGTCGCACTGCCTTGATCAAAAAACATCACACGCCACGCCGCCAGTGCCAGCTGGGTATTCAGCGGAAACGGTAAATCATGCGCACGGTTGGCTTGCGCCACAGGCTGCACGCCATGCATAAAATAGGTGTACAGCGCGTCGCTGTCGTCGCGCGTTACATGGGTGTAGTTGGGGTAGGGGAAAGCAGGTGTCAGCAAGCGGCCATTGGCGCTGATACCTTCGTGCATAGCGCGGTAAAACGCATCGGCGCTCCAGTGGCCAATGCCAGTAGATGCATCCGGCGTAATGTTGCTGGTAAAGACCGCACCAAACGGCGTGTGCAGTGCCAAACCCCCTGCAAAAGCCTCGCCACCACGCGCTGTATGGCAAGCAGCGCAGTTGCCTACCTTGGCAAGGTAGGCACCGCGTTCTAGCTGCTGTGGCGATGCTTTTTCAATACCTTTTAGGCCTGTAGAGCTTGTAATAACTGCTCGAGCAGCTATTAATTCAATAGTAATTAGTGCCAAGCAGATAAATAGTATCAGCGATAAAAAAATACCTAGCGCTGCAAATACACGCCGCACGGGGCTGTAGCGCTGCCAACGTGCTAATGCTGCTGTGCGCAATGCAGTCATCGTACACCCCCGCACGCTTCGGGCATGGCTGCGGGTAGCGTAGCGGCAGGTTTAACAGCCTTCCCCGTCAGCTTGTCGGTGGGCACAGGCTGTGCCGCCAGCCACGTGGCCAGTGCGTCTACATCATCCACGGTTAACAGCTTGGCAATACGCCCCATGCAGTCGGGCGCATGCGCGCGGCGCTGGCCGGTTTGCCATGCGCCTAGCTGCCCGGCCATGTAGTCGCGCGGCAGGCCCAGCAGCGCAGGCATGCTGGAGTTGGTACTTTTTAAACTGCCTGCGTCTTGCAAAGCGGGCGCTACACCCATTAGTGCTGCACCGTGGCAAGCTGTGCAGGCAGGCAGGCCGCGCGCGCTGTCCCCCTGCATCACCAGCGTTTGCCCACGCGCCAAGGCACTGGGCGAGGTGCCTGGCTTGGGTGCAGTAGGCGGTGGATAAGGCAAATCTAACTGCGCAAAATACTGCGCCATTTCCATCAAATACGCGTCTGACAAATGCTCTACCATGCCCACCATCAGTCCGTAATGGCGGCGACCGTCGCGAAAGTTAAGTAGCTGGTTATACAAATAACCTGCAGGCTTGCCTGCAATACGCGGAAAGTAAGTCTCGTTAGCAGTGCGTCCAATTTGCGCTGTCACCCCAGCGCCGTGGCAGGTAGTGCAAGCCTGCATGCGCTGGGCCATCGAATCGTCTGCAGCGTGTGCCGATAGTGACGAGGCACCGAGAGCCAAACAACATCCCATTGGTAAAAATAGTTTGCGTGATATACGCCTAAAGGCGTGTACCCAAGCTGGCAAAAAAACGATGAACCACATGGCAAATATCATACCCAGCAAGGCTATAACCTCTAAAATGCAGGTTTACAAAAAAACAAGGCGCGTATGTACAATACTCTACATAAATTTCAGCCCAGGTTTGGGTTTTTAGCTTGTATAGCAATCACTGCACTTTTAGCTAGCTGCGCTACCGATATGGGCGTAGACAAAACCAAAGGCACTGCTACGCTAGACATGCAAAGCCGGTTTTTAAACCCGACTAACGGTGGGTTATTGGTAGGCAAAGACGCCATGCAGCCAGGCGATATTTTGCTGTCGTCGGTTAACAGTATCTCGTCAGTAGGTATTCGCGCCCTCAGCTTCTCGCCAGTCAGCCATGCGTCAATTTATTTAGGCAACGACCAAATAGCCGAGGCGGTCACTAGCGGCATACGGGTGCGCAGTATGGACGAGTTTATTGCAGAAGAGGCGTCCATCGTAGCCTTCAGACACCCGGGCATTCAACCGGTCAACTTACCACCGATGCGCGATTTCATCGACAAAAACGTGGGGCAAAAATATAATTTTTTAGGCATTGTGCTGCAAGCGCCTTTTATTTTAGAGCGGCGCGTGTGCGAGCTGCCTTTGGTGCCGGGCCTGGTGCGTGATTTTTGTGTGCGCGGCGTGGCTGCCGTGCAGCTGGGTCTAGGCAGCCAAGACAAGTTTTTTTGCTCGCAGTTTGTGCTGCAAGCCTTTAACCAAGCAGGCCTGCCGCTGACCGACGCCGACCCCAGGCTGTTCAGCCCGGGTGACTTGCTGAACATGCGCGAAGGCGATGTATCGTCGGTAAAAATTAAACAAACTTTGCAGTATGTAGGGCATTTAAAAATGCAGCCTCTGCCTCCCGTAGAGGCTGCATCGCAGGCGCGCAACTAAGTTACGCGCCTTGAGGTGCAGACCTTAACCACCCACATGCATGGTAAATTGCGCGCCGTTAGACATACGGCAATTGCCCGTACCCAGCGTGGCCGAGTTCATGGTGTAGCGGCAATTAAGATAGCCGCCCCGGTTGCCTGCCCCGTTAGCCACACCATCGCGTGACGAGCCTGCCACGCGCGTAGCCTCACCCGTAAAATTTTCTCCGCTGATATTGGCACTGAAGGTGCCGCGGCCGTGCAAGTCGTTAGACACGATGGCGTTAACTAAACCGTAACCTGACGCCAAATCGTTAGACGGATACAAACGCGCCGCAAAAGTCACCGGTGCAGGTGCGGGCGCAGGCATCACAATCTGCGCAGGTTGCCCTGCGTAGGGGTACTGGTTAACTGGCACCACGTAGCATCCTGTGAGCAACGCAGTGCCAACAAGCGCTGCTGCTGCTAATGCAGTGCGCGAGAAAAAACGTGATCGAGAAGCATAGTTCGTCATAGATATCCGAAAGGCCCAGGCACATGCCTGTAGGTGCATTGTGTGCAAGCTGTGCGAGTACGCCAGCAGTTTTGCTGGGGTATTACTGGGTGACACTGGAGGCATTGCAATGCGCTACTGATTTGTCTTTTTTGTTGTTTGTTGTTCGATTTAAAGTTTGCTTTGTTGTGTTGGTCGCTTGGTTTAGCGTGCGCTTCATGGAGTTGGTTGCCTGGCTTGGCGTGCGCACCGGACAGTTGGACTCGAGCCGGGCATCTCGCTGCAAAAATACTTCGCAAACACGCGCGAACTGGGGCTTTTGGTGCGCTGGCTTCAACAACGCGCGCCTTGCTGTATATTTTTCATCGAGACTGACCCGACTCGTCACATGGTTCTTTGCTTGGTTTGGGGCAGCCCGTGTTTCGGTGGGTTCGTTGGATGGGTGAATACTACTAATAGCATAGCTGCTTGAGCAGGTTTTACCTGGCTTAGATGCCCAAAACACTCTAAAAAAGGCTCCAGAATACGCCGAGTGTGCCTTCACCGCAGATAAACCCACCAACCCCGTATTCGCGGTGCAGTGCAGGCCTTGGGGTTGCGCCCCAATCAGGGCGGCGGGCTTGAGGAACGGACAAATTAGGGATCAGGCATGAGTGCTTGTTTGAGCCGACAGGCAAGTTTGCACATTGACCCCAAATTTGGAGTACCGCAAAGCTTACCCAGAAGGGGCCGCCGACCGGGGCGCAACCTCAGGGCCTGCGCTGTGCTGCGAAGCCGCGAGGTCTAAAAAAGAACAACGTCAACAGCACAATTTACTTCTCAGCCTCTTGCAGCGCACGCCACATCACCTTGCCACTGCCGCTCTTAGGCAGCACGTCGACGAACTGCACTATACGCGGGGCTTTGTAGACAGCCATGGTGTCTCGGCACCACTGCAAAATATCGTCTGCAGTGGTGGAAAGATGTGTTTTGCGCAACACAATAACGGCTTTCACCGTCTCGCCACGGTAGTCGTCGTGTGTGCTGATAACGCAGGCCTCGGCGATGGCGAGGTGCTTGAACATCAACGCCTCTACTTCTGCGGGCCACACTTTAAAACCACTGGCGTTGATCATGCGCTTTAAGCGGTCGGTGAGGAAGAAATAACCGTCTTCGTCTACGCGGCCCAAGTCACCACTGCGGAAAAACTTTTTTCCTTGAAAGTCAATAAACGCTTTGGCCGTAGCCTGTGGGTTCTTCCAATAGCCTTGAAAATTCATCGGCCCGTGCATGATAATTTCTCCCTGCTCACCTTGGGGCATCTCTTGCAATGTGTCGGGGTCAATCACATACGCCTGCGCGCTGATAAAGGGCACACCCAAGCACTGCTGCTTGGTGGCGTCAGGCGGGTTGCTGTGGCTGGGGGCGGCGGTTTCAGTTAGACCATAGCCCTCAGAGTAGCGCAGACCAAACTGCTCCCACAGCCGCTGCGCCACCGCCTGCGGCATGGCCGCGCCACCCCCGCCAATGTAGACCAAGCTGCGCAGGTCGTATTGCTCAAAACTGGGCGAGGCCAGCAGGTCAATCACCATGGTGGGGATGTTGGTCCAGTGGCTAACTTTGTGGCGCGAGATCAAACGCCCTGCCAGGTCGCGGTCCCAGCGCGGCATGATAACCAGTGTGGCGCCACCAAACAGCGTGGCGTGCATCACGCTGACCATGCCGGTGATGTGGAACATAGGCACAGCGCACAGCGTCACGTTAGCTGCCGAGCTGCCAGCCCACATGCCACTGGCCACCGCGTTGTGCATGATGCTGCCGTGCGTGTGCATGCAGCCCTTGGGCAAGCCGGTGGTGCCGCTGGTGTAGGGCAGCACGGCCAAATCATCCGAGGTGGCGGCCACTGGCGGCAGGTCTGCTGCACTATCAACCTGCGCACCCTCTATCGCCGCCATCACATTGCCCCACGCATGGCACGCACCCGTAACCAGCGCTGGTTCAGTGTGCTGCGTTTGCAGCCAGTCGCGCCACGCGGGCGGCATGTCATCAAACGCTTTATCGCCATACGCATCGGCAAAATGGGTAATCAACAAATGCTTTAACTGCTGAGCTTGTGGCAGGGCGTTAGACGCGGTGGCCCATTCGCCAGCCAAATCCGCAGTGGTGATAGCTACCTGCGTGTCGGGGTCGGTAATGTAGTGCTGCAGCTCTTGCGCTTTGTTCATGGGGTTGACGGGCACCACTACCGCGTCTAGCCGCAGCACTGCAAAATGGCTGATCACCAGCTGCGGGCAGTTTTGCATGCACACCACCACTCTGTCGCCTTTTTTGACGCCTAGGCCTTTTAAATACTGCGCGAGTAGCTGCGCTTTTTGTAGCAATTGTGCGTAGGATGTGTGCGTGTCAAAAAACACCAATGCGGCTTTATCAGGGTAGCGCATGGCGTTAACAGCCAAGTTATTCCACAGTGAACCAGCAGGCGGTGTGATGCTGCGCGGCAGGCGCGCAGGCCAAAATTTAAAGTGTGGTGCTGCAGTGCTGGCGGTACTGTCAGCGCGGTCAATAGACAAAAGCTCGGTCACGGGGTAATACTCCTAAGTGCAAAGTTCACTATGGCTGGTTATCATGCGCTTTTAGCGTTATCACATCACACCATGAAAACCCTCAAAGCACTGCTGGCTGTGTCGCTTATTGGACTCGGCTTTGCACAGCCCGCATGGGCACAAACCTTTCCTAACAAACCCATCCGCATTGTGGTGGGCTTCCCCGCCGGTGGCCCGCTAGACCAGCACGCACGGCTGCTAACTGACAAACTACAAGGCATCTTGGGCCAACCCATCACCGTAGACTACAAGGCCGGTGCAGGCGGTATCGTAGGCGCGCAAGACGTCATGAAAGCCGCGCCCGATGGCTACACCCTGATGCTGGCCAACACCGGCGTGATGGTGATCAACCCCGGCCTGTACAGCAAGCTGCCCTACGGCACGCTCAAAGATTTTGTACCCATTGCGCGCACGGCCATGCAACCATTAGCCCTCTTGGTCAACCCTAGCGTCAAAGCGCAAACCTTGCCTGAGTTTGTGCAGTACGCCAAGGCCAACCCTGGCAAGATCAACTACGGGTCTGCAGGCAATGGCGGCATCAGCCACCTGGTGCCAGAGATGTTCAAGTCTGAAACAGGGCTGTTTATGGTGCACATCCCGTACCGAGGCAGCGCACCGGCGTTTACCGATTTGATCGCAGGGCAAGTGCAGTTTATGGCCGAGAGTATTCCGCAGGCAGCGCAGTACCACAAGCAAGGCAAGGTGCGCGCCCTGGCCGTTACCAGCCGCGAGCGTAACCCGGCTTTGCCCGACGTGCCCACAGTTATAGAAACCGGCCAAGCCAAAGACTTTGACGTGGTGGGCTTCTACGGCTTTCTCGCACCAGCAGGCACCCCCAAAGCCATAGTCGACAAACTGAGCGATGCTTTCAAGCAAGTGCTGGCCCTACCCGAGGTGCGCAACCGCATGATCAGCCAGGGCGCAGACCCAGCGTTTTTAGGGGCTGAAGATTTTGCTAAATTCTTAAGCACCGAGATGCCCAAGTGGGCCACTGCAGTGCAAAAATCTGGCGCACGGATAGACTGACGCCATGCCACCTGTCTTGTATCTCTTTGCACTGACTAATTTAGTCATTGGCACCGGTGCGTTTGTACTCACTGGCATCTTAAAACCCATGAGCGAAGGCCTGGGTGTTAGCGTAGCTGCTGCAGGCCAGGCTATGACGGCGTATGCGATTGCGTCTGCCTTTTTAGCACCGCTGGTGATTGTGGCCACCGGAAAATGGCGGCGTAAATTAGCCATGCAGTTGGCGCTGGGTTTATTTTTAATCGGTGGTTTGGCATGTGTTGCGGCCCCTGATTTGCCGAGCCTGCTGGGCGGCCGTTTACTGATGGGCGTGGGGGCCATGTTCTCGGCGCTGGCCTCGGGCGTGGCCGTCACGCTAGTGCCACCCGCCATGCGGGCGCGCGCACTGGCGTTTACATTTTTAGGCATCGGGCTGAGCTACGCCATTGGCCTGCCACTGGGCACTTGGCTGGGTTTCACCTACGGCTGGCGCGCACCTATTGTCTTGGTAGTGGCATGCAGCGCGCTGGCGCTGGCTGCGTTAACGTATTTTCTACCACGCAATATTGCAGCGCCCGGGGCCAGTTTTGGCGGGTTGGGCGCTGCGCTGCGCCGCCCCGACATACTGCGCGTGTGGCTGCGCACGCTGCTGTATTTTGTGGCTATTTTTAGTGTGTTTGCCTACGTTGGGCCGTTGATGCTGGCGTTGTTTCCCATGTCTGCCCAGCAATTGAGTGTGACCTTGGTATTGTTTGGCGTAAGTGGTGTGGTGGGCACGTTTGTAGGTGGGTGGGCTTCTGACCGGTTTGGCGCTGTCCGCGCGCTGCGGGTAAGCCTGGCCTTGTTCACAGTCACCACCGTTTTGCTGCCTTTAACCCAGGGCAGCTATCCGTTGGTCATCAGCATATTTATCGTTTGGGGTGTTGTGGGTTTCTCACTGGCTGCACCGCAGCAGTCGCGCCTGGCCAGTTTGGCACCTGCACAGGCACCGCTGCTACTTAGCCTGAACGGATCAATGATTTACCTGGGCACGGCGCTGGGCACTATTCTCAGCGGTGCGTTGATCGATACGTTGGGCTTTGTCCACCTGTCGTGGGCTGGTGTGCCGTTTGCGGTGCTGGCGTATGTGACGCTGTGGTTTGACCAAGCCAAGGCTGGCCCTATGGTGCAAGCAGACGCTTAGATCTTTTTGCGGCTGTGGTTGTGAGTTTTAAGATGGATTGAATAGGTTCTCATTTATTTTTAAGTATATTTAACGCTATTAGATTAATAGCTGCTTGAGCAGTATCTACGGCCTAAAACACTTAAAACACATAATATCAACATGAAAAGCACCTTTTTTGACCTGCAGGGCCACCGTGGTGCGCGCGGGCTGTTGCCTGAGAACACATTGCCTGCGTACCAAGAGGCATTGCGCATCGGCGTCAGCACGTTGGAGATGGATGTAGGCCTATCCAGTGACGGTGTGGTGGTGGTCAGCCACGACCGCGCGCTGAACCCAGAGATCACGCGGGACGCGCAGGGTCAGTGGATTGCTGCGCCGGTGTTGGTGCATTCGCTCACGTTTAAAGCGTTGCAAAGTTTTGATGTAGGCCGCATCAACCCCGCCAGCGCCTACGCCCAGCGCTTCCCGCAGCAAACGCCGCTAGACGGCACGCGGATGCCTGCGCTGGCCGAGGTTTTTAAAGCCTTCCAAGACAGTACCCTGCATTTCAATATCGAAACCAAAATCTCACCCGAACACCCCGATGAGACGGTCAGCCCACAAGTTTTTGTAGACGCACTGCTGGCCGTGGTGCACGGGCATGGTATGGCGCAGCGCGTCATCATCCAAAGCTTTGACTGGCGCACGCTAGCGCTGGTGCAGCAGTTGGCCCCCGGCCTGCGCACGGCCTGCCTGACAGCCCAGCAGCCATGGACAGACAACATCACCCCCAAGCCCGGGCGCCCGCGCTGGACAGGCCCCGTAGCTGCGCAAGACCATGCCGACGTGCCCAGTATGGTCGCGGCTGCGGGCGGCAAGATTTGGTCACCCTATTTTGGCGATTTAACGGTCGTCTTGGTGACCCAGGCGCAGTCACTTGGCCTGCGGGTAATCCCGTGGACGGTCAACACCGCCGCCAATATGGACAGCGTGATCGCTATGGGTGTGGACGGCCTGATTTCAGACTATCCCGACCTGGCTGTTGCAAGTCTGAAACAAAAAAATATCAGGCTGGCACGGGTTATGCGCGTCTAGGCTTAAACTATGTTACTTTTTTAACTTTCAAGGAACTCTCTATGACCACGGTATCTTCTACACGCCGCTTGGCTTTGCTGGCCTTCGCATCGGCTGCCTTTATCGCAGGCTGCAGCAAAGCACCGGACCCTGCACCTGCGGCCCCCGCTGCACCGGCCCCCGCAGCGGCGGCTTCTGCCCCAGCAGCGGCAGCCAAGGTGTATGTGGTAGGTACAGACGCTGCGTATGCACCGTTTGAATCGCAAGCCCCTGGCGGCGAGATCGTAGGTTTTGATATTGATGTGGTCAAAGCCGCAGCGGCCAAAGCGGGTATCGAGCTGAAGTTTGTCAACACCCCGTGGGAAGGCATTTTTAAAACGCTGGACACCGGCGAGCGCGACATGGTGGTGTCTGCCGTGACCATCACCGACGAGCGCAAGCTGACGATGGATTTTTCTTTGCCTTACTTCAACGCTAACCAATTGATTGCCGTGAAAGACAGCTCCAAAGTGGCCAAGTTTGATGACCTGAAGTCTTTGAAGGTGGGCGTACAAACCGGCACCACAGGCGACGAAGTAGTGCAAAAACTGTTGGGTAAAACCAGCGCCAACATCAAGCGTTTTGAGTCCACCCCATTGGCCCTGAAAGAGCTGGAAGCCGGCGGCGTGAACGCTGTGGTGGCCGACAACGGTGTCGTGCAACACTACATTCAAAACAACCCGGCAGCCAAGTTTAAAAGTGTCAGCGACGCATCGTTTACGCCCGAGCAGTACGGCGTAGCCATGAAGCGCGGCAACACCGAACTGCAAAAGAAAATTAACGATGGACTGGCCGCTATCCAAGCTGACGGCAGCTACGAAGCTATCCATGTGAAATACTTTGGTGTCAAGCCCGCTGCGGGCGCTGTGGCTGCTGCTACCGCGGCACCTGCTACTGTTGCATCGGCTCCTGCCGCTGCCGCATCGAAGTAATTTAAGCCTTCTCGTACGCTGCACTATCCCATGGATTTACGTTGGGACATCCTCACTCCTTATGCGCCCCTGTTTGTAAAGGGCGTGTGGATGACGGTGCAGTTAACGGTGATTGCTTTGGTACTGGGCCTGGCCGCTGGTTTGCTAATAGGCCTGGTTACCTCACAACACGCTACAGGGTGGCGGCGCGTGGTGCGTTGGGTGTGCGTAGCCTATGTAGGCTTTTTCAGAGGTACACCGCTATTTGTGCAAATTTTGCTAGTGCACTTTGCACTGATGCCCACGCTGATTCACCCTGAATACGGCCTGCTGCTAACCGGCGAGGCCGCCGCCGAGCTGCGCCAAAACTATGGTGCCTTCATGTCGGGCGCATTGGCGCTGACGCTGAACGCTGCTGCCTATATTTCCGAGATTGTGCGTGCAGGCATTATGTCGATAGCGCGTGGCCAAACGCAGGCCGCGCAAAGCTTGGGCCTGAGCCACCAGCAGTCCATGCGTTTTATTGTGCTGCCCCAAGCCCTGCGCCGCATGGTGCCGCCGCTGGTGAACGAGGCTATCACGCTGCTGAAAGATTCCTCATTAGTCTCGGCCATTGGCCTGGCCGAGCTGGCCATGGCCGCCCGCACCGTAGCTGGTGCCTATTCGCGCTACTGGGAGCCGTATTTAGCTATCTCGGCCATGTATTTGGTGATGACTTGGATACTGACGGTGCTGTGCCGCAGACTAGAAACACCCTCTGAGCACGGCGGGAGATAAGATCCGTTTTAAAGATCAGTTTTTTTGCATACCTGCTGCCAATTGCGTAATGTTGTGGCGCATCATTTGCAAGTAGCTGGCACCGGGCTTGTCTGCAGCAGACAATGCATCGGCATACAGTGTGGCGCCGGGTACAACACCAGCATCTTTGGCCAGTTGGGCTAGCAGCTTGGCATTGGTCATGTTTTCTACAAACACAGCATTGATTTTTTCGGCCTTTATTTGACGAATGAGTTGCGCTACTTGTTTGGCGCTAGGCTCAGATTCAGTGGACATACCTTGGGGTGCTAAAAAAGTGATTTGGTAGTGCGCTGCAAAATAGCCAAAAGCATCGTGCGACGTAATGACTTTACGCTTAGCCTGCGGTACTACTGCAAACTGCCCTGTGGCCCAAATGTCTAGCGCCTCTAGCTCTTTGATATAACTTTCGCTATGGCCTCTAAATTGCGCAGCGCCTGCAGGGTCTAGCTTGGTTAATGCAGCCGCAATATTGCGCACGTAGATGATGACGTTGCGCGGGTTTTGCCATGCGTGCGGGTCTAATGACTTTTTGCCATCCTCTGTCATGGACAGCGGTTGAACGCCTTGTGTTGCCACCACAGTATCGCCTTGGTAGCCTGCAGATTTAGCCAGTTTGGCAGCCCAAGGCTCAAAGCCTAGGCCGTTAACTACCAGCAGTTTGGCCTGCGCAATGCTTTTAACATGGGCGGGCTTAGGTTCAAAAATATGGGCATCGCTGTCTGCGGCTACCAGCGTGGTGACCGTTATGCGGTCGCCGCCTACGATAGTTACCAAATCACCCAAAATGCTGAAGCTGGCCACTACTGGCAGCTTGTCTAACGCGCCTGCCGAGCTTGACCATCCAAGTACGCCTAACAAGGCAACCACCCTACTGAAGTGAGAAAACAACGATTTCATAAATCACCTTCAAAAAAATAACTAATCTGTTAAACGTATACAAAACACCATTCATGCAGTCTTGTGTAATCTGGGAAAAATTTGAGTTAACCAGCCACCGGGTGCGGCGAGCAAAGAGGCAAAGTACAAAACCCCTGCGCACCCAATAATGGTGGGGCCGCTGGCGGTATCAAAGTGGTAGGACAGCAGCAACCCGCTGATGCTGGCCAACATGGCTTGCAGGCATGCGTTAGCCAATTGCGCAGGCAGGCTGACGTGCCATAAGCGGGCCGATACAGCGGGCAACATCATCAGCCCCACGGCCATGAGCGTGCCAAGAGTTTGAAAACCCGCTACCAAGTTGATCACCACCAGCATTAAAAAACTTTGCTGCCATATCCACGCACTGTTCCATGCACCGTTCCATCTTCGCACACCCGCAGCGCGGCGTTGCGATACGGCGTTTAAAAATACCGGGTCAAAACTTTCTAACACCAGCGCGCGGTACAGCGCCGCCAAGGCCAGCATGCTGGCACTGGATACCGCTGCAACTAAATACAAGCCTTGCGCGTCAACGCCTAAGGCGCTGCCAAACAAAATATGCAGCAAATCCAGCTGCGTGCCGTGGTGTGAGATTAGCGTCACCCCCAGCGACAAGGCGACTAAATACACGGCTGCTAAGCTGGCATCTTCTTTCAGTGCGGTGGACCGGCTGATAGCACCTGCCAGTGCGGCCACCAGCATGCCTGCTACCACACCACCCACAGCCATGGCAGTCAGCGACAACCCAAACAGCATGAAGCCAATAGCTACACCGGGCAAGATGGCGTGGCTTAGTGCGTCGCCTAGCAAGCTCATGCGCCGCAATGTGAGGAACACGCCCAGCGGCGCAGCGCTGAGCGACAGTGCTATCGTAGCTACCAGTGCGCGGCGCATAAAAGCAAACTCCGCAAAGGGCGCTATCAGCGTGGTGTAAAGCGCGTCCATCACACTACCACCGTGTGCGCACCAGGCGCATCTACATCACACAATGGCGCTGATTCGTTCCAAGCCTCGGCCATGGCGCGGGCTTGTTGCAAATGGGGCTCAGTCATTGCGTGTTCCGTCTCACCCCAGGCCACTACCTCACGCGCCAGCAGCAGCGTTTGCGGAAAATACTGGCGTACCTGCGCATCGTCGTGCACAACGGCAATCACGGTGCGCTGCTGGGTACGCCACAGTTGCAATATGCTTAGTAGCGCCGCCGTGGTTTTAGAGTCCACCGCATTAAACGGTTCGTCCAACAAAATAAGCTGGGCGTCTTGCACCAGCAGCCGCGCAAACAGCACGCGTTGCAGTTGCCCCGACGACAGTGTGCTGATAGGGCGCTGGTCAAAATCATCCAGCCCCACAGTCTGTAGCGCCCATTGCACGCGCGCCAGCTGCGCAGCGCGCAATCCGCCCCATGCACCATGGGTTGCCCAGCAACCTAATTGCACGCATTCGGCCACGCGCAGCGGAAAACTGCGGTCGATCTCAGACAACTGCGGCAAATAGGCCACACGCGACGGTTGCACCGCCACCACCAGTTGCCCACCATCAGCGGGCAGCAACCCCATGATAGTTTTGAGTAGCGTGGTTTTGCCCGATCCGTTAGGCCCCACCACGGCGGTGAGCGAGCCTTGGGCAAACCGCCCACTAATATGGTGCAGCGCTGGGTGCTGGCGGTAGCTGACGGTAAGGTTGTCCAGCACTACCATGGTGCAGCTTCTAAATTGGCCCAAACCACTGCCAGCCAAAGCACTGCCACGACGGGCGTCACCGCCACCACACGTAGCCAAGCAGGCCAAGCCAGTAGGTATTGCACTGGGTGCAGCGGTGATTTGATTTTGGAAGACATAGACAGCTAATATTTACAAATAGAGAGTGGCTTACGCGCTTTATGCGGCCATAATGCAACTAGATTGCAGTATTGTAATGCAACTAAGTTGCGTTAATACATGCTCACTGACTAAATATGACCATTCAGAACCCAGCTCCGTCCGCCGACGCTAGCACCTACGCTGTTGTAGATGCCCTGCTATCTGCCCACGGCCTGCGGCGCACGCAGGCTGCGCGGGTAGTGCTAGCGTGGCTGCTGGCCAACCCCGACACCAGCTACACCCACGCGCAATTGCAGTTGGCTACGCAAGACGACCAGGCCCTGGCGCTAGACCGCGTGACTTTGTACCGCTTGATTGACCGCCTGACCCAAGTGGGCCTGCTGCTGTGCCGGGTAGATGCCCACCGTGTGCGCCGCTACCAAGCCATGCCAGCCAGCGTGCACGCCATACCGCACTTTGAATGCCAAACCTGCCACCGTGACCAGCCTTTTACCAGCGCGCTGCAATCGAACACTAATGATCTTGAAAAAGCTGCACAAACAGCGCTGCAGGCGCTCAAGGTGCTGGGTTACCAAGGGCTGAGCATGGACTTTGCCGTACGCGGCGTATGCGCCGACTGCGCCAGCCCTGCCAACGGGGTGCACTGATGTTGCAGGCCAACCAGTTGACTTACCAATACCCAGGCAGCACGTCCATCAGCTTGCCCGACCTGGACGTGCCGCAAGGCAGCGCGCTGCTGCTGCGCGGCAGCTCGGGTAGCGGCAAATCTACCTTGCTAGCGCTGGCTGCAGGCTTGCTTACTACCGCTGTTGGCCAGCTTGAGGTAGCGGGCCAAAACCCGGCGCTGCTAAATGCTGCACAGCGCGACGCTTGGCGTGGGCGCACGGTAGGGTTTTTGCCGCAGCGCTTGCATTTGAGTGATGCATTGACGGTGTTTGACAATTTAGGCTTGGCTTATTTTGCACTGGGCGTGCCCACTGACACCGCGCAAATTATGCGCAGCTTAGACGCGCTGGGTGTGGCCGATTTAGCGCAGCGCAAACCGCATGCGCTGTCGGGTGGGCAGGCGCAGCGGGTGGCGCTAGCGCGGGCGGTGCTGATGCAACCCAAGGTGATTTTGGCCGATGAGCCCACCGCCAGCCTAGACGACGATGCCGCGCACAGCGCCATCACGCTGCTAGCCCAAGCAGCGCTGCGTTGCCACGCTACGCTGGTAGTGGCCACGCACGATGCGCGCGTGCAGGGCGTTCTAAATGGTCATTTTATAAGCAATAATGACGGTTTTAGCCCGCAGTTACTGCTCAAACAGCTATGAAATCTATAGTACTTGCCTGGCAATACGTGCGCAGCCGCCCGTTGGCTGCGGCGCTGAACGTGCTGCTGCTGGCGCTAGGGCTGGCGTCGATTAATTTTTTGCTACTGGTGCAGCACCAAGTGCAAGCGTCGTTCGAGCGTGACCTGCAAGGCATCGACGTGGTAGTGGGCGCGAAGGGCAGCCCGTTGCAGTTGATACTGGCCGGCGTCTTCCATATCGACGTGCCTTCAGGCAACATTGCGCTGGCGGATGTGAAAGAGCTGGCTAAAAATCCGTCAGTCAAAACGCTGATTCCCATCAGCCTAGGCGACAGTTTTGCAGGCTACCGCATTGTGGGCACTACGCCCGACTACTTGGCGCTGTACAGCGCCAAGCTGCAGCACGGCCAAATGTGGGCCGCGCCGATGCAGTCGGTAGCAGGCTACAGCGTAGCAGCCGCCATGGACAAAATGGGCCTGCAGCCCGGCATGCCCTTTGTGGGCAACCATGGCCTGGGCGCTAAAGGCCACCCGCATGGCGAGTCACCGTACCAGCTGGTGGGCGTGCTACAAAAATGTGACTGCGTGCTAGACCGCCTGATACTCACCATGACCGAATCAGTCTGGCAAGTGCACGAAAAAGCCACAGCGCTAGACGCATCAGACCAAGAAGCGCTGGAGGCAGACCGCGAGGTCACCATGGCGCTCATCCAATACACCTCGCCGCTTGCGGCAGTGACGTTTCCACGCTTTGTCAACACCACCACCGAGATGCAGGCAGCGGCCCCTGCCATCGAGATGACACGTTTGTTTCGTATGCTGGGTGTAGGCACAGATGTGCTGCGCGGATTTGCCGCCGTGCTGCTACTGATAGCGACCATCAGTTTATTAATTGCTCTGTGGAACGCGTTGCGCGAGCGCCAAGCCGACTGGGCCATGCTGCGCATGCTAGGCGCGTCGCCTGCGCGGGTAGCTGGCGTGTTGGTGTGGCAGGCGCTCATTCTCACAGCGCTGGGCGGGGTTTTAGGGTTACTTCTAGGCCACCTGTTAACCGCACTGGTAGGCTATTTACTGTCGGTAGACAGATCTATTCCCATCACAGGATGGATCTGGCTGCCCGAGCAGCTGTGGGTGCTGGCAGGCACGGTTGTAATGGCGCTGGTTGCGGCCCTACTGCCTGTGTGGTCAGCTTATCGGTTAAATGTTTTGCAAATTCTTCAATCGAGGTAACTATGACTTTATTTAAAAAATCTTTATGCACACTCAACTTGGCGCTGGCACTGTGTGCTGTCACCACATTGAGCGCTACAGCGCAAACTGCACCTGCTGCAAAGCCTGCAGCCACAGCTACCACTGCCGGGCCAGATGCCGATGCCCAAAAAGACATGGCCCGCCACCGCGCCATTGCCGCCGCGCACGAAAGTGCTGCAAAGTGCTTAGAATCAGGCAAAAAAGAAGAGGTGTGTCACAAAGACCTTCAAGCCGCCTGCAAAGGCATAGCCATAGGTAAATACTGCGGGATGAAACATGAACACTAAACTTGTATCAGCGGCACTAGTGACCGCTGCACTTCTGGGGGCTGGCTGGGCTCGCGGCCAACTCAGTTCGCCAATTTCTGGCGCTAAACCCGCTGGCGCCAAACCCGCAGCCAGCAGCGCTACGGCCACTAAACCTGCAGCTTTGGCGAATGTAGATTCTGGTGCACCCACGGGCCCCATGGGTGTACCCGCAGGCCAAGGCGCAGGCACGCATGGTGCCAACAGCCCTTTTGCCGCCATCGTTGACCGCCCCGGTGTGGTGCCGTGGAGCGTGCTGACCTCCATTAAAACCAAGGTAGATAACAAAAAAATTGTGCCCATCTTCACTATGGACCAAATGGCGCTCAACCAAAAATCGCAAAAAGTACAAGGCTACATGATGCCGTTGGAACCTGGCGAAAAGCAGCGCCATTTTTTACTCACCTCTGTGCCCATGAGCTGCGGCTTTTGCCTGCCCGGCGGGCCAGAGAGCATGATTGAAGTGCGCACCAAAACGCCGATTAAATATACCCTTGAGCCGATGGTGGTAGAAGGCAGATTCTTGGTGTTAAACGACGACCCGTTCGGCTTGTACTACCGGATTACCGACGCAGCTACCGTGCAATGA
>JANLPQ010000059.1:0-25985 GCA_031367325.1 Polaromonas sp. | reverse complement strand
CCTTCGCGTCCGGTATTTCGTATTTCTTTAAACATCCAAACAAGACATAAACTCGAAAATTAAATCTAAGCCTTCGGTGCGTTTTGCCCCAGAGCAATTTTGAGCAAGTCAGCCACGGTATTGGCGTTCAACTTTTCCATAATATTGGCGCGGTGTGCCTCTACCGTTTTAATGCTGATACCCAAGTCGTCGGCGATTTGTTTGTTCAAACGGCCCGCCACAATGCGCTCTAGCACTTGCGCTTCGCGGCCCGTCAGCTTGCCTAGCAGCGCGTCGCGGCTGGCGGCTTGCTGGTGGCCGGCAAAGCTGGTTTTGGCTTGCTCCAACATGCGCTCTACCAGCGACACCAAAGCTTCTTCTTTAAACGGCTTTTGGATAAAATCCATCGCGCCTTTTTTCATGGTGTCCACCGCCATCGGCACATCACCGTGGCCCGTGATAAACACCACGGGCAGTGGCGACTTGCGTTCTACCAGTTTGTCTTGCAGTTCTAGCCCCGTCATGCCGCCCATGCGAATGTCCACAATCAGGCAGGCTACCTCGCGCTGGTCGTAGCGCGCCAAGAAGGTTTCAGCCGAATCGTAGCAGCGTACGCGGTAGTCTTTGCCTTCGAGCAGCCACTGCAGCGAGTCGCGCACGGCCTCGTCGTCGTCTACTACGTACACTGTACCTTTTTTCGGGATTAAGCTCATAATTTAATTGCCTTTTTTATCTCTGTAGACCGCATAGATACTGCTCAAGCAGCTATTTAATTGATAGTACTGGTGGGCGCAGTATTAGCCAGTGGTAGCGCGCCTTGCGCCATGGGCAGCCAAAAACTAAACTTACAACCCGTAATCTCCACTCCATTGTAGAGGTTCTCAGCTTGCATGCGACCTAGGTGCGATTCCACTATGGAGCGGCACAGGTTCAGACCAATGCCCATGCCTTCGGCCTTGGTGGTGTAGAAGGCTTCATACAGCCGTTCAAACACCTCGGGTGCCAAGCCCTTGCCAGTGTCGGCGACGCTAAATTCCACCACGTTAACACCATCGCCCTCGTGCGACCCCGGCATCGGTCTGGGCAGCACGCGCAGCTCTACGCTGCGGCGCGCGCTGGGGCGCTGCGCGTTGTCTACCGACTCTGCCGCGTTCTTCATTAAATTTACCAGCACTTGCTCAATCAAAATCGGGTCCACCATCAGCTGGGGCAAGCGCGCAGCCACGTAGTGCGTCAGGCGCACATTGCGGCGGCGCAGCTCAATCTCGGCCAGCTCGACGGCCTCGCTCACCATTGTGGGCACGTCCGACAGCGTACGGTTGGGCTCCGAGCGTTTCACAAAGCTGCGGATGCGCTGAATGATTTGCCCGGCGCGCTGCGCTTGTTTGGCGGTTTTTTCTAGCGCGGCCAGCAGGTCTTCTTCGTTAATCTGCTTGCCTTTGATGCGGCTGACCATGCCGTTGCAGTAGTTGTTAATGGCCGTCAGTGGCTGGTTCAGCTCATGCGCCACGCTGGACGCCATCTCGCCCATGGTGATCAAGCGGCTGGCTGATTGTGCCCGCTCGGCCTGGCTGGCCGACTGCTCCTCGGCGTGGCGGCGCGGCGTGATGTCGGTGGCAATTACCATTTGCGCCAAACGGCCGTCGGTCCAGCTAAGGTAGCGCGAGCGCACCTCCAGCCATTTGCCCAGGCTGGTGATATAAATCTCGGCGTTTTCGCTTTGCGCTACTGTCAGCTCGCCCACGGGCAGGCCTACCAGCACGTCTACATCGTCGTCGGCCTCGCCACGCGGTGTGTCGGGCCTGCCCGCTTGGGCTACCAAGTTCAAGTGCCCCTCGGTGTGCGAGCCAAACCATTGGCGGTACATTTTGTTGGCAAACAATAGTTCTTCACTGCCCAGCGGTGCTACCGATACGCTAGCGTCTAAGCCTTCCAGCACGGTTGTAAAACGTTCATATGACTCGGTCAGTTGCTGGCGCACGCGGTTGGGTTCGGTGATGTCGGTCATCGACGTCATCCAGCCGGTTTGCGCGCCCTTGGAGTCGATCAGCGGCGACACGTACATGCGCGCGTCAAACACATAGCCGTCTTTGCGCTTGACACGCACTTGAAAACCGCCCGGTGTGGTGCGGCCTGCCAGCTCGTCTTCTAGCCGGGCGGCCAGTGTCTCGCGGTCCTCGTCGGGCCAGTAGGGGAACGGGGCGGTGCGGCCTACCAGTTCGTGGTCGGCCCAGCCGGTCATTTGGCAAAAAGCGGGGTTTACATAGCTGATGCGGCCTTGCATGTCCAGCGCGCGCATGCCCGTCAGCATCGAGTTTTCCATTGCACGGCGAAAGTTGGTCTCGGTGATCAACGCGGCCTGCGCCTGAATGCGTCTGCGGGTATGCCGCCATGTGCCCAGCAGCATCCACGCCGTCATCAGGCTGAGCACGGCCACCAGCCAAAACAAGCCGCTACCCACCAAGCCCAGCGAGGTGCGATAAGACTGCGCCCGAATGGTCAAGCTGTTGCCCACCGGGGCTACAGGTATCTCGTAGCTATTGTCTTGCGCTGTCCATGGCAAAAACTTGGCCGCTGCATTGCGCGTGGGTGTGGTGTTGCCCGCCAGCACATTGCCTTTGTCGTCCAGCAAGGCCACCGCATATTTGGCGGCTATCTCGGGTGGCACGGCATAGCGCACCAAGCCGTCGATTTGGTATTCACCCATCACCACGCCTGCAAAGCGGCCTGCGTCGGCCAGCGGCACTTGCACTTGCAGCACCGGCATGGTTGTAGTGTTAAACGTAAACGGACCTGAATACACCGGCTGGCGTACGTCGCGTGCTAGCCCAAACGTAGCATCAGTTTCGGGCATTTTAATGGTGTCGCCCGCTACGCGCACCTGCGTGTTGGGCGCGCTGGGCGAGGTGTAGCCCATCTTGATACGTTTTTTAGCGTCAATCCAGACAATAGATTGCAGCTCGGGGTATTGCTGCACCAGCGCCTCGGCTTGGGCGACAAATTCTTCGCCGTCAATTTGCTTATTGCTCACATCGGCGGCCAGGCGCATCAATTGCTCCTGGCGCTCCAGCAGGCGCAGGCGCAGGCGTTGCTGGGCGTATTCGACATCGCGTTTCACCGCTTGCTGCTCGCGGTCCATCTCTTCTAGGCGCAGGTAGCTGAAAGCAGCCGCAATGGCTGCCAAAAACATCAGCACCGCCAGCAGAGGGGCCAGCATGGCGTAGCGGTCTTGCCGCGACGGGCTTTGCGATCGCCACCAGCGCTTGTACCATGGGCCCGGCGGGCGGCGTGGAAGGGCTACGGTAGCGGTGGTAAGCATGATGAGATTGTAGAGGCTTGGTTTTTTACGGTTAAGTACGAGGGTACGGCCGCTCAATAAAACTTAAGCGTTAATTTAAGAATTTGTAGCGCAGCTTAAAACTAGCTATCTTGCGCTTAATGCCTAGATAATGTAGTGTGGATACATTAACTCACAACAACCATAACGCTTAGCGCTCCAGCAACTGTTAGCAAATGCATATATCTTTGAGTCAACAGTCTTTACGCCTTGCGCTGCAATGCACATTGCGGCTGCGGTCTGTGGTTAAACTCGCATTCTTGTGGTTGATGCTACTGCCATGCGTTTGGGTGCCGTCAGTGCACGCCGTACCCAAGCTAGACCTGCGTGCGCAGGACACACACTCCATCAACACCAATTTGCTGGATGCTTGGCAAAGCATGCGCATGCAAGACGACCGCACAGCCAAATACACAGCCATTGATCCGCAAACCGTGTGGCTATGGCCAGACAGTCAGTTTGAAGACGGTGCAGCGCAGCCCAAATCTGTGACGTTAAAAGCGGGGGAGCGTTGGGTGGGTCGACTGCAGTTGCACGTAGCACCTAGCTCGCAAGGCTTAGTGGTGGACTTGCCTATGCCTAGGTTAGACATTACACACTTGAGCTACCGGTACGACGACGAGCCTTGGGTGCACGGCACCGCTGGCGACCAGATACCTATGACGCAGTGGCCTTTTGCGCACCGCAACCCAGCTTTTCCTCTGCCTGCCAAAGCGGGTAACTTGCAGCTGGTAGTGCAAATAGCGCATGAGGGCTTAATGGCCAGCCCGGTGCTATTGCAAGGTGATCCGGTTTTTCTGAGAGACCGGTTTGGTGGCGCACTGCGCACGGGCGGGCTGCTAGGCTTGGCCCTTGTGTTGTCGGTGTTAGGCTTTGGCGCGGCGGCGGTGTTTAAGCGCTTTAGTTTTCTGGCGGTAGCCTTGCTCACGGTGAGTGTGGGGCTTGCGGTGTTTGCCCAGGGCGGTGTGGCTGGCATGTACGTGGGTACAGACACCGTCTTGTTCAATGATGTGAGCAAATTCGTCACGGGTATGCTTTGTGCGGCACTTATGCCTTGGGCGGTGGGTGCTGTGGTGTCGCAAAAATCGTATTCGCGTTGGGTCTGGCGGCTGGCTATTGCTTGGCTAGCGGCTGGCATATTGGCGGCATTTTTATTGTCTGGTAGTCAAATGCGTTCTGCACAGGCCGCAGTGCTACCACCGTTTTTAGTAGGTGCGTTGATCTTTGTGGTGGGCATGGCGCTGGCCAGCTTGCTACGGCGGCAGCCCCATGCCGCGTGGGTGCTGGCGGCCATGCTGGGCAACTGCATGGGTATCTTGACGCCGCTGCTCAGCTATTGGGGCTGGATCGATGTGTCGCAAAGTTTTATGGTCTCTAGCGCGGGTTTCTTGTTGGCCACCTTGATGTTGTTCTATACCCAGTTATTGCAATACCGCCAAGGTGGCATGGTGATGGCGCGCGCCAAGGCCTCCGATGGCCGTGATGTGCTGACCGGTTTGCTCAACCGTCGGGGCTTCGAGAAAGTGTTAGCCAAAATTATTAAAAATATTTTGACTGATAAAACCTACGCAGCGCTTTTTTATATTGAAGTGGGCGATGCGCAAAGCGCCCAGCGCAATGAGATTGACCAAGGCTTTGAGGCGGGTTTGGTGCAACTGGCGGCTGCTATCTCCATTAGTGTGTCGGTGGTGGACACCGTAGCACGTGTGGGGCCTAATGCATTTGCCATTGTGGTGGTGATGCCCCGTAACGCAGCGCAGGCTACGGCGCTGGCACAAAAAATTATCAGCCGCGCGATGGTCATTGCGACCCATGGTTTGCCTGTGGCTAAATCGGCCCGAGTTGCCGTGGCTTGGTTGCCTTTATTTGGCACGGACTTGACCGTACTGGAGCGTCGGGCACAAAACGTTTTAGATAAATTGGAACCCGGCAAACGTATTGGCTGGGTAGGCGGCGTGTACGCCCATAGCAACGAGGCACAAATGCCCGACGGCATGGTGGCCGCTAGCACCCAGCCGCAGTCTAGCCAAAACCACAAAGACTCTTTGCCCAGCATTCCCGGCATTATCAACAATCTTGAGCGTCAAATATTTGGAGCTGACACTGAAAGCATCGAACAAAAATCTCAACGCATGGTGCAGGTGCAGCGCAGCAAACCTGCCACCGGTGAACGACCTTAACATGGTGCTTCTTTCGTATCAAAAATCTACGACCAGTGCAGTTACCGTTGCACGAACGCAGGCCCACAGCGCATTACAGATCTTGATGAGGCTCTTACTGGCCATCACGCTGCTGTGCCTAGGCCTGTCGTCCGCGTTGGCGATACCTTTGCTAGATATTTCCAAGCAAAATACCCGCTTCATCAATACCGACCTGCGCGGGTTTTGGCAAACGGCCCAATTAACACCAAACAGCAACAGTAGCAGTAGTAGCAGTAACGCAGGGCAGCCCCAAGTGCTAGATGCTGCAGATGTGTGGACGTGGCCTGACAGCCAATTTAACACCCCGCCCCTTGATGCCATTGACCTCAAGTCGGGTGATCGCTTGGTCAGCCGTGTGACGCTGCAGGTGGCACCCGGCCGTAACGATTTAGTGCTGGCGCTGCCAATGACACGCTTGGACAACGCGCAGCTGAGTTACCGCTATAACGATGGGCCTTGGGTGCAGGCTGTCGCGGGTGACCAAACGCCGTTGGCGCAGTGGCCTATTGCCCATACCAGCCCTGCATTCCCAATCCCTGCGCAAGCGGGCAAGCTGGATGTTGTGCTGCAAATAGCCCACCAAGGCTGGGTTGCTACGCCGGTGCTACTGCAAGGCGAACCCGTGTTTCAAGCAGACCGTTTTAAATATTCGTTGCAGGTGGGTTCGCTGCTGGGTCTGGCGTTGGTGATGGCGCTGATTGGTTTTGGTGCGGCACTTGTTTTTCAGCGCACTAGCTTTTTGCCTGTCGCCATGATGATGGTGATAGTGCTGCTGCTGGCAGCTGCCCAATGTGGTGTTTTGGGCATGTACGTCGCTACAGACTCTGCAAGCTTTAACGATGTTTCCAAATTTTTCACAGGCATGCTCTACGGCATTTTTATGCCTTGGGTGGTGGCTACTGTGGTGTCTCAAAAATCGTACGCGCTGTGGGCATGGCGCTGTGTCTTGGCGTGGATGGTGCTGGGGCTTGGTATTTTGATTTGGCAAACCAGCGGCTCTTGGGCTAACCTGCGCGTAGCAGTTTTACCGCCGTATTTGCTAGGCAGCCTGCTCATATCAATGGGCATAGCACTAGCCAGTGCGGTGCGCAAGCAAGGGCACGCTGGCCTGGTGCTGCTGGCAATATTGCTAGACAGTATCAGCATACTGGTACCACTGGCAAGGCACTTGGGATTTACCCAAGACAGTTCGCTGTCGCTGCTGGTGGGTACTAGTGGATTTTTGACATCGACACTGCTTTTGTTTTGTATTCAATTGCTGCAGTACCGCCACGGCCGCATGGTGATGACGCGGGCCAAGTCGTCAGACGGCCGCGATATGTTAACTGGTTTGCTGAACCGCCGTGGTTTTGAAAAAATACTTGACGACCATATCAAGCGCATCACGGCCAATAAGATGTTCGCCGCTTTTTACTATATAGAAGTCAGCGATGCGCAAAGCGTGCAAAAAGCCTACGGTGATGAGGGCTACGAAGCAGGCATGGTGCAAATGGCGGCTGCGTTGTCGTTCAGCGTGACGGCAGTAGATGTACTGGCGCGTATAGCACCCAACGCATTTGCGTTGATGGTGGTGATGCCGCGTGATGCAGCGCAAGCCAACACATTAGCCCAAAAAATTATCACCCGTGTTATGGCCGTAGCGTCTCACGGGCTGCAAGTGGCCAATACGGTTCGCATTGCTATAGCTTGGGTGCCTTTGTTTGGCACTGACTTGGCGGTGCTAGAGCAGCGTGCCCACCATGTGCTTGACCGGATGGAACTCAGCAAGCGTATAGGCTGGGTAGGCGGTGCTTATGCGCAGTCCAATGTGGCTGACATTCCTGAAGATGCTATGCCCACTGGTGATGCGGTATTAGCAAGCAGTGGGCAAGGTGGCTCCAAGCCGGGAGTGCAAAGCATCATCAACCAAGTAGAGCGCGAAATGTTTGGCACAGACACTGAGAGCACCGAACAAAAAGCCCAGCGCATGGTGCAAGTGCAGCGCAGCAAACCAAGTCATTAAGCCAGCGCAGCAAACCAACTCAGCAAGCTTAAACGCCTTGCTTCAAACTGGCCTCAATAAACATGTCCAGGTCACCATCCAACACTTTTTGCGTAGCCGATGTTTCCATATTGGTACGCAAATCTTTGATGCGCGATTGGTCTAGCACATAAGACCGAATCTGGTGGCCCCAACCTACATCGGTCTTGGTGTCTTCCAGCTTTTGCTGCGCTTCCTGGCGTTTGCGCATTTCAAAGTCATACATCTTGCTGCGCAGGCGCTTCCAGGCCACATCGCGGTTGCCGTGCTGTGAGCGCCCATCTTGGCACTGCACCACAATGCCCGTGGGAATGTGGGTTAGCCGCACGGCAGAGTCGGTTTTGTTAATGTGCTGGCCACCGGCACCGCTGGCGCGGTAGGTGTCCACGCGCACGTCAGACGGGTTGATGTCAATCTCAATCGTGTCGTCAATCTCGGGGTAGACAAACACCGAAGCAAACGAGGTGTGGCGACCGCCTGAGGAGTCAAACGGTGATTTGCGCACCAAGCGGTGCACGCCGGTTTCCGTGCGCAACAGGCCAAAAGCGTATTCGCCCTCGATTTTGATACTGGCACCCTTGATACCCGCCGTGTCGCCTTGCGATTCATCTTCAATCGTGGCTTTAAAACCTTTGCGCTCGGCGTAGCGCAGGTACTGGCGCAGCAGCATGCTGGCCCAGTCGCAGGCTTCGGTGCCGCCTGCACCGGCTTGAATGTCCAGAAAGGCGTTCAACGGGTCGGCCTCTTGGTTGAACATACGGCGAAACTCCAGCTGCGCTACGATAACTTCGATCTTGGCCACTTCAGCCTCAATCGTAGCCAGGCCCGCCAAGTCATTGTCGTTCTTGCTCATGCCGTACAGCTCGGTGTTGTCGGCAATCTCGCTGTCGAGCTTGGCGACCACCACCACCACGTCTTCGAGAGCTTTTTTCTCTTTACCTAGCGCTTGGGCACGCTTAGGGTCGTTCCAGACCGCAGGGTCTTCCAGGGCGGCGTTAACGTCTTCTAGTTTGCGTTGCTTGGACTCGTAGTCAAAGATACCCCCGAAGATCAAGCGTGCGCGCCGCCAGGTCTGTAAGAGCGGTGCCGATTTGGTTAATTTGTTCTGCGTCCATGGTGGTTCCCAACTAAAAACTGGTTGCGCTGTGGCTGTGTTGCCTGCGCCTAACCCGCTATTTTCGCATTTTGTGGCGGCACAGGGTGGTTATAGTGCCCTTAAATCGCGGTATGCTTTGCCCATGAAACTTGTTTTTGATGCTTTTTGGCGTGCTGCGGCCTATTGTTTGCACCCACGTGTGATTGCGCTGTCGCTGTTGCCTTTGTTGGTGATGGTGGCTCTGGCGCTGGGCACAGGCTATTTCTTTTGGGACGCGGCCTTGCTAATGGTGAACGATGCGCTGGCAGGCAGCAACTGGGCTGCGCGTATCTTTAGCTGGCTAGATGGGGTGGGCTTTGGCAAGCTGAAAGCTGCCGTGGCCCCACTGGTAGTAGTGATGGCGGCTACGCCTGTGCTGGTGGTGGTGTCGCTGTTGGCCGTGGCGCTAATGATGACACCGGCCATGGTATCAATGGTGGGCGAGAGGCGTTTTGAAAAGCTAGAGCGCAAAAAAGGCAATGGCTTGGTGACCAGTTTGCTGTGGTCGCTAGGCTCCACCTTGCTGGCTTTGGTGGCGCTGCTGGCGTCTATCCCGCTGTGGTTTATTCCGCCGCTGGTGCTGATTATTCCGCCGCTGATTTGGGGCTGGCTTACCTACCGCGTGATGAGCTTTGACGCGCTGGCCGACCATGCCAGCCCCCAAGAGCGCCGCAAAGTCATCAAAGAGCACCGCATGCCGTTGCTGGGCATTGGTGTGGTGTGCGGCTATTTAGGTGCTGCGCCCACCGTGCTGTGGGCCTCAGGTGTGATGTTTCTTGTCTTTGCCCCCGTGCTGGTAGTGGTGGCGATTTGGATTTACACCCTGGTGTTTGCCTTCTCGTCGCTGTGGTTTGCCCATTACTGCCTGGCTGCGCTGCAAAAAATGCGTGTTGAGCAGGCCGTGGCCGACGCCATTAAACCTACGTTAGCGCAGATAACCAAAGAACCCACCGACGTTTTACCCAAGCCTGACGCGATAGCACTACCCCATGACGACTCTCACAAACAACCCTTCTCATCCTAGCATTGGCCTCATCATCGTTGGCGACGAAATCCTCTCGGGCAAGCGCCAAGACAAACACCTCCCCAAAATCATCGAACTGCTGGCAGCACGCGGCATGGCGCTGGACTGGGCCGAATATGTAGGCGACTCGCCCCAGCGTATTACCGCTACCCTCAAGCGCGCCTTTGCCAGCGGCGACATAGTCTTTAGCACTGGCGGCATAGGTGCCACGCCTGACGACCACACCCGCCAGTGCGCCGCCGCCGCGCTGGGCGCACCCTTGCAGCTGCACCCCGAAGCCGAGGCCCTGATTCGCCAGCGCATGCAAGACTTGGCCAAAGAGCAGGGCACTACTTACGAGCCCAACCACCCCGACAACATCCACCGCCTGAACATGGGCGTGTTCCCAGCGGGCGCGCAGCTTATTCCTAACCCTTACAACAAAATTCCGGGGTTTTACGTACTGGGGGAGCGTGGGGGCGTGCTGAGCGTCGCCGGGCCGCCCCAAGGCGCGAACACCCCCTCGGGGGGCAGCGCACCTCGCGCAGCGGGGGAGCGTGGGGGCATCCATTTTGTTCCCGGCTTCCCCGTCATGGCATGGCCGATGGTGGAATGGGTGCTGGACAACTTGTACGCGCATTTGCACCGCAAGTCGGCGTATGTAGAAAAGTCGGTCATCGTCTTTGGCGCGATGGAAGCGGCCCTGACGCCGCTGATGGTGCGCCTAGAAGCCGATTTTGCAGGCATCAAGGTATTTAGCCTGCCCAGCGTGGACCACCCGCAGTATGGGCGGCATATCGAACTGGGCGTAAAGGGTGCGCCTGATGACGTGGCATTGGCTTATCCGATGATGCTGGATGAATTGCACAAGTTTGGTGCAAAAACTGGGCCTGAATTGGTGCGTTAGGTTTTGCACTCGTTTGGTGCAATTCAGTTTTTCGGCTAGTTTTGCTTGGGTTTTCCAGCTTGCCTCGGGTTCAAAAGATCACCTGCATAGACCTCGCGGCCTGCGACGCAGCGTCCGCTATGCCTATGCGCCCCGGTCTGCGGCCCCCTTCGGGGTTAGCTTTGTAGTGCTCGAAATTTGGGAAAACGTCGAAACTCGCGCAAGCGCTCAGACAACGACGTTTCCTGATCCAAATTTCTCCGCGCTTCAAGCCCGCAGCCCTGATCGGGGCGCACAGGCACAGCGCACACTGCGCCGCAGGATTAGTTGGTTGGTTTGCTGGCGGTTCTAGGCTATCTTCATGCCCTTTTTTATACGAAAATCGTGCTCTAACCCAAGTAAATCCTGCTCAAGCAGCTATAGAATTGAGAGTACTTAGAGTTAATATAGGTGTCGCGCTAAGCAGAAAACTATGCAAAGAAATTGCTCCAACAGAACACTGACGGGCGCTCTGACTTAAGTTAGGTGTAGCTGTCGAAGCGATTGTTGAAGCCGACGACGCCTGCAACAGCGTTAAAAAGCTTCCCAGCAAAAGTCTCAATAAGGCCAATTGGTGGAAATTGCTTAACTCCCGTAACAATGTACTCAAGTTGTTTGGTTGAGTAGAGTCCATCGAGTATTTCAAATGCTCCTTCCTCTGCAACGCTAAACTTCACATGATTTAGCAAGCCAAGCTCTTTGGCTTTTCGGATGCATGTATGTAGGTTATGCCCGAAGTGCTTAATCTCGCGTAGCGTAACGCCATTGCTTAACAGATATGCTTTTAGAGAAAGTTCAATTGAGTGACCAATGAGATAGAGCGCTGGAATTGGCGCAACGATTTCGAAACCAGGGCGCCCCCCGATCTTTTCATCGACAGCTAAAGCCGCCTCCATGAATTCGTGTGAGTACCGAATCATGCCAATGGGTGTCGTTCTGGATGGGTCGTCATGCATAAATTAAAAAGCTCCTCCTAATTATTCGCTAAAAGTTGTAGTGAAATTTATCGGTAGTTTTGATCTTGATAAAAAATGAGTTTACTGCAAAATCAATAGCTGTTCGAGCAGGATTTACTTGCGTTGCAGCCCTAAATAGCATAAAAAAAGGCACGAAAAACAGTCCAACACCCCCCCCAGCAAACCAACTCCCTAAGCCACGCTCTGCCGCGAAGGCGCGAGGTCTTTGACTTAGCGGTATACCGTCAACTTAACGGCAAATAGGGAACGACTACTTCCACATAGCTGCCAACGCTAGACGCCTCTATAGCAGCAATCACTTTGTCAGAAACCGCGCGGATGCGGGGCCAACTGGTAGATGTCAGCACCACAACCGATATTTTTCGGATAGCAAGGTTTTGCTGGTATTTCAGGTTCGTATCGGTGGTCACCAGTACCTCAAACCCAGCATTTTCTGCCGCTTGCAGCAACTCGCCGTTTTTGAGGGTAGACCAGCCACGTTCATAGGCTGTTGACACTGCGTGTTTTTCGATGACTGATCGCAAGGGAACCGGGGTGCCCTGGTCAAACAGTACGCGCACTTATGCCGGCTCCAGCGTGCTAAGGGCGGCGTACTCGAGCACAGATTTAGCTTGCGCCAGCGTCACACCCGGAAACCATTCAATAAACTGGTGAATGGGTGCGTCTTCTTCCAAGTTTTCAAACAGCGCAGCCACGGGCACGCGGGTGCCCCGAAACACCCATGCGCCGCTCAGCCTTTCGGCATCGCGTTCTACAGCAGGGCAGTGTGACCAATTAATCATGTTTTGAATGTTATCACTTAGCAGGCAACCTAACTTTCCGCTAATCTAGCCTAAACTATAAAACCAAGCCAAAAATCACCGACAATCGAAGGTTTTGGGGTTGCACCAGTTTGGCACAAAAAGTGCATACACTTCAGCCAAGCTACATCCTCAAAAGAACAGCTTTTTCAACCACCCACCCATCCTTAGGAGCATTTGATGGCCAAGACCGTCGCAGACGTAATGAAAATGGTGAAGGACAACGAAGTCAAGTTCGTCGACTTCCGCTTCACCGACACCCGTGGTAAAGAGCAGCACGTTACCGTGCCTGTGTCGCATTTTGACGAAGACAAGTTCACGTCAGGCCACGCATTTGACGGCTCTTCCATTGCCGGTTGGAAAGGCATCGAAGCCTCCGACATGCAGCTGATGCCTGATGCCAACACCGCCAACATCGACCCTTTCTTTGAAGAAACCACGATGTTCATGAGCTGCGACGTGGTCGAGCCAAGCGACGGCAAAGCCTACGACCGTGACCCACGCTCCATCGGCAAGCGCGCTGAAGCCTACCTCAAGGCCTCTGGTATCGGCGACACCGCCAACTTCGGCCCAGAGCCTGAGTTCTTCATTTTTGACGACGTGCGCTGGAACACAGACATGTCGGGCACCTTCTTCAAGATCGACGAATACGAAGCCCCGTGGAACTCAGGCAAAAAGATCGAAGGTGGTAACAAAGGCCATCGTCCTACCGTAAAGGGCGGCTACTTCCCAGTGCCTCCCGTGGACAGCACGCAAGACATGCGCGCTGAAATGTCTTTGATTCTTGAATCATTGGGCATCCCGGTGGAAGTGTTCCACCACGAAGTGGCGGGCGCTGGCCAAAACGAAATTGGTACCAAGTTCTCTACCCTCACACAGCGCGCTGACTGGACCCAAATCCTCAAGTACGTGGTGCAAAACGTAGCCCACGCCTACGGCAAAACCGCTACTTTCATGCCCAAGCCTATCGTTGGCGACAACGGCTCTGGCATGCATGTGCACCAGTCCATCAGCAAAGACGGTGTCAACCTGTTTGCGGGTAACGGCTACGCAGGCCTGTCGGATACCGCGCTGTACTACGTAGGCGGCATCATCAAGCACGCCCGCGCGCTCAACGCCATCACCAACCCTGGCACCAATAGCTACAAGCGCCTGGTTCCTGGCTATGAGGCACCGGTCAAGCTGGCTTACTCGGCGCGTAACCGCTCGGCGTCTATCCGCATTCCGTATGTGGCCAACCCACGCGGTCGCCGTATTGAGGCACGCTTTCCAGATCCACTGATGAACCCGTACCTGGGTTTTGCAGCGCTGCTGATGGCGGGCCTGGACGGTATTGAGAACAAAATCCACCCTGGCGAAGCCGCTACGAAGGACTTGTACCATCTGCCGCCCGAGGAAGATGCAAAAATACCAACCGTGTGCCACAGCCTGGACCAAGCACTGGACTGCCTCAACGCAGACCGCGCTTTCCTGACCAAGGGCGGCGTGTTTACCGACAGCATGTTGGATGCCTACATTGAACTGAAAATGGGTGAAGTGACGCGCTTGCGCATGGCTACGCATCCGATCGAATTCGATATGTACTACAGCCTCTAATCCGCTCGCTACGCGGCTAGAAGCCGTCATAGCGAAAATTTAAAGCTGTAATTAATTACAGCCACTGTGAAAAAAGGACGGTTGTTACCGTCCTTTTTTGTTTTGTGACAACAAGTTATTTGATGTTTCTAAGAATTTACGTCATACTGGTATATTGCCCTTTGATTGCATAATCTCGGAGCCTTGCATGACTTATCTAAAGCGTTTTTCAACCGTGTCTCAACTGTATTTTGCCCCGTTAGTAGCCGTACTCTTAGCGCCCACATTGCTGTTATGCACCGCTTCGGCCAACGCGCAAAACAAGGTCACTTACCGTTGCCCCACCGTCAATAACGTAACTCACTTTACCGACAACAAAGTTGAGGCGAGTCGTTTGGGTTGCAGCGTATTGACGGGCGGCAATGTCACTGTGATTGAAGCCACTAAGGTGCAAACTGGCCCTGGCGCTAGCCCTGCACCTGTGCGGGTAGCCACTGCACCGCAAGCCGGTAGCCGTATCGACGGCACTGAACAACGCGCACGCGACTCAGACAGCCGCGCCATTTTAGAAACTGAACTAAGAAAAGCTGAAGTCAAGCAAGCTGAATTGCTCAAAGAGTACAACAACGGCGAACCCGGCAAAATTGGCGGCGAAGCGCAAAATAACCAAAAATACATTGACCGTGTTGCCGAAATGAAAGCCAATATTGCCCGCAATGACAGCGACATCGCTGGCATCAAACGCGAGCTAGGCCGCACCACGTCGCCACGCAGCAACGTACTGCAGTAAGCCTTTAGCTTGCCACAGTGCCATGCCGCTACACTGTATGTAGCTGCTTAATGATACGGCTGCCTAGCATGCGGCTTCCTAGTGTTAGAGCAGGCTAGCTGCACCAACCATAAATAGCCCTGCATTCTTCACGACCTTGCACTCTTTTGGCCCAGCGCTTGCTACGATATCAGCTTGAACCTGTTGCCAACCCCTCCCCACTATCTTGCTTTTGACGCTTTAGCCACGCTGTTGGCTGTGGTTGACCTGCGTGCAAGGATCTTGTTTGCCAATTCGGCGCTAGAAGACGCGCTAGGCATCTCGCGCCGCGCCATTGAAGAGGGTGCACTGACCGACCATTTTGTAGACCCTAGCGAGATAGAGGCAGCGCTTAGTGGCGTGGCCAGCAACGCATTTGCCACGCTGCGTTACGACGCGATGCTTAAAAAAATCGGCGCTGACAATATACCCGTACACGTCATCGTTGCCCAAACTGAGCGTGCCAATGAGGTCATTGTTGAAATGCTGCCGCTGTTGCAGCAAGCCAAGCTAGACCGCGAGGAGCGTTTGGTAGACCAAGCCCAGGCAAATAAAGAACTGATACGCAACTTGGCGCATGAGATTAAAAACCCGCTAGGCGGTATTCGCGGTGCAGCGCAGCTGCTGCAGCTAGAGCTAGACAGCAAAGAACTGACCGAATACACGCAAGTCATCATCCACGAGGCTGACCGTTTGCAAACCTTGGTAGACCGCCTATTGGCCCCGCACCGCAAACCGCATGTGGTGGCTGACGTGAACATTCACGAAGTATGTGAACGTGTGCGGTCGCTGATCGTGGCCGAGTTTCCCAAGGGCTTGCGCGTGGTGCGCGACTACGACACGTCCATTCCTGATTTTCGGGGTGACAAAGAGCAGCTGATCCAAGTGGTGCTGAACATCGCGCACAACGCAGCGCAGGTACTGGGCGAACGCATGGCGCACGGCGAAGCCGTGATTACTTTGAAGACCCGCATAGCCCGTCAAGTCACATTCGGTAAGCGGCGCTATAAATTGGCACTGGAATTGCATATCGTAGACAACGGGCCGGGGATACCGGATGACATCAAAGACCGCATTTTTTACCCGCTAGTGTCGGGTAGAGAAGGCGGCTCTGGACTGGGGCTGACATTGGCGCAAACCTTTGTACAGCAACACGACGGAATGATCGAATGCGAAAGCCAGCCTGGGCGTACGGAATTTAAAATTTTGATTCCGTTGCCATGAATTTAAGAGCAAGATAAAGATCAAGATGGTCAGGACCCGAGGACACACCGCATGAAGCCTATTTGGATCGTAGACGATGACCAGTCCATTCGCTTCGTACTGGAAAAAGCACTGCTACGCGAAGACCTGCCCACCCGCAGCTTTACCAACCCGCGCGACTTACTTACTGCGCTAGGCAATACCGACGAACACGACGCTGACAATCTGCCACCGCAAGTACTGGTCAGCGACATTCGCATGCCTGGCGGGTCGGGGCTAGACCTGCTGACCAAGGTGAAAGAAAAGCACCCTGGCCTGCCCATCATCATCATGACGGCGTTTAGCGACCTGGACAGCGCGGTCAATGCCTTTCAGCGCGGTGCGTTTGAGTATTTGCCCAAGCCGTTTGATATTTCTAAAGCCACTGAGCTGATTCGCCGTGCGGTAGAAGAAAGCCAGCGCGAAGATGTGGCGCACGAAGTAGTGGCCAACGCACCTGAAATGCTGGGCCAAGCCCCGGCCATGCAAGACGTGTTTCGCGCCATTGGGCGTCTGTCCCAAAGCAATGTCACGGTGATGATTACCGGCGAATCTGGCAGCGGTAAAGAGCTGGTAGCCAAAGCATTACACAAGCACAGCAGCCGCGCCAAGGGGCCTTTTGTTGCTATCAATACTGCAGCTATACCGAAAGATCTACTAGAGAGCGAGCTGTTTGGCCACGAGCGCGGGGCCTTTACCGGTGCGCAAACCATGCGCCGTGGCCGCTTTGAGCAGGCCGATGAGGGGACGCTGTTTTTAGACGAAATTGGCGACATGCCGTTTGACTTGCAAACCCGCTTGCTACGCGTTTTAAGCGATGGAAGCTTCTACCGTGTGGGCGGGCACAGCGCGGTCAAGGCCAATGTGCGGGTGATAGCCGCTACCCACCAAGACCTAGAGCGAAAAGTCAGCGACGGCAGCTTTCGCGAAGATTTGTTCCACCGCTTAAACGTTATTCGCCTGCGCCTACCTGCGCTACGCGAGCGACGCGAAGATATCCCGGCGTTGACAAAGCATTTCTTGCAGCAGTCAGGCAAACAACTGGGGGTAGACCCTAAACGTATCGCGCCTGCGGCGCTGGCGCGGCTGGCGCAGTTTGCCTTTCCGGGCAATGTGCGGCAGCTAGAAAACGTATGCCACTGGCTGACGGTGATGGCCCCCACGCAAGTAATTGACGAGAAAGACTTGCCGCCTGAGGTGCTGCAAGTGCAGCGTGCGCAGCCTGAGCCTGCTCACGCAAGCGATCCAAGCGCTACTAATAAAGTAGCTGCTCGAGCAGATTCTGCTTGGGTTAACAGCGATTTTAATGCTAAAAATATACCCATAGAGGCAGGTGGTGCAGTCAACCCAGTCGATGTGCCCATCAAGGCTAACTTAGACATTCCCGAGCCAGCAACGTCTGCGCAGTCTGCGGTGCCAAACGCACCTTCTGCGCTAACAGCATCGCACGCCGACTTAGACTGGGAGCATCAACTCAACGCCGAGGCCATCGTCTTACTGGCCAAAGACAATGGCGATGTATGGGATGTGCTCACCCAACGCTTTGAGCGCCAGCTGATAGCTGCCGCACTGTCTACCACCCGAGGCCGCCGTATTGAGGCCGCAGTCAAATTAGGGATTGGCCGCAACACCATCACCCGCAAGATTCAAGAACTGGGCTTGGAGTAATCAAACCCCAGTTCGGCTGAACTTATCTAATTACATAGCTGCCTGAGCAGGTTTTACTTGGGTTACTGGCCTAAAACACTCTGAAAACAGGTCTTAGAATACGTTTAGCGTGACTTCAGCTGCAGAGCTGTGCACGCCTTGGCACTTGGTGTGAACAGCTCCGCGGCTATCCTCCGGCCTTCGGCCTCCTCCTTAATGCCGCTGCGCTGTTCACACCAAGCGCCAAGGCTGCGTACTTGCTAAGTGCTAATACAGCGGTTGATCGACACCATATTCACAAGAGCTGGCAGGCGGTGTACTCAGCGCAGCGGCGTAAAGGGGGAGTAGGCGCCCCTAGGCCGCCACGGAGGACAGCCGCGTAGCTGAGTATGCCGCCTGCCAGCTCCCGTACAACAATCGCAATCTTCAAGCAGAATAAATTGCAGGCAGCACGGGTGGATGCGGGTGAAACCTGGCCATGGCTAAAGAATCTGCATACACGCCGTCTTTCAGCGCCATGGCACGCAGCAAACCTTCTTGTACGAAGCCGTGGCGCTGGTACAGCGCGATAGCGCGGGTGTTGTCGGTGTACACATTCAGTTCTATACGCAGCACGGCTGCCCAGTTGTCGGCCCAATGCAGCAGCGCGTGCATCAGCTGGTCGCCCACACCTTGGCCCTGCCACGCTGCCGCCACCGCAATGCCCAGCCCGCGCACATGCATGCGGCGCGGGCTGGTGCTGGTGGTGAATAGGCCCGCATGGCCTACGATTTGTTCGGTGCTGTCGTCATCGTCACGGGCTACAGCCACCAGTTGCACACAGTGCGGGTCCATCTTGCTAAACCTGTCAACGCGCGATGCCACAGCGGCGTAGGGCATTTGCAGTGTGCCTTCAAATACGCTGTCAGTGCCAATCAGGGCTGAGCTAGCGGCGGCGTCAGACGGCTCGGCAGCGCGCACGGTGACGCGCTGTTTTTGCGCTACGCGTGCGTCAGCTTGGTGCGCTGGGGTAGTAGTGCGGGTAGTGTTGTCCATGAAGGCTCCCGTGTGAGTCAGTGGACAGTCCATCGTAGCGCGATGCTGCGCCGCCGAGGTTGCAGCGGCACTACAAAGCTATGTGAAAACGGTATAGAGCGATGTTGTGGATTCTGCAGGGCAACCGTATTGCTATTATTAGCATAGCTGCTTGAGCAGGTTCTACGGCCTAAACAGCCTAAAACACCAATAAATTATTGCGACAATTTGCGTGATTCTTCGATCTGGTATTCAAAGTAACGCTGAAAGCTAAACACGATGCTGCTCATCAAGCTGGTGGCGCCGATCATGAGCGCAAATACTATGGCGCCAATGGTCAGCCAGTTGGTACGGCCCGGTGGCGCTTCTTCTTGCAGCGTAGGGTTGAACTTGGCGTTCCATTTCTCAGGCGCTGCCAGGCCGTAGACAATCGCGGTCAGCGCGCAGCCCGCAATGGTAAAACCTAGCAGCGGAATCAGCAGCCAGCTCCAGGTGTCGTCTTGGCCAAACTGCTCTACGCGTGCAATGCCGTACAAGCCCAGCGCCGTTGGAATGGGCAGTAGCCAACCTAGCGCATCGCGCAAACCATAAAGGTAAAAGCGGTGCAGCCCCAGCGGGCCACCTACAAATGCCAGCCACGCAGCGATAGTTTTATTTTTTGTCATGCGCCCGATGATACGTGGCTGCGCATGGTGCTGGTTGCGCTAGGCTTATTCAGCAGACGTGGTGTCGCCCAAGCCTAAGGTTTTTTCCATCATCACAATATCGCGCCATTGGCCAAACTTCCAGCCACATGATTTGACAACCCCAATTTGCGTGAAGCCGCAGGCCGCGTGCACGCCAATGGAGCCTAGGTTGGCTGAGTCGCCAATAATAGCCATTGACTTGCGGATACCGCCGCGCTCTAGCTGGGCCAGCAGTTCGGTTAGCAGCAGCTTGCCTAGGCCTTTGCCGCCAGAGCCGTCGGCCATGTAGATGGAGTCTTCTACGCTAAAGCGGTAGGCAGGCCGGGGCTTGAACCAGTTGGCGTACGCAAAGCCTTGCACTTGGCCGCCCACTTCCATCACTAAATAGGGCAGTTTTTTGCTCAGCACGTCGGCGCGGCGGGCGGTCATGTCGGCCACGGTGGGGGGGTCGGTTTCAAACGTGCCTGTGCCGTGCAGCACATGGTGGCCGTAAATGGCGGTAATGGCGGGCAGGTCGGCGTCCGTGCTGGGGCGAATCAGAGTCATAAATTGTGCAACTGGGCTAGTGAGGGTTGATAAAGGCTATAATCATAGGCTTTGCAGCGTGTCGCTGGCCGGGTGGCTATGTCGCGTGTCTCAAACGCAGCAAAATAAACTACCCCACCCGAAGGAACATATTATGGTCGTCATTCGACTCTCTCGCGGCGGCGCAAAAGCCCGTCCGTTTTATAACATTGTGGTCGCTGACAAGCGCACACGCCGCGACGGTAATTTTATCGAGCGTTTAGGCTTTTATAACCCCATCGCTATCGAAGGCGAAGAGGGCTTGCGCATTGCACAAGACCGCTTAACCTACTGGAAAAGCGTAGGCGCACAAGCATCGCCAACGGTTGAGCGTTTGATCGCCCAACTGGCTGCCAAGACTAAAACTGCCCCGGTTGCTGCTTAATAGCAGCAGCCTAACAGCAGCTTCATTGCACGGCATGCCTGCGTTCACAGCCTAGTGTTTTTTTAGATGCTTGGCTGCCTAGAACCTGCAGATTTGCCTCTAGACGCTGTTGAAGTAGGGCGCATTGCTGATGCTTGGGGCATCAAAGGCTTTTTTAAAGTCATCGCCTATAGCGCCTCGCCAGAGGCGCTTTTTTCGTCTAAGCGCTGGTACGTGCTACCGCCTGAACCACGCCCCGGCGTGATCCTCAAAAGTAAAGACGCATTGTTTACCGGCTGCCAGCTTTTAAAAATTCGCAGTGCCAAAGAGCATTCCGACACCGTGGTAGTACAAGCCTATGGCGTAGACGACCGCACCACAGCCGAGCTGCTGCGCGGTGTGCGTATTTTTGTAGCCCGGTCCTCCTTTCCCACAGCAGCTAAAGACGAGTTTTACTGGGTTGATTTGCTCGGTTTGGCGGTAGTCAACCGCGAAGGCGTGGCGATGGGCATAGTCAAAGATTTAATTTCTACCGGCCCGCAAACCGTCATCGTGATAGAGCTGGAGATTGACGGCAAAAAAGTAGAAACCTTGATTCCGTTTGTTTCAGTGTATGTGGACGACGTCAATTTGGCCGACAAACGCATCACGGTCGACTGGCAATTGGACTATTAGCCAGCACCCTTTTACGGCAATGCTGTTGGATGGCAAAACCCACGCCATGGGTTGCGTGCAATAACCCAATCAAAACCGCTACGTGTTTCGTGCAACTGTAAAATCAAAGCCGCTATGCGTTTTGATGTGATCACCATTTTCCCTGAGCTGTTTGCGCCTTTCATGCAAACGGGTATCAATCGCCGCGCGTTTGAAGAGCAGGCTAGTGGTAGCAAACTAGTCGACCTGCGCTTTACCAACCCACGCGATTTTGCCGATGGCAACTACCGCCGCACCGACGACCGCCCTTTTGGTGGCGGCCCCGGCATGGTGATGATGGCTGAGCCGCTGGCCCGCTGTGTCGAGGCTATTCATGCTGAGCGCGCCGAGCCCGTGCCGTGCCCCGTGGTATTGTTCTCGCCCATCGGCGCGCAGCTTAACCACGGCCAAGTGCAGCAGTGGTCTGACAGCCAAGGCGCCATTTTGGTTTGCGGACGCTACGAGGGGCTTGACCAGCGGTTTATCGACCAATTTGTTACCCACCAAATTAGCTTGGGTGACTTTGTGCTGTCGGGTGGCGAGATAGCGGCCATGGCGCTACTGGACGCCGTGGCGCGCCTGCAACCCGGCGTATTGGGCGATGCCGATAGCCATGCCCAAGACAGCTTTAACCCGGTTTTGGGCGGGTTGCTGGACTGCGGCCACTACACCCGCCCCGAGATTTGGCGCGGCACTGCGGTGCCGCCAGTGCTACTGTCGGGCCACCATGCCGATATTGAGCGCTGGCGCACCGCGCAGCGCCGGGCGCTGACACAACAGTTTCGGCCCGATTTGCTGCAAGACCATGGCACTTAAAAGCTTTACAAATCCCTTGCAAGCCTTTTTTTAAGCCGTAAATCTGCTGCAACAAGGTCTTTTTGCGGGTTTTTGCACACTTTGGGGTGGCAGTCTTTGAAACCGCAGTAATGCACACGTAAATAAGCACTTATTGCGTGCAAGATAGTGCCTGCAATGCTAGACTGGTAACCAATTTCAACAAACCGTCTCAGCGCATAAAAAGCCAGCCAACCATGAAGCATTTACACAACCGCCCTTTGGCTGCTTTGGTGGCCTTGGCCACTGCAGTTAGTGCGTTGTGGGCCGTTTCTACTGGTGCGCAGGCGCAGCCTAATGCACCTGAGAGCAGCGTCAAACTCGGGGTAGGCCTAGTACTAAGCGACGATGGTTATAAAGGCGTAGGTATTAAAACTCGCGTTATTCCTGCCCTGCAAGTACAAACATCGCGCTTTAGCTTGCGCGGCACCAGTGCAGAGTTTGTGGTGACCGACCCGGCCAGCACTGATTTTTCGGTCAATTTGCGTGCAGACCTCTTACTGCAGGGCTACAAAGAATCTGATGGGCCTATTTTTGCAGGCATGAATAACCGTAAACCCAGCTTGCTGCTGGGCGTAGGCACCAAGTTTGCTACGCCCGTAGGGCAAGTGTGGCTAGAGGCAGGTGCCGATGCCACCGGCAACAGCAAAGGGGTTCGAGGGGAGGTGGGCTTGGGTTGGCGCATCCCCACCAAAAGCCCCGTCGGCAACTGGACACTGTCGCCCTATGTGAGCGCGCAAGTCAATAGCGCCAAGCTGGCAGACTACTACTACGGCGTGACTGCCGCCGAAGCCATTGCCAACCGCCCAGCGTACGAGGCAGGCACCACTACCAACTTCAACATTGGTTTGTCGGCCAGCACCGATCTGACCAGTAACCTGAGCCTGGTGCTGGGTGCGCGCTACCGTGCCTACGGCAGCGGTATTCGCCAAAGCCCTTTGCTAGACAGTGCAGGCGGTTTAAGTGGTACAGCGTCGGTGCTGTACCGTTTGTATTAAGTAGGCCAAACTTGCTATAATGGAGAGCTTTTCGATCCTCTACCCGCCGCGACACACTAGCTTTAACTTAGAGCGCTAACAGTGAAAAAAGTCGCCCTTAGCGTAGCTGGCATGATCGAAGCAGTTTGAAGAGTATCCCCATGAACTTAATCGAAATTCTTGAAAAAGAAGAAATTGCCCGCATCGGCAAAGTGATCCCTGTATTTGCCCCTGGCGACACCGTGATTGTTAACGTCAACGTAGTTGAAGGCACCCGCAAGCGTGTGCAGGCTTACGAAGGCGTCGTCATTGCCAAGCGTAACCGCGGCCTGAACAGCAGCTTTATCGTGCGCAAAATCTCTAGCGGCGAAGGCGTGGAGCGTACGTTCCAGTTGTACAGCCCATTGATCGCTGGCATTGAAGTCAAGCGCCGTGGCGATGTACGCCGCGCTAAGCTGTACTACCTGCGTGAGCGCAGCGGCAAGTCAGCCCGTATTAAAGAAAAACTTACACGCAACGCTAAAAATACAGCGGCTATTGCTGCAGCAGCTACTGCATAAAAGCAATAACTTTTGCCAAAAACCGCCGCGGTGTAGACCAAGGCGGTTTTTTTACGCCTTGTTTATGATCTTCTTACGCCATTACTAGACCCATCTGCGCGCAGCAAAATAGGCTGATCTTGCTGCTAATTCGCCCCGTTACACTTGACCGTATGGCCTTCGTACCTTTGTCCACCATTCCCAATTTTGATCCGCGCACCGTGCCCATTACGGGCTTTGACACGCACTTACCCGCCGTGCCTGCATACATGCTAACGCCATCAGCCCTACGCGCACGCTTTGCCCAGCCGCCTGTGTGGACCCCCGAGGTGCGTGAAAAACCCAGCTTTAGCGACCGCAGCCCTGCACAGGCCGCTGTGCTGATAGCGCTGGTGATGCACGACCAGCCCACGCTACTGCTAACGCAGCGCACCGCTACGATGTCTACCCACGCAGGCCAAATTGCCTTTGCCGGTGGCAAGGTAGACGACACCGATGCAAACGCCGCCGCCGCCGCCCTACGTGAGGCGCGCGAGGAGGTGGCACTGGACAGCCAGTATTGCGAGGTCATCGGCAATTTGCCCAGCTACATTACTGGCACGGCTTTTCACATCACACCGGTGGTGGCACTGGTGCAGCCCGGCTTTACGGTGCAAGCCAACCCGAGCGAGGTGGCCGAGGTGTTTGAAGTACCACTGGCTTTTTTAATGAACCCAGCCCACCACGCGCGCCATCAGATCCATTGGCAAGCTATTCAACGCGAATGGTTTTCTATGCACTGGCGTGGCACGGCAGAGGTGCCTGCAGACCGCTTTGTATGGGGTGCTACAGCGGGCATGTTGCGCAATTTGTATCGATTTCTCATCGCTTAGTGGACCGCGCGCCACAGTGCAACGCTCTGTTGCAAGCGTGCTTACTCCTTGTCTGGTAGTAGCGCGCTATGATGGCTAACACTTTACTCAAGATCATCGTGATATGAGCTTTTTTGCCATTCTTTTTGCCCTGCTGGTCGAGCAAATTCGCCCACTGCCCATGCACAACGCGGTGTATTCGGCTGCGCGCAGCTGGGCCCGCACTGCCAGCAAAAAGCTTGACGCGGGCCAAAAGCCGCATGGCTGGCTGGCATGGTGCGTGGTGGTACTGCTGCCAGCACTGGCCGCCTTGGCCGTGCATTGGGGCTTGATTTGGGCTTGGGGCTGGCCAGGCGTGATCGTCGCGTTTGCCATGCATGGGCTTATTTTGTACATGACGCTGGGGTTTCGGCAGTTCAGCCACCACTTCACCACCATCCGCGAGGCGCTGGAAGCGGGCGACGAAGACGCCGCGCGCAAGGCCTTGGCCAACTGGCAGCAGGTGGACGCCAGTAGCTTGCCCAAAAAAGAAATCGTGCGCCATGTGATTGAATATTCGGTACTGGCCGCGCACCGCCATGTGTTTGGCGTGCTAGGCTGGTACGCGCTGCTGGCTGCTTTTGGCTTGGGCCCAGCAGGTGCCATCATCTACCGCATGAGCGAGTTTGCCAACCGCTACTACACACGCCAAAACGCCAAAGTACAGGGCTTGCATGTCAGCCCGTCTCTGGTGGGCGCTGCGCAGCAGGCTTGGCTGGTGGTGGACTGGCTGCCCGCGCGGGTGACGTCACTAGGCTTTGCCATTGTGGGTAATTTTGAAGAAGCCATCGACAGCTGGCGCAATTTTGCCCAGCGCTTAGCCCGTACGGGCCTGTCCGATGGCATGAACGACAACGACGGCGTTATCCTGGCAGCTACTTCTGGCGCAGTCAATGTGCGTTTGGGAGGCGAGGCACTGAAAGAAGTTTTCTCTCCCATGGCATCGCAGTCTTTTCAGGCCGATGCGTCTATGCCGCTGGGCGCGCAGGTGGGCGTTGACAGTGCCGACACCACAGCGGGCCGCGAACCTACTACGGCGCATTTGCGCAGTGTGGTCGGGCTGGTGTGGCGCAGCGTGGTGCTGTGGATGCTGCTATTGGCACTGCTGTCGTTGGCGCGCTTGTTGGGTTAAGCCTCGCTGGGCTTGTGATTTATAGCATTATTGGCTTGTAACTCAAGTAAATCCTGCTCAAGCAGCTATGGTATTTATAGTGATATTGGCTTCTTTGCTTTGTTGCAGCGTTGGGCTATGTTGAGTTGCTGGGAAGCTTTTGTCTGTTGCTTATTGGTCGGTTGGTTGCTTGCATAGCGTGCGTGCCGGAGAGCTGGACTCGAGCCGGGCATCTCTTTCGCGAAAAATACTCCGTAAACGCGCGCCAAATTCGATGTTTGTTTTGCTAGGTTAAACAACGCGCGCCTTGTTGCGTATTTTTCATCGAGGCGGACCCGACTCGTCACATTATTTTTTGCTTGGTTTGAACAGCGCGTGCTTCGGTTAGGTTGTTTGGAATGGTTAATGCTATTAATTGCATAGCTGGTTGAGCAGTATCTGCGGCCTACAACGGCTAAAACACTCTGAAAACAGGCCTCAGAATACGTTTGGCGTGCCTTTAGCGCTTGCTCTGCGCCCGCCTTGGCACTTGGCGTGAACAGCTTCGCGGCTGTCCTCCGCCCTGCGGGCTCCCCCTTTATGCCGCTGCGCTGTTCACACCAAGCACCAAGGCTGCGTACTGGCTAAGTGTGAATACAGCGGTAAATCACCTACCAAGGTCACA
>JANLPQ010000039.1:0-27484 GCA_031367325.1 Polaromonas sp. | reverse complement strand
TTTTTCATCGATACGCTCACACCGCTCACCCTGTTCGATGTAGTAGTTTTAAGTCACGCGCTCCACTGGCGTGGTCGCTGGCAGAAGAACAACTACGACTGTCTGATTTACGGTGACCAGCAAGGAGCCAGACCTCAGCCCCACTACAAGCGTGCTGATGTGGCGTGTGTCCTATGACAAACAATAAAGGGCCGCAGGTCCGTTTGGCATGGGACATACGCCGCATCAGTGCGCGTGCTAGAACAACGAACCAACTAGCAAACGAACAAAGATACAAGCAACTAAACCAAAGCCCCCATAGCCTGCGCCATATCCGCCTGCAAGTCGCGCACATCCTCTAGCCCAATGCTAAAGCGCACCAACGTTCCGCGGTAAGGCCAATGGGCTACCGTGGCGTCGCGCATGGTGGGTATGTCGTACGGCACTACTAGGCTAAGGTGGCTACCCCATGAATAGCCTAGCTTAAACAACTTGAGTGCATCACAAAACGCATCAACCTGCGCTGTGGTGTACTGCGGTTTAAACACAATGCTGAACAAACCAGCGGCTAAACCCGGGTGCGCATTGTCAGATGATGTGACGTTAATCGCTACATTATCCATAGCTGGTTGAGCAGTCAACACGGGCGCGCACAGCTGCCTCCACTGTGCGTGGCCAGGTGCGCCGGGTAGCGCGGGGTGCAATACTACCTCTACCTCGGGGCGGGTTTGCAGCCATGCGGCCAGCTGGCGTGCGGCAATGTCGTGCGCGCGGTAGCGCAGCGCTATGCTGGGGATGTTGCGCAATACCAGCTCGGCGTCGTTAGCCGCTACGCCGGTGCCCATGCGCATGTGGGTCAGCTTGATTTTCAGGCCCAGTGCTTCGTCGCGTGTTACCACGCTGCCCATCAGCACGTCGCCACCGCCGCTGGGGTATTTGGTCAGCGCTTGAATGCTGATGTCAACGCCCACAACATCCGCGTTATCTAAATTTAAGTCCGCTCCGGCTGAGCTGACATCCACTCGGACTGAACCTGCCCTAGCCCTCTTACCTTCTAAATCAAACGCATTAAACGCCAGTCCTGCTCCCCACGTATTGTCCAGCGCGCACAGCACGCCGCGCGCTTTGCACACCTTCACCAACGCTACTAAATCTGGGAACTCCATCGTTACCGACCCAGGTGCTTCTAGCCATACCAGCTTGGTTTTGTGGGTGATTTTGGCGGCCAAGTCAGCCGGGTCCATGCTGTCGTAGTAGCGGTGCGTAATGCCAAACTGCGCCAGCTCGCCCGCCGCCAGCACCTTGCCCGGCCCGTAGGCGTTGTCCGATATCAGCACTTCGTCGCCCGTGGCCAGCAGCGCAAAGTCTACGTTAGCAATCGCCGCCAGCCCGCTAGGCACCAGCACGCACTGCAACCCGCCCTCTAGCGTAGCAATACGCTCCTCCAAAATAAACGTCGTAGGCGTGCCATGCAGCCCGTAGGTGTACCCCGACTTGTCCTTCCACTCCCGCGTGCGCATAGCCGCCACATTGGGGAAAATTACCGTAGACGCCTTGTGCACCGCCACTTGGGGGGCCGCAAAAGTGGCGGGTGGGGTGTAGGGGTGGTGGATGAGGTGGGTGATGGGTTGGGTGGTGGGTTGGGTGGTGGGTTGGGTGGTGGGTTGGGTGGTGGGTTGGGTGGTGGGGTGTTGGGTCATAGCCCCATAATATCTAAAATTATGCTTAATGCAAAAATTTACCGTCGCGTGAGACGATAGACAAGTCAACAAAACGCGAGCCCTCATGGTCGCCTGGTGCATACCGCACCGACATGCCACCCAAGTCGTAACTACTGGATTGCAAGGTTTTAATCAAGCTGGCGCGAGTAAGTTGCGGGCCTGTTTGGCGCAGCGCCAACACCAGCGCCTTAGCCGTTATGTACCCTTCTATCCCACCATAGCTAAGCTCGCCCTTGGGGTCGGCCTTGCGAACAGCGGCTTGGTATTCACGAACAATTTCACGTTTACGCTCGTTGGGGTTAGGCACAACCTGTGCAAACACCATGCCCTGTGCAAGTGGGCCCAAGGCCTTGGCAATTTGAGACGAGCCCGAGTTCACACCCATAAAAGTACCGCGTACACCAGCATTTTTGGCTTTGATAATCAGCTTTTGGTACACCCCTGCAGAGCCATGATTGATAAACATACCAGGTTTCTTGGCTGCGATACTTTTGGCCATTTCGTCTAATTGCGCATCAGTAACATCACCCTTGAAAGGCAGGGCTAACACTACCTCCACGCCAAGCTCTTTGGCTATATTGCGCACATTTGCCAAATGCATGCGGCCTACTTCTGTATCGGCATGCAGAAAGCCAAGCGTGTTGAGACCGATATTTTTACCCCACCCCATCAGTACGCGAAACTCTTCTTTGTGTTCCGCACGCACAGGAAAAACCATGGGCTGGTGCGGTTTGCGCAATGTAGGTGGCCCAGCCATAGGGCCAAAAAATGGCACATTGGTTTCGTTGGCCACTTTGACTACCGCCGTTGAAGGCCCACCATCTATAGCACTGAACAAGATAAAAGCACCATCTGCCACCAGCTTGCGTGTATTAGCCTCGGCAGTCGTAGCTTTATCTTCATCGTCTAAAACGCGCGACACAATTTTGCGGCCATTTACACCACCTGCCGCATTCACCGCATTGAGATACAGGTTCATCCCCTGCAACGCGGCCACACCATAATTGTTTTTGCCGCCGTTGAGCGAAATGTTCATACCCAAAACTATCTCGCTAGCCGTGACGCCCACTTGCGCAGCAGACACTGAACCAGACCCAAGCAAAATAGCCAACGACCAACAAGCTACGCGCTGCGAAAATAAAGTATTCAAATTGTTCTCCATTTGCATTTAAGTGTATATATTTGTTTAATAAAAGTAAATGAAGTCGTAGTTTTTTAGCAAAATTTAATCAAGAATTAATTTAAATTAGTTGCGTTGTTGCTTTGCTATTTAGGTGCCCAATTGGTGACGTGAAAAAAGCCAAGTAATTTATCTAATTCTTTTAATTGCCGTGTCACCGCGTTAGATAGTCAGGCAAATTTGCCACAAAATAATTCGCTTTGCGCTGCACTCTATCCAACACGTTTTTCAGTTAGTCGCTGCGCTAGCCAACTCATGCAAATAAAAGGTGCTCAGAACCTATGTTTCAGGCGTTAAAACTATGATAGAGACTACCTCGTTATTTGCAGTATCAGTGCAAACCTCTTGCCAGCCCAAACGTTTATACAAAGCCTGTTGATCGGGTGTGTACAGGTAGATTTGAGAGACGCCCTGTGCGAAGGCGTAGTCTGTCAAAGCCGTGGTAAGGCAAGAACCCAAGCCTTGATTCCTGTACTGTTGAAGCACGAAGATTTCTCCAATCCAGTGCGTTTTATCAGGGTGGCTTGGTAGTTCAAATAGTTTGACTGAGCCTGTGGCAACTCACACCAAGAGGCATGAAGAGTTGATACGATAGAGTCAATCAAGTGGCGATGTTGTGCAAGGTTTTCTATGCGCATGGCGGTGAGCTAAGGGTAACGGATATTAAATGTGATCTGACCCCATTTATTCCTTATGACCCCATTTATTCCTTAGCGTTGCGCTGCACTCTACCCCATATGTTCTCCAGCCAATCGCTGCGCTCGACTTCAGACATGGCTCGAACGCGCAAAACCTCTGCTAGTTCAGTATCTGCTTGAATTTCACTCATGCCTAGATGTTAGCGCGAAAAAACGCAAGGTGGCTTGGCCCTGTTAAGTCAAACCAACGCTGCTGAATAATCAATTTAAACGTAACAGTGCAAAAGAGTAAAAATTAAGGTGCTTGGTGGGCGCGCGAAGATATAGCTTGACTTTTAGAGCACACGGCGTGGTTTTTGAGGAGTCTGAAAAGCGTACTCGGGTTAGGGGTCGTGGGGTGGCTAGACAAGGAGAAGAAAATCCCCGTTGATCCGAAGAAGATCGGGGATCACAAGTGCCCAGGGGTTGTGTGCCGGATCAACTATTGAACTTCTAAATTGGTTGCGTCAGTTTATGGAGGTCAAAAATAACTTGGACACATAGATTGTTGATGAAAATACAGCTATTTTTTTCGATATGAAGAGTAAATCTCCCCTAAACAGATGATTCAATATTTTGAAAAAAGAGCTAATCTTCTCTAACGAAAATTTCTTAGGAGTGACGAAAATGCCAAACAGAACACGCAGCATAAATATATTGTTTTATTGCGACAACTGCGACGAAACATGGACCCCAATAGATGGAAATGAGCAACCTAAAAATGCCCATGAGATGGATATGTCCGGGGGTTTGAAACCGGGTGCCATTGACGATAAAGATAATTCAGCACACAGGTACGGAAAACACGAGTTTGGATTTGGTATCTTAAAAAAGCTACTAGAAGACTATAAATATTCAGGTGATTTTCATAACAATGTAAAAATTGCGGTTAACGTTGTGAATAGAAACTATACGTATAAAAAAAACGGGGAAATTGATTCCTCTCTCGCTGTGACTCCAGTTCTGTTCAGTCAAGAGATTGATCTTTCTAAATTGAACTTCATTACCGCAGACTTACTTGAAGGGTACTCTCAAATTTGGATATTTGGAATGAACTATGGCGATGGTGTCGACAGTGGTCGAAGCGTCCGTGTTCAAGAGAACAAGTTTGGCGCAATCGATTACTTCAAACACGACAAACAATGTTTCACAACAGACGAAGTAAAAACTTTGGAGACGTGGATGGATGCGGGCAATGGCGTGCTGATTACTGGCGATCATTCAAACTATGTTTATGATAAAAGCGGTAACATGCATCTATACAACTTAGGCAGATCATTGGGCATCGGCATCAAGAGGGTGAGCGAGCTGCGTGTGTGGGAAAACGGCGCATCTGGATATGGCCAAAATGCGATAGATACGACGCACAGCAGAGCAGGACTTCCTGATAGTAATACATCACTAAATCAAAGCGAGAATAACGATCGCGACATGGTGTGGATGCGCCAGCAGGAAGATGCTATTGCTCAAAATATTATTCATAGTCTCTACCGATCTTATCCACCGCAATTGCCCCACATGTTATTCCAGACCATCAGGAGTTCTTACAACCCTACGGGTGTGGTAAATCATCTGGCTGACCATGTTCACGAGGGCGTTTTAAATCTACCCAACGATTACAGTGCTTTAGATAAAAACAAAAATCTTGTATGGCCAACCAAAAATGGTGTTCAACCAAAGCCGCAGATAGTGGCATGGGGTATTAACTACAATTTACCAAAAGAGGAAGGCTTATTTAGACCTTATTTTGATAATCGCAGGGTAGGTCTAGTGACTGCTTATGATGGCCATTCGGTCAATGTCGGCAATATCGTTGCACATTCAACTTGGCATCACTTTACCAACGTCAACCTTGTTGGATTTTTAGATGGTAAAGTACCTACCCAAACTTTATTACACATCAGCGATTATTTTGTGAATTTAGCAGTCTACTTAAACAATCCGATTCAGCCAAAATCGTGGTTCGACGAAATCATTTACTATGAAATTGATTTAATTCCACACCCACTACCACCAGAAGTAACTTATGGAGGAGAGCATATAGATAATAGAAACCCAGTTCCCAATCGGTGGACTTATACGCATGAAATTGGTCAACGGGCAATTAATCGATTGACTCATAAGATGAACCCAGTTCATTTGCAATATTATATTTATGACCAAATTAATGCAATCGCTATAGAACATAACGCGGGCCCAATATCGACCCACAACATTAGTTATGCAATGGTTCTAGGTGAGATCATTAATGCAGCGAGCTTGAAAAAATCGGTAAATAAAGAGCTTCATAACAGTAACTATGTCTTTGAAGGCGTTCAACAAGCCTTCAGAAATTATGTTCAGATCATGGAAGCGCCATTAAATCCACTTAAGAGCGCAATTGAATCTATCGATAAAAAATTGCATAGTAATAACGTTGTACCAAGCTAGCCAAGTGCTCAATTCAACCACAGCTGGGAGCACGTTTTTCGGGGGCAACCTCAGTTATTTAAAAAGCGATAAATTTGAACAGTGCATCCATGTAACCCGGATAGACATTTCAATTATCCAGCAGCGCAAAGAATTAAATGTGATCTGACCCATTCTTCCCCATTTTTCATTTTTGTCTGTATTTAGAACGACTTACTCTACATTTACTTTAAAAATGCACTCATCTGTACCAATACGATTAGAGCAAGGTGCAACTCGAACATCGACAGTGTATTTTGCTGCGTGAATAGAGGCAATTTCAAAGCTTGGATGAATGCTGAGCACTTCACCGTTACTTGCTCGGACAGCGTACCCCTTTCGCCAGCCTGGATTATCCGAATCTATGCGCTGTGCTAACTGCCCGATCTCAGGTATGAAGGGCAAGCACGATGCATAACCAACTCCAATTGGCTCGCCATCTGTGCAAATTGATCTGCTAACAATGCCAATGACGTTTCCAGATCTATTCACGACTGGACCACCACTCATGCCCGAACGCCAGTTGGCCTTAACCTCGAAGCACGGCGTCTGATTCATCAAGTCTCGACCATTGGGATACACACTAGTAATCCTACCGTAGGCCGAAAAAAGACCGTCCTCAATCAGCGTTTGTTCTAAGCTCTCCGTCACTTGAACAGAGGGTTTCAACTGAGGATACCCAAACGCTAAGACATATTCACCAACCGTCGGTTCCCAATCAGCGACTTGTACTGGCAAAGTTTTAGGTGGGACTTGGCCAGAAGCATACGCTTCACTAGGAATCTCTACAGATATGCCAGCTAAGTCAAGCGGATTGCAGCAAGGTAATTCTCCACGTAGCTTTGCCATAGGATCGTCTTGAAAGCGTTGTTCTATAACTGTTTCTCTAACAAACGGAAAAGCCCACGACGGAATTTGCACGCGACCCAGAACAAGACCCATCCTTAACATAACGACAGCATTATTTCTGGAAGTTGAGTCAATCTCACGCGGTGAATCGTTTGATAAGCTAAGGCTATCACGCATAAAGTCTACAACGTGTTCAGCCGTTAGAAGACCGCCCCATCCATCCACATGAACCGCTGTTCCCAGCCCAATTAGTGTGCCGTCAGGACATCGCTTAAATACTGGCAGTATGGCCGCGCGCAGACCCAATGGATCGTTCGCCGCAAAAGGAATGTAAATATTAGCTGCGTGCGGCTGCTGCACTGGATTAGGCTGGAAATGATCACTACTTTGACTGGGCAAAATAGTGTCTTCGCATGTTCTAACAATGAACTCTGGAGGTTGCGCTGACGGCTGTTCATGGTGCATAAATTTTTGCAAATAAAAATCTAGGGAACATTAGGGCTTGGTTCTTAAACTTGCGCGATACAACAATGCCTAAGTACTTGGTTTTAAAATCGTCTTCAGTTACAACCCCAGTATTCACAGCGCAATACGCCCCGTATCTATCAGCCCCAATCAGGATCGCTGGGTTTGCGTAGCAAAGCTACGGCGGAACGATGCGAACGGGCATCAAACCTTCCACTTCTCCATCAACTTCTCCGGCGACATGTTGTCGTAGCCTTCAAAGGGTTGGTGAATCCACGGGTTGGTGGGCAAAAAGTCTACCGAATAGTCGGGCTTGAAGCCTGATACGCCTTTGGTCCAGATGACGGCGGTGCGTAGTTCGGTGATGGGTTTGTAGTTGTCGCGCAGTCTGTCTACCACGGCTTGCAGGGTATGGCCGGTGTCAGCCAGGTCGTCTACCAGCAGCACTTTGCCGGAGATGGTGCCTTGGGGTGTGGTGATGTAGTGGGCAATGTCCAGGTGGCCTTGTATGGTGCCAGCCTCGGCCCGGTACGAGCTGGTGGACATGATGGCCAGCGGCTTGTTAAAGATGCGGGACAAGATGTCGCCAGGGCGCATGCCACCGCGTGCCAGGCACAGGATGGTGTCAAATTGCCAGCCAGATTGGTGCACTTTAAGGGCCAGCTTTTCGGTGAGGTTGTGGTATTCGTCGTAGCTGACGTACAGGTGTTTGCCGTCTTCAGTGAGCATGGTGGACCTTGTGGTGAGAATGATAACTAGATAAAAACGAAACTTGGGTACTATTGATTTAATAGCTGCTTGAGCAGGATTTACTTGGGTTATTGACCTAAAAGGCTTATAAAAGCAGGCTCAAAACCACTAAAACGCTTAAAACGTTATGGCGCAGCAAACGGGTGCTGCATCATGATAGTGTGGTCGCGGTCGGGGCTGGTGGACACGATGTGGATGGGCACGCCGGTGACTTCTTCGATGCGTTGCAAATACTTTTGTGCATTCACCGGCAGCTTGGCGTAGTCCACTACGCCTACGCTGGACTCGCTCCAGCCGGGCATGGTTTCGTAGATGGGTGTGCAGCGCTCGATGTCGTCTGCGCCCATGGGCAGCAGGTCGATTGTCTCGCCGTCCAGGGTGTAGCCGGTGCACAGCTTTAGCTCGGTTAAACCATCCAACACATCTAGCTTGGTGATGCACAGGCCTGACAGGCCGTTAACCTGTGCAGACCGCTTGAGCAGTGCGGCGTCAAACCAGCCGCAGCGGCGGTAGCGGCCTGTGACCACACCGCGCTCTGCGCCTACAGTGCTCATGTGGTAGCCAGGCGTGCCCTCTTTTTGCCAATCTAGCTCGGTAGGGAAAGGTCCGCCGCCCACGCGGGTGCAGTACGCTTTGGTAATGCCCAGCACGTAGTGCAACAGCCCAGGGCCTACGCCCGAGCCTGCAGCAGCGTTACCTGCCACGCAGTTGCTGGACGTGACAAACGGGTAGGTGCCATGGTCTACGTCTAGCAGCGTGCCCTGGGCACCTTCAAACAGCAAGTTACTGCCTGCTTTGTGCGCCGCGTTGATCTCGCGCGATACGTCGGCCATCATGGGGGCAATAGCCTCGGCGTGGCGCATGGCTTCGTCGTAGATGGGTTGAAATTCAAGCGCGGGTGCGTTTAAATACGTGGTCAAAATATGGTTGTGCAGGGCCAGCAGCTCGCGCAGCTTGGCGGCAAAACGGTCGGGGTATTTCAGGTCTTGCACGCGCAGGGCGCGGCGGGCTATTTTGTCCTCGTAAGCGGGGCCAATGCCTTTGCCGGTGGTGCCAATTTTCTCGGCACCGCCCTGCCCGCGCTGGGTTTCGCGGGCAATGTCTAGCGCAGAATGGAAGGGCAATATCAGCGGGCAAGCCTCACTCACCCGCAGGCGTGAACGTACCTCAACGCCGATGGCCTCTAGCCCGGCAATTTCTTTCATCAAATGCGTGGCGTCTAGCACTACGCCGTTGCCAATGTAGCATTTGACCCCCGGGCGCATGATTCCGCTGGGGATGAGGTTGAGCGCGGTTTTGACACCGTTAATTACCAGCGTATGGCCGGCATTGTGGCCACCATGAAAGCGCACTACGCCTTGGGCAGATTCTGTGAGCCAGTCGACCAGCTTGCCTTTGCCTTCGTCGCCCCACTGGGTGCCCACAACGACCACGTTGCGACCAGCTTGCATAGGAGAAATTGTTGCCATTATTTAAACCATCAATACCGTTGGGCTGAGGCAAATCGAAGCCCTCAATACCGTCTTTGTGATGAACCCTTCGACAGGCTCAGGGCGAACGGGCTTAGTCGTTCGCATTAAATTACTTGCCCCGTGGCTTGCCCCATGGCTTGACCGATGGCTTGTACCACCCACTGGCCCGCAGCTTGCACTAGCTGGCGGTCGCAGATAAATTCTTGCACTTCGTTCTCGTGGCCGGGCAGTACGCAGACCACGGTTTCGCCGCGTGCGCGCAGGCCTTGTATGGCGGCGCGCAGGCTTTGCGCAGTGGCGCGTGCGCTGGCATCTTCTGCGTTGCCCTGTGGCCATGGCGCGCGGATGGCCGCCCTTAGCGCACGGGCGGGCACCACGCCGACCAGTTCTTTGATGTCCAGGCTAAAGCCTACTGCCGGGCGGTTGCGGCCAAACACCGAACCTACCTCGTCGTAGCGGCCACCGCGCACCAGTGCGTCGGTCGCACCTGCGGTGTAGATAGCAAAACGTGCGCCCGTGTAGTAGGCGTAGCCGCGCGAATCGGCCAGGTCAAAACTGATGGTCACCTGCGGGTGCGCGGCACGGATGCTAGCCGCCAGTTGCTTCAAATTTGATAGCTGGTTGAGCAGGTTTTTATTGGGTTGGAAGGCTTTTTCGGCATTAATTAGCACCTGCTCGTCACCATACATTTGTACCAGCGCGGCCAAGCCGTCGCGGCTGGCGGCGGGGAACTGCGCGGTTAGCTCGGCCAAGGTGGCAGAGTCTTTGGCAGCTAGCGCGGCGTACACCTGCTCTAGGTGCTGGGGTGTGGTCATCATGCCGGCCAGCAGGCTGCGCACCAAGCGGGCGTCGGCCAGGTCGATGGTCATGTCGGTCACACCAGCAGACTGCAGGCAGTGGATGGCTAGTAACAGGGCTTCTAGGTCAGCCTCTGGGCCTGCGTGGCCAAAAATCTCTGCGCCAAACTGCAAAGGTTCACGGGTGGCGTGCGGTTTGGCCGGGGCGGTGTGCAGCACCGGGCCGCAGTAGCACAAGCGGGCCACGCCGCTGCGGTTGAGCAGGTGCGCGTCGATACGGGCTACTTGGGGCGTGGTGTCGGCCCGCAGGCCCATGGTGCGGCCTGAGAGCTGGTCTACCAGCTTAAAGGTTTGCAGGTCTAGCGCTTGGCCTGTGCCGGTTAGCAGCGACTCTAAATACTCTAGCTGTGGCGGCATCACCAGCTCGTAGCCGTAGCTGCGCGCAGTGTCTAGCAGGCCTCGGCGTAGTTCTTCGATGTGCCGCGCCTCAGAGGGCAAAACATCGGCAATGTGGTCGGGTAGTACCCAGGCGGACATGACAAAAGACGCTAAAAGAAGCGCAGAGGTAGTAAAGACTTAGATTTTACCGGGCTTATCGCTGTGTTTGGCGCGGGCGGTATGGCTTTTTCGCTGTGGCGCGCTGCACGTTGGGTGGGTAAAAATAACCGTCTGCAGAGGGTAATTTAAGTGTGTTTTAGGCCTTCTAGGCCGTAGAACCTGCTCAAGCAGCTATGAAATCAATAGCACAGAAGATCGATTACTGGTGCATAGCTGCGCAGCTTCGGCAAGCGCTCTGTAACTTAATTGGCTATCCACAGCAGCAACAGGCCCGCTGCAATGCTGGCAATACCGTAGAAGCGAATTTGCCCATCGTGCAGCTTGAGCACTTGCTCAAACACCTTGCGCCAAGCGGCTGGCGAGATAAATGGCAGTAAGCCCTCTATCACCAGCACTAAGGCCAAAGCGGTTAATAAAGTGGCCATGCTGGGTGAGGCTACGTCTATGGGTTGCTGGCAATAAAATCACAGCCCATCACAAGCGCCTTTTACTTTTTAGCCGGTGCAGCAGGCCCTGTGCCGCCGCCGTTGCGCATGGTTTTGAAGAAGTCCGACGAAGGGTCTAGCACCATAACGTCGCTCTTTTTAGAAAAGCTGGTTTTATAAGCCTCTAAGTTACGGTAGAACTGGGCAAACTGCGTGTCGCGGCCAAACGCTTCGGCATAGATCGCGGTGGCTTTGGCATCGCCGTCGCCTTTGACTTTTTGCGCTTCGCGGTAGGCCTCGGCCAGCAGCACTTCGCGCTGGCGGTCGGCATCGGCGCGGATTTTTTCGCCTTCAGCGCCGCCGGTCGAGCGCAGCTCGCCTGCTACTTGCTGGCGCTCAGACTTCATACGCTGATAGACCGAATCGGTCACTGATGGTGGAAAGTCTACGCGCTTGATGCGCACGTCGACAATTTCAATACCAAATGTTTTGGCATCATCTACCAAGCGCTGTTGCACACCTTGCATGATTTTTTCGCGGTCGGTAGACAGCACGTCTTTCACGGTGCGTTTGGTCACCTCAGAGTTCAGCGCGTCTTGCACCACTGAGCGTAGGCGGTCTTCGGCGGTAGCTGTGTTGGCACCGCCCGGGTTGTTACGAATGAACTGGCGCGCGTCGGCAATGCGCCATTTGACCAGCCAGTCCACGACCAAGTTTTTCTTCTCTGCCGTTTGGATAGACCCGGTCTCGGGGCTGTCGAGCGTGAGCACGCGACGGTCTAGAAACACCACGTTTTGAAACGGCTGGGGCAGCTTAAAGCGTAGGCCCGGCTCAGTGATCACTTCTTTAATTTGGCCGAACGAATACAGCACGCCAAACTGACGCTGGTCGACGACAAACAGCGTCGATGCCAATATGGCCAAGCCAACCAACAAGGTGGTGATTGCAAATCCTAATTTATTCATTTTTTTAGTCCTTAGGTTCAACGGCCATCGCGGTCACGGGCGCGCGAGGCATCGCGCGGCCGAGTGTCGGGCGTAGTGGCTGCGGGGGGTGTAGGCAGTATCGGGCTAGCGGCGGCACCGTTGGCAGGTGGTAGCGTAACCATGTCGGCACCTTGCCCACCACCCTGACCTACTTGCATCAGCTTGTCTAGCGGCAAATACAACAAGTTATTGCCTTGGCGTGAATCGACCATCACCTTGGTGACGCTGCTGTAGATTTGCTGCATGGTGTCGGTGTACATGCGGTCGCGGGTGACTTGCGGGGATTTTTGGTATTCGGCATATACCGATTTGAAGCGTTGGGCGTCACCCTCTGCGCGTGCTACTACATTGACTTTGTAGCCATCAGCTTCTTCCTTCAGGCGCGCTGCGGTACCTTCTGCACGGGGAATCACGTCTTTGGCGTAAGCAATACCTTCGTTTTTAAAGCGGTCACGGTCTTGGCCTGCTTTCAGTGCATCATCAAAAGCAGCTTGCACAGCCTCGGGGGGTTGTACGTTTTGAATGTTGACAGTTTGAATTTGAATGCCAGTTTTATAGCGGTCTAGCTGGGCTTGCACGCTTTTCACCACGTCGCGCTGGATAGATTCGCGGTCTTTGTTCAGCACGGTGTCCATCGTGCCCCGGCCTACCACTTCACGGATGGCGGATTCTGCTGCTTTGGTCACAGCGTCGTCTGGGTTGCGGTTTTGAAACAGATAGTCAGCCGAGCTTTTTAGGCGGTACTGGATGGTGAATTTGATGTCAACAATGTTCTCGTCTTGCGTCAGCATGGACGAATCTTTCAGGCCTGCGGCTTGTGAACTGGTGCTGCGGCCAATCTCTACCGATCGCAGCTGGGTAAGCGCTACGGTTTCGTGCGCTTCAATCGGGTAAGGCAAGCGCCAGTTAAAACCCGCCTCTACCGTGCCACTGAGCTTGCCAAAACGGGTAATCACCGCTTGCTGGCCCTCTTGCACGATAAAAACGCCAGTGCCCAGCCAAATCAGCACGGCTATTGCGGCAATCAGGCCCACGCCGATACCAGCCGACTTCATATCGGGCTGAAAGCCGCCGCCTGAGCCGCCACCATCACCGCCGTTATTGCCTTTGTTATGGCGGCCCCAGTCGGTTTGGCCGGTATTACCTTTGCCTTTATTACCGCCGAATAAGCCATTGAGCTTTTTATTAAAGTCGCGCCACAGCTCGTCTAGGTCGGGCGGGCCTTGGTTGGGGCCCTTAGAACCACCGCCATTGCTGCCGCCGCTGCCAATGGGCCTCACGTTGGAAGGCTCGGGTACGGGTGCAGGCGGTGGTGTGGGCGCAGGCGGTGCAGGTGGTGGAGGTGAGCCTGCACCTGTAGGCGGCTCGCCATTGCCGCCAGCAGGCTTGTCGTCGCTGCGGCCCCATTTGCCGTCGTTCAGGTTAAACATGCCGCGCAGGCCTTTGGCAATAGATGCAGGCAACGTAGCCAGACTAGAAGGTAGAACAATAAGGTTCATGTGTGATAGCGGTAAAACGTTATTCAAAAAAGCGTTACGAAATGAATGTGAAGCAACGCAATGAAAATGTGACTAACCCGTATTGTGCCTAATCAAACAGCACTGTCCAAATATGCAGCCGATTGTTCTGCAGGCTGTGGGGCTGCTGTAACAGGCTGCACTACGCTAGCCAGCTCAGCTAGCAGTGCGCGTAGCACTGGCAGGCCCGTGCCATCGCGGGCGCTGACAAACACCCTTGGGCTAGAAATGCCGTTTACTTCATACATGTCCCGCAGATGCAGTGGCTGACGGTCTTTTTCAAGAGCGTCCAGTTTGTTGAACACAAATACTTGAGGCACTTTGTCGGCTCCAATCTCCAGCAACACACGCTGCACCTCGGCTATTTGCTCAGTGTGGTTGGGGTTAGCCGCGTCTACCACATGCAGCAGTACATCTGCCTCAGCGGCTTCGCGCAGCGTAGCCTCAAACGCGTCAATCAAGCCGTGCGGCAGGTCGCGGATAAAACCCACGGTGTCAGACAAGCTAACCGATTGCTGCGCATCGCCCAAATACAACGACCGCGTAGTGGTGTCTAGCGTGGCAAACAACTGGTCGGCAGCATACGCGCGGGCTTTAACCAGCGCATTGAAAATGCTAGTTTTGCCTGCATTGGTGTAGCCCACCAGCGATATACCAAAGTGGTTGCCGCGTCCACGCTGGCGGCGCTGGGTGCCGCGCTGGCGTTTGACTAGCTCTAGCTTGACCTTGGTGCGCTTGATGGTCTCGCCAATCATGCGGCGGTCAAGTTCAATTTGCTTCTCGCCTGGGCCACCGCGTGTGCCAATAGCTCCCTGCTGGCGCTCTAGGTGCGACCAGCGCCGCACCAACCGGGTAGACAGGTACTGCAGGCGCGCCAATTCGACCTGCAACTTACCCTCGTGGCTGCGCGCGCGCTGGGCGAAGATTTCTAAAATCAACAAAGTGCGGTCATTAACAGCCAAGCCAGTGTGTCGCTCTAAGTTGCGTTGCTGGGCAGGGCTGAGCGACTGGTCAAACAAAATCTCAGTAGCACCGTGCGCTAGAGCCAAGGCTTTGATTTCGTCGGCTTTGCCAGTGCCTACAAACAGCGCGGCATCAGGTGCTTTGCGCTTGCAGGTCATGCGATGCACCGGGGTCATGCCGGCGGTTTGCGCCAGCAAGCCCAGCTCTTCTAGCTCGCCGTCAAAATGCGGCAGACCTAGATCTACACCGACCAGTATGACGGACGCGGTAACGATGGCCTCAGGTTTTGAGGCGTGGGCATCACTGCGCAGGGGCGGCTCCCAGTGCAGCATCTTCTTCGGTGTGCACGTTGGTAAATGCTACAGCGCGGCCTGGCACGATAGTAGATATTGCATGCTTGTAGACCATTTGCGTAACCGTATTGCGCAGTAGCACAACGTATTGGTCAAAAGATTCGATCTGCCCTTGTAGCTTAATACCGTTGACCAGATAAATCGATACGGGCACATGCTCGCGGCGAAGTTGGTTTAAAAACGGGTCTTGTAAAAGTTGGCCTTTGTTATTGCTCACGATATTCTCCGTGTCCGATCAGGAACTAGTTAAATTTAAAATGAATGTCGAACATACCATAGAGTTTTGCGAAACCCAAAAGTTCAGCTTAATACTCTAGTGCCCTGAGGTTTATTAGGGCCTCTGTATCCAGCCTTTTGCAGGCTGGTAGCGCCTACCAATGGCGATCTACAGCGGCCCTAATCTTTGTCTGCGTACGGGTTGCTAGACGACTTCACTTCGACCCGCAGCGGTGTGCCGGTCAGGTCAAAAGCCTTGCGTATGCGGCCCTCTAAATATCTTTTGTAGGAATCTGTAATACCTTCGAGCGAATTGCCGTGGATTACCACTACTGGCGGGTTCATGCCGCCTTGGTGTGCGTAGCGCGGCTTGGGGCGGAACATGCCCGCGCGCTGCGGTGCCTGAAACTGCACGGCTTCCATCAACAAACGCGTCAGCACCGGGGTAGACATTTTGCAGGTAGCTGCTTTGTGCGCTTGCACAATAGACTTCCATACCGGTGCCAAACCTTGGCGCTTGGCAGCCGAGATCATGTGGATGTTGGCGAATTTTAAGAACGATAAACGCAACTCGATGGAGCGCTGTAATTGCTCGCGCTGGTAGGCATCGACCGCGTCCCATTTGTTAACCGCCAGCACCACCGCGCGGCCTGAGTCAAGAATATAGCCTGCGATATGGGCATCTTGGTCGGTGATGCCTTGGGTGGCGTCTAGCAGCAGCAGCACCACATTGGCCGATTCAATGGCTTGCAAAGTTTTCACAACAGAGAACTTTTCGATCGCTTCAAACACCTTGCCTTTGCGGCGGATGCCTGCGGTGTCGATCAGCTCAAACAGCACACCATCGCGTTCAAACGGCACGCTGATCGCGTCGCGTGTAGTGCCCGGCATATCGAAGGCGACCAAGCGCTCTTCGCCTAGCCACGTGTTGATCAGGGTAGATTTGCCAACGTTCGGGCGGCCTGCTACGGCAAGTTTGATAGCGCCGTTGTCTTCTGTAATCTCTGCTTCATCACCCAATTTGAGCGGTGCAAAAGCCAAGTCCAGCAACTCTTTCATGCCCTGCCCGTGCGAGGCAGAAATCGGCATCACGTCGCCCAAGCCTAGCGCATAGAAATCAGACACTTGGTGGCCTTCTTTCAGGCCCTCGGCTTTGTTGGCCGTCAGTATCGTGGGCTTGCCCAGCTTGCGCAGGTAGTTGGCAATGTCGTAGTCTTGCGCGCTAATACCTTCGCGCGCATCCACTACAAATATCACCACATCAGCCTCGGCCACCGCTTGGCGGGTTTGCTTGGCCATTTCTTTGTAGATGCCGCTCTCGGCTGTGGGTTCAAAGCCACCGGTGTCGATAACGATGTACTCGTGCGGGCCTTGCTTGCCGTTGCCGTAATGGCGGTCGCGCGTGAGGCCTGCGTAGTCGGCCACGATGGCATCGCGCGACTTGGTAAGGCGGTTAAACAGGGTCGATTTACCGACGTTGGGGCGGCCGACTAAAGCCAATACGGGTTTCACTAGCTAACTTTCAGTCGGTTAAGCGGTCAAGGCTAAAAACGTTTGGAGGGACGCGTGTCATTATTCAGGGGCAAAGCCGTACACGCCGCCATTGCGAGTGACCACAACTAGGCTTGGCCCTGCCGCCACTGGCGGCGCTGCCACACCCGAGCTGTCGGTAGGCAAGCGGTTTAAGGGCGATCCGTCTTCACGCGAGATGAAATGCACTAGTCCGGTGCTGTCTCCCACCACCACAGAGCGGCCCAAAACCAACGGCGCGGTCAAAGTGCGGTACTGCAAGCGGTCCGAAGTCCAAACGCGCTCGCCGTCAGCACGCTTCCAAGCGATGACTTTGCCATCCAGCTCGGTGCCTACGACCAAACCTTCGTCGCCATGCACGCCCTCTGCCGCGTTGGCTGGTTTAGTCCATAGCAAGGTGCCACGGGCTGCGTCAACACAGCCCACTGCCGCTTGGTACGCGCGGGCGCACACCACGTTGTCAACACGACTGGTGCGGCCTACGATGTCTACCAACCGTTCAATCTCGTTGGTACCACGCGGCGAGGCTAATGGGATTTCCCAGCGCACCGTGCCGTTGTTGGGGTTCAGGCCCACCAAGCGGCCAGACAAGCCCGCCACCAAGGTGTCGCCCACTGCCTGCAAGCTGCCCGGCTGCTGCAGCACCAGCGGCTCGCCAGGGCGCGACTGTACCCACAATTTACGCCCTGTAGCGCCGTCAAAAGCCGTCACACTGCGGTCGGCTGCCAACACAAATACACGGCCACCAGCCACCAAAGGTGCGGTGTAGGCCTGGGCTGCTAAACGCATGCGCCATAGGGGTCTGGTGCTGGCACTGGCACTGGCATCTAGGGCGACTAATTCGTTGTCGCGGGTGACTACAGCGGCCAATTTGCCGTCAAACCCCGCGCCTGTAGCCACAGGGCCGCCAGCGTTGGCGCGCCAAACATCGCGGCCACTGGCAGCGTCAAGCGCAGCCACAGTGCCGTCGGTGGACGTGACCACGACTATGTTGCCCACCACCGCTGGCATGGCCCCTACAGGTGCAGCACCTAGACGGGCTGTCCATGCTTGGCGCACACCTAACAAGGCCGTGTTAGCACCCAACTCTGCTGGCTTAGGCCTATTGGTGCCACCCGAGCAGGCAGACAAGAGTACCATCAACGCTATCGATAAAATAGCTGCTTGAGCAGGTTTTACTTGGGTTAGAGGGTTAAAAGGCATAAATATTGAGGCTCTGGGAGCTTATTTCCCGTTATTGCTTGACCGCTATTGGAGCGCTGGCAGCTGGGGCCGTGCCACTTGTGCCAGCCACCTGCGCAGCAGGTGTTAGTGCCGTCGATGTGGCGGTAGACGTTGCACCTGCTGGTACAGACGGCACGGCAGGCGAGGTGACAATTGGTGCCAGGGGTGTTGGCGTGGCCGCCTCTGCCGCAGGCTTGTTGCTAGCGATCAACGGCGCGGCGTCCACGCCTAGCGAGTTCAGCTTAACCTCGACCAAGCGGCGGTATTCGCTGCGATCGTCAAAGGTTTTGTAGGCTTTTTCATACTCAGCTTTGGCCTCTGGCTTTTTGCCTTGTGCCATCAGAATATCACCACGACGGTCAGCTACCAAAGGTGCGAATTCTTTAGAAAAACTACCACCCAGCTGGGCCAGCGCAGCGTCGTAACCCTTTGAATCCATTAGCAAACCGGCTAGGCGCAGCTTGGCAATCGACTGGTAGCTTTCGTCTTTGGCACTGGCTGACACCCAAGTAAGCGCCGCTTTGGCTCCATCAGCATTGCCTTTTTCTTGCAGCGTGCGGGCGGCCAGCAGCCCAGCTTGGGCCGCGTAGGTGGTGCCGCCAAACTTGTCTTTCATGTCGTTGAAAGCACGCTCTGTTTTGGTAGCGTCACCCGCCTTGGCGCTGCGCTCTACCTCGTCAAACAAGGTAGAGGCCTGCACTGCCTGGCTGCGCTGCCAATAGTTATAGCCGTTGTATGCCGCAATGCTGCCAAATACCACGATGAGCGCTGCACTGATAAGGTTGCCGTATTGGTTCCAAAAAGCCTTGAGTTGGTCAAGTTGCTCTTGTTCTTCGAGATCTAAATGTTTTGCCATGGTGCGATTGTAGTGGGGCGCGCAGGTGACAACCTGAAACACCCGCTAGGGTTGAAAAATTACGCCTGAGAATTACGCTAGAAGGGCCTGAGCCAGCGTAGCGGGGTTGGACAGGTCAAAGAGTTGCTGCTGTGCGGGGGCATCCGCGCCACCGCGCAAGGGTTTAAGGGCCACTTTGCCCTGCGCCAGCTCGTCAGCACCAAAAATCAGCGCGTAGCGCGCGCCGCTGCTGTCGGCCTTTTTAAACTGGCTTTTAAAGCTGCCCATGCCCTCGCCTGCCACCGGCGCGGCGTGCATTTGCACAGCTATGCCCTGCCCGCGCAAGGCTTGCAACAGCTGCATGGCTTGGCCCAAGGCCTGCGTGTCGGGGATGACGGCATACACATCTGGCACGGGTGCCGAGCTAGCCAACGACTGCTCTTTAACCAGCTCTAACACCCGCTCAATACCCATGCCCCAGCCTACTGCGGGGGTGGGTTTGCCGCCCAAGGTTTCAAACAGACCGTCGTAGCGGCCACCGCCGCACAGCGTGCCCTGCGCGCCTAGTTCACTGGTGATAAATTCAAACACCGTGTGGCTGTAATAGTCTAGGCCGCGCACCAAACGGGGGTTGATGGCCCATTGCACGCCGCAGGCTGTGAGCAGCGCTTTGACGGTGTCTAAGTGCTTAAGGGACTCTTCACCCAGAAAGCCGAGCAACTGCGGCGCCGCTTGCACCATGGCCTGCATGGCAGGATTTTTGGTATCCAAAATGCGCAGCGGGTTGGTTTGCAGGCGGCGCTGTGAATCAGCATCTAGCGCATCAGCATGCTGGCTAAAGTAAGCTACCAACGCTGCACGGTGCGCAGCACGCTCTACAGGTACGCCCAAGCTATTCAGTTCAACCCGCACGTTTTGCAGGCCTAAGCGGTTAAACAACTGGTGCGCTAACAGCATCAGCTCAGCATCTACCTCTGGCCCGGCAAAGCCTAGTGCCTCAGCGCCCAGCTGGTAAAACTGGCGGTAGCGCCCACGCTGGGGCCGCTCGTGGCGGAACATGGGGCCCATGTAGTAGAGGCGCTTGCCGCCGTCGTACGTGAGGTTATGTTCGATAGCAGCGCGCACTACACCGGGGGTGTTCTCGGGCCGCAAAGTCAGGTGTTCGCCGTTGAGTTTGTCCTCAAACGAGTACATTTCTTTTTCAACAATGTCGGTAGTCTGCCCAGTGCCTTTGACAAACAGCGCTGTTGGCTCGACGATGGGCGTGCGAATGCTGCGGTAGCTGCTAAGCGCCATCACATGGCGCACATGCTCTTCAAACCATTCCCACTGCGCAGAGTCGGGCGGCAGGATGTCGTTCATCCCCTTGACGGCGGCTAGCTTGCTATGTGCGGTCAACTTTGTTGAATTGTCTGCGATGGAGTTTTCTGCCATTTTTTGTATTTAAGCGGTCGCTGCTTCGGTTTGCCCGAAGCGTTTTTCAATATAGTTCTCTACCAGCACTTGAAATTCATCGGCAATGCCCGCACCGCGCAAAGTCAGTGCTTTTTCGCCGTCGATAAATACCGGCGCAGCCGGTGCCTCGCCGGTGCCGGGCAGGCTGATGCCAATGTCAGCATGCTTGCTCTCACCGGGGCCGTTGACGATGCAACCCATAACAGCTACTTTAAGATTTTCAACACCGGGGTATTTTTTGCGCCACAGCGGCATTTGCATGCGCAGAAAGTCGTCAATTTGCTTGGCCAAATGCTGAAACGTGTCGCTGGTAGTGCGGCCGCAGCCTGGGCAAGCCGTCACGCTAGGCACAAAAATGCGCAAGCCCAGCGACTGCAAAATCTCTGATGCAATCACCACTTCTTGTGTGCGCGCCTCGCCGGGTGCGGGCGTAAGCGATACGCGGATAGTGTCGCCAATGCCCTCTTGCAGCAAGATAGACAGTGCCGTGGCTGACGCCACCGTGCCCTTGGTGCCCATGCCAGCTTCGGTTAGGCCCAGGTGCAATGCATAGTCGCAGCGCCTGGCCAGTTCGCGGTACACGCTGACCAGGTCTTGTACGCCCGATACTTTGCAGCTGAGCATAATTTGCTCACCGCGCAGGCCCATGGCTTCGGCGCGTTTGGCTGATTCGATGGCTGATGTAATCAGCGCTTCGTACATCACCTGCTTGGCGTCCCACGGGTCGCTGCGCTGGCTGTTAGTGTCCATCAGGCTGGCCAGCAGCTCTTGGTCTAGGCTGCCCCAGTTCACGCCAATACGCACGGGCTTGTCCCACTTCATGGCCGCATCAATCATTTGGCCAAACTGTTTGTCGCGTTTATCGCCCTTGCCTACGTTGCCGGGGTTGATGCGGTATTTGGAGAGGGCCTCGGCGCATGCGGGCACCTCAGTCAGCAAACGGTGGCCGTTGTAATGAAAGTCGCCGATTAACGGCACGTCAATGCCCATTTTGTCCAGCTGCTCGCGAATGTACGGCACGGCTTGTGCAGCTTCAATCGTATTGACGGTAATGCGCACCATCTCTGAGCCGGCAATGGCCAGCTCTTTGACCTGAATGGCGGTGCCAATAGCGTCTTCGGTGTCGGTATTGGTCATCGACTGTACGCGCACCGGGGAGTTTCCGCCTACTGTGACAATGCGCGGGCCCCAGACCACGCTGGACTGGCGCGTGTGGCGTTTGGCAGGTACCGACACTGCAATCGGCTGCAGATCGGCTGGTAGACAATGAAGTAATGTATCTTGGCCCATAGCGCGCTAATCCCTTGTCATTTCCTATTGGCTATTTGACTTCAAAACGCAATACGTTGTCGCGCACCAGGCTTTCGACGTCAAACGGCTTGCCGCGCACGATTACGGTGGTTTGGTCGGCACGGCCTACTGTGACGCGCAGGGGCACTGTGCCGTTGGCAGCGGCAGATTCGCCTGCGGCCAGCAGCTTACGCAAAGTGACTTGGCCACGCGCGTCTACCACCTCAACCCACGACTCGCCTTTGGCGCGAAACACCACCAAACCATCTACCGCCGCACCGTCTGCAGCGGTGCCCAGTGCAGCGGCTGTGGATACTGTAGGGGTAGAAACCGCCACGCTGTTAGCAGAACCCAAAGCCAGCGTATCGGCACCAGCCAGCTTAACGCCGCCATCATTAGTCAACACCGAGCCCGCGCCCATGGCGGTGCCGGCACTGTTGTCGCTGCCGGGCGAGCTACCCAGTGGCGTGTTTTTAAAACCGCTAAACGCTGAAGACGCAGCATCGCTGGTTTTTTGCGATATATCGGGCAAAAAAACCAATACCAAAGCGCCCAACAGCAGCGCTATGACAGCCAAAACCGCAGGTTTGCTCAGCGCTGTCATGGGACTGGACGCTGGCGCGTTTGATGGCATGCGAAAAGGAGTATTCATGCTGGGCGGCGCGTTGCTTAAACTGGGTCGGTGGGTTTGCGGCAATTTCGTCAAAATCTCGGTGGGGTCAACTTTTAGGGTGCGGCATACGCTGGACGCCAATGCGCGCGCAAACACCGCATCGGGAAGCTCATCAAAGCGGTCAGCCTCTAGCAATTCCAGCTTTTTGACCGGCACCTTCAATGACACAGCCAGCGCAGCAATGTGCAAGCCATGTGCTTCGCGCGCGGCTCTGAGCAATTGCCCGGCACTGTAGCCATTATCTTGGCCTGCGTCATAGCCATCCGCCACGGCTTGTGCGCCCTCAGTCATTGAAGACTCCCTTTTCTAGCGCCACCAGCTCGGACGATTGCGGGAAGCGCCGCTTAAGCTGCCCACCCAGTTGGTTCATGGCAATGGTGTCGCCCAATTTACGCTCGATTTTGATGCCTAACCACAGCGATTCTGCGTTGGCAAATTCACCATTGTTCAAGCGCCTGATATAGAACTGCGAACGCTTAAAGTCGCCGCGTTGGTACAGCAAATTGGCCAGGTTGTAGCCGGTAATCGGATTGGCTGCGTCTAGCTCATACGACTTAGCTAGTGATCGCTCGGCCACGTCTCTTTGGCCATCGGCTAGCTCGCACAAGCCTTGTGCCATCAGCGTTTTGGCTTGGTCGCCGTACAGCGGCACCGCTAGCGCTTGTTTGAAGTAGGTGTAGGACTCAGGATAGCGCTGCTGTTGGCACAGCATCCAGCCAAAGTTGTGCGCGGCATTGGCGTCGCGCGGGTTTAAAGCGATTGACCGGCGAAAGCTGTCTTCGGCCAAGCGCGGGTCGTTTAGACGCATGTAGATCAGGCCGCGCAGGTTGTAGGCGTCAGCAAAATTGGGGTCGTTGTTTAGCGCTTGCTTAATCTCGTCTAGCGCTACGGTGGTTTTGCCTTCGTTAAAGTAGCCTGTGGCCAGCTCTAGCCGCAGGCGTGCGCGCTTGCGGCTGTCTGGCTCATCTGAATCGGTAACGATGTCTTTGCGGTTGGCTGAGTCGGCACCCGTGTCGCCGCGCGTAGCACAGCCACTTAGCATACTGGCGGCCAACAGCAGCGCCGCGCCTGCCAGCGCCCATAAGGCGGATCTGGCCATGGCCACCGTTGAAGTGGTGGCGTTGAAGGCGTGGGCAGCTGTCATGGTGTGTATGTCCTCAATGGGTGTGCTTTGCGATCGGCTCCGCAGTCATGGACGCATCTTTGCGCATCATCACTACGCGCCGCTGGGCCATGCGCTGCGTGGCTTGGGTGCGGTCTTGCACATCGCCGGCCAACTGGCCGCACGCTGCATCAATATCGTCACCACGGGTTTTACGCACAGTAGTAACGATAGCACTGTTATGCAAAATCTGGGCAAATTGCGCTACAACTTTTGCACTGGAGCGCAAAAGCCCTGAGGCCGGAAACGGGTTAAACGGGATTAAATTGAACTTCACGGGCAAGTTGGCCTGCTGCACCAAGCGCACCAGTTCGTGCGCATGCTCGGGCGTGTCGTTCACGCCGTCTAGCATGCAATATTCAAAGGTAATGAAGTCGCGCGGGGCAAACTCCAGATACCTGTGGCAGGCCGCCAGCAGCTCCTGTAGCGGGTATTTTTTGTTCAACGGCACCAGGTCGTCACGCAGCGCGTCGTTAGGCGCGTGCAACGATACGGCCAGCGCTACCGGGCATTCAGCCGCCAGCCGGTCGATCATGGGTACCACGCCCGAGGTGGACACTGTTACGCGGCGGCGCGACAGGCCGTAGGCATGGTCGCTAAGCATGGTTTTAAGCGCAGGCACCAGCGCATTCATGTTTTGCAGCGGCTCGCCCATGCCCATCATCACTACGTTAGAAATCACCCGCTCTTGCGTGCCCAGCAGCTTGCGCATGGTGTGTTCTGCAAACCACAGTTGGGCGATGATTTCGCCGCTGGTCAAGTTGCGGCTAAAGCCCTGGTGGCCAGTAGAGCAAAAACGGCAGCCCACCGCGCAGCCCGCTTGGGACGATATGCACAGTGTGGCGCGGTCGTCTTCGGGGATGTACACAGCCTCTACAGCGTCGCCATTGCCCACGTCAAACAGCCATTTGATGGTGCCATCGGTGGACTTTTGCTCGGTCAGGACTTTAAGCGGCTCAATATGGGCCGTGGTGGCCAGCTTTTCGCGCAGCGACTTGGCCAAATCGGTCATCTCGCCAAAGCTGCTAGCACCTTTTTGATGGATCCAGCGATACAGCTGGGTGGCGCGAAAACGTTTTTCACCCAGCCCTTCACAAAAAACGGCCAGACCTTCGAGATCAAAATCTAGCAGGTTGGCCGTCATAGTGGGGTGCTGTCGGCTTGCGCCGACGTGTCCTTTGAATGGATGTTGGTGTACTAGGAATTAGCGCTAGTGCCTGGGCACTTAACGCGAATACACATTCATGCCGGGGAAGAAGAAAGCGATCTCTTGCGCAGCCGTTTCAGCCGCGTCAGAACCGTGCACGGCGTTAGCGTCGATGCTGTCAGCAAAGTCAGCGCGGATAGTGCCTTTATCGGCCTTTTTCGGGTCGGTAGCACCCATCAAATCGCGGTTTTTAAGGATAGCGCCCTCGCCTTCCAAGGCCTGGATCATCACTGGGCCAGACACCATAAAGCTGACCAAATCTTTAAAGAATGGACGTGCTTTGTGCACAGCATAGAAAGCCTCAGCTTCGCCCTGTGACAGGTGGGTCATCTTGGCAGCAATCACCTTCAGGCCAGCGCCTTCAAAGCGTGCGTAGATTTGACCAATAACGTTTTTAGCCACGGCGTCAGGCTTGATGATAGACAGAGTGCGTTCGATTGCCATGATGGAGGTTTTTCCCAATGAAAAGTAGGTGTTGACTTGGTAACAAGTTAGCCTGCTATTCTAACCCGTTTGCGTGACAGTGGGCCAAAATCGCCGCGTAAACAGGCGGTGGCGTCTGTGACGCACTCCGGTTTGCCCGCACTGTAGTGCCGCGCGGTGATTAGCTGAACAAAACAAGCTTTTTTAGACATCGAATCAGCCTGCGGGGCAATAGATGACTACTCAAGCAGCTATACTAAAGATAGTGTCCAAGCTGTAAATTGCCAGTTTATCCAGTAGTAAATCTTGTTACTATAAGCTGCCTATTTGAATTTCTTAGTACTGCCTAACATGCCATCCACCCAAGATACAACCAATTCACCGCTGTCTATTGGTGACATTGCCCAGCGCATTCGCTTGATTCGTGGCCAGCGGGTGATTTTGGATACTGATTAGGCTGCATTTTACGGAGAGACGACCAAGCGCTTAACCAGCAGGTCAACCGCAATTTGGCGCGTTTTCCTGCGGGGTTCATGTTTCAGCTGGACGAGGAAGAGTTTGCTTCTTTGAGGTTGCAAATTGCAACCTCAAACGCGGATGGCAGCCTAAGGGGTGGTGTAGGTGGTGTAGGTGGTGGCCGGGGCGGCCGCCGTTATGCACCTATGGCGTTCACCGAGTATGGCGCAATCATGGCTTCCGTGGTGCTCAATTCTCCGCGTGCCACGGAGCTGAGCATCTACGTGGTGCAGGCGTTTGTCGAGCTGCGCAGCATGCTGGCGACGAACCGGGAGCTGTCCAATAAGCTGCATTTGCTGGAGCGCAAGGTGACCAAGCATGAACAAGCTATCAGTGAGTTGATTGATTCGATGCGCCAGTTGCTGGCTGCGCCTGAGCCGCATAAACGGCCGATTGGATTTATCACGCCTGAGGATATATCGAAGCCTAAAGCGATCAAGGTGGCGCGTAAGAAGTAGCACAACGCTTGCGCGCTTGGGTGGTCGCCATTTGCGACTACCTTACGGAACTCCAGCTTTAGCGGCTAAGGAGTTTGGTAACTGCTTTTTAATTTAGAAATAGAAGATAAATGAGCCGCTTGCGCACGTAGATAATGCTCAAGCAGCTATTTATTTGGTAGCTAATAAGTTATTTACTTGGCATTTCACTAAGCAGTGTTGCTTTAGTTTTATAGCCCAGGCCAGGTATGAAATCACCTTCGTTATCGTCGACAAGTGCGAGTGTTTCTTTAGCTTTTGAGAAATCATTGGCCTTGATCTGCAAGTAGCCCAATCTAATAGTTGCGCTACTTAAATAGTATTGGTTGGTGGTCGTTTTTGCGAGGTGAATTTCTTTTTCTAAAGATGCAATTGCTTGCGACGATTTTGATAACTCCATCTGCAAAGAAGCTAGCATCAAGTAGCCGCCGCTTTTTATTTCATTGCGCCGTTCAACTTCAAGCCAGCTTGCTTCAGAAGCAGCAAGCTGGCCTCCGTATGAATGAGCTAGTGCAATTTTTTGCAAATCATCAGAGATCAATGCTCTTTTCTCAATTTTTTTAATGATCGCAAGCGCCTTGTCGTATCTATCGTTCCGAGCAAGATTAAGCGCGTATTTCAGAAATCCGCTGGTTGTACTTATTCTGCGTGGCATAAATTTAGCGCCTCCTTCTCGGCGGCTTATCAACTCTGTTGCCGCCGCATGTTTGACTGACTTGGCCCATTTGACAGGCTGCCATCGAACCGCCTGTTAAATCCATCAATTGCTTACGGCGCATTTTTGAAATTGATGGATCGCCAAGTTCTTGCATCCACTCGTAGCACACGTTTTGTGCACGTCTCCATTGGCCCGGACAGTCTTCTTGCGTGCTTTCGCTGTTCATGCAGTAGTCAATAGCTCGCGACAGCGGCCCTTCAATGATCGGATAAATCAACGTACCTACCGAGTAACCCCCAATGCCCGCGAGGGCTGGTCCGCACAAAGCGGGATTAGCTAAGCAAGCTGATGTAAACGCCGGCACAGTAGCGCCTGGGAACGGTATAGAAGTTAATCCTTTAGGGTCGCTGTAGCTCAGTGGATTTTGTTCAGCATACCAAAACCGATTCCACCCGCCATCTAAACCAATCGGATCGCTTTGAGAGTAGCGCCCAGTCCGTGCATCGTAAGACCGAAAATAGTTGTAATGCAGCCCCGATTCCTTATCAAAGTACTGCCCCGGATAGCGCAAGTTGAAGGTAACGTCAGCAATCGTTGTCGTGCCCACATTCGGCGTCGTCGTCGGGTCTACAAACCTGTTCTTCGCAATGGTGGGCTGTTCGTCTCCAAACGCACTGAA
>JANLPQ010000118.1:0-34229 GCA_031367325.1 Polaromonas sp. | reverse complement strand
GTGATTACCGGCGAAGGCAGCCTGTTTTGCGCGGGCGGTAACTTGCAACGCCTGCTGTACAATCGCAGTCAGGCCCCGCAGGTGCAAGCCCAAAGTATCGACGGCTTGCACAGCTGGATCGAGGCCATCCGCAGTTGCCGCAAACCGGTGATCGCCGCCGTAGAGGGCCCGGCTGCAGGCGCGGGCTTTTCGCTGTGCCTGGCCTGCGACATGATTGTGGCTGCGCGCGATGCAGTATTTGTCATGGCCTACAGTAATGTAGGCCTGTCACCCGACGGCGGCGCTACTTGGCACTTAAGCCGCATGCTGCCGCGCCAACTGGCCAGCGAGTTGCTGATAGGCGGCGAACGTATCAGCGCCGAGCGCCTGCATGCACTGGGCGTAGTGAACCGGGTGGTAGACACCGGCAATGCCCTGAGCCAAGCCCTGGAGCTGGCCGACAATCTGAACGCCCGCGCACCCAATGCGCTGGCCAGCATCAAAGAGCTGGTCAACGACGCGCCCATGCGCTCGCTTGCTGAGCATCTGAACGCCGAGCGTGATGCCTTTGTGGCCAACCTGCACCACGCCAACGGTGGTGAGGGCATCAGCGCATTCTTGGGCAAACGCCCAGCCGTGTACCGCTAGGCACGCATGAAACATTCAAGTTTCATAGCTGCTCCCGCTTATGTTTAAGGGGCTAGGCAAGGTTTTAGCTTGGATTTTCACGCCTTTTTTGGCTCTGCTGCTGCTGTTTGAAGAATGGGGCTGGGTACCCCTGGCGGCTTTGATCCAACGCTTAGCCCGTCTGCCGTTGTGGGCCTGGTGTGAACGCAAAATTACCCAACTGCCGCCTTGGGCCGCCTTGCTGGTGCTGCTGGTGCCTGCGGTGGCCCTGTTTCCCATCAAGCTGCTGGCACTGTTTTTAATCCGCCACGGGCAGTTTGTGTGGGGCTTCTCGGTGTTGATCAGCGCCAAGCTGGTGGGCACAGCTATTGTTGCGCGCCTGTTCCAGCTCACGCTGCCAGCCCTCATGCAGTTTGCCTGGTTCGCGCGATGGTACCCTCGCTGGAAGGCATGGAAAGACCGCTTGATGGACTACATTCGCGCCTCGGCGGTCTGGCAAATGGGCAAACGTATGAAAGCCGGGCTGCGGCGCAGCGCGCGCAGCCTGTGGCGCAAGTTCAGGCCTGACGCTTAACGAGCCTGACTCGCAGTAGGCGGGCGCTTGGCGCTGGCGGTTTGCGAAATGAAGCTGCTCCTGCACGCCCTCAGCCCTGCGCAGCCACCCTGTCTGCCTTGCTGTGCAGTTTGTTCAGTGCGCTGATATACGCCTTGGCCGAGGCGACCACGATGTCGGGATCAGACCCGACACCGTTGACCACGCGGCCTGAGTTTTGCAAGCGGACCGTCACTTCCCCCTGGCTCTCTGTGGAACCGCTTATGGCGTTCACAGAATAGAGCACCATCTCTGCGCCGCTTTTGGCATGCGTTTCAATGGCCTTGAGGGATGCGTCGACCGGGCCGTTGCCGTCCGAACTACCTTTGACTTCTTTGCCCGCCACAGTAAAGACGACGCTGGCCTGGGGCCGCTCGCCAGTTTCACTGCGCTGGGACAAAGAGACAAAACCGTAATGCTCGTTGTCATGCGTGATGGACTCATCGCTGACCAAAGCCAAAATATCTTCGTCAAAAATCTCTGATTTTTTATCAGCAAGCTCTTTGAACTTAGCAAATGCCAAGTTCACATCTGCTTCAGCTTCAATTACTACGCCCAGGTCTTGCAAGCGTTGTTTGAAGGCGTTACGTCCGCTTAATTTGCCGAGCACAATTTTGTTAGCTGTCCAGCCAATGTCTTCGGCGCGCATGATCTCGTAGGTGTCGCGGTTTTTAAGCACGCCGTCTTGGTGGATTCCACTGGCGTGGGCAAAAGCGTTAGCCCCCACCACCGCTTTGTTAGGCTGCACCACAAAACCGGTGGTCTGACTTACCATGCGGCTAGCGGGTAAAAGCTGTGTGGTCTCAATGCCCATGACCAAGTTGAAATAGTCTTTGCGTGTTTTCACAGCCATGACAATTTCTTCCAAGCTGCAATTACCTGCGCGCTCGCCCAAACCATTGATGGTGCACTCTACTTGGCGTGCGCCGCCAATTTTTACACCCGCCAAGCTGTTGGCCACAGCCATGCCCAAGTCGTTATGGCAGTGCACTGACCACACGGCTTTGTCAGAGTTAGGAACGCGTTCACGCAAGGTCTTGATAAAGTTACCGTAGAGCTCTGGAATGGCGTAGCCCACAGTGTCGGGAATGTTCAAGGTGGTGGCGCCTTCTTTGATGACGGCCTCCAAAACCCGGCACAAAAAGTCCATATCGCTGCGGTAGCCGTCTTCGGGGCTGAACTCCACGTCTTCGACCAAGTTTTTAGCAAAGCGCACAGATTGTTTGGCTTGTTCAAACACTTGGTCTGGGGTCATGCGCAATTTGGTGGCCATGTGCAAGGGCGATGTAGCGATAAAGGTGTGAATGCGGCCCCGCTGAGCACCCTTTAAAGCCTCACTTGCCCGCGAAATATCGCGGTCGTTCGCACGGGACAGGCCGCAAATGATGGAGTCTTTGATCGTATTGGCAATGGCCTGTACACATTCAAAATCACCGTTGGAGCTGGCCGGGAAACCCGCCTCAATCACATCTACCTTCAAACGCTCTAGCTGGCGAGCGATGCGCAACTTCTCATCTTTGGTCATCGACGCACCGGGGCTTTGCTCACCATCACGCAATGTGGTGTCAAAAATAATGAGTTTTTCAGGGCTTGTAGTTGTTGTCATGGTGAACTCCAAAAAGAAAAAGTTATAGAAAAGGTTTGAAAATTGAAAGGCAAAGAAAAAGGCCCGTTGGGTTAAGCAACGGGCCTTATGAGGGGGTATGCGCGTGCACTACCAACTCCGCCCGGGTGGCAGTAGTAGTAGAGCTAGCGAAATTCGATTCATAAAATGAATATAGCACAAATTTTACGGCTTGCAAATATCTAGTGGTGTTGCATCAATAACATGGACCCCGCATATCACCGATACGCCAGCCTTGTGCCGCGGTACATCGATACGCTAGTGCAAGCCTCGTTCTTCAGGTTCATCCTTAGAGGTAGCTATCACGCTGGCTTGCAAGCCCTTGGCTTTGCGATAGGCATACACCACATAGCCGCTTAAGCCGTAGGCTACAAACACACTGAACAGCACAATTGGTGGGTGTACTGTGATGACGGCAAATCCCAATGCAATTAATACCACCACAATGAAGGGTACGGATTTTTTAAAGTTAATATCTTTGAAGCTGTAGTAAGGCACATTGGTCACCATCGTGAGGCCTGCAAAAAGTGCAAAACCAAACATCACCCATTTCATGCTGGGGCGGTCTACTTCCAGATCGGTCATCAACCAAATAAAACCCGCAATCAACGCTGCGGCCGCTGGACTGGGTAGGCCTTGGAAATAGCGCTTGTCTACGACTGCTGTGTTCACGTTAAAACGCGCTAGACGCAATGCGGCGCACGAACAGTACACGAAGGCAGCAATCCAGCCCCAACGACCTAGGCCGCGCAACGCCCATTCGTAAGAAATAAGCGCTGGGGCGGCACCAAAGCTCACCATATCCGACAGCGAATCCATCTGCTCGCCGAACGCGCTTTGCGTATTAGTCATGCGCGCTACGCGGCCATCTAGGCTGTCGAGCACCATGGCGCAAAACACGCCGACAGCTGCATCGCCAAAGCGCCCATCCATGGCCATAACGATAGCGTAAAACCCACCGAACAACGCGGCTAGCGTGAACAAATTAGGGAGGATGTAGATGCCTTTTTTGCGCGGCTTCAGGGGCTGAAGCGGCGAAGGCGATGTGTCGGTTCCGTCGTGCATGGCCAGAGTGTAGTGCACCGCGCCCCAAAAGACAAAACCGCCGACAACAAACGTTGTGGCGGTTTTGTAGGATAAAACGCCGCTTAGCTGGGTTGCTTTGCGTTAACTTACCAGTAAATTAGTTGCGGGTTTGGTCGACCAGCTTGTTCTTGGCAATCCAAGGCATCATGGCACGCAGTTGGGCACCTACGGTTTCAATCTGGTGCTCTGCAGTTAAGCGGCGGCGGGCCGTCATGCTAGGATAGTTAGTGCGGCCTTCGGAGATGAACATCTTGGCGTATTCGCCCGACTGGATGCGCTTTAAGGCATTGCGCATCGCCACGCGGGACTGCTCGTTGATGACCTCAGGGCCTGTCACGTATTCGCCATATTCTGCGTTGTTAGAGATCGAGTAGTTCATGTTGGCGATGCCGCCTTCGTAGATCAAGTCAACGATCAACTTTAGCTCATGCAGGCATTCAAAATAGGCCATTTCAGGGGCATAGCCGGCCTCGACCAAGGTTTCGTAGCCCATTTTGATGAGTTCAACTGCGCCACCGCACAGCACGGCTTGCTCGCCGAACAGATCGGTTTCGGTTTCTTCTTTGAAGTTGGTTTCAATGATGCCAGCCTTGCCACCACCGTTGGCCATGGCGTAGCTCAGTGCCAAATCGCGCGCTTTGCCGCTTTGGTCTTGGTGAACTGCTACCAAATGGGGCACGCCGCCGCCTTGGGTGTAGGTGTTGCGCACGGTGTGGCCGGGGGCCTTGGGGGCTACCATCCATACGTCCAGGTCAGCGCGGGGCACGACTTGGTTGTAGTGCACGTTAAAGCCGTGGGCGAAAGCCAGCGACGCGCCTTTTTTCAGGTGCGGCTCGATTTCTTTGTACACAGCTGCAATGTTCTCGTCTGGCAGCAAAATCATCACGACATCGGCGGCTTTGACAGCCTCATTAACCTCAGCGACCTTCAGGCCAGCTTTGGCCACTTTATCCCAGCTAGCGCCACCTTTGCGCAAACCTACCAGCACGTTTACGCCGCTGTCGTTCAAATTTTGCGCATGGGCGTGGCCTTGGCTGCCGTAGCCAATGATGGACACGGTTTTGCCTTTGATCAGGCTAAGGTCGCAATCTTTATCGTAAAAAACTTTCATTTGTGTTCTCCGGTTGGGTGGTTGGTTTGGTTAAGGATTAATTCGGACTTCCGGACGCGAAGGGGGCGAAGGCGGCGCGATATAAGCGAAAGAAGAAAAAATAAATTCAAAAATAATCGTTAATTAAATTAGGTTCGATTCAATTAATATTTTTCCGTTTTCTTTGTCTTCTTTCGCGTTCTTCGCGTAACTTTCGCGCACTTCGCGTCCGGATGTTCGGTATTTGTATTGGCATTGGTATTAATTAAACACGCAATATTCTCTCACCCCGCCCGATGCCGCTGGCACCGGTGCGAACGGTTTCCAGGATGGCAGTGCGGTCGATGGCTTCCAAGAATGCGTCGTTTTTGCTGTGGTCACCCGTCAGCTCAACGGTGTAGCTTTTTTCGGTGACGTCGATGATGCGGCCTCGAAAAATGTCGGCCAGGCGCTTCATTTCTTCGCGCTCTTTGCCCACTGCGCGCACTTTCACCATCATCAGCTCGCGCTCGGTGTACGCACCTTCGGTAAGGTCAACCACTTTGACCACTTCGATCAGGCGGTTTAAGTGTTTGGTGATTTGCTCAATCACGTCGTCAGACCCAACGGTGACAATGGTCATACGCGAGAGAGATTTGTCTTCGGTGGGGGCGACGGTTAGCGACTCGATGTTGTAGCCGCGGGCTGAAAATAAACCGACCACACGGGACAACGCGCCGGGTTCGTTTTCTAATAAAACTGCAATGATGTGTTTCATGGGATTCCTCTTTTCTGAGCCCTCCCCTGTGCACGGTAATGCACAGACTTGGCTGCAAATAGATTTATCTAAATTTAAATTACTATTAATTCAATAGCTGCTTGAGCAGGATTTACTTGGGTTACAGGCCTATTTACCTTGAAATTAAAGGTCCTCAGAGCTTAGAAGCATCTCGTTGATGCCTTTGCCCGCTTTGACCATCGGGTAGACGTTCTCAGTCGGGTCGGTACGAAAATCCATGAACACCGTGCGATCTTTCAGCTTGCGCGCTTCGCGTAGCGCAGGCTCTACGTCTTGCGGTTTTTCGATCAACATGCCCACGTGGCCATAGGCCTCAGCCAGCTTCACAAAGTTGGGCAGTGCGTCCATGTAGCTGTGGCTGTAACGGCCTTCGTAGTCAATTTCTTGCCACTGGCGCACCATGCCAAGGTAGCGGTTATTCAAACTCACAATTTTGATCGGCGTGTTGTACTGCAGGCAGGTGGACAACTCCTGGATGCACATTTGCACCGAGCCTTCGCCTGTGACACAAAACACCTCGGCCTCAGGCTTGGCCAGCTTGATGCCCATCGCGTACGGAATGCCCACGCCCATGGTACCCAAGCCACCCGAGTTGATCCAGCGGCGTGGTTCGTCAAAACGGTAAAACTGCGCCGCCCACATTTGGTGCTGGCCCACGTCGGACGTGATGTAGGTCTCAGTATCTTTGGTCATGTTCCACAGGCTTTGCACTACGGCCTGGGGTTTGATGACGTCTTTGTTGCCTTTGTCATAGATCAGGCAATCGCGTTTGCGCCAGCCGTCAATCGTGCTCCACCAAGCGCCCAATGCATTAACATCAGGCTTGGTAGTGGACTCTTTGATCATGGCGATCAATTCATTGAGCACATCTTTCACATCGCCCACGATAGGAATGTCGACCTTCACGCGCTTGGAAATGCTGGACGGGTCAATGTCGATGTGGATGATCTTGCGTTCGTTTTGCGCAAAGTGTTTGGGGTTGCCAATCACGCGGTCGTCAAAGCGCGCGCCTACAGCCAACAGCACGTCACAGTTTTGCATGGCTTGGTTGGCCTCTACTGTGCCATGCATGCCCAGCATGCCTAAAAACTTGCGGTCGCTGGCCGGATAAGCACCCAATCCCATCAAGGTGTTGGTAACTGGGTAGCCCAGCATGTCCACCAAGGTGCGCAGCTCGGCGCTGGCGTTGGACAAAATCACGCCGCCACCAGTGTAAATGTACGGACGCTTGGCATTCAGCAGCAATTGCAGCGCCTTGCGTATCTGCCCGCCGTGGCCTTTGCGCACGGGTTGGTAGCTGCGCATGTCGACCGGTTTTTTGTACTCGGCTGCGTCGTAAGGCGTTTTGTTAAAGCTCACGTCTTTCGGAATGTCTACCACTACAGGGCCGGGGCGACCAGTGCGGGCAATGTGGAAGGCGCGCTTCATGGTCTCAGCCAAATCGCGCACGTCTTTGACCAGAAAGTTGTGTTTTACGATGGGGCGGGTGATGCCTACGGTGTCGCATTCTTGGAAAGCATCCAAGCCAATTGCGTGCGTAGGCACTTGGCCGGTGATCACCACCATCGGGATGCTGTCCATGTAGGCTGTGGCAATACCGGTAATAGCGTTGGTGGCACCCGGGCCAGACGTGACCAGTGCCACACCTACGTCGCCCGTGGCGCGCGCGTAGCCGTCGGCTGCGTGCACAGCGGCTTGCTCGTGGCGCACCAAAATGTGCTGCATGGTGTCTTGCTTGTAAAAAGCGTCGTAGATATGCAACACAGCGCCACCGGGGTAGCCCCAGACGAACTTAACGCCTTCGGCTTGCAGTGTTTTGACTAGGACCTCGGCACCGCGCAGTTCAGGCAATTGGCCCGCTGGGGTCGCAGTGGTAGGCGATGCAGACGAAGGGGCTGTAGCTACAGAGGCGATTTCAGCCTTAGAGATTTCCATATTCAACCTTTCAAAGCTTCTCTAACGAAACTTGAGTGTTGCCCCTCACGCGCTCTTGCGAAGCCGTTGCGGGACTTAAGCGCTCTGACTATAGAGTGCGCTACTGCGACTCGAGTCAGAACCCGTTTGCTGGTTTTAAATTAGCAATTCAATATTATCGCACTGCAACATGTGATTTTCGTGTCACTGTCAGCAAAAACCAGCTTAAAAAGCTGAAAAGCGCCCACGCAATGCCATAATTTGCCCATTCAGACGCGCGCCCTGCGTTGCGTCCTTCAAGCCCCATAACCGACAAGTCCTCCCTTTGGCTACCGAGCAAGAACTCTCCGATTTCCTGAAAAGCATTGAAAAACGTGCCTTCAAACGATCGGTCTACCACGTACGCGACGAGGAAGCGGCGCTAGACATCGTGCAAGACAGCATGATCAAGCTGTGCGAAAGCTATTCAGAAAAGCCCGCTGCCGAGCTGCCGATGCTGTTTCACCGCATTTTGTCCAACACCACTTTGGACTTTTTCAGGCGCAGAAAGACTCGGGGGGCGATTTTTTCTAACATGAGTGACTTTGCCGTAGCAGGTGAAGACGGCGAATTCGATTTGTTGGAAACTTTAGAGTCGCTGGACCATTCTGAAGGCACAGAAAGTGCCCAAACCAGCACCGAGCGGGCACAAACCTTGCGTGAGATCGACACTGAGGTACAGCAACTGCCAGCGCGTCAACGGGAAGCCTTCCTGATGCGTTACTGGGAGGAGATGGACGTAGCTGAAACAGCTGCGGCCATGGGTTGTTCAGAGGGTAGCGTTAAAACGCACTGTTCCAGAGCAGTCCACGCGCTCAGCAAAGCGCTCAACGCTAAGGGAATTCGACTATGATAAATTTAAATAAACTGGCTAATAAGCCACTTAACTTGCCCATTAACTCGACGGCTAACTCGCCGGTTAATTCGCAATTGGCCGACGCACTGCAAGACCGTTTTGGCCTGAAGGTCATTGCCCGGTTAAACGAGCAAGATTTACCTCACGATATTTCCGAACGCCTGCGTGTAGCCCGCCAGCAAGCTATCGCGCGCCGCCCTAAATTTAGCGTCACTGCCAGCCAGACTGCGCCGTCGATCTTTATGTCCGGCAGCGCTGCAGCGCTAGGCGGTGGTTTTAACGACGATGGCGTGTCATGGTTCAACCGCATTGCGTCTGCTGTGCCTTTGCTGGCCTTAGTGGCAGGTTTAATAGCTGTCAGCACCATGGTGGACGATCAAAGTGCCAACGACATAGCCGCAGTAGACGTGCAGTTGCTGACCGACGACTTGCCCCCTGATGCACACACTGACCCAGGATTTGCCCAATTTTTAAAGTTTGGCCCACCCCAGCCTTAAACCGGCCGCTCTTTGACTTGCTCACCATGCGTTTGCGTGCCTCATCCATGACTGCCATAGTTGCCATTTGTGCGACGGCGTTGGTGTGGGCGCTAGTGGGCTTGTCTGCGCCTGCAGAAGCGCAAACTAAAACAGCCGCCCCTGCCACTGACTCCAGCGGTACGGCTTGGACGGCATTGGCACCTGCCCAGCAAACGGCCTTGGCGCCCTTAATGGCCACATGGCCTACCTTGAATTCCAACCAAAAGAACAAATGGCTTGCGTTGTCGAAAAACTACGCCAGCTTGTCCGCCCCTGAGCAAACCAAGCTGCAAGAGCGCATGAGCGACTGGGCCAAGCTAAGCCCCCAGCAACGCGCCCAAGCCCGCTTAAATTTTGCCGAAAACCGCGCACTGACAAATGGACTGACCTCTGAGCAGCGCAGCGCACAGTGGCAGGCCTACCAATTGCTCAGCCCGCAAGAAAAGCAAGCCTTGGCTGCTGGGTCTGCCAAACCAAGCTTGGGCACCGCTGCCCGCCAAATCTCTGCAGACCCCCTGAAAAACTCGCCTCCTGCTCAATTTGGCACTGCCAAGGTGCTAGAGCGCCAAGCCAGCCAACCGGCATCACCCCCTACGCACAAAATTGTGGTGTCGCCACATTTGCAAAACAGTAACAGCCTGATGCCTAGAACCACGGTGTCGTCTTCTGAGATTGTGCCCAGCGCTGATAGTGCAGCCGCACCACGCCCTTAAAAAAACCTAGGGCTGTGCCACATAACTGCATGCCTAATAAAATGGGCTGCATGTTCATTGATAATAACCTGCGCGAGCACCTTTTTTTATACAAATTAGGTCTCTAACCCAAGTAAATCCTGCTCAAGCAGCTATTTAATCAATAGCAATCATCCATAGAAATTAACGCTGCACATGACACCCACTGCCCCCTTCAGTAATGCCCCCACTAGCCCAACGCTCTCGGTGGCAGGTTTGCGCAAACGCATGGCCTGCTGGCTGTATGAGGGTATGCTGATGTTTGCCGTAGCGTTTATTGCTACTTGGTTGTTCAGCACTTTGGGCCAGATGCGCAATGCGATGGACGCGCGCCACCCGCTATTGCAGGGCTTTTTGTTTGTGGTGTTTGGCGTGTACTTTGTGTGGTTTTGGCATAAAGGGCAAACCTTGGCCATGAAAACTTGGCACATTCGCGTGGTAGACGTGCAAGGCCAGCAAATCAGCCAGCAACGCGCACTGGCACGCTATGTTTTAAGCTGGCTGTGGTTTGTACCGCCGTTGGCTGCGATGGCTTTTTTTAAACCCTCTGGCGGGCAGATCACACTGGTTTTGACGGCTTGGGCGGTGGTGTACGCTCTGCTCAGCCGTTTGCACAACTCCAAGCAGTTTGTGCACGACGTGCTGGCAGGTACGCGTTTGGTCAACCATGCACCTATGAGCAAATCATCACCGGCTTAAGTTTTAAATTGGGCTTTCGCTCAGCCTAAGCTTAGGGCTGCTATGCCAAAGCACCAACCCAGGCAGTGTTTACGCGACAATCCATGCATGACTGAATCTAACCACACCCATCATTCTGTGCAGACCACCCAAACTGTGCAATCTGCCGACCGCGAACCCGTCGACGCCCAAAAATCACGCACCGGCTTCACCCGGCTGTTGCATGCCACAGGCTACTCATTACAAGGCCTGCGTGCGGGCTGGGGCGAAACCGCTTTTCGCCAAGAGGCCATAGCCAGCATCGTCATGTTGCCTGCGGCCTTTTGGGTAGGGCGCGGTTGGCTAGAAGTGTCTATGCTGGTAGCCGTGGTGCTACTGGTAATGATTACCGAACTGCTCAACACTGGCATAGAAACCGCTATTGACCGCATTGGCCCCGAGTGGCACGACCTGTCTAAACGCGCCAAAGACATGGGTTCAGCTGCCGTACTGCTCAGCGTGCTGCTGTGTGCAGGGGTGTGGCTGGCGGCGCTGGCGCATCGCTTTTAAACCTTTTAAAAAATATGACACAAACTGCTTTTTCTTTATGCGTGTACTGCGGATCGCGCGATGGCGCGCAACCGGCGTTTGCCTCTGCTGCCAGCGAGGTGGGCCGCTGGATTGGCAGCCACGGCGGGCAACTGGTGTACGGCGGCGGCAAGAACGGCCTGATGGGTATCGTGGCGCAGGCCACGCTGGACGCAGGCGGTACGGTGGTGGGCATCATCCCCCAAGGCCTGGTGGACCGCGAGTGGGCCAACCCTGCCTGCACCGAGCTGCACATCGTTAAAACCATGCACGAACGCAAAGCCATGATGGCCGAGCGGGCCGACGCATTTATCTCGCTGCCCGGTGGCATAGGCACTTTCGAAGAGTTTTTTGAAATCTGGACTTTGAAGCAGCTAGGCTATGTCGACAAACCCATCGGCCTGCTGAACACCAATGGCTACTACGAGCAGTTGATCGCTTTTTTACAAAGCTCGGTGGCCGAGGGATTTGTAGGCGACTGGCAAATGGACATGGTGCGCATGGAGGCCGAGGTAGATTCGCTGTGCGAACACCTGATTGAGGCGGCGGGCATGAACCCTAAGCCGCGTTTATCGGGCATGTGAACGCGGGTGTGAATGCGTCACTGTTTGCGTAGTGCGTACGATAAAAGTTACCCCTGTAGAACTTACGATTTCAATATGTAACCACGCTGTTTATTTCACTACCCAACAGTAAAATACTGCCTTATTTACAAAATAGAACACCTGTGCTTTTTAATCGCACCGTTCACCTACCCACATGAACAGAAGACAGTTTTCCAAGCTTGCCGCTGCCAGCGCTGCGGCTACTGCTACCGCTGGTTTTAACGTTGCCCAAGCGCAATCAGACAGCAAAATTATTCTCGGCCAGTCGGCTGCACTGACCGGCCCAGCAGCCCAGTTAGGCATTCAGTTCAACGCTGGCGCCAAAGTATTTTTCGACCTGCTTAACGCCAAAGGCGGCATCAACCGCAAGCTAATTGAAATAGTAGCCTTGGACGATGGCTATGAGCCCGAGCGCTGCGCAGAAAACACCCGCAAGCTGCTAGCCGACGATGTGTTTGCCTTGTTTGGCTATATCGGCACACCCACATCACTGGCCGCCCTGCCTTTAGCGCTGAAGGCGAACATGCCGTTTATAGCGCCGTTCACTGGTGCCATGGGCCTGCGCGAGCCGTTTAACAAAAATGTTTTCCACTTGCGTGCGTCGTATAACGACGAAACCGCCGTCATTGTCAAACAGCTCAACACCCTGGGCCTGCAACGCATTGCGGTGTTTCACCAAAACGATGCTTATGGCAAAGCCGGTTTAGACGGTGTCACCAAGGCACTGGCCGAGCTTAACCGCAAGCCAGTGGCCGTGGCCACAGTAGAACGTAACTCGGTAGACGTAGCCGCCGCTGCCAAATTGCTGGCGGCCAGTAACGCTGACGCGATTGTGCAGGTAAGCGCCTATAAATCGTACGCAGCCTTCGTCCGCGCTGCAAAGGCTGCTGGCTTTGGCGGTCAGTTCTACAACGTATCTTTTGTAGGCACGCAGGCACTGTCTGATGAGCTGGGCAAAGACGCTGCTGGCGTAGTGGTGACCCAAGTGGTGCCCTCGCCCTACAACATGGCGACACCGATTGCGCGTGAATTTGCCGCTGCGCTGACAGCACATGGCAAGAGTGTGAAAGCCAACTTCTCCACTATGGAGGGCTATCTAGCCGCCCGTATGGTAGCCGACGGCCTCATGCGTGCAGGCGCAAAGGTTAGCCGCGAATCTTTTATTGCTGGCCTAGAATCCATTGGCCGCAGCGACTATGGCGGCTTTGCCGTAGCCCTGTCTAACAAAGACCACGTTGCCTCAAAGTTTGTAGAGAAAACTATGCTGAGCGGCGACGGCCGCGTGCGCAGTTAACTTTGCCCTAGTGCCGGTTTCTTGCCGCGAGATTTAAACCAGCTTGGTGTAGCAGGTTAGTTAATTAATACCCGGCATTGGGGGCAACCCTGCATCGATGGGCTTGCCGTCCATTAGTGTCGCTTTACTATTTTTAACCATCGTTTGATTCCAAGTCTTAACTTGTTCGATATAAGCTAATCTTGCGCTGTCAGTTTTAATATTATCAATAGTCCAAGGGCTCTGCGCGAAGGGTTTCCTATCAACGTCAATCAATCCCACTAGTTCTGGATTGAACCAAAAAGTAGCCCGTACATAATCACTTGAAAAATATTTTCTGTAACCTGTAAACACAGCGTTGTAGGGCATCACCACTTTGTTATCTCGGTACCAACTCAAAATAGTTTTATCAAATTCTTCTTTGGGATTATTTCCGCCCCAAAAATTGGCAGAGTAATTTACAAAGCTGCAAGCTGGATGGGTCATGGTTGCATCAAGCTTATCTGTTCATAACCAGTCTTTACGGTCGCAAGTAGAGTCATTCCAATTGGTTACTCTGATTGAAGATAGTGTTGTACTAAATGTGGCAGCTGACACAAATTTAGATTGCCCATCAATCTGCACTAAATATTGAGTTTTATCGTTAGTGCTGACGCTTTCGTTGACTTGACCACCGCGAGACTCACGCTCTGCCACCACGGTCCATTTACCCGGCGGCAAGGCAAAACTTCTTTTGCCTATTTGTAATTGCCCAGTAACTTCGTCTCCTACCTTGCTGTCTGCAAGCACTGCACCCGAGAGGGCCAGAGCTAGACTGAAGACAAATGATTTGATAAGCATACGGATCCCTTTAGATAGTTAGAACTTAACTATACCGCAGCCTCGTCTTGCTCGCCAGTGCGGATGCGCACGACGCGCTCTACGCTGGTGACGAAAATTTTGCCGTCGCCTATTTTGCCGGTGCGGGCGGCTTTGACAATGGCGTCAACGCAGCGGTCAACGTCTACGGTTTTGACGGTGACTTCAACTTTGACCTTGGGTAAAAAATCTACGACGTATTCGGCGCCACGGTACAGCTCGGTATGGCCCTTTTGGCGGCCAAAGCCTTTGACCTCGGTCACTGTCAGGCCGGTAACACCGCACTCAGCCAAAGCCTCGCGGACTTCTTCTAGTTTGAATGGTTTGACGATGGCGGTGATTTGTTTCATAAAGGTCTCTTGTTAAACACTGAAAACGGGGGCGGGCTTCCGGACGCGAAGGACGCGAAGGTTGCGCGAAGGACGCGAAAAAGAAAATGCCAAATCAAAACCAAAAATTTAAGTTCAAATAGAAACAGATTTTGATCTACTCTTCAAAGCATAGCATTTTCTAAAATTATTGAAAACTAAACCTATTTTTTCTTTTATCTTCCTTTGTCTTCCTTTCGCGTCCTTCGCGCAACCTTAGCGCCCTTCGCGTCCGGCAGTCCGATTTAAAACCTCAGCCCCCTACAAAACCCTAAGCCCGAAATTTAGAAGTTATAGGATACCGCCAGTCTTTACCAAAGCTGCGGTGCGTCACCCGAATGCCCACTGGCGCTTGGCGGCGTTTGTATTCGTTGATTTTGATCAGGCGGGTGACCTTTTCTACATCGGAGCGGTTGTAGCCTGCGGCGATGATCTCGTCGATGCTTTGGTCGTTTTCCATGTAGCGTTCCAAAATAGCATCTAGCACGTCATACGGTGGCAGGCTGTCTTGGTCTTTCTGGTCGGCGCGCAGCTCGGCGCTGGGCGGGCGGGTGATGATGCGCTCGGGAATGGGGTTAGCGCAGGTGTTGTAGGGGTTGTTTAAGTTTCTCCAACGCGACAGTTTGAAGACCGTCGTTTTAGCCAAGTCTTTGATCACCGCAAAGCCGCCTGCCATGTCGCCATACAGCGTGCAATAGCCGGTGGCCAGCTCGCTTTTGTTACCGGTGGTCAGCACGATGGAGCCAAACTTATTACTCAGCGCCATCAGCATGGTGCCGCGAATGCGGGCTTGGATGTTTTCTTCGGTGGTGTCTTCGGCCAAGCCTTTAAACTCGCCTGCCAGTGACGCCTTGAATGCCTCAAACTCGGGCACGATAGAAATCTCGTCGTACCGCACACCCATGCGCGCGGCCATGTCGCGCGCGTCGATCCAACTGATGTCGGCCGTGTAGGGCGACGGCATCATCACGGCGCGCACGCGGTCTTTACCCAGCGCGTCTACAGCAATGGCCAAAACCAGGGCCGAGTCGATACCGCCCGACAAACCTAGCAACGTGCTGGGAAAGCCGTTTTTATTAATATAGTCGCGCACGCCCAGCACCAGCGCGTCCCACAGGTCGGCCTCGTCGGTGCGTGCGGGCTGCTTACGCGCTACTATTTCAATAGCTGGTTGAGCAGGTTCTACGGCCTGAACAGGTCTTTTTGCTTCAAAAATAAACAAATCTTCCACAAAACTGGGCGCATTGCCTGCCAGCGAGCCGTCGGCGTTCAGTACAAACGATGCGCCGTCAAACACCACCTCGTCTTGCGCCCCTACATGGTGCGCGTACACCACGGGCAGGCCGGTGTGCAGCGCGCCCTCGCGCATGCGGGCAATGCGCTCGCCGCCCTTGCCTACGTGGAAAGGCGATGCGTTGATCACGGCCAATAGCTCAGCGCCCGCCTCTTTGGCCAGCTGGCCGGGCTCGTCAAACCACGCGTCTTCGCAGATCAGCAGGCCAATAGAAAAGCCATCGACCTGGAACACGCACACGCCCTGCCCCGGCGTGAAGTAGCGCCGCTCGTCAAACACCTGGTAGTTAGGCAGCTCGCGCTTGGCATAGGTTTCTAGCTTGCGGCCCTCGCACAGTACGCTGGCGGCGTTATAGCGGCGCTGCACCGCGGTGCTTTTTGTGCGCTGGTCGCCACCCACGGGGTGGCCCACCACCACGTACAAACCTTTTAACCCTGCCAATTCGCGGGCCACGGTGGCCATGGCATCATCACAGGCACGGATAAACGCAGGGCGCAGCAGCAAGTCTTCAGCCGGGTAGCCGCAAATCGACAGCTCAGGCGTGAGCACCAGCCGCACGCCTTGGGCGTAGGCGGTTTGCGCTGCGGCGATAATTTTGGCAGCATTGCCCGCCAGGTCGCCTACGGTAAAGTTAAGCTGCGCTACGCAGATTTTGAGAGCCATAGTGTGAGTAAAAAAGTTTTTAAGCCAAGCAATAATGTCAACATGAAAGTTGATTATGTCACCCACACTGCCACGCAGCTGGTAACGCGGGTACATGCCTCACCAATAGAGGTGAATGCCCAGCAGTGGAACGCGCTGCTGGCGGCCAGCGACGCGCCCACACCGTTTATGCGGCATGAATATCTGGCGGCCCTGCACACCAGCGGCAGTGCCTGCGCCGCCACCGGCTGGCTGCCGCAGTTTGTTAGCCTGTACAGCGCAGGCACGGCAGACGCAAAAGAGCAGTTGCTGGCCAGCGCGCCCCTGTACATCAAAGACCATTCGTATGGCGAATACATCTTCGACCACGCCTGGGCCCGTGCCTACCAAGAGCACGGCCTGCGCTACTACCCCAAGGCTGTGGTAGCGGTGCCGTACACACCGGTTCCGGGCACGCGTTTTTTATGCTCAAACGATGCTTTGAAGCCGCAGTTGCTGCTCAAGCAGCTAGCATTTTGCGAGCAACACCACATCTCATCATTACACGCATTGTTCACATCTGATGCAGATAAAACCATGTGCGACGCCCACCCGCTGATGGCCCGGCAGACAGTGCAGTTTCACTGGACTAATGAAACCCCCACGCCGTTAACTGACGGCAGCCCATCGCCTGATGGCCAGACCGAGCCCTACGGTAGCTTCGACCACTACCTGTCCACCCTGTCGCAAGACAAACGCAAAAAGATCCGCGCCGAGCGGCGCAAGGTAGCTGACGCTGGCATCACCTGGCGCACTGTAGAAGGCGTAGCCATCACCGCCAGCGACTGGGACTTTTTCTACCGCTGCTACGAACGCACCTACCTAGAGCACGGCAACGCGCCCTACCTGACACCGGAGTTTTTCCAAGCCATGGCAGGCACCATGCCAGAGAACTGGGTCATGTTCATCGCCCTGCACAGTGGCCAGCCGATTGCCAGCAGCTTGATAGCCGTCAGCTGCGACTACAGCAAGTTAAGCGCTGCGACTGCTTTGAATAAAAATCCGACCAACTGTTGGGCCAACACCTCAACCGCCAACGCTACAAATTTAGTAGCTGCTCGAGCAGGTGATACGGCTCAAAACGGTGATTTTCCATTTAAAAACACCCTGCCCTTACAGCAGAAAATAGCCTATGGCCGCTACTGGGGGGCTCTGGCCCGCGTTGACAGCCTGCACTTTGAAGCCTGCTACTACCAGCCGCTGCAATGGTGCATCGAGCATGGCTACCACCGCTTCGAAGGCGGCGCACAAGGCGAACACAAGATGGCCCGCGGCCTCCTACCCATCGCCGCCCACAGCGCCCACTGGCTAGCCCACCCCCAGTTCGCCGACGCTGTGGCAAGATTTTTAGAACGCGAAGGCTCGGGGATTAATAACTACATGGAACATTTGGAAGGGCGTAGTCCGTTTCGGGTTTGAAGCAGAGATATCCACTTGGCCACAAATATCAAACGCTAATTCACATTTATCACTTTGGTGCTAATATTTAGTTGTGCAATATGTTGGGGTTTTTAGAAAATTTTTCTTTGAAAAACTTTAATTTTTTCAAGAGTCCATCCATAAAGTAGCTATGTATGAAACCAAAAACACGGCGCGTTCTTCAAGCTGTTTTATACGAGTCAATTGCTGTCGGATTCGTAGGACCAGGGTTGGCATTTCTATTTGAAAAACCAGCAACTACTGCAATTTCTTTAGCTGTCTTCATGTCATCTTTTGCATTGGTATGGAGCTACTTTTTTAACGCGCGCTTTGAGCTTTGGGAAACCAAGCAGGCTAAAAAAGGGCGCACCATCCTGCGTAGACTTGTCCATGCAACTTGCTTCGAGGGCGGGCTGGTCCTTATGCTAGTGCCTGTCATGGCATGGTGGCTAGACACCACGCTTGCTGCAGCATTTGTAGCAGACCTTGGTGTACTAGCATTCTTTTTCGTGTATTCATTTGTCTTTACTTGGGTTTTCGATCACGTTTTTGGTTTGCCAACCTCTGCAACTCAAGAATGTGAAGCATAGCCCTTGCGTTATTAGAGTACGTGAAAGATTTTCATGTCAGTTCATTCACAGCATTGCAGCGTGCCTACTTTGCAGACCCACACCTATCTTGATTTAAATAGAGCTTGCAATGACTTTAGAAGCTAGCACCAACGGCATCTGCGCCACCAGCCGTCTACTGCCGTTCTCGCCTACGGCTATCTTTGCAGCGTTCGCAAACGCCCAGCGTCTGGCGGCGTGGTGGGGGCCTGATGGGTTTAGCAATGCGTTTGAGGTGTTCGAGTTCAAAGCCCAAGGGCGCTGGAAGTTTGTGATGCATGGGCCAGATGGGACGGACTATGCAAACGAATGCATCTTCTTGGAAACCAACCCCGCCAAGATCATCATCCGGCACGTTTGCGAACCGCTTTTTACGCTCACCATCGCGCTACAAGGCATTGGTGATCACACCATGCTCAGTTGGACCCAGGCATTTGACGACCCTAAAGTTGCGGCTAACATTTGGCATATCATCAGACCGGCTAACGAGCAAAATTTGAACCGCCTGCAAGCTGAACTCTCGGCGCATGCAGCCAAACCGTCGACTGAATAAACGGACTCCTTACCACTGTATGGGGTTGGTCAGTCGATATTTGCAGCAACGTAATTGACCCGGTATAGCCAGACGCTGCACTCAAACGTACTTTTGCTAATCAACGCAAACTGATTGCTCCGTAAACGGCAATATCATTCCCGCGTCACGGCTTCGCCTTAAGGGCGCCAACCAAGACAGCAATACGGTTGGGCATGTAGCGACTGACCGATTTCTGGTACTCCAGTTGAGAGGGCGATTGATGCATGACCAAACGTGCGTACACACAAGCTATGCGAATGACACTACTCAATCAACGGCGATCACAAAACGCTGCATAAGCATCAGCATCAGCAAAAAATCACGCCAGATTTAAAAGGAAAATGGCCCTCACGGGCCATAGATACTGCTCAACCAGCTACGTAATCTGTAGCATTAGCCTTGCGGCGTCTTACCTACCGCGCTCACTGGCACAGGCACGGTGCCTGCGCGGTTGTTCTCTACCCACTTGCGCACGCGCTCTGCGTCGCCTAGACGGCTTAGCTTGCCTGCGGAGTCTAAAAACACCATGATGAGTTTGCGGCCCGCTATCTTGGCCTGCATCACCAGGCACTGGCCTGCTTCAGAAATGTAGCCCGTCTTTTGCAGTCCAATTTCCCAATCAGGGTTGCGCGTTAAGCGGTTGGTGTTGACGTAGTTCAGCGTTTTCTCTCCGATGGCAATTTGATGGTCAGGAGAGGTGGACAACTGGCGCAACTGCGGGTTGTTTGACGCGTGCGCTACCAAGGTGGCCAGGTCTTGCGCGCTGCTTTGGTTGCGGCTGGACAAACCGGTAGGCTCTACGTAGCGGGTGTCACGCATATTCAGCTGTGAGGCACGCACATTCATGTGCTGCACAAAGCGGTCCATACCGCCGGGGTAGGTGCGGCCCAAGGCATGGGCGGCGCGGTTCTCGCTGCTCATCAGGGCCAGTAGCATCAGCTCACCACGGGTTAGTTCGGTGCCTACTTTCAGGCGCGACCGACTGCCTTTTTCGGTGTCCACGTCGTCTTGGGTAATGGCGATCATCTCGCCCATATCTAGGCGCGCTTCGCTCACTACCACGCCGGTCATCAGCTTGGTGAGGGAGGCAATGGGCAGCACGGCGGTATCGTTTTTGCTAAACAACACTTCTCGGGTATCTTGGTCTATCACCAGTGCTACGCTGGACTTTAAATCTAACTCGTCTTGCATGCCGTGCAGGCCTGCCAGCTCGCCGAACGATGGCTTGGGCGGCGTGAACACTACTAATTGAATAGCGCGTGCAGGCCGCATCACTACCACACGCTTGCCGTTTTTACCGCGAATCACCACGCGTTGCATCTTGGCGTGTGCTACGTTGCCGCGTGCGCCGCGCTGGGTAGACACTCTGACTACACTACTTTTTGCGCCGGCTTTGCCAGACACGCGCAGCATGCGGCCAGTAGCGGCTACGGTGTATTTTTTGCCTGCCGATTTAGCCGATACTTTGATGGCGCTTTTAGAAGCAGTTTTAGATTTGGCGCTGGTTTTTGCACTGGCCTTGGCAGCGGCCACGGGTTTTTTCTTAGCTTGCGCGGCTTCAGCAGACAGCACAACAGCGCTGCTGAACACTACGGCCAAGCCGAGCACAGCCACACATTTACTCACAAAACTAAACAACTGATTCACATTGCTTCTTTTGGCTACAACCATGATGCGCGCTCCAATACGGGGTTTCCGATGAAGCGTAAGTGTATACACGCTTAGAAAATTATGCAATATCAATCACTTACGTTACATAGCTCAAATCGTTCTTACAGTTAAGTAGTAACCCTAATGACTTGTAAACGATATGGCAGATAAATGCGCTAAACGCTTGATTTGACAGGGAAATGTTTACTTTTTACTGCTGGGTTTATGTTGTACTGCCAAAAAACCCGTACGCAACAGATTTCGTGGGAAAATCATATTTTTGTGGTCGTCATCGCGCGACTTTTCACTTGGCTCTTCCCCCACAATTTATGTCCAGCAATCTGCACCCCATGCTTAACGTGGCCGTGAGCGCCGCACGCGCCGCCGGCGCCATCATCAACCGCGCCGCGCTGGACATTGAATCGGTTCGTATTGCGCAAAAGCAAATGAACGACTTTGTCACCGAAGTCGATCAAAAATCCGAAGCCGTCATTATCGAAACCCTACTTACCGCCTACCCCGGCCACGGCATTTGGGCCGAAGAATCGGGCCGCGAACATGGCGCCAAAGACTCTGAGTTTGTGTGGATCATCGACCCACTGGACGGCACTACCAACTTTATCCACGGCTTTCCGGTGTATTGCGTCAGCATTGCGCTGGCGGTCAAAGGCAAAATCGAACAGGCTGTGGTGTACGACCCCACGCGCAACGACATGTTTACCGCCACCAAAGGCCGCGGCGCGTACCATAACGACCGCCGCATTCGCGTGAGCAAGCGCACGCAGATGAAAGACTGTTTGGTGTCCACCGGCTTTCCGTTTCGCCCTGGTGACGACATGCCAAAGTACATTGCCATGTTTACTGATGTGATGAAGATCACCTCGTCTATGCGCCGCCCCGGTGCAGCCGCGCTTGATTTGGCCTATGTAGCCGCAGGTTTTAGCGATGCGTTTTTTGAAACCGGCTTGCACGCGTGGGACGTAGCCGCAGGCTCGCTACTGGTGCAAGAAGCCGGTGGATTGGTAGGCAACTTTACCGGCGAGGCCGACTTTTTAGACCAACATGAATGCATGGCCGCCAACCCGCGCGTGTACGGCCAATTGGTTACCGTGCTGGGCAAGTACAGCCAGTTTGCCAGCGCTGGCGAGAAAGCTGCACTGCGCCAAACCGTCACATTGCGTGGTGACCAAGGCTCTGACTTAACCGAGACGGCCTAGCAAGTTATTTTGTAATTCGACACCACAGCGCACTACACCACACGGCTTCGTAATGGCTGCTGAACACACCCCCATGATGGCCCAGTACTGGGGCCTGAAAAAAGAGTTTCCCGACACGTTGCTGTTCTACCGCATGGGCGACTTTTATGAAGTCTTTTATGCTGATGCAGAAAAAGCTGCACGTCTGCTGAACATCACCCTTACCCAACGCGGTCAGTCGAACGGGCAGCCCGTGGTGATGGCGGGTGTGCCATTTCATTCGCTAGAAACTTACCTTGCACGGTTGATTAAATTGGGCGAGTCAGTCGCCATTTGCGAACAAGTGGGCGAGGTGGGCGCAAGTAAAGGACCCGTCGAGAGAAAAGTAGTGCGCGTCGTCACGCCCGGCACGTTAACAGACACCGAGCTGCTGAACGATAAAGCAGAATCAGTGCTGCTGGCCGTGCACCAAGCCGAGCGCAACCAGCTAGGCCTGGCATGGCTGGCGGTAACGCAGTGTGAGATTCAACTAGCGCAGTGCGCGCACGACGAGCTGGCGCAATGGGTGGCGCGTATTGCCCCAAGCGAGTTGATTTACAGCGGTGATGTGACGCCTGCTTTTGAGCAGCAGATTAAAGCGTTGAAATTCAGCACGTCTATCTCACTGACTATTCGCCCTGCATTTCAGTTTGACAGCGGTTTAGGCCGCGCCAAGCTGTGCGCGCAGCTGCAAGTGGCCAGCCTGCAAGCCTTCAGCGCAGACGATAGCTCACATGCGCACGCAGCCGCGTCGGCACTGCTGGCCTATGCCGAGCACACACAGGGCAAAGCCCTGCCCCATGTGCGCAGCCTTCGCCTGCAAAAAAACGACGAGCTGATCGACCTGCCATTAACCACACGCCGCAACCTAGAGCTGACGCTAACGCTGCGCGGTGAGGATTCGCCCACCCTCTTCTCGCTGCTGGACACCTGCCAAACCGGCATGGGCAGCCGCGCGCTAAAAAGCTGGCTGATGTCACCCCAGCGTGCGCGCAGCACAGCGCAGCAGCGGCTGCAAGTGATAGGCCAGCTGCGCGATGGCCACGCCGCTAAGCTGCGCAGCCAGCTCAAAGGCATCACTGATATTGAGCGCATTACCGCGCGCATAGCCCTGCGGCAGGTGCGCCCACGCGAGCTGGTAGGCTTGCAACAGACGCTACAAAAATGTGAGCTGCTTGAGCAAGTTTTACTTGGGTTAGAGGCCGATTTTGCCTATATTTCAGGCCCTTTAAAGCCCCCTACGGGCTGCGCCGCGCTATTACACAGCGCCCTGCTGCCCGAGCCCGCCGCGCTGGTGCGTGACGGCGGTGTAATAGCCAATGGTTTTGACGCAGACCTTGACGAGCTGCGCAATATTGGCGACACTTGCGACGCTTTTTTGCTCGACATGGAAACACGCGAAAAAGCACGCACTGGTATTGCCAACCTGCGGGTGCAGTTTAACAAAGTGCACGGTTTTTATATCGAAGTAACACAAGGCCAGCTAGACAAAGTGCCTGATGACTACCGCCGCCGCCAAACGCTGAAAAACGCTGAGCGCTTTATCACGCCCGAGCTGAAAACCTTTGAAGACAAAGCCCTTAGCGCACAAGACCGTGCGCTGGCGCGTGAGAAGTTTTTGTACGAGCAACTGCTAGATGACTTGCAAACTTTTGTTCCCGCGCTGTCGGCCTGCGCACAGGCCGTGGCCACGCTAGACGCTTTGTGCGCGCTGGCCGAGCGCTCGCTCACGCTGAACTGGTGCGCACCTACTTTTGTCAAAGAGCCATGCATTGAGATCAGCGCGGGCCGCCATCCGGTGGTGGAGGCTCGGTTGGCAGAAACTTCTAGCGGCAGCTTTATGGCCAACGACACCGCCTTCAACGCCAAAACCCGCATGCAGGTCATTACCGGCCCCAACATGGGCGGCAAGTCCACCTACATGCGCCAGGTAGCCATCATCGTGCTGCTGGCCTCTGTAGGATCGTATGTGCCCGCCAGCGCTTGCCGCTTGGGGCCGATTGATGCGATACACACGCGCATCGGTGCGGCAGACGATTTGGCCAACGCGCAGTCTACCTTCATGCTAGAGATGACCGAGGCCGCGCAAATTTTGCATGCTGCCACACCGTATTCTCTGGTGCTGATGGACGAGATTGGCCGCGGCACCAGCACCTTTGACGGGCTGGCACTGGCGTCGGGCATTGCGGCGTATTTGCACAAATCGCAGGCGTTTACTTTATTTGCCACGCACTACTTTGAGCTGACAGATTTCCCGGCGCAGCACCACGGCGCGGTCAACGTGCATGTCAGCGTGGTAGAAAGCGGGCGCGACATTGTGTTTTTACACACCATCGAGCCTGGCCCCGCCAGCCGCAGCTACGGTATTCAGGTGGCCAAGTTAGCTGGTGTGCCCGCTGCAGTAGTCAACCATGCTCGGCATGCGCTAGAGGCGCTAGAGCTGCAACAAAGCGCGGCGCAAGCCCAAGTCGATTTATTTGCGCTGCCGCCCGCGCAAGCGACAGACAATATAGCAATCAGCGCCCTAGAATCAGCGCTATGCAGCATCAACCCCGACACGCTCAGCCCGCGCGAGGCGCTGGATATGCTGTACCAGCTAAAAAAATTAACTGATAAAAAATAACGGAAGAATTACGGAGTAAAGCATGACATATTGCGTAGGCATAAAACTCAAAGCAGGCTTGGTCTTTTTGTCCGACTCGCGTACCAACTCGGGCCTGGACCAGATCAGCACGTTTCGCAAAATGATCGTGTATGAAAAACCGGGCGACCGATTTATGACGCTGTTGTCTGCTGGCAACCTGAGCATTAGCCAGTCGGTGCGCGAGATATTGCAGGTAGAAAAGCTAAAGAATGAAGACGGCGAGCCATTGACCATTTGGAACGCCAAAAGCATGTTCGACGCCGCCCGCGTACTAGGGTCAGCCGTGCGCCATGTGTACCAGCGCGATGCTGAGGCACTGAAAAAAGCAGGGGTTGAATTTAACGTATCGCTGATTTTTGGTGGGCAAATTGGCAGCGAGTCAATGCGGCTATTTCAGGTGTATTCAGCGGGTAACTTTATCGAAGCTACGCCCGAGACGCCGTATTTTCAAATTGGTGAATCTAAATACGGTAAACCTGTACTAGACCGCGTGATTACGCTAGACACTCCGCTGGATGAAGCCGCTAAATGCGCGCTGGTGTCGATGGATTCCACGCTAAAATCTAATTTGTCCGTTGGCTTGCCGCTAGACTTGGTGGTGTACGAAGCGGGGCAACTCAAATCAGAAAAAATCGTCTGCATCGAAGAAAACAACCCGTATCTTAAAATGCTGCGCGGCACATGGGGCCAAAAACTGCGTGAGGTGTTTGACAGCCTAGAGGACCCGATGTGGAACGGTGGCCAAACCGACACACCGCTTAAAGCACCTAACCTGCGCAGCAGCGCATTGCGCAAGATCAATACGCCGCAAGACAAGTTGATCTAAATCCGTCCACAATATTTGCAACCATGAGTCTGCTCGTTTTTTCGCACGGCAACAGCTTTCCAGCCAGCACGTACAACGTGATGACTGCGTCGCTTAAAAAACGCGGCTTTAATGTCAAGTCCATCGAAAAACTGGGCCACGACCCAAAATACCCTGTGACCAACAACTGGCCACACTTGGTGCAGCAGCTGGCCGATTTTGCGCAACACGAATCTGACAAGGCGGGCACGCCTGCCTATTTGGTGGGCCATTCTTTAGGCGGCATATTAAGCCTGATGTGCGCTGCCAAGCACTCAAACCTGGTACGCGGCGTAGTACTGCTAGATGCACCCGTGATTGGCGGCTGGCGCGCTACGGCGCTGGGCGCATCTAAATCCACCAACTTGGTTGGCCGTATATCACCGGGCGCCGTCAGCCAGCGCCGCAAGCAGGCTTGGCCCGATGCTGCCGCTGCGTACAACCACTTTAAAAGCAAGCGCGCCTTTGCGCTGTGGGACGACGCTGCATTGTGCGACTACATCACCCACGGCATGACTACGCAGGACGGTCAGTACACATTAGCGTTTGACCGCAAAATCGAAACGCAAATCTACAACACACTACCGCACACGCTAGACGGCTATATCAAACGCCACCCGCTGCAGTGCCCGGTTGCATTTATCGGTGGCTTGCAGTCCAGCGAGATGAAAGCCGTAGGCACCACGGCAACGGCTAAGGTGACCCAAGGCCGCATGGCATGGATGGACGGCACCCATTTATTCCCGATGGAAAATCCGCTGGCGGCTGCTGCGGCGGTAGAGGCCGCCATCAGCGGATTTGCGCTAAAGACCTAACCGTCGGGTCGCACGACAATCTTATGCACCCAAAGTTCGTCCAAACTCTACGGTGCGGTTGTCGGGTAATTGGTAAAAATCAGCAGCGCGATTGGCGTTGCGCTGCATCAAGCTGAACAACATACGCTGGCCTGGCCAAAAGCCTTGCAAGCCGCGCTTAGGTGCACTGCTGCGAGACAAAAAGTAGGTGGTACTCATATCGGTCACGTCGATGCCGTTTTGGTAGCCGAACAATTTAATGGCGTCATGCACACTGGGACGCTCCATAAAACCGCTGTAGGCACTGACCACCCAAAAGTTGGATGCCAAGGTGACGACCTGCAGCCGCTGACCAGGGGCTACGCGTGGCAGGTCGCTAGCCACCATGTGCAGCACGATTACACGCTCGTGCAGTACTTGGTTATGCTTTAAGTTATGTAGCAAAGCATGCGGCACCAGATCGGGGCTAGACGTTAAAAACACCGCGGTACCTTGAACACGGTGCGGCGCGTGGGCTAACAAGCTAGGTACAAAATCTTGCAATGTCAGGCCTGATTGATGCAAGTTGCGCTCGCGCATGCGCACCGCACGTGCCCAGGTGCCCATCACCACCATCAGCACCAGTGCAATGCTGATGGACAACCAGCCACCCTGCAAAATCTTGGCCCCATTAGACAACACAAACACGCTGTCAATTACCAGCATTAACGCAGTAACCGGAATTACCAACCAAGCAGGCCAATGCCATAAACGCAAGGCCACCACGGTAATTAACAAAGTAGTGCACAGCATGGTGACCGAGATAGCAATACCGTATGCTGCTGACAAGTTAGACGAACTGCCAAAACCTACCACTAGCAGCAGCACACCCACCAACATGGCCCAGTTAATACCCGGCATGTACACTTGCCCACGCGCATCGCCCGAGGTCTGCACAGTTTTCATGCGCGGCAGGTAGCCCAGCGAAATAGCTTGCACGGTCATGGAGTAAGCGCCTGAAATAGTAGCTTGCGACGCAATCACCGTGGCCATGGCAGCCAACACCACCATAGGAATCACCGCCCACGCAGGCACCATGCGAAAGAAAGGATTTTCCAGCGCGCTGGGGTCAGCCAACAGCAAAGCGCCCTGGCCAAAGTAGTTGAGCAGTAAGCCTGGCATGGCGAAAAACAACCATGCACGGCGCACCGATTTGACACCAAAGTGGCCCATGTCGGCATACAAAGCCTCGGCACCTGTGACGGCCAAGAACACTGACCCCAACACGGCAAACGATATACCCGGGTTTTGCAGCACGTACTGCGCAGCCCACAGCGGGTTCGCGGCCTGTAGCACCTGGGGCTGGGCAGCGATTTGCACTATGCCTAAAAACCCCAACACACTAAACCACACAATCATCACTGGCCCGAACAATCTACCCACCTTGGCAGTGCCAAACCGTTGCACCGAGAACAGCGCCACGATGATGGCTAAGGTGATGGGTACAACATACGGTTTGAAGGTGGGTGTGGCCACCTCAATCCCCTCAATGGCAGACAATACCGAGATAGCAGGTGTGATAAACGCATCGCCGTAGAACATGGTAGCGCCTAACAGGCCGACGAACAGCACGCCACCCATTAACGCGCGCTGCATAGGCGGCGCTTTGCCACCTTTGCTATCATTTGCCAGCGCTCGCCGCGCCAGTGCCTGCAAAGCCAAAATACCGCCTTCACCTGCGTACTCTGCGCGCAAAACCAAGACAATATACTTCAGCGTCACCACTAAGGTGAGCGTCCATACGATAAGTGACAAGATGCCCAATACGCTGGCCGTATTGAGCACGACACCATGCGCCGGGTTAAAAGATTCTTTCAAGGCATACAAGGGCGACGTGCCTATGTCGCCATACACCACGCCCAAAGCGGCTATAGTTAGCGCCGCTCTGCTGGCACCCGTGGGCTCTGTAGCAGTTTGGGAACTGCCAGCAGATTGCGCGCCTAAGTTGACTTGCATATAAACCTTAAAAACTAAGATTTATCAGCCTATACCTAAAAATGTTGCGGTGCAATAAGACAAGGCCTACAGATCAGTTGCAGTCTTAAATTAGCCATAGTACAAAGGGAAAATACTTCAAGCAGCCCACTTGATCCAACCCGTCCATGCAGTGATCAGCACCATCACGCCAAACACGATACGGTAATAAGCAAAGGGCACAAAGTCGTGGGTAGAAATATAGCGCAACAGCCAGCGCACGCACAGCCAAGCGCTGACAAACGAGAACAACAGCCCCACGCTAAACATCGGTATATCGGCCATGCTGAGCACGGCGCGCTCTTTGTACAGGCTGTACACGCCCGCGCCGATCAGCGTAGGCATGGCCAAAAAGAATGAAAAGTCGGTAGCTGCCTTGCGTGACAACCCCAGCAGCATACCGCCGATGATAGTAGCGCCACTGCGGCTGGTGCCGGGAATCATGGCCAGGCACTGCACTAGGCCTACCTTGACAGCGTCCATCGCCGTCATATCGTCCACATCGTTCACGCGCACGGGGGTGCTTGTATTTTTTTGCAGCTTTTCAGCCCACAAAATAATGAAGCCGCCGATGATGAAAGTGGTAGCTACTACTACGGGCGTAAACAAATGCGCCTTGATGGCTTTGCCAAACAACAGCCCCAGCACCACAGCAGGAATGAACGCGATCAGCACATTCAGCACAAACTGCTGCGCTTTTTTCTCGGTAGGCAGAGCCACCAAAGTGCTGCGTATTTTTTGCCAGTACACCAAAATCACTGCAAAGATAGCGCCGGTTTGGATGGCAATATCAAACACTTTGGCTTTCTCGTCGTCAAAACCCAGTAGCGCACCAGCCAAAATTAAATGTCCCGTGGACGAGATCGGTAAAAATTCTGTCAGTCCTTCCACCACGCCCATGATGGCGGCTTTTATCAGCAGCGTTATATCCAAGAGACACCTCATTTTATAAATTTTAAAAGGCTATTGTGCCTTATTACATGACATCACTTCTTAATTTCATCACTATAAATTTAATAGCTGCTTGAGCAGGTAATACGGCTTAAAACACTCAAAACGTTATTAGGATTAAGATTAGCAAGGGGGCATGAATGACAGCAGTTTATTGCAACGGTTCGGTCTTAGGCTTAGCGGACTCACGGCGCATTGCGGTTGTTGTTGTCACGAGGATGTTGTTCTTAGAACTTGCTGTTTTGCAGTGCGGTGCAGGTTCTTATTTTCTCAAAGATGTTTGTTTTTAGATCTCGCGGTTTCGCGGCACAGGGTTGACACTTGCTGTCGCTCGAATATGTCTCTCATTAGTCCGCGGGGTTTGGTGGACTGTTTGGTGGTGAAGACACGTTTGGCTTGTTTTGTAGCCTGTTTTTAGAGTGTTTTAGGCCTCTAACCCACGTAAATCCTGCTCAAGCAGCTATAGTATTTGTAGTGGATCGGGTGGCTGTTTTGACACCTACTTCGCGCAACAACTGCTTTTTTCTCCCCTCAGTAAGCAAATGGGGACGGATCAAACTTCACGACGCGGCTCGCGCCGGAGACTGGCCAATCCAGTACGGAATTTTGCTCTGTCTCCACTTGCGCTGTGTCCACACCGTAGAAAACATAAGTGTCTACAGAGCATCGCGTGAACTAGCGCTTTGCCCACAGCCAGCGGCGTAGCAGCGTGCTATGCCAGAACAAAACTACAAAATCAAGGAACCACACAAAGTAAGCGTAAACAAAAAATCAGGTTAAGCGATAAACACACTCGCCACCCGAAAAACCAATTAACGCGCTGGCAAATAGCGTGCAGGATCGACCGGTTTGCCTTGGCGGCGAATTTCAAAATGCAGCTTTACGCGGTCTGCATCGCTTTGGCCCATCTCGGCGATTTTTTGGCCTTTGCGTACAGTTTGGTCTTCTTTAACCAGCAAGGTTTGGTTGTGCGCGTAAGCGGTGAGGTAGGTATTGTTGTGCTTTAGGATAATCAGGTTTCCGTAGCCACGCAGGCCTGCGCCCGCGTAGACCACACGGCCGTCACCTGCGGCTAGCACGGGGTCGCCTAGCTTACCGGTTAAATCAAGTCCCTTGTTTTTTGCCTCGTCAAAACCGGCAATCACACTGCCGGGTGCGGGCCATATCCAGGCTACATCGTCCTCGCCTGCTGACGAAGCAGGGGCTATGGGTGTGCTGGCAACAGGCGCGGCTGCCACTGGCGCAGGCGCGGGCACGGGGGCTGACGCAGTGCGCGTGGTGCCTGCTGGCGGAATGCTGGTGCCTGTAACAGCGGTGGGTGCTGCCACAGGGCGCGGAATAAACGCGCCCGGGGTGGTCACTTCTGCTGTCGCACCGGGTGCTATGACGCGCAGCACTTGGCCTACTTCAATAATGTTGGGGTTGTCAAGGTTGTTCCAGCGGGCTACATCGCGCCAGTTTTGGCCAGTTTCCAGGCCAATGCGGATGATGGTGTCGCCGGGCCTAACGCTGTAGTAACCGGGCTTGCCAGCGTTCTCGGCGCCAGGCAAGGGTTTAAACGGCAGCGTAGGCGTAGCTGCGCCACTGGTAGTGACTGTGCCGGTGGGCGTTGCCCCGGCAGTGGCAGACGGGTTGCGGTCTTCCACGGGTGCACGGTTTAGCGATGTGCTGCTGCAGCCTGCCAATACGGCACTGGCAGCCAGCGTAGCCCACATGCACCGTGATCTAAAACTTGTAAATAGTTGCTGGTTAATCATTCAAACTCCACTTTGACCGCATTTTTCTAAATGCTATTGGCATTAATTACATTACACCCGATTTTAAGGGCACAAAGTGCACGGCTTCCAGCACTGTTTGCGTTACACCTTGTGGGGTTTTATCCAGCACTACCAGCGCCTGCGCACCCGAGCTGGTGACCATAGGCGCCACAATGCGCCCGCCCATGGCCAATTGCTGTACCCAAGCGGGTGGAATAGCGTCGCCACCGGCAGCCGCAATAATGCCCGCATAAGGCGCGCCTTTTTCAAACCCCAGCATGCCGTCGCCTAGCAGCAGGTGCAGATGGGCGATTTTGTAAGGGCGCAAATTCTCGCGCGCTTTGTCGTGCAAGCCGCGCAGGCGCTCGATGCTGTAGACATCGCTGCACAGCTGGGCTAGCAGGGCGGCTTGGTAGCCGCAGCCGGTGCCTATTTCTAGCACGCGGCCTGATTTAGTGCTGCCTTGCCTAGCTGACAAAGCTGCGCCTTGGCGAGCTGACAAAGCTGCGCCTTGCCTAGCTGACAAAGCTGCGCCTTGGCGCAGCAGCTCCAGCATGCGGGCCACCACATTGGGTTTAGAAATAGTTTGGCCCAGGCCGATGGGCAAGCTGGTGTCTTCGTACGCTTGCCCTACTAGCGCCGTGTCAACAAAGCGGTGCCGCTCTACGGTGCCCATGGCGTGCAGTACGGCTACGTCGCTAATGCCCAGTGCGGCCAGTTTGTCGACCATGCGCTGGCGCACGGCGCGCGACTCTAGGCCAATACCGCTGGCAGCGGGAGCAGCAACTGTAGACGTAGCAAAATTTTTAAGCGCTGCATTGATTGGACGCAGCGCTGTGGAGGGCTGAGGTTTGAGCTGTAGAGTTGCCAGCGCGATAGCAGCTTTTTTAACCACATGGTTTGGACCCAGCACAGGTGCAGGCATTTTGGCTGGAAAGCTGGGCCTGGTCATGCTGCACTAGGCGTATGCGTTGGCTTGCCCGCCTCGTGGCCAAAGCCCGACAAGCTTTGTGCCCAGTAGCCCAAGCGCGCATGGTCTGTCAGGTCTACCTGCAGCGGCGTAATGCTAACGTGCCCTAGGCGCGTGGCCTCAAAATCAGTACCCGATCCCTCGTCTTTTACCGCGCCTGCAGCACCTATCCAGTACATCGTCTCTCCGCGTGGGCTGGTTTGCACAATGGTGGGTTCTGCAGCGTGGCGGCGGCCCAAGCGGCACACTTTGGGCGACAACATTTGGGCCAGTGGCAAGTTAGGAATGTTCACATTCAACAGCCACGGCGCCTGGCCCTCTTGCAGCGTTTGGCCATAGTGGCGCACCAGGTCTAGCGCTTTGGTGGCGGCGTCGGGCAGCTCAACCCAATCTCTTTTAACCTGCGAAAAAGCTATGGCCGGAAAGCCAAACAAATACCCTTCCATCGCCGCGCCCACGGTGCCGCTGTAGATGGTGTCATCGCCCATATTGGCGCCGTTGTTGATGCCAGACACCACCAGGTCGGGTTTGTAGCTAAGCAGGCCTGACAGCGCAATATGCACGCAGTCGGCGGGCGTGCCGTTAACATACCTAAACCCGTTGTGCGCTTTGTGCACGTACAGCGGCGCGTTCAGCGTCAGCGCGTTAGATTTGGCGCTGTTGTTATGCTCGGGTGCCAACACCTCCACATCAAACTCGCGCTTTAAGGCCTCGTACAGCGCCACGATGCCGGGCGCTTGGTATCCATCGTCGTTACACAATAATATTTTCATGCTTTAAATTGTAGGCGCTACGGGGCGCATACCGTCCCTTGGGGGACAAATATTGCAGCTAATGTGTGCACTGCGCACTATCATCGTTTATCGTTTATTTTTCTGGAGACCATTATGCAAGCCTGGCTGTGCGAGAACCCCACTGGCATCGACGCCTTAACTTGGAAAGACCTGCCCACTCCCACACCCAAAGCGGGCGAAGTACTGGTAGAGATCAAAGCCGCTAGCTTGAACTTTCCTGATATTTTGATTGTGCAAAACAAATACCAAATCAAACCGCCCTTGCCTTTTGTACCCGGCTCTGAATACTCAGGCATTGTGCAAGCTGTAGGCGACGGTGTCACGCATCTTAAAGTGGGGCAGTCAGTAGCCTGTCTGTCGGGCACCGGCGGTTTTGGCACCCACACTATTGCACCTGCTGCGTTGTGCATGCCGCTGCCGCCGGGTTTTGGGCATGTGGACGCTGCGGCTTTTATTATGATTTATGCCACGTCGTACCACGCGCTGGTAGACCGTGCGCAGCTGAAAGCGGGCGAGATTGTTTTGGTACTGGGCGCAGCAGGCGGCGTGGGCACAGCGGCCATTCAAATTGCCAAAGCGGCGGGCGCTAAAGTGATTGCAGCCGCGTCCACTGACGAAAAATGTGCGCTGTGCACGTCTATCGGTGCTGACGCGGTCATCAACTACAGCCAAGGTGATTTGCGCGAGGCTATCAAAGCGGCCACTGTGGCGCTAGGTGGCAAAGGCGGGCCAGACGTGATCTACGACCCTGTGGGCGGTGATTTTGCAGAGCCTGCGTTTCGTTCTATTGGCTGGCGTGGCCGCTACTTGGTCGTGGGCTTTGCCAGCGGGCCTATTCCGTCGTTGCCGCTGAATCTGGCTTTGCTGAAAGGGGCGTCGATTGTGGGCGTGTTTTGGGGCGACTTTGCCAAGCGCGAGCCCAAGGCTAACGCTGCGATGATGGTGACGCTGGCGCAGTGGTACGGCGCAGGTAAGATTAGACCGGTGATTGACCGCACTATGCCGATGAGTGAGTTGAAGGAGGCTTATGCGTATATGGGGTCGCGGGGGGTGAAGGGTAAGTTGGTGATGGTGAATTGATTTTTGCGGCTTGGTCGCTTGGTTGATGGTGCGCTTGTTTGAGTTGGTCGCTGGGTTTAGGTGCACTTCTTTGGGTTGGTCGTGGGGTTAGCGTGCGCGCCGGGGAGTTGGACTCGAGCCGGGCATCTCGCTGCAAAAATACTTCGCAAACACGCGCGAACTGAGGTCTTTGGTGCGCTAGCTTCAACAACGCGCGCCTTGCTGCGTATTTTTCGTCGAGACGAACCCGACTCGTCACATTGTTCTTTGCTTGGTTTTAGCAGCCCGTGCTTCGGTTGGGTGTACGTTGGCTCTACCAGTTCGTTCTACGTCACTATCAATTACATAGCTGGTTGAGCAGGTTCTACGGCCCAGAACAGCTAAAACACTCAAAATTCACTAAGCGGAAACAGCCACCCGCTTAAACCCAGCTGACGCCTGCATCAAGCTCACGGTGTACGGGTCTTGCACGCGGTTAGCCGCTAAGTCGGCAGACGACAACAGCTCTACGGTTTTACCGCGCTGCATCACCATCAAGCGTTCACACAAGTGCGTTACCACGGCTAAATCGTGGCTTACCATGATGAAGGTCAGGCCGCGGCGGCGGCGAAGGTCTTCTAGCAGGTTTAACACTTCGGCTTGTACGGATGCATCCAGTGCAGAGGTTGGCTCGTCGAGCAGCAAAATTTGCGGTTCAAGAATCAACGCGCGGGCTATGGCAATGCGCTGGCGTTGACCGCCTGACAGTTGGTGCGGGTA
>JANLPQ010000087.1:0-15600 GCA_031367325.1 Polaromonas sp. | reverse complement strand
TGCAAGATTGAGAGAGCCTGCTCCTAGTACGAGAGGACCGGAGTGGACGCACCTCTGGTGTATCGGTTGTCACGCCAGTGGCATTGCCGAGTAGCTATGTGCGGAAGAGATAACCGCTGAAAGCATCTAAGCGGGAAACTTGTCTCAAGATAAGTCTTGCCGGGGCCTTGAGCCCCCTGAAGAGTCGTTCGAGACCAGGACGTTGATAGGCTGGGTGTGGAAGCGCAGTAATGCGTTGAGCTAACCAGTACTAATTGCTCGTGAGGCTTGACCCTATAACTTTGACGATCCGAAAGGATGCGTTAATTTTGGTAAGACATGTTGTGCCGTCTTTCAAAGAAGCGTTGGTGCGTAATCAAAATATGATTCTCACTGCCCAGTAGTTGGCGCAGTGATCGACTCTGCGAATTGGCTGTGCGGCTTTCGAATGATGAAAGTGCCGCGGCAAACGGTTAAGCTTGATGACCATAGCGAGGTGGTCCCACTCCTTCCCATCCCGAACAGGACAGTGAAACGCCTCTGCGCCAATGATAGTGCGGGTTCCCGTGTGAAAGTAGGACATTGTCAGGCTCTTATGCCGAAGAAAAAGCCCACTCATTTGAGTGGGCTTTTTTGTTTGTGCGTTATCTATGTGGCACCACAACTTTATGGGCCATGATTAATTTAAACAAATCGCCAATGCATTACTTAGCTGAACGTAATTCACGGCGCAAAATTTTACCCACGTTAGATTTAGGTAAATCGTCGCGAAATTCTATGTATTTGGGGATTTTGTAGCCGGTTAAGTTTTGCCGGCAGTATTTGGCGACGTCTTCTTCAGTCAGTGTGCCATCGTTCTTCACAACGAACACTTTGATAGCTTCACCTTGCTTGGCATCGTCTACGCCAACAACAGCACACTCAACAACTCCGGGACATGAAGAAATTACGTTTTCAAGTTCATTTGGAAAAACATTAAAACCGCTCACGATGATCATGTCTTTTTTACGATCTACAATTTTGGTATATCCACGCTCGTCCATAATGCCGACGTCGCCTGTGCGCATAAATCCATCAGAAGTAAACGCTTTTTCAGTTTCTTCGGGCTGGTTGTAATATGCGACCATCACGTTGGGACCGCGAATGCATATCTCACCAGACTGCCCTATGGGCAAAGACTTTCCTTCATCGTCTTTAATCGCAATATCTACGCTGGGCAATGGCAGTCCAATCGTGCCAGTGAACGCTGTATTGGTTGGAGGATTATTGGTACCTATGGCAACGGTTTCGCTCATTCCCCAGCCTTCAACCATAGGGCAACCCGTCATCTCGAACCAATGTTGAGCAGTACCTGCTGAAGCCGCCATCCCACCCGCTTGCGAAATACGTAGTTTAGAAAAGTCTACAGTCTTAAACATGGGATGTTGCAAAAGTGCGTTGAACAAAGTGTTCACTGCGGGCAACATATGAAATGGACGTTTCTTAAGCACTTCAACAAACTTACCAAAATCCCGCGGATTGGGAATAAGCGTCATATGAGAGCCCCAGCGTATCGCTAACAAGCTGAGGCTTAACGCAAAGATGTGATAAAGCGGCAGCGCTGCAATGCTATTTGTCTTGCGAATGTCACCGACATCTGCCAACGCAGGCGTGAACCAGGCTTCGGCTTGTAAGATGGCCGCCATGACATTACGGTGGGTTAACACAGCGCCTTTACTCAAGCCCGTAGTACCGCCGGTGTATTGCAAAAAAGCAATAGAGTCTAAGTTAGCCGAGCTGGCCTTTAGGCTCATGGAGCTACCTTCGGCAATAGCGCGATTGAAAGCGGTCACTTTGCGACCGTTAACTAACGACAATTGGTACGGTGGAACCATTTTTGCCAAATGACGCACTGCAAAAGTAACCCAGTGACCATACCAAAAGCCCAGTAAATCACCCATAGATGCCACAACAATATGTTGCACGTGAGTTTTATCAATGACTTCAGATAGCGTGTGCGCAAAATTTTCTAATATGACAATAGCTGTTGCGCCTGAGTCTTTAAGTTGATGCTCAAGTTCGCGGGAGGTGTACAGAGGGTTGACGTTTACGCAGGTGTAGCCAGCGCGCAAAATGCCAGACATCGTTATGGGAAATTGCGGAATGTTCGGCAGCATGATGGCTACACGCGCGCCAGTCTCAAGCCCCTTACTCTGCAACCAAGCTCCCATGGCCTCAGACAAAGAATCTAGCTGACCATAGGTCATCCAACGATCCATGCACACCGTGTAAGGGCTAGCCGCGTGTTTTTTAAAGCTCTCGTCCAAAAACGTTGCAATAGACCTGTGCTGTTCAGCGTCAATTGTGTGCGGAACACCAGCAGGATAGCTTTTAAGCCAAAATTTGTCCATGATTGTCTCCTAATCTCGTTATGCAATTATTCTAGTTCAGGCCATAAGATTTTGTCTCGAATAGTTGTCACTTGAGGAGCAATCTGCACGTCGAATAAGCGCGCTATCCAGTCGGTTTCACGCTGGTTGACAAGCGCTAAGAACGGCTCGGACCCTGACGAACTGCGCTGTAGAACTTGAAAGGTGTCAAAACCTAACTCTAAGAAGTCTTGTAGATGTTGTAATCCGCCCGAGTGAGCCGGGCCGCGCATCATACGGAGCATGGTACGTAAGCCTCGTGTACGTGTAAGCTTAGACAGGCCTAACCCCAAGCGTTGCACTAGTGCCAATTGATCTAAACGTGCACTTCGGTGTCCTACTTCACGCCATGCTGCAACATACCTGTCGCGCACTTGCATGTCAGATACTCCATTGACAGACGTTTTGATGACAGCTACTGCCATTGCATAGTCAAGTTGCTCGCTTAAAGCATGTAATTGGGTCAATGTGGTGGCTACGCCAACCACTGATTGTGGAAAGAGTCGTTGGATTGCCGGGGCAATACGACCAAACTCAGCATCCCGTTGAGAATAGTCTTTATCGCTATACAACTCATTTAAGAAAAACCGAGCTGGTGCCACCCAATCTGGGTGCGTAAGCGCATCGGCATATGTATGCTGAAATCGCACACATTGCAAACGTTTTATTGCGGACACCGCATGTTGCAGCGAGGGGTAAGACAGCTGCTGTGCGCGCAACGTTTGAACGACGGCCAAAGCATCGCTGACAGAGGGTAGCTGCGCAATAGAAATCATAGGCTGCACGGGTGGCGAGTTGTAATATTCAATCATGATGGCGCATGGCAGTAAAAAATCTTAAAACCCAGTGTAAATCAGAAATCAGAGCCTTTATATAGCTAAAGCCATCAAACAAGCCGTAGATAATGCTCAAACAGCTATAAATAACGAAGCAAGCGTTTCGTGCAACTATAGATGTTGTCTTTGCGCAAACCAAACAAATACGAATACGCATGCCAATCGACAGAATATAGTTCGTTCGAGTAGTTTGGCACGGGAAAGCAGTTACAGTTATTGCATGGTAAATGCTTGGATCCAACGGGTGTTAACGCTGCTACTGCTACTGTCGGGAGTGTTGCTGTGTGTATGGCTGTGGCCGCACCATCCATGGGTGGCCGTACTATGTTTGCTTGCACCTGTGCCGGTACTATGCCTTATTGAAGCGGTGCAGTTTGTGCTGTTATACGTGGTCAATCGTCACGATCCTACTGCGCGCGCCAGTTTAACAGGCCATGTGATCGCTTGGTGGAGCGAGCTGTGCGCCAGCGTAATGATATTTAACTGGTGGCAGCCGTTTAGACGCCAAGCTGTGCCCAACAATTTGCAGCCAGATCCACAGGCAAGGCGTGGTGTAGTGCTTGTGCATGGTTTTTTTTGCAATCGCGGCTTTTGGACACACTGGATGCGACGCCTCAGAGCCGAAGGGCGCGTTTATATTGCAGTGGATCTGGAGCCCGCATTTGGTTCTATTGATGACTACGTGGACATCATCGACAAGGCAGTAACCCTAGTAACGCAAGCTACGGGCCAACCACCTTTGGTCGTTGGTCACAGTATGGGCGGTCTGGCACTGCGCGCTTGGCTTAGTCAAGCCAACACACACCTAGCTATGCCAGCAGCACTCAATAAAGTGCACCACGTCATCACACTGGGCACGCCGCACTACGGCACTTGGTTAGGGGTGTTTTCACATACCGTTAACGGAAGCCAGATGCGTTTGCAAAGTGATTGGTTGCGCGATCTGCAGCAGCGTGAAAAAAATACAGTTGCAGTAAAATTTACATGTTTTTATTCTAATTGTGACAATATAGTATTTCCGGTATCTTCGGCCAAGCTAGAAGGCGCTGACAACCAACTCCTAAAACATATCGGCCATGTCGCAATGGTCAACAATGCCCGATTGATGAGCACATGTTGGAAGATGCTAGGGTAAATAGTACGCGGTGTTAATGACAACTAGAACCGAGATAATTTTCAAAAACAAGGACAAACCATGCCATTGATTGTTGTGATGGATGACGATGCGGGTACACGCATGCTGGTAAGCCAAGTACTTAAAAAAGAGGGCTTTGATGTGATGGCTGCCGAGGATGGCGCCAAAGGGCTAGACCTCATACGTCAGTTCAGACCCGACTTGGTAGTAAGCGACGTGCAGATGCCGCATCTAGATGGCTTTGAGGTGCTAGACCAAGTACGTAATGACCCAGAATTGGCCACTACGCCGGTTATTTTATTGACCTCGCTGCAAGACCGTACGCATATGCGCCAAGGTATGACCACGGGCGCAGACGATTATTTGACCAAACCTTTCGCACCGCAGGAGCTGCGTGAAGCAGTCAACGCGCAGCTTAATAAACTATTGCGAGCCGACGCCATGCGTGCACAAGTGGTGGACGTAGCTGTTGCCGAAGCTTTGGAAGAGCAGCGGCACAAAATCAGCAAGCTGTACGAAAAGCGCATGGCTAAATCGCTTAGCGAACAGTGGCCCGACAACGGATATGTGCAGGAAAACGAAAAATTCAGCAGCGCAACGGTGCTGTTTGCTGATATGAGCGAGTACGGCCAATGGACGCAACTTATGTCTAGCACTGAGCTTGGCGATGTAATTCAGCAGTTTTATGGCAATGTGGGTGACACGGTGCACCTGTTTGGCGCACACTATATGCAGTTTTTGGGTGATGGCATGCTGTGTGTATTTGTTGATGCAGGCGATACGCATTCGGTTAACCATGGCTTGCGTGCAGTGCGCGCAGCAGTCGGTTTAACCGATGCTACGCGGCGTATCGACGCGTATGTCAAACAGCGTTTTGGCGATCGCGGATTACCGCCATTCAAGCTGAACATTGCTATGCACACTGGCCCTGTGGCGTTTGCCAAGCTAGATGGTTTATTCGGTAGCAGTGGGCAAACCACACCAGTGGGTGATACGGTGACAGTCGCTTTGAAGCTTTTTGGAGGTCGGCCCGCGCTGGGCTGGACCATCGCCGCTACGGTGCAAGCGGCACGTACAGTAACCGGCGCTGTGCGCACGGGCGCGCGCGCGCTAGTGCAAACACCGGGTCGCTCAACGCAAGTAGATGTGGTCGAAATCATAGGTCTGCACTGATGCCTGCTAACGCCGTTGCGCTGTCGCTGCGATCTGTATTACTAACCTGCCTATTGGTATTTTGTATAGCACCGGCAGCTTTGGTGGGTTGGTTCCTATACCGCAGCAATATACAAACCGTAGACTTGCTTTCAGAGAAAATTGTCAGCGATGTCGCTAAGCGCGTGCAGTTAGATACCGAAGAGTACTTGTCGCAAGCACATATGATCTTCAGTGGCATATTGCAAGAGTTGCCCAATACGGCAGATGTGCAGCGCGCACAAAAAATGTTGCAAACACCGGAGCTGTTCGAGCAGGCCGCGTTCGCGCTAACGCGTATGTCACCTGACGCATCGTATGTCTATTTTGGTACTGCAAAAGGTGAGTTTTTAGGTGTTGAACCGGTGTCTAGTGCCGCTACGGGATTGATGCGTATCGGTGTACGTACAGGTAGTGATGAGGGAAGGCGCTATTACTCTGCACAGTATCCAGGCGACCGCAGCCAAGCGCAATCTGTGGAGAGTAAAAACTATGAACCACGAGGCAGGCCTTGGTACCAGGCTGCGGTTGAGGGCAAGGGGCGCGTCTTCACACCAGTCTATCCGTCCGCATCAAAAAAACAGTTGTTGATTACTTTGTCGCAGCCAGTGTACGGTGACGATGGTGCCGTACTAGGCGTATTTGCATTAGACGTATATTTAAAACGGTTGTCACTGTTACTACAAAGCATGTCAATCAGCTCGCGCGGAGCGGCTTTTTTGATAGATGACAAAGGCTATTTGGTGGCCAGCTCTGCAGGGGACGAACTATTTACGGCAGCACAAGACAAGCTCAACCGGCACAAGCCCGATCAAAGTAACAACGCGGTAATTCGTGCAGCCTACGCTGATGTATTGGCTAGTATTGGTAAAAATGAAGAGTCCAGTGTGCAGCGGCTAAAGTTTATCCGTCGGGTAGGCACTAGCGATGACAAATTGATAGTGACTCTACAGCCTTTCGGCGGCACATTTGGACTGCGTTGGAGCTTGGTGGTGGCAGCACCTGAGAGCGACTTTGCGGCCGAGTCGCAAAGCGCACTGAAAAAAACTGTCAGCGTCATGTTGCTGGCCATAGCACTGGGAGCCGCACTGGCCACATGGTTGGCCTATCGTATTACACGGCGTTTTCGCGGTTTGGCGCAAGCCGCAGAACAGCTGGGACGCGGCGAAGTGCCCACCTTGCAGACCAATGCACACCTTAAAGAGGTGCAGCAGCTATCGACCGTGATGCACCACAGCGCACAAGAGTTGGTACGCAATCGCGCCGCGATTGAGGCGCAAACTATTGAGCTGAAAGATGCTAACGAACACCTAGAAGCTCGCGTCACCCAGCGCACGACAGAGCTAGCAGCCTCGCGCGAAGAAGCGCTGGCCGCAGCGCGCGCCAAAGCGTCGTTCCTGGCTACCATGAGTCACGAAATTCGTACGCCGTTAAACGGCGTTGTAGGCATGACCACCTTGTTAGCCGATACGCCGCTAAACCTTGAGCAGCGCGATTACTTGCACACCATGCGCGTATCGAGTGATCAGTTGCTGGGTGTCATCAATGATATTTTGGATTTTTCTAAAATTGAATCTGGCAAACTTGATTTAGAAAACGAGCCGCTTAACTTGCAAGCCACGATTGAAGAGGCCTGCGACATCGCAGCACCGCGCGCGCGAGAAAAAGGACTGGAACTGCTGGCCGACATGGGGGACGACGTACCCATTTGGGTGCGAGGTGACGTGACGCGTCTACGCCAAGTACTGCTTAACTTTATCAACAACGCTATTAAATTTACCGACAAAGGCCAAGTGCTGGTCAGTGCTGCCATGTTGCAAGAATTTGAGCATGACCGCAAAGCCGTGTTGGAGTTTCGCGTAAAAGACACAGGCATTGGCGTTCCGCCAGACCGCCAATCGGCGCTGTTCCAATCGTTCACACAAGTTGATGCATCGACGACGCGCAAATATGGTGGCACGGGCTTAGGCTTGGCTATTTGCAAACGCTTGGCCCAGCTAATGGGAGGCAACGTGGGCGTGGAGTCTGTACTGGGCGAGGGTTCTACGTTTTGGTTTACCGCTCAGTTGGGCTATGCTGACTCGCCCAACCAGTCGCAGTCATCAATGTTTGAGCTGGCCAGCTTGAACGGGCGACAGGCCTTGGTGGTGGACGATACTGTGCTGAACCTGCGTATTTTGGACAAGCAACTCAAGCGCTGGGGCATGCAAACCACGATGTTTGAACGCGCAGCGCCTGCCATAGAGTGGTTGAAAACTCACTCGCCCGACATTATTATTACGGACATGCATATGCCCGAGATGGATGGCCAAGTGTTCGCCCAAGCTGTACGACAGCGCAATGCGGGCGCACGCGTGGTGTTGCTTACCTCCGGCACGATGCCCACTGGCGAAGAGGCCAAAGTATTTGACGCGCGCCTGCTCAAACCTTACCGCCAGTCGCAGTTATTTGATGCGCTGACTCGATTAACTGCGATCAACTTGCCTGCCAAAGCCCCCACACCAGAGCGTGTAATTGAGGTCAAGCACCAGCGTATTTTGGTAGCCGATGATAACGCTGTGAACTTGAAGGTGGCACTGGCCATGCTGGCCAAACTGGGCTACGAAGCTGCTACAGCCCTAAACGGGCGCGAGGCAGCAGACTTGGTAGCGCAGTCGCTGCTGCGGTCGCCAGACAGTAAACCGTTTGCTGCTGTCTTGATGGATGCCAACATGCCCGTGATGGACGGTTTCACGTCCGCGCGCTTGATTTTGTCTACCCACAAGCAGTTGGCTCCGCCCATCGTAGCGTTGACGGCGTCGGTGCTGGAAGAAGACCGCCAGCGCTGCTTAGACGCAGGCATGATTGGCTTTTTGCCCAAGCCACTGCGCATTGACGAGCTGTCAGAAGCGCTAGCGCGGTATGCGGTAGGCACCCCGGTTAGCGCCAAAATTATCGCGGCTGATGTACCAAGCGGTTTAATAAACGCATCCACAGTGCTGATGGACTGGAGCCGTTTAGAGCAATTTAAAGAATTTGACGATGACGAACGCACCATGACGCGAGAGGTCATCGCTTTGTTTGTCACCGATGCGCCCGACCGTGCTGAGGATATTTTGCTAGCCTATAAAGCAATGAACAGCGCAGATTTATCGCGCGCAGCGCATGCACTCAAAGGTTGTGCGTCTAACGTGGGGGCAATGGCGTTGACCGATGCGTGTTTCGCTTTAGAGCAATCGTGTCAAAACGGTGCTTGGCCAACCGACGCAGACAGCCAGATGGCTTTATTGGCTGAGCTAGCCTACAAAACTGTACAAGCGCTTAAAGATTGGCAGTTGTAGTGTCACTTTGCGCTTTTAACGCGTCAAGTTGACGGTAGTACGGCGCAAAGTCGGGTGTAGTCAATCGCAGCAATGCCTCAAAACTGTCGATTACAAAATACTGCTGCTGGTAGGTGTCAATCTTGTAGGTGGATGCCATGCACTGCAGTAAATCCGCCTCGGTCTGCAGTGCCATGCGTTGCGGGTGCGTAGAGCGAATGCTGTGCTGCAGCTCACCGCCACTGCTTAAGATGCCTGCGCCGTATGCGCGCAAGTCATCGCCCTCGCGAAGCAGACCAAACTCAATTGTGTACCAGTACAAACTCGACAACATTTCCACCGCACCCTTCATTTGCGCAGGGCCATGCTCTAGCTGGTGCGCCTTTAATGCACCCAACCCATAGGCTTGAATATGGTCGGCATAGCTTGTGTCAAACAACAAAGGCACATGGCCAAACAGGTCGTGAAACAGATCTGGCTCGACGACGTAGTCCAACTCATCGGTCGTGCGTATCCAGGTGGTGACCGGAAATTTACGTTGTGACAGCAGTGTAAAAAATGGCACTTCAGGGATCAGTCCCGGCACACCCACCAGTTGCCAGCCCGTTGCAGCCATTAGCTGCGCGTTAATGTCTTCAAAGCGCGGAATGGCGTTGCTAGCACCCAGGCGAGGCAGCGTGTTGATAAACGTTTGCGCTGCCAGCCCGGGCAGCAGCGCCGACTGGCGTGCGTACAACTGTGCATACGTGGCATGGTCTTGCACAGTGTAGGCAGCGTAGTTTTGGTCGCACGTATAGTCAGCGCGCGCTTGGCTGTAGTCGCCGCGCGGCGGGCGGTCAGACTGGCCGTAGATTACCGGTTGCATGCCGTTGGCGGATGCTGTACTAGCCACTGCGCTGAGCGCAGTGTTATGCGATGCAAATGCATTCGTCATACTTTGGCCAGCACACCACGTCGCATTTGATCAAGTTCAATACTTTCAAACAACGCCTTAAAGTTGCCTTCGCCAAAACCTTCGTTGCCTTTGCGTTGGATAAATTCAAAGAAGATCGGGCCGAGTTGATTTTCGCTGAAGATTTGCAGCAGCAGCTCGCCCTGGGTGCCGTCCATCAGGATGTTGCGGCTTTGCAGCGCGGCTACGTCTTCACCGTGGCCAGGAATGCGTTGGTCTAGCAGTTCGTAATAGGTCTCACCGGTGCTTAGCAGCTTCATGCCGCTCATTTGCAGTGCGTCTACGCTGTCGATTAAGTTGGTAGAGCTCAGCGCTATGTGCTGAATGCCTTCGCCGTGGTAACGGTCTAGATATTCTTGAATTTGCCCGGCCTTCTCGTTGCCTTCTTCGTTAATCGGGATGCGAATCTGTCCGCACGGGCTGGTCATGGCTTTGCTTTTCACGCCAGTGGCTTGGCCTTCAAAATCAAAATAGCGCACTTCTTTAAAGTTAAATAAACGTTCATAAAAACCCGCCCACTCTTGCATGCGGCCGCGGTGCACGTTGTGCGTTAAATGGTCAATGTAGGTCAGGCCGTGGCCCGCGGGGCTGAGGTCGGCAGCGGTGATGCCGGGCAACGGTGCAAAGTCCACATCAAAAAAGCTGATGTTGCCAAGGTCGCCATCTTTCGCGCCATTTTTGCCGCGCCATTTGTCCACCAGGTAAATCACGCTGTCGCCAATGCCTTTGATGGCCGGAATGTTTAGCTCGCCTGGCCCGGCTTGGTCGGCATAGCCCCACGCGCCCAGACTTTTGGCGCGCTCGTACGCGGCCTTGGCATCTTGCACACGAAACGCTATGGCGCAAATGCTGGGCCCGTGCGCGCGTGCAAAACGCTGCGCAAAGCTGTCGGGCTCAGCGTTCACAATAAAATTAATGCCGCCTTGGCGGTACAGGGTGACGTTTTTATGGCGGTGCTTGGCAATCGGTTTAAAGCCCATGCGCTCAAACAGCGCGCCCATAGCGGCTGGGTCGGGCGCGGCGTATTCGATAAATTCAAAACCTGCGGTGCCCATGGGGTTGTCCCATGCGGTATTTTTGACATTTGCCATCGGGTGAGTTCCTTGAGAATGACTAAGACTGCGCCGTGTGCTAGCTCAGGTGCAAACTGCGCCTTACCAGCCATGTAAGCAGTGTAGTACCGCAATACATCAATATTTCAGCGTTCTAAAGCGCTAAATTGACGATTACGCAGTAATATTGCAAATTATGGAGAACCAAGCACTTGACAAGCTAGATGCTAATATTTTGCGCATTTTGCAGGCGGATGGCCGCAGAACCTACGACCTGATTGCCACCGAAGTGGGCCTGTCTGCCAGCGCCGTGCTGCGCCGCGTCAAACGGCTGGAAGACACTGGCATCATCGGCCGCTACGTAGCCTTGGTCAAGCCCGACAAAGTGGGCCTTGGCCTGACGGCATACATCAACGTGCGCCTAGAAAAGCACTCCGAAAGCCACAAACGCAACCCGATGGATTTATTCAGCGCCAGCGTGCAAACTTGGCCCGAAGTGGTCGAATGCGCCGCGCTGACCGGGGAGATGGACTACCTGTTGCGCCTTGTAGTACGCGACATGAGTGCGTACTCACGTTTTATCATGGACGTGCTGCTAAAGCACCCCAGCGTGCAAGATTGCAAAACCAGTTTCGTGCTGACTGAAGTCAAAAGTACCACGGCGGTGCCGTTGTAACGTGTATATACGTTATTAGACACCTATTTCACTATTAAATTAATAGCTGCTTGAGCAGGATTTACTTGGGTTAGAGGGCTATTTCAACCTAAATTACCCTTGATAAAGACCTTGTTTTTCTTTAAACTTAATTCTCTAACTAAAATCATCGTATTTACCGGGTTTACCCTTATATTGAACGTATGGTTGATTCAAAAGCACTGATCCAAGCCACTCTGGGCGCAGGGACGGAATTTTTTCGCGCACCGCCCAGCTACACAGGCCAGCCCAGCGACGCTGCCAAGCGCGAACAGCCGCTGGTGGTGCCCATCCGCGCGCTCAGCACACGCCACCGCCGGGGCATTATTCGCCACCTGCTAGCGCTGTCGGCTGAAGACCGCTATTTGCGCTTTGGCTATGCCGCGCAAGAGGCGCAGATCCGCTCGTATGTGGACGGACTCAACTTTGACCGCGACGAGATCTACGGCATCTACAACCGCAGCTTGACCTTGCTTGCAGTGGCGCATTTGGCCTTTTCTAGCGACCCTAAAACGCAAAACTGCGCAGAATTTGGCGTGTCGGTGCTCAGCGATGCGCGGGGCAAGGGCTTTGGCACGCAGCTGTTTGACCGCGCCATTACGCATGCGCGCAATCAGGGCGTGGACTTGATGTTTATCCATGCGTTAAGCGAAAACGCCGCCATGCTAAAGATTGCACGCAATGCCGGTGCGCGGGTAGAGCGCGACGGTAGCGAGAGCGAGGCGTACCTCAAGCTGCCCCCAGCGGACTTGGACAGCCGCATGACAGAGGCGGTGGAAGACCGGGTGGGCGAGGTGGACTTTAAGCTCAAAGTGCAGGCCAAGCGGTTTTGGGACTTTTTGGGTAGTCTGCAAGAAATACGTTGCGGGGTGCGGGAGGGGCGGCATAAGTCGGCGGAATAGGGGTTTTGTGGTTCTGCAGCGTTCGTTATTGAGTTGGCTTGCTTGCCCTGGGGTTGGTTGCTTGGCTTGGATTGGATTGAACAGCCCGCGCGCTGCCCATCTCCGTTCGCCCTGAAGTATCGAAGGGTTCGCTAGCCCTTCGATACCCACTTGTGCAGACTGAATCAGCAAATTACTATGAATTACATAGCTGCTTGAACAGTATTTACTTGGGTTAGCGGCTCAAAGTACTCTGAAAATGGGCCTCATAATATTCCTGGCGTGGCTTCACTACCAGAGCTGTGCCCGCCCTGACGCTTGGCGTGAACAGCTCCGCGGCTGTCCTCCGGCCTGCGGCCTCCCCCTTTATGCCGCTGCGCTGTTCACACCAAGCGCCAGGGCTGCGTACTGAATTAGTTGGAACAACAGCGGTAGATCGCCAGCCAAGTGTGCAGGAGCTGGCAGACGGTGGGACTGGACTGTATGCGCATTCACGACGTATGCAAGAGCGTGCAGGCCGCGTAGCTGAGTACGCCGCCTGCACGCTCCCGTACAAAAATAACAATATCAATCTTCAACAAATTACCCTAACCCCAAAAGCTCACGGTGCCGCAATATCAATCTTCAAGCCCATTTGTGTAACCACACCCCCAAACCACGCAATGTCACGCAAATGCGCTATCCTAGAGGGCTGTTTAACTTTTCGTACCGCTTGTGTCCGACCCTTACCCCAGTAGCCCCGTGCCGTTAGCGCACAAAGCCGGTAGCAGCCTGCCCGCGCAAAAAACAGGCCCCAAACTTGTGCACACACCTGCGCATTTCCAGGCCCCCAAACACATTGACAAACGCGGCTTTTTGCAAAAGCTGGCCGAGTTTTTGCACCCCGGCCCCGACAGCAAAGACGAGCTGATCGAGACGCTGGCCGAGGCTGAGGGCAACCACATTATTGGCGCCGAAAGCCGCGCCATGCTAGAAGGCGTGATCCGCATGGCCGACATGACAGCCGGCGACGTGATGGTGGCCGCGCCGCACATGGACCACCTCGACATCGACGCACCGTACGACGAGTTGCTGCACCTGGTCATCGGCACCGCGCATTCGCGCTTTCCGGTCTACGAAGGCCAGCGCGACAACATCATCGGCATCTTGATGGCCAAGGATTTGCTGAAGCTGCAGCGCTCACCCGACCTGAACCTGCGCACGCTGCTGCGCCCGGCGGTGTTCGTGCCCGAATCGAAAGGACTTAACGAGCTGCTGCGTGACTTCCGCTCGAACCGCAACCACCTGGCGATCGTCATCGACGAGTTCGGCAACACCGCCGGTTTGCTGACGATCGAAGACGTGCTCGAACAGATCGTCGGCGAGATCGAGGACGAGTTCGACGACAAGGACGGCGAGTCCAGCGTCTACACGCTGGCCGACGGCAGCCACCGGGTGGCGGGCGACGCCGAGATCGGGGCCGTCAACGAATCCTTCGGTGCCCGGTTGTCGCAAGACAGCTTCGAGACGATCGGCGGGCTCATCGCGCATGAGCTCGGCCGCGTGCCACGCCGTGGCGAAGCGGTCGCGATGGGCGGGCTGCTGTTCAGCGTGATGCTCACGCGCGGCGGCGCGGTGCGCTGGTTCAAGGTCACCCGCGCGCCTGAACCTGCCCTCGAGCCCGACGGCGCTTGATGCGCAGCCCGGCCTCGGGCACCCAGCCATTGCGCTGGCTCGCCAGTGCGCCGGCAGTGCTGCTCGCTGGCGTCGCGCAGACGCTGTCGTTCTCGCCGTTCGAGTGGTGGTGGCTGCAGCTGCTGTCGCTCGCCGTGCTGGCCCACGCCACCGCAGCCGCCGCGCCACGCCGCGCCGCAATGATGGGCTGGCTGTACGCGGTGGGCTGGCTGGTGTCGGGCTTCTGGTGGCTCTACATCAGCATGCACGACTACGGCGGCATGCACCCTGCGCTGGCGGTGCTGGCGGTGCTGGTGCTGGCCGCGCTGCTGGGCCTGTACTACGCGGCAGCGATGGCGCTGTGGGCGCGGCTGCGCACCGGCCGGCCGGGCTGGGACGTCGCGCTGTGGGCCGCCTGCTGGCTGTTGGCCGAGCTGGCACGCGGGCTGGTGTTCACCGGCTTCCCGTGGATCGCCTCGGGCTATGCGCATGCCGTCGGCCCGCTGGCCGCCTGGGCACCGTGGGTCGGCGTCTATGGCCTTTGCGCGCTGATCGCAGCCATCGCCGCATCGGCCGCGCTGTGGCTGCAAGGCCATGCGCTGAGGGTTCGATCGTCCGTCAGTGCGGTGCTGATCGCGCTCGCCCTGGTGCCGCACCTGTTGCCCGATCAGTTCACCCGCTCCACCGGCACGCTGAGCATCAGCCTGCTGCAGCCGAACGTGCCGCAGGAGATCAAGTTCGACCCCGACCGGCTGAGCCTGCAACTGCACGGCCTGGTGCGCCAGCTGACCGAAGCCCGCGGCGCGCTGGTGGTGACGCCCGAATCGGTGCTGCCGCTGTCACGCGTCCAGATCAGCGACGGCTACTGGGCGGCATTGCGTGGTGCGCTGCCGCCAGCATCCGCAGCGTCAGCGCCCGCATCGGACGCCGCCGAGCGCGCTGCACTGATCGGCATCTTCGTCGGCGACGAGGCCTCGGGCTACGTCAATTCGGTCGTCGCGTTGCCGGGCGGGGCAATCGAAGGCGCCGCGGTCTCGGCCGAGGCCGGCTACCGCTACGGCAAGCGACATTTGCTGCCCTTCGGCGAGATCATCCCGCCCGGCTTCCACTGGTTCGTGAACCTGATGAACATCCCGCTGGCCGACCAGGCGCGTGGCCGCAGCACCGAGGCGTTCGTCTTCGGCGGGCAGCGGCTGCGACCACTCGTGTGCTACGAAGACCTGTTCGGCGAAGACATCGTCTCCAGCGTCGTCGGCCCGCAGGCAGCGACGGTGTTCGTCAACGTCAGCAACCTGGCCTGGTTCGGCCGCTGGCTGGTGCAGGACCAGCACCTGCAGTTCTCGCAGATGCGCGCGATCGAGTTCCAGCGGCCGGTGATCCGCTCGACCAACACCGGCGCCACCGCGGTGGTCGATCACCATGGACAAGTGACAGCGCGGCTGCCGCCGCTCACCACCGGCGTGCTCGAAGCCAGCGTCGAAGGCCGCGTCGGCGAGACGCCTTATGCGCGCTGGCTGGCC